>NZ_JBFAYT010000002.1:0-1002191 GCF_040681455.1 Kribbella sp. NPDC051770 | reverse complement strand
CAAAACCATCTGCTGAGCGCGCTTAATCGACGCACCCTGTATATGGTCGGTTCCAAACGGGCGTTGGAAGGGTGTGGAAAGTGCTGGAACCGCGGTGTCGGCGTACGCGATCGCGGCCGCGGCGGCTCGCGCGGCGCGCAGACTGGCGTTGCGGGCGCGCTGTGCGGCTGCCTCGACCTGGGATGCGTCGGCTCCCGCCTTCTTGGCCGCGGCAGCCGCCTCCCGCGCGGCAGTCTCGGCCGCGGTGGCGTTCGTCCCCGCCGAGCTCGCGGCACTGGCCGCCGCCCGGACCTGGTTCAATGCCTCGACAGCCCCCTGGATCGCCGCGCTCGCGGTGTTCGCGCCCTCGGCGGCGACCCGGGCGGCCCGCGCGGCGTCTCGCGCGGCGCCCGCGGCGTTCTTGTCCAGGCGGGCCGCTGCCGCGGCCTTCGATGCCTCGGCGGCCTTGTTCTGGGCGAGGGACGCTGCCAGCGCCACGCGGACCGCGGCCCGGGACGCCTCGCGCGCCGCCGCCGCGGCCGCGTTCGCTGCCCCGACTGCCTGTTGCGCGGCAGCAGCCGCTTGTTGGGCGGCGCGAGCCGCGTTGCCCGCCGCGATCTCGGCATCCCGCTGGTTACCGGCCGCAGCGTTCGCCGCGTCGCGGGCCGTGATCGCCGCCCGCCGGGCGGCATCTGCCTCGGCCACCGCGCGGTCGGCCTGTTCCTTGGCCGCCAGCGTCTCCGCTTTGGCCTCGGCGCCGGCTTCCTTGGCCGCCCTCAGCAAGTCGGTCAGGCTGTCTCGCTCGTGGTCCCGGGCCGCGGCCACACCCCAGTCCACGTCGATGAACCTGTTCAATGCCTGGACAGTTCCCGCGTCGAGCGCACGCTGCGCTCCCTGCTTCACCAAGGGGCCACCGGTGGCGTGGATCTGATTGACCCGCATCTCCAGATCCGCGTGGTGCGGGTCCTCCCAGCCGGACTCGAGGAACTGTCGCAGGACCTCGACGGAACCCGAATCGATCGCCCGGGTGGCGGCCGCCCGCAACTGCGGACCACCGGTCTGGACCATCTGGTTGATGCGGATCTCCTGATCCGCGTGCCACGGGTCGCGCCAGCCCGACTCGAGGAACGTGCGCAGGACCTCTGGGTCGTTCGCGTCCAGCGCCTGCGTCACCGCGGCCTTGGTCGACGGCCCGCCGTCGGCGTGCATCTGGTTCGCGAGGATGCTGCGGTCCGCGTCCTCCAGCTCGGCCCAACGCTCGTTCACGAAGGCGCAGACCGCGGCTTCGTCGCCGAGCAGAGCGGTTCGGGCCGCTGCCTTGACCTGAGGCCCGCCGGACTCCCACGCCGCGACGACCGCGGCTCGAACACACTCACGCGGTTCGGCCGTGGTGCTCGCCGCCGCGGGTTGCGTGGGCGACACCAGGTACGACGCGCTCAGCGCGCCGATCACCGCCGCCGCGATCGCCCTCCGCACCCGGTGGCTGCGCGGCCGCCACGCCCCGGCCCGCCGGCTCTCACCGGAGGCCTTCCTGCTCCACCGGGCCATCAGGGCACCCGGATCTGCAGCAGTGTGGTGGGCTCCGACTCGGGGTCAGCACCGATACCCACCGGGTTGTACGTGTCCGACTCGCCCTCGATCTCCACCACAGGGCCGGTCGGCGTGTCGATGCGGGCGACGAAGTCGTGGCCGGTGTTCGACTCGTACCCGTCGCCGCGGATCGAGTAGACGTTCGGAATCATCAGGTCGATGTGCCCGGTGTCCCCGAGAACGGTCAGGCACAGCGTGCGGCGTCCACCGGACTCGATCGTGTACATGACCCGCATGGAGCCGACGCCGGTCTCGTCGGGTTGGACCAGGCAGCCCTCGTCGAGAACGATGTGCCCGTCTCCCGAGATCAACTTGACTCCCAGCTGATCGAGAATCCGCGCGGCGCCCGGGTACGCGAACTCCTCCACCAGCGACTGCTCGCCCCGGGGCCGCAGCACCCACGCCGTACTCGGCAGCGCCGGGTCGAGCCGATCCATAACCCACGCGATGCCGGAGCCGGGGCGGTGGGTCAACAGGTTCTTGCGGCTGCCGGTGTGTTCGGCGTCGAAGGCGAGGATGCGGTCTGTGCTGCCGCGGAGGTCGTAGCCGCCGATACCGCCGGTTGTGAGTGGCACCTTGTCCTCGAAGGCCGCGCCTGGGCCCTTGGAGATGATCGAGTACTGGCCGGTCTCGCCGTAGCGGTAGGCCAGGATGTCGTCGGAGCGGCCGTCGTGGTCGTAGTCGTAGGCGATGGCGTCGGTGTTCTTCCCGAGGATCGGCCAGGAGGTGCTGTGGGCCTTGGTGAAGGTGTTGCCGGTGCCGCGGGTGTAGATCGTCAGCGTCGACGCTCCGACGCGCTGGACGAACAGGTCGTCGGCCTTGCCGGTGTGGTCGTAGTCGAAGGCCACGAGGCGGTCGGCGGCGGTCAGCGTGTAGCCGGGCAGGGCGCCTGAGGTGATCGGCAGCTTGTCGGTGAAAGCGGCGCCGGTGCCCTTCGTGATCACCGAGACCTGGTTGGAGCCGACCCGGTAGGCCATCAGGTCGTCGGACTTGCCGTCGCGGTCGTAGTCGTAGGCCAGGAGCCGGGCGTCGGCGCTCAGGATCGACCAGGGAGTGGAGTACGCCGTACTGAACGACGACCCCTGGCCGTGCGTGATCACCGTCAGCTGCGCGCCGCCCGGCCGGTAGACGGCCAGCTCGTCGAGCTGGCCGTCGTGGTCGTAGTCGAACGGGACGATCCGGTCCGCGGTGTTGGTCAGCGCGGTTCCGCCGATGCCGGTCGTGCTCACGAACACGGCCACGTACTTGTCGTCCGCGGGGTCCAGCGGGTTCTTGAAGTCCAGCTTCGAGATGATGACGATGTTGCTGCCGGGCCGGTACATCAGCAGGTGGTCCTCGCGGCCCGAGTGGTCGAAGTCGAACGCCACCACCTGGTCCTGGGCGACGTGGAAGTCGAACCCGCCGATTCCTCCTTGTTTCCCGGGAACCGTGGGGCTGGCCGCACTCAGGTACGTCGCGTGGAACCCGCTCCGGAATCCGGGAGTGTTGGTGCCGATCCAGTCCCGCAGCGCGTCCAGCCGGATCACCGTGGCACCGGTGCCCGCCGCGGAGGGTTCCTCCAGGCAGCCGTCGTGGGCCGAGCCGATCAGCAGGCCGACGACCTCCGGCTGCCCACCTGAGGCTCCCGCTCGGGTGACGGGCCCGCCGGCATCGCCCTGGCAGGCAGCCACCGGTGGCTCGTCCGCCGGGGTCGCCGGGTCCTCGTACCCGAGTACGCCGAACGTCGTGCTCGCGACGGTGCCGACCTCGACCTTGGCGGCCTCCACCTCGTTCGGCACCCAGGTGTCATCCGTACGGCCGTAGCCGCTGACCGCCAGGAGCTCGCCGGCCGACGGCGCCGTCGCGCTCACCGAGATCGGCGTACCGGTCGTCGCCACCAGCGCCAGCCGCAGCAGCGCGACGTCCTGGCTCGGATGGGGCACGATTCGGTCGACCGGCAGCACCTGTCCGGCCGCGGCCGTGAGGTTCGGACGCCCGACGGTCGCCGTCGTCGGACTGGCCGGACGGCCCGGTTTGACCACGCCCCCGGCGTCGGCGAAGCAGCTCGCGGCCGTCACCACCCACTGCCGGTCGACCAGCGCGCCCGTACAGGCCCGCGGGTGGTCGCCCCCGATGTCGATCTTGACCAGGAACCCGACCCAGCTCGGGTTCACCGGGCCACCACCTGAGATCGCCTGCGCCGGAACCACCGACGCCGCGGCGCCGATCACCCCCACCAGCAACGCGACCAGAACTCTCCGCACCATGCGTCCCCTCCGACGATCGTTCGCACCCCTGATTTGCGGACGAGTATGGGACGGCCGCCCGACCGGCCAGAAGGAGTTTCGGCCGGTGCCGAATGCCCGGCGGCGACGTCGATCTCGCCCTGATCGAAAGGGTGTCGCCGGGTGGGCTCGGCTAGAGTCGGGGTCACCATGCGTACCCGCCCAGTGACTTCGATCGCCGCCGTTGCCGGTCTGTTGGTGCTGACTGCTTGCGGTGGTGGGTCCAACGAGACGGCGCCGGACGTGCCGCCGCTGGTTTCGGTGAGTACGACGCCGACCGAGACGCCTTCGGAGACTCCCTCGGAGACGCCGGGCGTGCCGCCGACGGCGAAGGTCGCGGACACGTTGTGCGTGCGGATGGACCAGGCGCTGGTTCAGGCCACGCTGGCGGTACCGGTGGTGACGATCGAGCCGAAGGCGGTGCCGGCGGAGATCGGGCTGCCGAGCTACGACATCTGTCAGCTCGCGTTGAGTGCTGCCCCGAGCGGCCCGGCGCTGCGGCTGGGCGTGTCGGTGCTGACGGCGACGAAGTCGGACCTGGCCGCGGCGCAGGCGGCGTACGCGGCGACCAAGGGCGAGCCGGCGCGGCCGATCGCGGTCGGGCAGGGCGGGTTCGGGACGAGCAAGCTCGCGGTGTTCCTGCTCGGGAACCGGTTGTTCAAGGTCGAGGGACCGGCGGCGACGCCGACCAAGTACGTCGTACTGGCGCAGGAGGCCGCGCGGCAGGCGGCCGGGCTGCCGGAGACCGCGCTGCTGATCGCCCGCGAGGAGTGCGAGCGGGGGACGAAGGCGGCCGAGAAGGTGCTGGGGGCCACCGCGATGGCGCGCCGGGACAGCACGACGGCGGCGGGCGACATCGTCTGCGGCTGGATCAACCCGAGCGCCGCCGTCTACGCGACCGCCCGCCGGGTCCCGGACGCGGTGGCTGCGATGGCGTCGGTGCGCAAGGCACCGACCTCGCAGTCGGTGCCGCTCGGCGACGAGGGGTACGTCGACACCGCGACCGGGCGGGGCACGATCCGGGTCGGCACGGACAAGATCGCCGACCTGGTGCCGGTCCCCGGGAACAAGGTGAAGACCGACGACATGGTGGCCTTCGCGCTGGCGATCTCGCCGCTCTACACGCGCTGACGGTGGACCTGGAGCTGCGACCCGGTCGCAGCGTGGGTTACCGTGTGGCCGTCGTGGTGTTCGGGAAGCCGGTGCGGTACCGGCGCGGCCCTCGCCACTGTGATCGGGATTGTCCGTCGCGCGTTCACCTGGTGTGAGACCACTGGCCCGGAGGGGCTGGGAAGGTCAGCGCGGCGGATGCGGTCGTCCCGTCAGCCAGGAGACCGGCCACGACGCGTCCCGTCCACGAGGTGTTGGAGGAACGGTCGCCATGGCCGTCGTACCCAAGGCAGTGCTTGCTGCCGTTTTCCTGTCCCTGGTCGCCGGCTGCGGAAGCGCCGGCGCGAGCGAAGGTCCGAGCGCGAGCGCGACGACCGTCAAGAACTGCGGGCTCGACGTCACCGTCGACGGCCCGCCGCAGCGGATCTTCGCGGCGTACCAGCCGGCCATCGAGCTGGCGCACGCGCTGGGCGTCTCCGACCGGCTGGTCGGGACCGCGTTCCTGGACTCCGAACCGCTGCCCGAGTACGCCGCGGCACAGAAGGATCGCAAGTACTACAAGAACATGCCGAGCCGCGAGGAGCTGCTCAGCCTGAACCCGGACTTCGTGCTGTCCGGCTTCAACGACATCTTCAACGCCGCCGGGAGCGACGGCAGCTTCGGCAGCCGTAAGTCGCTGTCCGACCTCGGCGTCCAGACCTGGATCTTCAGCCCGCTCTGCCCGACCGCCGACGGCAAGGGCGACGAGGCGATCGACCCGTCGACGGTCTCGATGACCAACGTGTACGCCGATCTGCACGACCTGGGCAAGCTGTTCGGCGCGAGCGACAAGGCCGAGCAGGTGATCGCCGACCAGCAGAGGCGGATCGCCGCGGTCGAGAGCGCGGTGAAGGACGCCGACCGGCCTACGGTCGCGATCGTGCGGCCCGGGCTCGAAGGCGGCGGGATGACGGTCTCCGGCGGGCCGGACTTCGGCACGGTGCTGATCAAGCAGGCCGGTGGGGTGAACGCGTTCGCCAGGCTGACCGCGAAGCGGAACGTGAAGATCAGCGTCGAGGAGTTCATCAAGGCCGACCCGGACTACGTGCTGATCAGCGCCTGCTGCGACGCGACGCTGACCGAGGCGCAGGGGCAGCCGGATGTCGACAAGCTGATGAAGAATCCCGCGTTCGCGAATCTGAAGGCGGTGAAGAACAAGCGGGTGATCCCGTGGCTGTTCGCGCATCATTCCGCTGGGGTGCGTGGGGCGAACTCGACGGAGCTGATCGCGAAGATCATCCATCCTGACCTGGTGAAGTGATCCTCCGTGGTGGGTTGACGAAGGCCGGTGGGCTCGCCATCGCCTTCGTCGTACTGCTGGGTGCTGTTCTGCTCTCTCTGCTCGCCGGCACCCAGTGGTTCGGGCCGCGGGACGTCTATCTCGCGGCCGCCGACTTCACCGGCTCGGACACCGATCGGGTCATCCGGTACCTCCGGCTGCCCCGTACGGCGACCGGCCTGATGGCGGGAGCGGCACTCGGGATGGCCGGCGCCCTGATGCAGGGCGTCACGCGCAACGCGCTCGCCGACCCCGGGATCCTCGGCGTGAACGCAGGCGCCGCGGTCGCGGTCGTCGGGGCGATCGGGGTCTTCGGCGTGACGAGCCTGACCGGGTACGTGTGGTTCGCGATGGGCGGCGCGCTGGTGGCGACCGTCGTGGTCTACGTCGTCGGCACGCTCGGTCGCGGTGGGGCGACGCCGGTCAAGCTCGCGCTGGCCGGTGCCGCGTTGTCCGCGATGCTCGGGTCCGTCACCTCGGCGGCAACGCTGCTCGATCTCTCGACGCTGAACGAGTTCCGCTTCTGGGTGGTCGGTTCGCTCACGATGGCGACCGGCCCGATCGTCGGGCAGGCGCTGCCATTCATTGCCGTCGGCATCGTTCTGTCGCTGGTGCTGGGGCGGTCGCTCAACCAGCTCGCGCTGGGGGAGGAGCTGGCGACGACGCTCGGCACGCGGGTCGCTGTGGTGCGCATCCTCGCCGGTCTGGCGATCATGCTCCTGGCCGGTACGGCGACCGCGATGGCCGGCCCGATCGGGTTCGTCGGGCTCGCCGTACCGCACGTCGCGCGAGCTCTCGTCGGCGCGGACTACCGCTGGATCCTGCCGTACTCGCTCGTCCTCGCCCCGACGCTGCTGCTGCTCGCCGACGTGCTCGGCCGCTTGGTCGTCCGCCCCGACGAACTCCAGGTCGGCATCATCACCGCCCTGGTCGGAGCGCCGCTCTTCATCGCCCTCGTACGCCGCCAACGCCTGGCGGAGCTGTGAAGCGCACGGCGGCGTACCGGGTGGGGCCGGTCTCCGGCCGGATCGACCTCGGCAGCGTGCTCGTCACCATCGCCGGGCTGCTCACTGCCGTTGCCGTCGGCGCCTACTCGCTGACGATCGGCGACTACGAGATCCCGCTCGCCCAGGTCCTCAACACCCTGGCCGGCAACGGTTCCCTGATCCTCACCGACATCGTCGTCGACAACCGCCTCCCGCGCGTCCTGGTCGGTCTCGGCGTCGGGTTCGCGTTCGCCGTGTCCGGCGCGATCTTCCAGCGCCTGGCCCGCAACCCGCTGGTCAGCCCCGACCTGATCGGGATCAACGCCGGAGCCGCCCTCGCGGCCGTCGTGGTGATCACGATCATCGGCGCGAGCCCGTTCTGGCTGCCGGCCGGCGCCCTCGGCGGGTCGTTGCTGACGGCAATCACCATCTACCTGTTCGCCTTCAAGCGCGGCGTCGCCGGCTATCGGCTGGTGCTGGTCGGGATCGGCGTCACCGCGATCATCGGCTCGCTCACGGCGTACCTGTTGACGCTGGCCGACATCTACACCGCGAAGAGCGCGCTGATGTGGCTGTCCGGCAGCCTCGCCGGGCGGTCCTGGGCGGAGGTGTGGATGATCGGGCTCACGCTGCTCGTCCTGCTCCCCGCCGCGGTGATCGCCTCCCGGCAGCTCCGCCTCCTGGAGCTCGGCGACGACCTCGCCCGGACGCTCGCCGGCCGGGTCGAACTCGCCCGCGGTCTGCTGATCGCGATCGGCGTCGCCCTCGCCGCCCTGGCGACCGCGGCCGCCGGGCCGATCGGTTTCGTCGCACTGGTCGCGCCGCAGATCACCCGCCGCCTGCTCGCCGAACGCGCCGCCGGTCTGCTCGCCTCCGGTGCGGTCGGCGCGTTGCTGGTCGTCGCGGCCGACCTCGTCGCGCGCCAGCTGTTCGCCCCCGTCCCACTGCCCGTCGGCGTCGTCACGGCGTTCCTCGGCGCACCGTACCTGCTGCTGCTGATGGCCCGAGCCAACCGCGTCGGCCGAGGAGGATGACCATGCTGCGTTCGGAGAACCTCACCCTCGCGTACGACGGGACGCCGGTCGTGCACGACCTCTCGGTCGAGATCCCGCCCGGGAAGATCACCGTGATCGTCGGCGCCAACGCCTGCGGCAAGTCGACGCTGCTGCGCGGGCTCGCCCGGTTGCTGGTGCCGCGGGGCGGCGCGGTCTACCTCGACGACGTCGACGTACGCCGCGTTCCCGGCGGCGAGCTCGCCACGAAGCTCGGCCTGCTCCCGCAGCAACCGGTCGCCCCCGAGGGCATCACCGTCGCCGACCTGGTCGGCCGCGGGCGGCACCCGCACCAGCGCTGGTTCCGCCAGTGGACGCCGGAGGACGAACAGGTCGTCACCGAGGCGCTGGCCGCCACCGGCACCGCGGATCTCGCGAACCGTTGCCTCGACCAACTGTCCGGTGGCCAGCGGCAACGGGTCTGGATCGCGCTGGCCCTCGCCCAGGACGCCCACACGATGCTCCTCGACGAGCCGACGACGTTCCTCGATCTCGCCCACCAGCTGGAGATCCTCGACCTCGTCCAGGACCTGAACCACCAGCACCACAAGACGATCGTCCTCGTCCTGCACGACCTCAACCTGGCCAGCCGCTACGCCGACCACCTGATCGCACTGAAGTCCGGCCGGATCGTCGCAACGGGCCCGCCTGCTGAGGTGATCACCTCGGAGACCGTCGAGGAGGTCTTCGGCCTGTCCTGCGAGGTCATCCCGGACCCACTGACCGGCACGCCGCTGGTCCTGCCTCGCCCTCGCCGGCCAGTCGCGCAAGCCACCTGACGGGAGGAGGGGGAGTCAGCTGCCGGCGACGAGGCTGCCCAGGATCTCCACCGCTTCTGTCAGCGCCGTCGGGGTGCGGGCCGCGTAGCCGAGGACCAGGCCGGGTGGGTGTTCGGTCTGGGTGTGCCAGCTCAGCGGGTGGGTCTTCACGCCCTCGGCGAGTGCTCTCGTGGCCAGGTTCACATCGTCCAGGGCGCCGTCCGGGAAGGTGATCGTGAGGTGCAGCCCGGCGGCGGCGCCGTGGACGGTCGCCGTGGGGAGGTGGTTGCTGATGGCATCGATCATGGTGTCGCGGCGGCGCCGGTGCCGGCGGCGGGCGTATCGGAGCTGGCGTTCGAGGTCACCTGAGTCCATCAGGTGCGCCAGCACGAGCTGGGGGAGCGCCGCGTTGCCGAGGTCGGCGAGGCGCTTCGCGGCGATCAGGCGGTCCCGGTATGCCGGGGGCGGGACCATCCAGCCGATCCGGAGCGCCGGGGCGAGGAGTTTGGAGACGCTGCCGGCGTAGATCACGTGATCGGCGAGCATCGCGCGCAGCGCGGGGACGGGCGGACGGTCGTAGCGGTGCTCGGCGTCGTAGTCGTCCTCGACGATCAGGCCGCCGGTCTCGGTCGCCCACTGGATCAGTTCGCGGCGGCGCTCGCCGTCCAGCACGACGCCGGTCGGGAACTGGTGCGCGGGAGTCAGCAGTACGGCGCGGGCGCCGCTGCTGTGGAGTTCGTCGACCCGTACGCCGTCGGCATCGACGGGAATGGGCGGAGTGCGCAGCCCGAGGCTCTCCAGGTGCTGGCGGGAGCCGAGCGATCCGGGGTCCTCGACGGCGAGCGTGTCGATGCCGTCGGCGTGGAGGAGCTGGGTGATCAGGCTGAGCGCTTGGGCGACGCCCGCGACGATGATCACCTCGCTGGGGTCGACCTGGACGCCGCGGTAGCGGGCCAGCCAGCGCGCTACTGCCAGCCGCAGCTCGGGAGTCCCCGCTGGGTCGCCGTAGCCGAAGGACGACGCGGACAGGCGGTCGAGGACGGCGCGCTCGGCCTTCAACCACGCGGCGCGGGGAAAGGCGGTCAGATCAGGCACGCCTGGCGTGAGATCGATTCGAGCCGGCGCTGCGCGCAGCAGGTCGAAGACGTCGACACCAGGCTCTTCTACAACCAAAGGAGGAACGGTCACCGAAGAAACTGAGGTGTTCGTTGTGAACGGCGCCGCGACGACCGTCGTACCTGCTCTGCCGCGAGCTTTGGTGTGCCCGTCCTCGGTCAGCCGCTGGTACGCCTCCGTGACCACACCCCGCGACACCTGCAGCTCACCCGCCAGCACCCGCGTCGGCGGCAGCCGCGTACCGACCGGTAACCGCCCGTCCGCGATCGCACCGCGCAGCTGATCAGCCAGCCACGTCGACAACCCGCCCGCGGGCACGTCCGCCGTACTGAGCTGGAGGAAGTCGGACCCCGCGGCAGTTATGGACCTGCCAATCTCGCCCGGATTGGATCTACTCACCGGACCATTGTCGCCGCACCGTGGAGTCATGGGAACCGACTACGTCCACGGCTACACCGACTCCGAGACCCGCCGCCTCGGCGACCAGGCGGGCACGCTCGCCGACCTCCTGCACGGCGGTACGCAGTACGCGCCCGGCAGCCGCGTCCTCGAGGTCGGCTGCGGCGTCGGCGCGCAGACCGTCCAGCTGCTCACCCGCAGCCCCGGCATCGACCTGACCGCGATCGACATCTCCGAAGCCTCGCTCGCCCAGGCCAAACAACGCGTCGCCACCACAGCGCCGTACGCCGAAGTGCGCTGGCGCCACGGCGACCTGCACGACCTCCCGGCGGGCGAGTACGACCACCTGTTCGTCTGCTTCGTCCTCGAACACCTTCCGGACCCGGTCGAAGCCCTCCGCACCCTGCGCGGCCAGCTTCGCCCCGGCGGCACGATCACGGTCGTCGAAGGTGACCACGGCACGGCCGTCTACCACCCGCGCAGCGCCGCCGCGCAGGCCGTCATCGAGTGCCTCAACCGCAGCCAGGCCGACGCCGGCGGCGACGCGCTGATCGGCCGACGTGTGCAGCCGCTGCTCGCCGACGCGGGCTTCCTGGACGTCCGCACCGAGCCGCGGACCGTGTACGCCGACCAGACGCTGCCGCACCTCGTCGACGGTTTCACCCGCCGCACGTTCATCGCGATGGTCGGCTCGGTCCGCGACCGCTCGATCGCCGCCGGGCTCAGTACGCCGGACGCCTGGGCGCGCGGCATCCGCGACCTGGAACGCACCGCCGAGCCCGGCGGGACGTTCCACTACACGTTCTTCAAGGGGGTCGGGGTGCGATGATCGCGCTGCTCGTCCTGGTCGCGATGGTGCTCGCCGGGCTGGAGCTGAATCGCCGCCGGCAGGCTGACCCCGGTGGGTTCGACTCGTCTGGCGACAGGCGGTCCGGCGTCCCTGATCGAGATCGTGCTCGCCTGCTGGACGATCTCCGCGCAGCCGCCGCGAGGGCTTGCGCGGACTGGTAAAACTTGGGGATGACGCCGACCGAGCAGCTCGAGATCGAGACCAAGTACGACGTCGACGAGCACGCCATCCTGCCGGCGCTGCACGAGCTGCCCGGGGTGGACCGGGTCGAGCAACCGGTCGAGCTCGCGCTCGAGGCGGTCTACTTCGACACCGCCGAGCTGCACCTCGCCCGCAACAAGGTGACCTTGCGCCGGCGTACCGGTGGCGAGGACGACGGCTGGCACATCAAGCTCCCGGCCGCCCGCGGCCGGATGGAGATCCAGCACCCGCTCGGTCGCGCGGTCCGCAAGGTCCCGATCCAGGTCGTCCGGGCGGTTCGCGTGCACGTCCGCGACCACGAGCTGCTCCCGGTGGTGACGCTGGCGACGCGCCGGATCGTGCACCGTCTGGTCGACGCCGAGGGCGAGGTGCTCGCCGAGGTCGCCGACGACCACGTGACCGCGACCATTCACGCGCCCTCGGCCGCCGCTGCTCCCGCGGCCGCCGCCACCCCCGATGGTGCTGCAGCGGCGGACGCTTCCGACGCAGCGGGCGGGGTCTCGTCGGTGAGCTGGCGCGAGTGGGAGGTCGAGCTCGTCAACGGGCCGCCCGAGCTGCTCGAGGCCGCCGAGCCGGTACTGCGGGAGGCCGGCGCCAAGCCGGCGTCCGGGCCGAGCAAGCTGGCTCGCGCGCTGGGCGACCGGGTGCCGAAGCAGGAGACCTGGGAGCTGCCGGCCAAGCCGACGACCGCGGACCTGTTCCGCGCGTACGCCTCGGCCCAGGTCGAGGCGATTCACCTGCGCGACCCGGAGGTCCGGCGCGACCTGCCGGACTCGGTGCACAAGATGCGGGTGGCGACCCGCAGGCTGCGGTCGGCGCTGGCGACGTACCGGCCGGTGGTGGATCGCGAGGTCGGCGACGCGATCCGCGACGAGCTGAAGTGGTTCGCCGGTGAGCTCGGCGGCGCGCGGGACGCGGAGGTGCTGCGCGAGCACTTCCTGGTCGCCGTGTCGGAGCAGCCGCAGGAGCTGGTGATGGGCCGCGTCGCGGGGTACATCGACGACCACCTGCGCGGCGTCTACAAGCAGGCCCGCCTGCAGGCGCTGGAGGCGCTGGAGAGCGAGCGGTACTTCCGGCTGCTCGACACCCTCGACCAGCTGGTCGCCGCGCCGCCGCTGCTGGACGCGGAGACGAAGGCGAAGAAGCAGGCGCCGAGCCTGCTGAAGAGCGACCTGAAGCGGATGAGCAAGTGCGTCAAACGCGCCGAGAAGGCCGAGACGCTCGCCGAGCAGGACCACGAGCTGCACGAGACCCGCAAGGCCTCCAAGCGACTCCGGTACGCCGCCGAGTCGGCGGTGCCGGTGCTCGGTCAGGCGGCGACGGACCTGGCGACTCGTGCCGAGCAGGTGCAGGAGGTCCTCGGCGACCACCAGGACAGCGTCGTCGCGCGAGACCTCCTGCGTCAGCTCGCGGTGCAGCAGCACCTGGATGGCGGGAATCCGTTCACGCTTGGCCGGCTGCACGCCGCGGAGGAGTACCGCGGTGCGCGCTCGCGCGAGGCGTTCCTGGAGCTGTGGCCGACGATCGACTTCAGCTGAGGTCGATCAGCTCATCCACGGCGGAGTGCCGCGGTCAGCGTCCTCTCCAGGGACGCTGACCTTGGCGTGCCCGTACCCACTGACGATCGCCGTGAAGTCGCCCGTCGCCGTCACCTGACGCTCGACCCCCTCGGGCACCACCACCGCCGTACCCTCCAGCAACTCCCGCTCCACCCCACCGACGCTGATCGTCGCCCGCCCGCTCAGCCCGGTCCACACCTGCTCACTGTCGACGACATGCACCGGCCCCTGCGCAGTCGCCTTCATCTCCACCCGCCACACACTCAGCCGCGCACTCCCCAGCGTCGGCGACGCGTACGTCGTCATCACAGCGTTCGGCGTCTCGGTCACTCGCATCCGCACTCCTCCATCTTCGTCAACCTGGTTGTCCAAAACAGTACACCGGGTTGTCGATCTGGAACAATGCCTTTCATGGACCGCCACGGCTACGAACTCCCCCTCCAACTCGCCGCAGCCTTCCGCCGCATCATCGACGAGCTCCACCACCGCCTCGCCGCCGAAGGGCACCCGAACCTGCGCCCGGCGTACGGCTTCGCCCTCCAGGCGGTAGGCAACGACGGCTGCACGGTCTCCGACCTCGGCCGCCGCCTGGGCGTCTCCAAACAGGCCGCCACCAAAACCGCCACCAAACTCGCCGACCTGAACTACGTCACCCGAACCCCGTCCCCCACCGACGCCCGAGCCGTCCTCCTCACCCTCACCCCCCACGGCCACAACGCCCTCACCCGCTCCGCCCAGATCTTCGAAACCCTCCATGCGGAATGGAAGACAGCCCTGGGCCCCACCCGCCTGGCCGCCCTCGAAGACGCCCTCCCCAAACTCACCCCCAGCAGCCGCCCCACCCCGCTGTCCGACCTCCCCGGCTGGTTCCACTAGCCAACGGCTTCCCGAATCGCTGCCCAAGGCAACGAGCGCGACTCGGCGCGCGGCTCGACCAGCGGCCAGACGTCCTCGCCGTACACGAGCTGTACGCCGGCCCGCCGCAACGCGGCGAGATGCCCTTCCCAGGCGGGATGTCGAGCATGCCCCGCGTTCACCCGCGGGAAAACCCACCGTCGGCACCGACCCGAGGCCCTCGGACAACGTGCTCAAGGCCTGGCTGTCTCCGATGCCCACCGCCAGCTTCGCGACGCTGCTCGCCGAGGCCGGTGCCAGCACGTGCTGATCCGCGCGTGGGTGCGGCCGAGGCTCGCCCGGCAGACGAGGCGCCGAGCGGACGGGCAGACCGGTGATTGCCTCCAGCAAGGAGATCTCGCCGAGCGGCGCCAGCCAGCTCGCGGCGGTGGGAGTGAGGGTGACCGCCACGGTGTGCCCGGCGGCGACCCACGGCTCGACAAGTTCCGCGCGGACGTGCTCCAGACCTCCGGCGGCGCTGCAGAACAAGGCGATCGTGCGAGGCGTCGTCATCCCCCGAGTATCCCGGCATGCAGCGAGGGGCCCAGCTGGGTGCTGGGCCCCTCGGGGCGGGTGGGGCTGTCAGGCAGGTTCGCGACGGGTCAGCAGGACCTGCCTGACAGGGTTGGCGGGCGAGGGCGCCGGGCTGTCACCCGTGATGGGACCGGCGCCCTCGCGGTCAGTGGTGGACGGCTTTCTCGGCGCCGGCGCCGGTCAGGGAGCGGACCTCCATCTCGGCGAAGCGGTCGACGTCGGTGGCTTCCTTGCTGGTCAGGGTGCCGACGATGCCGAGCACGAAGGCCAGCGGGATCGACACGATGCCGGGGTTGTCCAGCGGGAACCAGTGGAAGTCGATGCCGGTGTCGGTGATCATCGACAGGCTGGCGCCGGTCTTGGCGTCGACCTTGCCGGAGACGACCGGGCTGAAGACGATCAGGATGATCGCCGAGCCGAGACCGCCGTAGATGCTCCACAGGGCGCCGCGGGTGTTGAACCGCCGCCAGAACAGCGAGTACAGGATCGTCGGCAGGTTCGCCGACGCGGCGATGGCGAAGGCCAGCGCGACCAGGAACGCGATGTTCTGGCCGTTGGCGAAGATGCCGCCGACGATCGCGACCGCGCCGATCACCAGCACGGTGATCCGGGCGATCCGTACTTCGCCGTCGCCGCTGACCTGGCCCTTCTTGATCACCTGGCCGTAGATGTCGTGCGCGAACGACGCGCTGGCGGTGATCGTCAGCCCCGCCACCACGGCGAGGATCGTCGCGAACGCGACCGCCGAGATCACGCCCAGCAGGATCTCCCCACCCAGTTCGTACGCCAGCAGCGGCGCGGCCGAGTTCGCCTTGCCGGGTGCGGCCCGGATCGCGTCCGGCCCGACCAGCGCGGCAGCGCCGTACCCGAGGACCAGGGTGAACAGGTAGAAGATGCCGATGATCCAGATCGCCCAGCTGACGCTGCGGCGCGCCTCACGCGAGTTCGGCACCGTGTAGAAGCGCATCAGCACGTGCGGCAGGCCCGCCGTACCGAGCACCAGGGCCAGGCCGAGCGAGATGAAGTCGAGCTTGCTGATCCCCGTTGCGCCGTACTGCAGGCCGGGGTTGAGCAGTTTCTCCCCGGCGGCAGGGCTGTTCTCGACAGCGGCGCCCAGCAGGCCGGACAGGTTGAAGGTGTACTTCGCGAGCACCCACAGCGTCATGATCCCGGCGCCGATCACCAGCAGCACGGCCTTGACGATCTGCACCCAGGTGGTGCCCTTCATGCCACCGACGAGCACGTAGGTGATCATGATCGCGCCGACCACGGCGATGACGATGTTCTGGCCGGCCTTGCCGTCGATGCCGAGCAGCAGCGCGACCAGGCCGCCCGCGCCGGCCATCTGGGCGAGCAGGTAGAAGAAGCAGACGCCGAGGGTCGAGATGGCCGCGGCCATCCGGACCGGGCGCTGCTTGAGCCGGAACGACAGTACGTCGGCCATGGTGAAGCGCCCGGTGTTGCGGAGCAGCTCGGCGACCAGCAGCAGCGCGACCAGCCAGGCGACCAGGAAGCCGATCGAGTACAGGAAGCCGTCGTACCCGTTCAGCGCGATCGCTCCGGCGATCCCGAGGAACGACGCGGCGGACAGGTAGTCGCCCGCGATCGCGACGCCGTTCTGCGGGCCGGTGAAGGAGCGGCCGCCGGCGTAGAAGTCGGCCGCGCTCTTGTTGTTGCGCGAGGCCTTGATCACGATCGCCAGGGTGGCCACCACGAACAGCGCGAAGATCGCGATGTTCACCTTCGGGTCGCCAACGGTTGCCATCGGCAACATCAACGGTGCGGTCACGAGTGGTCTCCCTCGATCTGGTCGCGCAGGTGCTTGGCGTCGGGGTCGAACTTCCGGTCGGCCCAGCGGACGTAGAGCAGCGTGATCGCGAACGTGGAGACGAACTGGCCCAGCCCGAACAGCAGCCCGACGGTGATGTTCCCGCCGACCTTCTGGGACATGAAGTCGTGCGCGTAGTCGGCGAGCAGGACGTAGAGGAAGTACCAGGCCAGGAACAGGCCGGTCATCGGGAACACGAAACGCCGGAACCGGCGACGCAGCTCGGAGAAGTCCGGTGACAGCTGGACGTCTCGGTACGTCGTGAGCTCCGGATCGCCCGCACGACGCGTTTCACTCATCGCGGGACCTCCAGACGTGATCGGGCCGGGCGGAGTCCGGCGTACGGGTTGCTGCTCCGTACTGTGGTCCAGCTCACCCGCCCGAGACAGCACCGCGAGGCGTCGAGCGCTCAGCGGCGCACACCTCTCGACCGGCGGGGAACGGCAGTGCGACGAGCGGTCGCATCCGTACGACGAACGGCGCGGGTCAGCCGCCGGTGAAGCCGCGGTCGACGTCGACGGCTTCGGGGGTGTGCAGGCGGACCATGCTGCGCGCCGTGCCGGCCGGGATGCGGGTCGGGGTGAGGCGAGAGACGACGACCACCGTGGCGAAGGCGAGCGGCATCGTCCAGGCGGCGGGCTGGGCGATCAGGGCGCCGAGCCAGCCGCCTTGCGGCGGTCCGATCACGTTCACCAGGACGGCGGAGATCGCGGCGATGCCGCCGACCAGCAGCCCGGCCGCGGCGCCGACGGTCGACATGCGGCGCCACCAGATGCCGAGCACGAGCAGCGGGCAGAACGTCGAGGCGGCGACGGCGAAGGCCAGGCCGACGGTGTCGGCGAGGCTGAGGGAGCCGGTGAAGTTCCAGGCCAGGTAGGGGACGGCGATTGCCAGAACGGCGGCGATGCGGAAGCTGTTGACGGCCAGGTAGTCGCCGCCGGTCAAGCGGTGCAGGCGGTTGCGGAGCAGGTCCTGGTCGATCACGCCGGCGATCGCGACGGTCAGGCCGGACGACGTGGACAGGAAGGCAGCAAAGGCGCCTGCGGCAACCAACGCGCCGAGCAGGTCGCCGACCGTGCCGGGGAAGATCCGACCGGGTAGCTCGAGGACGACGGTGTCCGCGGCGGTCGCGACCAGGTCGGGGGCGAAGGTTCGCCCGAGTACGGCGTACACGGGCGGGAAGAGGTAGAACGCACCGAGCAGCGCGAGCACCACGACCGTCGTACGGCGCGCCGCCCGTCCGTCCGGGTTGGTGTAGAAGCGGACCAGCACGTGCGGAAGGCCCATCGTCCCGAAACAAAGGGCCAGGAGCAACGAGTACGTCGCGTACAGCGGATGGTCGCGGCCGCCGGCGCGCGACAGCGGCTCGGCCCACTCCGACCCGGCGCCCTGCAGCGAGTCGAGGACGCCGACCGGGTGGTCCATCGAGCGCCAGGCGATCAGGATCACGAACACCGGCGCGGCCAGCGCGGTCAGCTTCAGCCAGTACTGGAAGGCCTGCACGAACGTGATCGAGCGCATCCCACCGGCCGCGACGTTGATCACCACGATGATCGCGACCAGCGCGGCCCCGACCGCGGGCGGTGCGCCGGTCACGGTCTGGACCGTCAGCCCGGCGCCGCGCAGCTGCGGGAGCAGGTAGAGGGTGCCGATCCCGGCCACCAGGAACGAGCAGATCCGGCGTACGACGGCCGACTCGAAGCGGGTCTCGGCGAAGTCGGGCAGCGTGTAGGCGCCGGAGCGGCGCAGCGGGGCGGCGATCAGGACGAGCAGCATCAGGTACCCGACGGTGTAGCCGACGGAGAACCAGAGCATGTCCGCGCCGTTGACCACGACCAGACCGGCGACGCCGAGGAAAGATGCCGCCGACAAGTACTCGCCGCTGATCGCGGAGGCGTTCCAGCGCGGGGTGACCGCGCGGCTGGCGACGTAGAAGTCGCTGGTCGTTCGGGAGATCCGCAGGCCGAACAGCCCGATCCCGATCGTCGCCACGATCACCAGGGCGATCGCGGTCAGACTCATCGCCGGTGACATCTACTGCCGCCCGACGAACTCGGTGAACTCGGCCTCGATCCGTTCGGCGTTGCGGACGTAGATCCGGGCGGCGACGTAGACGACCGGGTAGACGACGACGCCGAGCAGCAGCCAGGGCAGCGGGATGCCGAAGACGCCGAGGGTGCGGGTCGCGGGGACGAGGAAGAACAGCAGCGGGAGGCTGCCGAGGACGACCGCCGTCCCGGCGATCACCAGCAGGGCGAGCCGCAGCTGCGACTGGATGAGCGATTGCATGTAGACCTCGCCGACGCGGGTCTGTTCGTCGATCTCCCGCGTCCCGGTGTGTCCGGTCGTCCGCCGGGCAGCGCTCGCGCGCGGACTGGTCACGCGCACCCGCCGGGGCGCGACCTCGGCGGAGCCGCGGCGCGGTCCGTCCGGGGACTCGTCCGGCGTGTTCATCTCACCCGCGCAGCGACGTCGAGCGGACCAGCAGGTCGCGGAGCTCCCGGGTGTGCCGCCGGCTCACCGGCAGCCAGTCGTCACCGACCCGTACGGCGCACCGCCCGCCGTCGACGCGCATCTCGTCGACGTGCGCCAGCGCGACCAGTGTGCTGCGGTGGATCCGCGTGAACCCGGCGTCGCGCCAGCGCTCCTCGAGCGTGCTCAGCGGGACCCGGACGAGATGCGAGTTCTGCCCGGTGTGCAGCCGCGCGTAGTCGCCCTGCGCCTCGACGTACCGGACCGTGGAGCGCTGCACGAAGCGGGTGACCCCGGCGAGCTCGACCGGGATCGTCTCGTCGTCGGTCTCCTCCGGCGACTGCACGACCGTCGGTGCGCCGGCGCTGACCACCCGCCGGATCGCCTCGGCCAGCCGCTCGGCCCGGACCGGCTTCATCACGTAGTCGGTGGCGTCCAGGTCGAAGGCGTCCACGGCGTGCTCGTCGTACGCCGTGACGAAGACGATCCGCGGCGGCTTGGCGAACTTCGACAGGACGCGGGCCAGGTCGATCCCGTCCAGGCCCGGCATCTTGATGTCGCAGAACACCACGTCGATGTCGGCACCCTGCAGCAGTTTGAGGGCCTCGGGCCCGTTCGACGCGGTGCGGATCGGCCCGATCCGCTCGTCGCGCTGCAGCAGGTAGACCAGCTCGGCCAGCGCCGGCTCCTCGTCGTCGGCGACCAGCGCACGCAGGGGAGTGTCGGCCATAGCCACACACTAAGCGGACGCGTGCACTCCTGAGGAGTATTTGGGCACCCGGAAGCTGACCTTGGTCCCGGCGTCGACGGCGGTCTCGACGACCAGGCCGTAGGCGTCGCCGTACACCTGCCGCAGCCGGGCGTCGACGTTGCCGAGACCGATCGAGTCGCTGCCGGACTGGCCGGACAGGGCGGCCCGGATCACCTCGGGCTCGCTGCCGGAGCCGTCGTCCTCGACGCTGATCTCCGCCTCCGAGCCGCGGTCCATCGCCCGGATGGTGATCTGCCCGACCCCGGTCGTGCCCTCCAGGCCGTGCCGGACGGCGTTCTCGACCAGCGGCTGCACGACCAGGAACGGGATCGCCACCGACAGCACCTCGGGCGCGATCAGCAGCGACACCGTGAGCCGCTCACCGAAGCGGGCCTGCTCCAGGACGAGGTACCGCTCGACGTTGCGCAGCTCGTCCGACAGCGTCGTGAACTCGCCACCGCGGCGCAGCGCGTACCGCGAGAAGTCCGCGAACTCGAGCAGCAGCTCGCGCGCCCGCTCCGGGTCGGTCCGCACGAACGACGCGATCGCCGCCAGCGCGTTGTAGATGAAGTGCGGGCTGATCTGCGCCCGCAGCGCCCGCAGCTCGGCCTCCATCGCCCGCGTCCGCTCCTTGTTGAGCTCGGCCAGCTCGACCTGGCCCGACACCCAGCGCGCGACCTCCTCGGTCGCCCGCACCAGCGCGGCCGACGACCGCGGGCTGTACGCGACCAGTACGGCGACCACCCGGTCCTCGGTGACGATCGGCGCGACCACCGCCGTCCGCAGCGGGCACTGCGGGTCCGAGCACGCCACGTCGTGCGCCCCCAGGACGGCGGTCCGCCCGCTGCGCAGGGTCATCGCCGCGATCGCCTTCGCGTCGACCCGATGGTTGCTCTCGTATGGCCCGCCGACCCCGTCCCAGGCCAGTACGCCGGAGGAGTCGCAGATCGCGATCGCCGCTGTCCCGAGCAGGTCGCGCAGGTGCTTGCTGGCCCGCCCGGCCGCGACCGGCGTCAGCCCCTCGCGCAGGTGCGGCGAGGCCAGCGAGGCGGTATGCAGCGTCGCATACGTCGCCTTGTCAGCCGGAGTCCCGAAATGCTTCCGCCGCCGCGCGAACATGTCCTGACGGTAGCCGGTCAGTCCTTCGCGCGGGGTGAGAACGCGGCCAGGGCCTCGGTGTCGGAGTAGTTGGTGCGCAGGTACTCGTCGGCCCAGGCCGCTGCGTCGGGGTAGCTGGACTCGGCCGTCACGCGGTCGGCCAGAGCGGCCAGGTCGAGGGTGGTGCGGCGCAGCTGGACGTCAGGGCCGGTCAGCAGCGCCCAGCTCGGCAGCGGTGCGCCGTACGGCATGCCGACGCTGCCGGCGTTCACCACGAGCCGCCGGTCGACCTGCCGGGCGAACGGCATGTGGGTGTGGCCGCAGACGACCGTGCGGACCTCCTCCGGTACGCCGCTGAGGACCGAGGCCCAGCGGGTCAGCGGGCTGTCGACCAGCACCATCTCCTCGTCGTCCCGGGGAGTCGCGTGGCAGAACAAGGCATCGCCGATCGTCACACTGGTCGGCAGCGTGGCCAGCAGCTCAACCTGGTCGGGTCGGAGCTGTGCAGCGGCCCACGGGCTCACCTGGTCCGGCGGGTCGAGCTGCTCACCGCCTGCCATCGCCACCAGCTCCCGGTCGGCGTTGCCGCGCACCCAGACCGCCCGAGATCCCAACGACAGCAGGAGATCCAGCGTCTCCACCGGCTGCGGCCCGGACGCCAGGTCACCAGCCAGCACGACGGCGTCGGCGCTGAGCACGTCCGGCTCGGCCAGCACGGCCTCCAGCGCGGGGAGCACCCCGTGGATGTCAGCAAGCACCGCGATGCGTTCCATGCCGACCAGTCTGGCCCCGCAGTACGCCGTACAGCCGCAACTCTGCTGACGGCAGACTAGTTGCCCAGCCCGATCCGGATCGGGCCCAGCGGGATCGCGTTCTCGCAACCGCCGTTGACGATGTTGCAGCGCAGCACACCGCGCGGCATCGACTCGCGGTCGTCGATCAGCAGCAGCACGTGCTGGTCGTCCTCGGCGACGCTGCTGACGAAGAACGCTCCGGTCCACTGGCGCAGCAGCGTCCCGTCCCTGGCGTCGAGCGCGGTTGCGGACGCCGCTGCCCAGCCGTCGTCGTACGGCGGTGTGGCGATCGCGGTCCGGCCGTCGGGGGTGAAGCTCTGGACCTCGAATTCGCAGGTCCGCCACAGGCTGCGGCCGGTGGCCAGCTCGTTCACGGTCGAGCAGGCGCGGTGCTCGCCGGGCGCCGTCCGCAGCGCGACCAGCTTGCCGTCGCGGCTGATCGCGGTCGCCGAGCCGGGCGTCGGGACCACCTTGGCGGTGGGCTCCCCGGGCTTCCAGGCGTACAGCTTCCAGCTCACCGCTTCGTCGGTCGGGCTGGCCCGGTAGTACACGAGCCCGTTGACGTAGGCGAGCACCCGGACGCTCCACAGATCGCGGACGACGAGCTTGTCGACCTTGCCACTGGAGTCCTCGGAGTAGACCGTCGAGCCGGCCGCGTTCAGCTCGTCCTTGCCCCGCGGCTGGGTCGAGTAAGCGACCGCCGACTGGTCGTCGGTCCCCCGGACGGTGATCACGTCCGGCACCTGCTCCCGGGTGCCGTCGATCTTCAGCTTCAGCAGCACGCTGGTGCTCTGGTCCGTCGACATCACCGCGAACGCCTCTTCACCCATCCGGGTGAACTCCAGCACCGACGCGCTCCCCGGGACCCGCACCGGCCCGCCCGCGCCACCACGGATCTCGCGCCCGACGCTGTACGGCACCTGCGGTTCGCGGGCCGCCTTCAGCTGCGCCAACGGCACCTTGATCTTCACCGGCCCGCTGTACGTCGGCTCGGCGGTCGGACCGGTCGACGCCGATCCGGTTCGAACCGCCAATGGCGAAGCCGTCCCGGGATCGTCCTCGGTGTCCGGGCCTTGCCGGGTCGCGACCACGCCGCCGATCGCGACGGCGGCCACGGCAACGGTCGTGACGAGCACGACCAGTCGCGTGTTGCCGCCGCCGGGCATCAGCTACCGAGCCCGAACTGGTCGCCGGGGGTGATCGGCGTGGCCCGCTCGCACTCGCCGGTGGTGATGGCGCAGCGGATGATCGCGCCCTTGGTGTCGGGCCCGTCGTCGACCTCCATCAGCAGGTGCTGGTCGTCCTCGGCGCGGACGTGGCGGAAGGACAGGCCGGTCCACTCGCGCAGCAAGTTGCCATTCCTGCCGTCCAGCAACCACGAGCTCTGCGGTGCGTAGCCGTCTCCGTACGCCGGCGTGGCGATCACGGCCGACTTGTCCGGGGTGAACCCCGCCACCATGTACTCGCAAGTGCGCCAGAGCTTCTTTCCGGTGGCGAGCTCGGTGACGTTCGAACAGCTGCCCGCGCCGCCGATGGTCTCGGCCCAGGCCACCAGTTCACCGTCGGAGGACACCGCGGTCGGCGAGGTGATGCCCTTCACGGCCGTGGCCGAGGACCGGCCGGGCACCCAGCTGTAGAGCTTGGGCACACCGGACTCCGTCGGGGTGGCCGCATAGAACACCTTGCCACCGGCGACGGCGATCACCTGGATGTTCCAGGACTCCGGCAAGGTGAGTTTGTCGCGCTGGTAACTGCCGGCCTCGGCGTACACCGTGCTGCCGGCGAGCTGTTCGCCGGTCGACTTCTGCTTCTGGCTGGCGAACGCCGCGTAACTCCCGTCGATCGCGCCGACCAGGCTCGTCACGTCGGAGACCTCGCTGCTCTCGCCGCTGTTGCTGGTGCGAACCAGGACCAGGTCGGGCTCCCTGGCCTCCAGCACGTACGTCGTCTCCTGGGACTGGGCCGCCGCGATGATCCGGTCCTTGCCGGGCGCCGTGAAGGCCTGGTCGGCACCTCCACTGATCTTGCGGCCCAGTGAGTGGATCAACTGCGGAGCGCGGCCTTCCGACAGTTTGGCCAGGCTGATCGCGATCGTCTTGGGTCCGGTGACCCCCGGCTTGCTCACGCTCGGCTTCGTCGGTGTCGCGCTCGGTGTCTTCGTCGGCGTCCCCGAAGGCTTCGGCGTCGGGGTCGGAGTGGTCGGTTGTCCACCAAGTGGACTCGCTCCGGCGGTGCTCGTCTGCGGGCCCTGCCGGTACGCGAACACCCCACCACCGGCCACCGCGGCGACCGCGACGGCTGCGACCACGACGGTCAGCCGGGCGTTCAGCTGCCTCATGAGCAGGCTCCTTCACAAACAGTCGTGGATCTCAGCAGTGTGCTGCATCTCGCACCGGACGGCCGGGCGGGGCGGCCGACCGGGGTGGTCGATCCCCGGTGTGACGTCACAACTGAGTGTTTTGTTCGCTCCGGCGACGCGGTCGCAGGAGGGATCGAGCATAATGCGGGCATGGACCAGCCACCCCGGATCGGCCGGTACTCCCTGGTCCGCCGGGTGGGTGCCGGTGGTTTCGCCACGGTCTGGCTGGCCCGGGACGAGCAGCTGGACGCCGAGGTCGCGGTCAAGATCCTGTCCGACAACTGGATCGACGAGGACGACGTCCGGCGCCGTTTTCTGGCCGAGGGCCGGTTCCTGCGCCGGGTCGACTCCCCGCACGTGGTCGGTGTGCACGACGTCGGCGAGACCGACGACGGCCGCCCGTACCTGGTCCTGACCTACGCCGACGGCGGTTCGCTGGCCGACCGGATCAAGGCCGGCCCGCTGCCGGTCGCCGGCGTGGTCGACGTGGTGACGCAGGTCGGCAGCGGCCTCAAGCAGCTGCACGCGCGGGGTGTTCTGCACCGCGACGTGAAGCCCGCGAACGTGCTGTTCCGCAGCGACCCGTCCGGCGACCGCGCGATGCTCGGCGACCTCGGTCTGGGCAAGTCGCTGGAGACCGTGTCCCAGTTGACGATGCCGGGCGGTACGCCGGCCTACGTCGCGCCGGAGCAGGTGATGGGCGACCGGCTCGACCACCGCGCCGACCTGTACTCGCTGGGCGCGGTCGCGTACGCCGCCTTCACCGGCCAGGCGCCGCACGGGGTGATCAGCCTCGGCGCGGTGATGCGGATCGACGCGCCGCCGCCGTCGATGAGCACGCTGCGCGAGGACGTCCCGGACGCGATCGACGCCGTCGTACGGCGGGCGCTGGAGCCCGACCGCGAGAAGCGCTGGCCCGATCTGGACAGCTTCCTGAACGCGCTGGACGAGGCGCACCGGACCGGCAGGATCCCGGCCGGGCTCGTCCCGGCCGACGAGCTGCCGGTCCCGGCGGGACCGGGTGGTCTCGACCAGGAGACCCAGCTGGCGGCGGCCCCGGCCGACGCGAAGACCGAGGGCGGCCCGGACGCCGAGGCGACGGTCGCGACCCCGGCCGCGCCACGCAGGAACCGGCGGGCGGGCTGGATCGCTGCCCTGCTGGCGATCGTGCTGGCCGGAGGCGGCGGGTACGCGGGCTACGAGCTGGTGATGAGCCGGCCGGTCGACGTCGCGGAGAACCCGGTGTCGGTCGAGGTACCGCGCAGCTGGGACGAGAAGTCGGCGCAGAAGAGCCCGCTGGCGTTGCTGGTCAGCGAGAACACAGCAAACTGGCAGACCGACCCGAACACCGAAGGCGTGTTCATCGGGGTGCTCGCCCAGAACGCGCTGCCGACGACCGGTACGCCGCCCAGCGGGTGCAAGCAGACCGGCTCGGACACACCGACCGCCGAGCAGCCGCGGGTGACGTTCCGCTACGCGTGCGACTCCGGCGCCGACGTCTACGAGCAGTACCGCAAGCTCCCCGGCGACAACCAGCTGCTGCGGATCCAGGTCCGTGGGGACGACCCGCAGCAGCTGACCGACGTACTGAACTCCGTGACCTACAACGGTTCCTAGTTAGGGCGTGCCCTAGCTGACCAGCGAGGTCAGCGACGAGACCGTCGCCTTGTGCATCCTCGGGATGACGTTGAGGGTGGCCGAGTCGCCGCTGTAGAGGTGGCTGCCCGACTCGTAGACCAGGTACGCCGTGCCGTTGTACTCGGTGACGCCCTCGGTCATGCTCGGCGCGCGGAAGCAGCTCAGCGGGGCCGCGTCGAGGTCCTTGTTGCCCCGCTTGACGACGTACAGGTTGCTGCGGTTCCCACGCCCGTACGACGTGCTGTAGACGAAGTGGTTGGCGGTGATCATCAGGCCCTGGGTCTTGGTCGGGACCTCCCAGGCGCCCGCGACGGTGGTCAGCGTGCCGTCGTCGGCGATCTTGTACTCGTACATCGTGCCGCGGCCGGTCTCGTTGAAGCTGCCGGAGAACAGCGAGTCGCCGTAGCTGCTCAGGAACGACGCCCCGGCGACGTCCCGGGCGGTGCCGACCTGTGTCAGGTACGGCGTACCGGCGGCCTTCATCGCGGTGCGCAGCTCGGTCAGCCGGTACTTGCGGATCGAGCTGCCGGCGCCGGAGACGAACGCCCAGCCCTTGCTGGTGGTGATGCCGCCGACGTGCGACTCGGCGATCGCGACCACGCCGACGGTCGACCCGGTCGCCGGGTCGATGCCGTAGATCTGCGAGTCGGCGCCGGACCGGTACGACGCGACCAGCAGCAGGTTCTTGCCGGCGCCGTCCCAGTTGTACCAAGTGCCGGCGCCTTGAGGCGTGTGCGTGCTGAGGTTGGGGATGCCGAGGCTGTTGCTGAACCGGGCGTCGTACTTCTTCGACGCCGACGGTCCGTCGTAGAAGGTGCTGCCGCCGGTGGTGGCGGTGTCGCAGCTGATCGCGGCGGTCGCGATCGTCGGTGCCTCGACGGCGGTCAGGGCGGCCGCGGTGGTGAACACGGCGGCCAGAATGGCGACGGGGCGGGCCATGGTGATCCTCTCGGGTTGGGCGATAACCTTCGATCCACAGACAGTAGCCCGTGAAAATGTGACCCGCAGTACCGTAGGGCGCATGACCGACCTGCCCGCGGCGATCGACCGCGTTCTGCCCTCCGTCCGTGCCGACCTCGAGGACCTCATCCGGATTCCCTCGGTCAGCGCGGACCCGGCCCGTGCGGCCGACGTCCAGCGGTCCGCCGAGGCGACTGCCGCGCTCTTCGAGGCCGAGGGTTTCGAGGTGAAGATCGTCCGCGCCGGCGAGGGTGCGCCCGCGGTGATCGCCAAGAAGCCGGCGCCGGAGGGCAAGCCGACCGTGCTGCTGTACGCGCACCACGACGTCCAGCCGACCGGCAACGTCGAGGAGTGGACCTCGGAGCCGTTCGAGCCGACCGAGCGCGGCGACCGGCTGTACGCGCGCGGCGCGGCCGACGACAAGGCCGGCATCGCCGCGCACCTGGCCGCCGTACGGGCCTTTGGCAACGATCTGCCGGTCGGTGTGACGGTCTTCGTCGAGGGCGAGGAGGAGATCGGCTCGCCGACCCTGCTACAGCTGCTCGACGAGTACGCCGACGAGCTCACCTCGGACGCGATCGTGATCGCCGACTCCGGCAACTGGGCGATCGGCCAGCCGGCGTTGACGGTCTCGCTGCGCGGCCTGGTCGACTGCTACGTCGAGGTCCGGACGCTGAACCACGCCGTCCACTCGGGTCTGTTCGGTGGCGCTGTCCCGGACGCGCTGACCGCGCTCTGCCGGCTGCTGTCGACGCTGCACGACGACAACGGCGACGTCGCCGTCGACGGGCTGCACGCGAGCCGCGCGGCCGACCTGGAGTACCCGGAGGACCGGTTCCGCGCCGAGTCCAGCGTGCTCGACCAGGTGAAGCTGATCGGCTCCGGCACGCTGGTCGACCGGCTGTGGACCCGGCCGGCGATCGCCGTCCTGGCCATCGACGCGCCGCGGGTCGCCGACGCCAGCAACACCCTCGTCCCGGTCGCACGGGCCAAGGTCAGCCTGCGGGTCGCTCCCGGTGACGACGCGAACAAGGCGATGCAGGCCCTGCGCAACCATCTGGAGCAGAACGCGCCGTGGGGTGCGCAGGTGACGGTGACCGACGGCGACATCGGCCAGCCCTGCTCGATCAACGCCCGCGGTGCGGCGTACGACGCGGCCCGCTCGGCGTTCGCCACGGCGTGGGGAGTCGAGCCCGTCGACACCGGCATGGGCGGCTCGATCCCGTTCATCGCGGAGTTCCAGCAGACCTTCCCCAACGCGGCCGTTCTGGTCACCGGGGTTGAGGATCCGGACACCCGGGCCCACGGCATCGACGAGGGTCTGCACCTCGAGGAGTTCGCGAAGGTGTGTCTCGCTGAGGCAACACTTCTTCAGAACTTGGCCTCGTAGGTAGGACCGGGCTTTCCGGCGACCCAGAGTTTGGCATAGGTTTCGGCGAGTGAAGATCGCAGTCGTGCGAGAGACCCGTCCGGCCGAGCGCCGGGTGGCGCTGGTGCCCGAACAAGTCGTCAAGCTCGTCCAGCTCGGGTACCAGGTCGCGGTCGAACCCGCGGCCGGCGAGCGGGCGCTGTTCTCCGACGACGCCTACCGCGAGGCCGGTGCGGAGGTCGCCTGGGGAGCCGACCACGCCGCGACGGTGGTGGCCTCGGTCCAGCCGCTGGAGCGCGAACGCCTGCAGCGGCTGCACGCCGGGACGGCGCTGATGTCGTTCCTGCCGACCAACCCGCCGGACGTGGTCCGGGCCGCGACCCGGGCCAAGCTGACCGCGTTCGCGATGGAACTGGTGCCGCGGATCTCCCGGGCGCAGGCGATGGACGCGCTGTCCTCGCAGGCGCTGGTCGCCGGGTACCGGGCCGCGATCGTCGCGGCCGAGCGGCTGCCCCGGTTCTTCCCGCTGAACATGACCGCCGCCGGGACGGTGCCGCCGGCCCAGGTGCTCGTCCTGGGCGCCGGCGTCGCCGGCCTGCAGGCGATCGCGACCGCGAAGCGCCTCGGTGCGGTGGTCAAGGCGTACGACGTCCGGACCGCCGCGGCCGAGGAGATCGCCTCGATGGGCGCCCAGCCGATCGAGCTCGAGCTCGGCACCCTGGACGGCCCGGGCGGGTACGCCCGCGAGATGACCGAGGAGCGCGCCCAGCTGCAGCGCGAGCTGCTGGCGCCGTACGTGGCCGGCGCGGACGCGCTGATCACGACGGCCGCCGTACCGGGCCGGACCGCGCCGATGCTGGTCACCCGCGAGATGGTCGAGCAGATGAAACCCGGCTCGGTCGTCGTCGACCTGGCCTCCGAGCAGGGCGGCAACGTCGAGGGCTCGGTGGCCGGCACCGAACTGACCATCGGCAACGCGCTGGTCTGGGGCGGCTCGAACGTGCCCAGCCAGATGGCCGGCCCGGCCAGCCGCCTGTACGGGCAGAACGTGGCCAACCTGATCACGCTGATGACCCGCAACGCCGCCTTCGACCCGGACTTCAGCGACGAGATCGTGGCCGGCTGCTGCGTCACCCACGACGGCGAAGTGCTGCACGAGCCGACCCGCGAGCTCCTGGAAGGACAGGGCTGATGACCGAGTCCATTGCGTTGCTGACGATCTTCGTGCTCGCGGCGTTCGTCGGGGTCGAGGTGATCAGCAAGGTGTCGGCGACGCTGCACACGCCGCTGATGTCCGGTGCGAACGCGATCCACGGCGTCATCCTGGTCGGCGCGATCATCGTCACCGGGCAGGCCGAGTCGGTGCCGGTGGTGATCGTCGGGCTGCTGGCCGTCGTGCTGGCCACCGTCAACATGGTCGGCGGGTTCGTGGTCACCGACCGGATGCTGGAGATGTTCCGCGGTCCGGCCGGGCGCAAGAAGGAGCTGCACAAGTGATCCCCACCTGGGCCCAGATCGGCTACCTGGTCGCGGCCGTCTGCTTCATCGTCGCGCTGAAGGCGCTGTCCTCGCCGAAGACCGCGCGGACCGGTAACGCGCTCGGCGCGGCCGGCGCCGTGCTCGCCGTGATCATCACCTTCGCGGCGTACAAGCCGGACAACCTGGTGCCGATCCTGATCGCGCTGGCGATCGGCACCGTCGGCGGTGTGGTCGGATCGCGGCGGGTGCAGATGACGCACATGCCGCAGCTGGTCGCGCTGTTCAACGGCGTCGGCGGTGGCGCCGCCTCGCTGGTCGCGCTGATGGAGCTCGGCGAGGTGCACGACGGCGAGACCGTCGCCGCGATCGCCACCGCGTTCACGATCCTGGTCGGAGCGATCTCGTTCTCCGGCTCGATCGTCACCTTCGCGAAGCTGCAGGAGCTGATGACCACCCGCCCGGTCACCTTCCCGGGCCTGCCGGTGCTGTTCGTCGCCGGGCTGCTCGGCGGCATCGCGGTGTCGGTCTGGCTGGTCTCCGAGCCGCGCGTGCTGGTCGGCGTGCTGCTGTGCCTGCTCGGTCTGGCCGTCGGCGTGATGCTGGTGCTGCCGGTCGGCGGTGCCGACGTACCGATCGTCATCTCGCTGCTGAACGCGTTCACGGGTCTGACCGTCGCGGCCGGTGGGTACGTGCTCGGCAACACGCTGCTGCTCGTCGCCGGAACGCTCGTCGGTGCCGCCGGTACGTTGCTGACCAAGCTGATGGCCGACGCGATGGGCCGGTCGGTCTTCAACATCCTCTTCGGCGCGGTGAAGGGCGGATCGACGCTCGGCGGCGGCGAGGCGTCCGAGCGCCCGGTGATCTCCGGCAGCGCCGAGGACGTCGCGATCCTGCTCGGCTACGCGCAGCGCGTGATCATCGTCCCCGGCTACGGCCTGGCCGTCGCGCAGGCCCAGCACACGCTGCGCGACCTGGTCGAGGAGCTGCAGGGCCGCGGCGTCAAGGTCGACTACGCGATCCACCCGGTCGCGGGCCGGATGCCCGGCCACATGAACGTCCTGCTCGCCGAGGCCCAGGTCCCGTACGAGCAGCTCCGCGAGATGGACGAGATCAACGGCGACTTCAAGCAGGCCGACGTGGTCCTGGTCGTCGGCGCCAACGACGTCGTCAACCCCGCCGCCCGGACGACGCCGAGCGCCCCGATCTACGGCATGCCGATCCTCAACGCCGACGAGGCCCAGCGCGTCATCTTCCTGAAGCGCTCGATGCGCCCCGGCTTCGCCGGCATCGAGAACGAGCTCCTCTACGACCCCCGCACGACGCTGCTGTTCGGCGACGCGAGGGAGTCGCTCGGCAAGCTGTTGGCGTCGGTCAAGACGGTCTGACCGGGCGTGGGGATCGCGTCCAGCAGGAGTTGGGTGTAGGGGTCCTGGGCGTACTGGATGACGTCCAGGGTCCGGCCGGACTCGACGACCTTGCCCTCGTTGAGGACCAGTACGTCGTCAGCCAGGAGGCGGGCGCTGAGCAGGTCGTGGGTGATGTAGAGCATCGCGATGCTCCGGTCCTTCACCAGCCGGTCGAGCAGGGCGAGGATCTCGGCCCGGATGGAGACGTCGAGCATCGAGATCGGCTCGTCGGCGACCAGGATGGTGGGCTCGGGGGCGAGGGCTCTCGCGATCACCACGCGTTGGCGTTGGCCGCCGGAGAGCTGGTGGGGGAGTTTGTCGAGGTACTGCGCGGCTGGGGAGAGGCCTACGGTTTCCAGAAGCTCGGAGGCTCTCGTGCGGGCTTCGGCCTTCGAGAGTTTCAGGTGGTTACGGAGGGGACGCGAGAGGGCGTAGGCGACCGTGCGGGTGGGGTTGAGGGCGGCGAAGGGGTCTTGGAAGACGAGCTGGGTGTGGCAGCGGTAGAACCGAAGCCTCCGGCCCCGGAGCTTGCCGACGTCTACCGCCTCTTCTCCCGCTCCGCCCCGCGCTTCCGCGCGGGAGCGCGGAGCGGCGAAGGTGATGGCGCCTGACGTTGGGCGCTCCACGCCTGTGACCAGGCGGGCGAGAGTGGTTTTGCCGGACCCGCTTTGGCCGACCAACGCAGTGACTTGGCCTGGTTTGAGGTCGAAGGAGACGTTGTCGACGGCTCGGGTGTTCTTGTACTGCTTCACCGCTTCGCGAACAGTGAGGACCGGGTCCGCGGCGACGCTGGTGCGTTCGGCGACGAAGGTTCGGGCCCGGCGGGCGTCGACCTCGGTCCCGGACTCGACCAGCAGGCAGCGGGCCGTGCCCTCGCCCGCCGGGAGGAGCGCGGGGTGTTGCGTCGCGCAGGACTCGACGGCGACCGGGCAGCGCGGAGTGAAGCGGCAGCCGGTCTGGGGCTCCGCGAGGTTCGGTGGGCGACCGGGGATGAAGTCGACCGAGATCTGGCGAGCGCGCGGATCGGCGTACGAGCCGAGCAGGCCTTGCGTGTACGGATGCAACTGGTGCCGCATCATCGCCGCGGCCGGCTGGTCCTCGACGAGCTCGCCGGCGTACATGACCATGACCCGGTCGGCCATCTCCATCACTGTGCCGAGGTCGTGGCTGATGAACAGGACGGCGAAGCCGAGCTCCTTCTGCAGCTCCCGGAGCCGGTCGAGGATGTTGCGCTGGACAACGACATCGAGACCGGTGGTCGGCTCGTCGAGCAGCACGAAGCGCGGTTCCAGGGCGAGTGCGAGGGCCAGGGCGACACGTTGCTTCATCCCGCCCGACAACTCGTGCGGATAGCGCTGCAGCACGTCGGCGTCGAGCGACACCAGCTCCAGCAGGTGCCGGGCATCGCCTTCGCGCCCGTGCGCGGCGAACGTGTCGGCGAACTGGGCGCCGACCGTGATCACCGGGTTCAGCGAGTTCATGCTGCTCTGGAAGACCGTCGAGATCTTGGCCCAGCGCAACGGGCGCAGCGACTCTTCGGAGGCGCCGCTCACCGTCGTACCGTCGAAGACCACCGATCCGCCGCTCACGGCGGCAGGCTTGTCGAGCAGCGCCAGGATCGCGTTGCCGAGCGTCGACTTTCCGCTGCCGGACTCGCCGAGCAGCCCGACGAACTCGCCGTCGGCGACGTCGAACGAGACGCCGTCGACCGCGCGGACCGGCGTACTGTCGCGCGGGCTGTAGGTGACCGACAGGTCGCGGACCTCGAGCAGGGCCATCTCAGTCCTCCCTCAGGTGCGGGTTGCTTAGGGCGTCGACCCCGAAGTTGATCAGCGTCAGCGCGGTCATCAGCCCGGCGAACGCAAGTCCGGGCGCGACCAGCCAGGCCCACTGGCCGGTCAGCATCGCGCCGCCGGTGTTGGCCTGGTTGAGCATCGTGCCCCAGCTGGTGGTGGTCGGGTCGCCGAGGCCGAGGAACGCCAGCCCGGCCTCGCCGCCGATCGCGCCCAGGCAGGCGCCCATGAAGCCGACGACGACCAGCGACGTCATGTTCGGCAGGATCTCCCGGACGATGATCCGCGCCGTCGAGTCGCCCGCGAACTTCGCCGCGGTGATGTAGTCGCGGGTCCGCAGCGTGATGATCTGCGAGCGCTTCAGCCGCGCGCCGTACGCCCAGCCGGTGATGCTGATCACGAACACGATCAGCCACAACCCCTTCACCGGCGCGTACGCCGCCAGCGTGATCATCAGCGGCAGCACCGGGACGACCAGCGCCAAGTTGATGAAGAACGACAGCACCTCGTCGACCGTGCCGCGCAGGTAGCCCGCGGTCAGCCCGACCGCGAGCCCGATCGCCGTCGACAGCGTGCCGGCGGCGAGGCCGACGATCAGCGACGTGCGCGCGCCGTACACGAGCTGGCTGAACACGTCCTCGCCTTGCGCGGTGGTGCCGAGCCAGTTGCTGCCGGACGGGCCGATCGACGGGGTGAACGTGTTCGCGCGCGGTTCGTACGGCGCGATCAGCGGCGCGAGCACCGCGACCAGCACGAACGCGGCGAGCATCAGCAGCCCGATCCGGCACTTGCGGTTGCGCCACAGGATGACGAGCCAGCCGGGGACCCGGGAGCCGCGCGAGGCCTCGACTGCTTGCGCTTCGAGCGTCATACCGCCTCCTCCCGCCGGACGCGCGGATCCAGTACGCCGTACAGCAGGTCGGCGAGGAAGTTCGCGATCAGGACGCCGATCGTGATGAACAGGAACAGCGCCTGCATCAGTGGGTAGTCGCGGTTCGAGACGGCCTCGAGCATCATCCGGCCGAGCCCGGGGTAGTTGAAGATCGACTCCACCAGCACGGTGCCGCCGAGGATGCCGCCGAGGGCGATCGCGAACCCGGTGACGTTCGGCAGCACCGCGATCCGGGCGCCGTAGGTGAGCGCGATCCGCCGCCGGGACAGGCCCTTGGCCCGGGCCAGCCGGGCGTAGTCCTCGCCGAGGGTCTGGACCATGTTGTTGCGCATGCCGATGATCCAGCCGATCGGGCCGACGATCAGCAGCGACACCGCCGGCAGCACGCTGTGCTGGAAGGCGTCGGAGAAGAACAGCCAGGTCCAGCTCGGGTTGCTGCCGCCGCCGTACCCGCCGCCGCTGGGGAACCAGTTCAGCGTGATCGCGAAGACGTAGATCAGCACCAGCGCGAGCCAGAAGAACGGCAGCGTGCCGACGAACGTCGAACCGAGCGTGATCACCGAGTCGACCCGGCTGTTCCTCCGGTACGCCGCCCAGGCGCCGAGCAGGGTGCCGACCACGAACGACACGATCTGGGTGACGCCGACCAGGATCAGCGTCCAGGGCAGTCCCTGGGCGATCATGTGCGTCACCGTGTACGGGAAGTACGTGTACGAGATGCCGAAGTCGCCGCGCAGGACGGCGCCGAGGTAGTCGCCGTACTGGGTGAGCAGGTTGCCGTCCGGGGTGCCGAGCATCTTGCGGACCGCCTCGACCTGGGCCGGGTCGATCGCCTGGCTCTGCCCGCCCAGCCGGGACACGATCGCCTCGGCCGGGTCGCCCGGTTGCAGCCGGGGGATCAGGAAGTTCAAGGTGATCGCGGCCCAGAGCGTGGCCAGGAAGAAGCCGGCGCGACGCAGGAAGTAGCGCATGTCAGCTGCCGGCGGGCTTGAGGTTGGTCAGGACGAGCACGTTGTCGCCGGGGGCGGCGTACGGGTTCTTCTCGTCGGGCCAGCCGACCGCCTTGTCGGTCTGGTACTGGAACCACTTGGCGCCGTACCAGAGCGGGATCATCGGGACCTGGTCGGTCATGATCTTGGCCAGCCCCGCGACGGCCTGCTTCTGCTTCGCCTCGTCGGTGGCCAGCCGGAGCTCGTCGAGCAGCTTGTCGGTCGCCGGGTCGTTCCAGCGGACGAAGTTGCTCGCGGCCTTCTTGCCGATCGGCGCGGACTGGTCGCTGCCCAGCGGCTCGGAGAAGTTGCGGAACATGTTGCAGGACCCGCCGTGGACGCCGAACAGCATGTCGTACCGGCCGACCGCGCGGTCGCTCTCGTACGTCGGTGGGTTGGGCGTCTCCAGCGCGACGTCGAAGCCGAGCGCCTTCAGGTTCTGCACGATGATCTGCGCGGCCGAGACCCAGTCGGTGTAGCTGCCCGGGACCTTGAAGGTGAACTTGACCTGCTTCCCGTCCTTGCCCATTCGCTTGCCCTGGGCATCCTTCGGGTAACCGGCCGCGGTCAGCGCGCTGTCGGTCTTCGCGGCGTCGAAGCCGATCCGGCCCTGGTCGGTGAGCCCCTCGGGCAACCACTTGTCCTGGCCGGGCACGACCAGCCCGGTCTGGCTCGCGGCCTTCACGTAGCCCAGCTGCGCCTTGGCGATGATCTGGTCGCGGTCGAAGGCGGTGGTCAGCGCCTTGCGGAAGGCGAGGTCGCTGAACGGCGCCTCGGTCAGATTCATGTACGCCGAGATCGAGCCGCCCGGCGGGTACCAGTAGTGGTTGGTGTCCGGGGCGCGGTCGACGAACGCCTTCTTGATGTCCGGGACGAACATCGCGTTGGTGTCGTACTCGCCTCGGCTCAGCTTCAGCTGCTCGACCGCGCCGCCGGCGTCGGCCTTGTGGAAGCGGATCTCCTGCACCTTGACCTTGTCGGCCTGCCAGTAGTCGGCGTTCCGCTCGATGGTGAGCTGCTGGGGGTTGAACGACTTCACCTTCATCGGGCCGGTGCCGACCGGGTTCTGCGCGTTGACGAACTTCACCGGGTCGGACTGCTGCGACCAGACGTGCTCGGGCACGATGTAGATCTCGGTGAGCAGCGTGAACGTCGAGGCGCCGGGGTCCTTGAACTTGATCCTGACCGTCTTGGCGTCCGGCATCTCGACCGCGGCCAGGTAGCGCCAGATGCCCTTGACGTCGAGCGCCTGGTGTTTCTTCAGCAGGTCGAAGGTGAAGCCGACATCCTTGCTGGAGAAGGGCTTTCCGTCGTTCCACTTGACGCCGTCGCGCAGCGTGAAGGTCAGCGTCTTCGGGTCGTCCCACTTGAACGCGGTGGCCAGCCACGGCTTCGGCGTACAGGAGAAGCTGTCGTAGACCATCAGCTTCTCGAAGACGTAGTCGACGGCGCCGAGGCGGATGGCCTCGAGGTACGGGTTGTAGTTGGCCTGCGGTGCGGTGCCGCCGCCGAAGTCGCCGTAGTCGAGGAAGTCGACCAAGCCGTTCGCGGCCGTCCCGCTGCCGCCGCTGCCGTTGGTGCCGCTGGTGCCGGTGCAACCGACCAGGGCGAGGGTGGTCGCGACGGCGACTGCCGCCGTACGGAGGAATGTCGGGCGGTTCATCTGCCTGCTCCTGTCGATCGGGGCGGCCTCCTGGGCGGAGGGACTACGGGCAGCCGCAGCTGCCCCGCAGTACGAGCTCGGTGGTGAGGACGGTGTCCATCACCGCGCCCGGACCGCCGACGCCGGCGATCAGCAGACGCGCGGTGACGGCTCCGAGCTCACGGACGGGCTGCCGGATCGTGGTCAGCCCGGGTCGGACCAGCGAGGACATCGCGACGTCGTCGAAGCCGGTGATGGCGACGTCCTCGGGGACCTTGAGGCCGCGGCCGAGGGCGCCGATCAGGACGCCGAGCGCGGTCTCGTCGTTGGCGCAGACGATCGCGCCGGGCGGTCGGCGTCCGGTCAGCAGCTCACCGGCGGCGATCACGCCGTCGGACTGCTGCATGCCGACCTTGAGCGGGCTCTTCGGCGCGGCGACCTTGGCCTCGCGATGCCCTTGTTTGAAGGCCTCCCAGCGCTCGGTGACGTCGGGAGAGCCGTCGGGGTTGCCGACGAACGCGAGCCGCCGGTACCCGTGGTCGAGCAGCAGGTGCCTGGTCAGCTCCGCCACTCTGGAGTTGTCGGCCCGGACGGCGGGGATGCCGTCGAGCGGCCGCCCGGCCAGTACGACGACCGGTACCTCGGCCGCCAGCCGGTGCAACGTGCGGTCCTGGATCGTGCCGCCGTGCACGGCGATGCCGTCGACCCGGCCGGAGATCGCCAGTACGTCGTCGTCGGCGGCCGCACGGTGGTGCGTCCCGACGATGTGCACGCTGGCGCCGGCCTCCATCGCCTCGTACTCGAAGCCCTGGATCAGCTCGGAGAAGTACGGGCCGGACAACCCGGGGAAGACCATCGCGACCGCGCCGTGCTTGCGCTCGGCCAGGGCCTTGCCGAGCTGGCTCGGGCGGTAGCCGTGCTCCTCGATCACCTGCTCGACGCGGGCCCGCATCTCCGGGCTGACCTGGCCGATCCCGCGCGACACCCGGGACACGGTGGCGATCGAAACCCCTGCCAGCTCGGCGATCTCGCGCACCGTCAGCCGCTGGTTGCCCATCCGCGACCTCCCGCCGTAACGTTGCAGTAACCGGTTTCAGCGACCATAGGTGAGGAATCGGACCCGCGGCAAGAGGTGGCGCGTCGCCGGCCCGGTGGAGAGGTCACGATGAGGACAGTCCAGCTCAGCAGGCGCCGTCTGATGATCGACGGGGAACCGACCCTGATGCTGTCGGGGGAGGTGCACTACTTCCGGCTCGCCCGGGACGACTGGGCGTCGCGGCTGGATCTCCTGGTCGCGGCGGGGTGCGACACGGTGGCGACGTACATCCCGTGGTTGGTGCACGAGCTGCCGGACGGGTCGTTCGACCTGGACGGACGGACTTCGCCTTACCGGGATCTGGCCGGGTTCCTGGAGCTGGCGGCCTCGAAGGGATTGTCGGTGATCGCCCGGCCCGGGCCGTTCGTGATGGCGGAGCTGAAGAACGAGGGGTTGCCGTACTCGGTCTACACGCCGGGTGTCGCGTCGATCGGGTGGGACTCGACGCCGGCTCCGACGCGGGATGTCGACTACCTGTCGGCCGACTACCTGGAGGCTGTACGGCGCTGGTACGGCGCAGTGATGCCCTTGCTGGCTGGGCAGCTGGCGCCGGTCGGTGGTCCGGTCGTCGCGGTGCAGCTGGACAACGAGGTCGGGATGTTGTCGTGGGTGACGAACACGCCGGATCTCAACGACGTGGACTCCTTCCTCGCCTGGGCGGGGTCGCGCGTCGAGGTGGCCGACGTACGGTCTCCTGAGGCTGGTGCGTTGGGGCTGCATCACGAGCTGTCGGTGTTCCAGCGCGAGCGGTACGCGCGGTACTTCGGGTTCCTGCGTGCGGAGGCTGAGTCGCACGGCGTGCGCGGCGTACCGTTCCTGATCAACCTGCACGGCACCGGCGAGGGCCGCGGCCGGACGTACCCGATCGGCATCAGCCAGCTGTACGAGAGCTACGCCGGGCAGCCCGGCATGACCTCGGGCTCCGACCACTACCTCGGCGACCTCACGGTCGAGAACGTCGCCGACCTGTACGTCATGAACGCGTTCATGGCCGCGGTCCACTCGGCTGACCAGCCGCTCACGTCGCTGGAGTTCGAAGCCGGCCTGGGCGACTACGGCGAGGACCTGAGTCGCCAGGTCCCGCCCTCCGCCGTCGCACTGAAGACCCGGCTCTGTGTTGCCCAGGGCAATCGTCTCCTGAACTACTACCTGTTCGCCGGCGGCCACAACCCACCGCTCGACGTACCGGTCGGTGACGGCAACGACCGGATCGCCTTCACCGGCGAACGCCACGGTTTCACGGCACCCGTCGGCCCGGAGGGACAGCTCAACCCGTCGTACTCCGCCCTCGCGGACGTCGTCGCCGAGCTCCGCCGCTTCCCCGCGCTCGCCGACAGCGACGAGGAGTACGACGACGTCGTGCTCGGCTTCGTCCCCGACCACTACCTCACCGAGTACTGCCACCCCGGCGACCACGTCCGCCGCGCTCAGATCGCCGAGCTGGAGCGCTTCCGGGGCATGGGGACCCGCGACATCCTCGCCCGTGCACTGCTGCTGGCGGGCTTCTCGTTCCCGGCGGTCAACCTCCAGGCCCACTTCTCCACCTCGCGCGTCCTCTGCCTGGCCTCCACCCCATGGCTCTCCGCCGACGTCCAGCAACGCCTCGCCGACTTCGTCCACGGCGGCGGTCGCCTCCTCCTCACCGGCGCGCTCCCCACCCGCACCTACGACGGCACCCCCTGCACCGTCCTCGCCGACGCCCTGGGGCTGACCCCCGGCGAGCTGGTCAACGGCACTCCGCACTACTTCCCGTCGGTTCGCGCGGCCGGCGCCCCGGCTGAGGTCCGAGTGGGCGTTCTCCAGCCGTTGAGCCCCACCTCCACCCACCAACCCTTCGCCACCGACGTCGCCACAGGCTCTGTGGTTGGCACCGAGGTCCGCCCGGGCGGCGGCCGGGCGATCGTCCTCACCTGCGACTACCCGGCCCACCTCCCGTTCTGGACCACCCTGCTAGCGACCCTCGGCGCCACTCCGCGTCACACTCACAACGCCACGACTCCCGGCATCGTCCTGACCTCGACCGTCACTCCCGACGGGACGCGCCTGCTCCACGCGCTGAATGTCAGTCCGGTGGACCAGTCTTTGGTCATCTCCCACCGGAGTACGCCGTTGTTCAATGGCGCGGAAGTCGCGCTGCCCGCGCGGAGCGGCGCAATCCTTCCGATTACCGGTCCAGACCAATTGCATTAACGGTACTCGGAGCGCTCACTCCGCCCGATAGACCCATTTCCGGGCCGAGCGCAAGTCATTGGCACAAAGACGCCACGGCCTGGTCGTCTGACCTCGCCGGGGCGTCCGGCCCTGCAGGTGGGCGCGATCCGCGATCCGCGAGCATCACTGGACGTGCGTCCAGTCAACCCAGAACAATTGCCCTCACGGCGTCCGCTGAAATGCACAGACCGAACTGCCGACGTAGCCGATCAATTCACGCGAGAAACTATCGGTGAATTAGACCCAACCGCGTTTCGCCGCGGCTACTCCCAGTTCGAAACGGGAAGTGGCATCCAGACGGTCGGAGAGGTTTGCCGTGATCCGGCGGGCGGTGCGCAACGAGATACCCAGCAGGCGGGCGACCTGCTCGTCCTTGGCGCCGCCGGCCAGCAGACGCAGGACCTCGGCCTCGTGCGGCGTGAGTGGTGACTCGTTGTCGCGGTCCTCGGGGGCGAAGAGGTCGGTGGCCCGCGACCAGTACGAGTCGAAGAGGGCCAGCGCGACCGCCAGTACGGCGGGGCTGCGGTGGATCACGGCGCCGGCGCTCTCGACCGCCGGGTCCAGCGGCATGATCGCGATCTCCTGGTCGATGATCAGCAGCCGCAGCGGCAGGGTCGGGGTGGCGCGGACCTCGTTACCGCGCTTGTGCATGTACGCGGCGTACTCGAGGCCGAGCTTGGAGACCGTCATGCTCTGCAGGTAGACGCTGCGCATCTTGATCCCGCGCTCCAGCAGCGGCAGGTCCGGCGACTCCTCCGGCGGGGCGACGATGTCGTCCACGTGCGCGGGGATCAGGCCCCAGAAGGTGTCCCGGGTCTTCGCGCCAAGCTCCTCGATCCGGCGCGACGCGTTCGCGCGGCCCTTCAGGACCTCGACGTCGCCGCTGGTCCGGGAGGTGAGCAGCTCGTTGTACTGCTCGGCCATCACCTCGGCCTTGGACGACGCCTCGTTCAGCTCGCCGAGCATCCGGTTCAGCTCGCTGCGGCGGCGCTCGACCAGCCCGGCCAGGCCGACCCGCGGGTGGACGGCGTGCTCGACGTCCGGGTTGGTCCAGGTCGGGACCAGCAGGTCGAGTTTGCGCAGCTCGTCCATTAGCTGGAGAACCTCGGGCAATGGCTTATTCACTCGCGCGGCAATCTGCTCCGGCGTACTGTCCGGAGCGCGGAGGAGGGCGTGGTAGACCGCCGAGGTCGCCTCGTCCAGACCCAGCGGTTCCAGCACTTTCCACACCCTTCCAACGCCCGTTTGGAACCGACCATATACAGGGTGCGTCGATTAAGCGCGCTCAGCAGATGGTTTTGGATTATTTCGGAGGGGACTCACTGTGATCAAGAGGTTTCTGGTGGTGGCCGTATCGGTCGGCCTGGTGGGGGCGGCGGCGTGGTTGACGTCGGTCGGAGGGGACGGCTCTCCGGCGGCGAGCGACCCAGGGAACGTGTGCGCGGTTTGCTGGTGACAGCCGTCCCGTAGACTGCTGCCGTGGCTCGTGGCGATGGTCGGCTCACTCATGATCTCGACCCGCAGGATCTGGGTCCGCAGGACGCCTGTGGCGTCTTCGGAGTCTGGGCTCCTGGGGAAGAGGTCGCCAAACTCTCCTATTTCGGGCTCTACGCTCTGCAGCACAGAGGGCAGGAGTCGGCCGGGATCGCGGTCGGCAACGGGAGCCAGATCCTGGTCTACAAGGACATGGGCCTGGTCAGCCAGGTCTTCGACGAGGCGACCCTCGCGTCACTGCGCGGGCACATCGCCGTCGGGCACTGCCGGTACTCGACCACCGGGTCGAGCGTCTGGGCGAACGCGCAGCCGACCTTCCGGTCCACCGCGACCGGGTCGGTGGCGCTCGCGCACAACGGCAACCTGACCAACACCGGTGACCTCGCGGCGACGCTGGACGGCAGCGACGACCTCGACCTCGGGCTGGACCTGGAGGTCGAGCACGCGAAGGCGAACGCCAAGCACGGCGCGTCCTCCGACACCGACATCCTGACCTCGATGCTGGCGGCGTACCCCGACCTGACCATCGAGCAGGCCGCCGCGCGCGTCCTGCCGAAGGTCAAGGGTGCGTTCAGCCTCGTCTTCATGGACGAGTCCACCCTGTACGCCGCCCGCGACCCGCAGGGCATCCGCCCGCTGGTGCTCGGCCGGCTCGAGCGCGGCTGGGTGGTCGCCAGCGAGACCGCGGCGCTGGACATCGTCGGCGCCAGCTTCGTCCGCGAGATCGACCCGGGCGAGATCGTGGCGATCGACGAGAACGGGCTGCGCTCGACCAAGTTCGCCGAGCCGGACCCGAAGGGCTGCCTGTTCGAGTTCGTCTACCTGGCCCGCCCGGACACCCAGATCTCCGGCCAGCGGATCCACTCGACCCGCGTCGAGATCGGCCGCCGGCTGGCCCGCGAGCACCCGGCCGACGCCGACCTGGTGATCGCGACGCCGGAGTCCGGCGTACCGGGGGCGATCGGGTACGCCGAGGAGTCCGGGATCCCGTACGGCGCCGGCCTGGTCAAGAACGCCTACGTCGGCCGGACCTTCATCCAGCCCAGCCAGACCATCCGCCAGCTCGGCATCCGGCTCAAGCTGAACCCGCTGCGCGAGGTGATCGAGGGCAAGCGGCTGGTCGTCGTCGACGACACCATCGTCCGCGGCAACACCCAGCGCGCGGTGATCAAGATGCTCCGCGAGGCGGGCGCCAAGGAGATCCACGTCCGGATCACCGCGCCGCCGGTGAAGTGGCCGTGCTTCTACGGCATCGACTTCGCCAGCCGGGCCGAGCTGATCGCCAACGGGCTGAACACCGAGGAGATCTGCCGCTCGCTCGGCGCCGACTCGCTCGGCTACATCGACCTGGACACGCTGGTCGAGGCGACCACGCTGCCGAAGGACAAGCTCTGCCGGGCCTGCTTCGACGGGGTCTACCCGGTCGAGCTGCCGAAGCCGGAGCACCTCGGCAAGCACCTGCTGGAGATCCCGGTCAGCACCGACGCCGACGGCCTGGCCACCGTTTCCGGTGGTGCCGGCGCCGCGGACGCCCTGTCCCGCCCGTAAGGCAGTCCGATGACCCAGCACCCGACCGACGCTCCCGCGAGGACCGGCCGGGCGCTGGCGACTGCCGTACGACGTACTTCCGGGACGCCGTCCCGCCGACGAAGGAGAACACCGTGAGCCAGGGCGCGAGCTACGCCGCCGCCGGGGTCGACATCGAGGCCGGGGACCGGGCCGTCGAGCTGATGAAGGAATGGGTGTCCAAGGCGACCCGGCCCGAGGTGGTCGGGGGGCTCGGCGGGTTCGCCGGGCTGTTCGACGCGTCCGCGCTGACGGCGTACCGGCGGCCGCTGCTGGCCACGTCGACCGACGGCGTCGGGACCAAGGTCGCGATCGCGCAGAAGCTGGACCGGCACGACACGATCGGGTTCGACCTGGTCGGCATGGTCGTCGACGACCTGGTGGTCTGCGGTGCCGAGCCGCTGTTCATGACCGACTACATCTGCACCGGCAAGGTGGTCCCGGAGACGATCGCGCAGATCGTGAAGGGCATCGCCGAGGCGTGCGTCGAGGCCGGTACGGCGCTGGTCGGCGGCGAGACCGCCGAGCACCCGGGCCTGCTGAAGGCCGACGAGTACGACGTGGCCGGCGCCTCCACGGGCGTCGTCGAGGCCGACGAGCTGCTCGGCGCCGAGCGGGTCGAGGCCGGTGACGTGGTCGTCGCGATGGCGTCGTCCGGGCTGCACTCGAACGGGTACTCCCTGGTCCGGCACGTGTTCTTCGACCGGGCCGGCTGGGCCCTCGACCGCGAGGTGCCGGAACTCGGTGGCACGCTCGGTGACACTCTGATCACGCCGACCCGGGTCTACGCCAAGCACTGCCTGGAGCTGATCCGGGCGCTGAACGCCGACGGCGACCGCCCGCTGCACGCGATGTCGCACATCACTGGCGGCGGGTTCGCGGCGAACCTGGCCCGGGTGATCCCGGACGAGCTCGCGGTCCGGATCGACCGCTCGACCTGGACGCCGGCGCCGGTCTTCGGCCTGGTCGGTCAGCTCGGCGACGTCCCGCAGTTGGAGCTGGAGAAGACGCTGAACATGGGCGTCGGCATGGTCGCGGTCCTGGACCCGGCCGCCGCGGACCGCGCGATCGCCGTCCTGGCCGAGCGTGACATCCCCGCCTGGGTCTGCGGCGAGGTCAGCACCGGCAGCACCGGCGTCGAGCTCCAAGGCGACTACGCGAACTGATTCCGTCGGGGGTCGTTGAAGCGCCCCCGGTGCAGGAACAGCTCAGGTGGCGTTCACCGTGCGGTGAACGCCACCTCGAGAAGCACAGCTCACACCGAAAAACGGCAGGCCGACATCACCTGCGGTGCTGGTGTGGACGAACTCCGTCGGTCGAGCACAGCTGACTGGTCCAGGCGCCTCAGACGCGTGGACCAGTCAACGGAGCTGCTGTCGCTTTACCGACGGGGGTGGTAGTCGTCGGCGTCATCGCCGGCGTCTGCGTCGTAGTCACCGTTCGCAGAACCGGTACCGCCCTCGTTCCCGCCGGCCAGCTCTCGTTTGAGCTGGTCCAGGTCGGTGTCCCAGGTGCGGTACTTCAGGTCGCGAGCGACCTTCGTCTGCTTGGCCTTTGCACGGCCGCGCCCCATAGCGTCGACCCCCTCGCACAAGTCAACCGGGTACGCAGCGTGGCGTCCACGGATCAGTCGTCAGTAATCGTGGTTCTAGGTTACCCGGAGCCGGGGATCGACACACGCACCGCCCCCTGCTCGGACGCTCCCAGACCTCCGATGACAGTCCGGTGGGCCTGCCCGGTCCCCTCAAACCGGTCAGGCCCACCGCGTCTTTTGCGCTCAGTCGCGCTGGTTACTTCACCTCACGACGTGAGCTTGACCACAGTCCGACCACGGTCGGCAGCAGGACCCAGACCGCGACGGCGGTGAGCGTCTCGGGCAGCATCCCGTGCAGGTCACGCTCCGCGATCCGGCCGAAGGCGCCGAACACGTCCAGCCAGTTCGCGTTGTCCTTGAACAGCGCCGGCCCGGCCAGCGCCCAGGCGGTCGGGGCGACGAAGAAGACCAGCACGGCCGCCGCGGTCTGCGCGATCACGGCCCCGAAGGCGGCGCCCATCACGACGTTCAGCGCGGTGCTCAGGTAGGCACCGGCCAGCGCGCCACCCATCCCGGCGTACGTCGTACCGTTGCCGCTGATCGCGCCGCCGATCGCGGTCGCGGCCAGCGCCATCGCCGCCGTGACCGTCAGGACGACGGCGCTCAGCAGCACCGCGGAGACGAACTTGGCCAGCTGGACCCGGATCCGGCGCGGCGACAGCGTGAACGTGGTCAGCGCGGTCCGCTGGGTCCACTCGCTCGTCATCGCCATCACGCCGATCACCGGCAGGATCAGCAGCACACCGGTCGACGCGGCGCCGAGGAACCCGTCGAAGCGGGCCGGCCCGTTGCCGAGGTGGGTGAGCTCCCAGACCAGCGCCGCGACGGCGAGGGCCAGGATGGCCAGGATCAGGACCCGGCCGCTGCGGGTGTTCACGGACTTGCGCAGCTCGATGCCGGTCAGCTTGGCGAACGACTGGCGGCGCGCGGGCGGCAGGCTGGTGGAGACCGCCTCGGCCCGGTGCTTACCGGTGGCCGCCGGGGCCGGGGTGGTCATTTCGGTGACAGTCATGTCAGAAGCTCCTGTGGAAGACGTGGTCAGGCCGCGGCGGCGGTCGGGGTGGTCAGCTGGAAGAACAGCTCCTCGAGACCGGCGCTGTCGCTCTCGCGCAGCTCGATCAGGATCTGGCCCGCGGCGGCGGCCGCACGGCCGACCTGCTCGGCGGTGGCGTCGACGCGCAGGGCGCCGTCCTGCAGCGGCTCCAGGCTCAGCCCGGCCGCGGTGAGGGCCTGGTTCAGTCCGATCGGGTCCAGGCCGCGGACCAGCGTGCCGCTGCCGGCCAGCAGTTCGTCGAGCGAGCCGTCGGCGACGATCCGGCCGCCACCGATGACGACCAGCCGGTCGACGGTGGCCTGCACCTCGCCCAGCAGGTGGCTGGACAGGATCACGGTGCCGCCGCGGGCGGCGAAGTCCTGGAGCAGCCCACGCATCCAGCGGATGCCCTCGGGGTCCATACCGTTGGCCGGCTCGTCCAGGATCAGCGCCGCCGGGTCACCGAGCAGCGCGCTGGCGATGCCGAGCCGCTGCCGCATGCCGAGCGAGTACTGGCCGACGCGGCGCTTCGCGGCGCCGGTCAGGCCGACCGCCTCGAGCATCTCGTCGGCCCGGGACTTCGGTACGCCCAGCACGCTCGCGTTCAGCGCCAGCGTCTCGCGGCCGGTCCGGCCCGGGTGCTGGGCGGCGGCGTCGAGCATGACGCCGACGACGCGGCCGGGGTTCGGCAGGTCGGCGTACCGCTGGCCGGCGATGGTGGCGGTGCCCGCGCTCGGCGGGGTCAGGCCGGTCAGCATCCGCAGCGTGGTGGACTTGCCGGCACCGTTCGGCCCGAGGAAGCCGGTGATGCTGCCGGGCTGGACGGTGAAGGAGACATCGCTGACAGCCGTGGTGCTGCCGTACCGCTTGCTCAGGTTCTCGACGGTGATCATGGGCCCTACTCTTCCGCCGCGGACCCCCGCGCCACATCGACCGACCGTCTCGACCGGCCCCCTACGAAAGTCGCCACAACTGTGACTCCAGGACCCCCACAAGGGGGACGAAAGACATGACACAGCGCGACTAGGCTGACGGAATGCATTGGTCGTACGCCTGGCTGCGCCGGCCGTACCGCCGGGTCCGCCGGTGGTACGCCTGGTTCGTCAAGCACGCCCCGCGCTTCCGCGACCTGATGTACATCGGCTTCAGCCTGCTGACGATCCTGGCCCAGGCGACCAGCACCGGCGGCCGCGAAGGATGGGTGACCAAGAGCTGGTTCGTGCTCGGCGTCGGCATCTTCGCCTCGCTGGTGCTGTGGTGGCGCCGCCGGTACCCGATCGCCGTCACGGTGATCGGCATCCTGGCGATGGCCGTCGCGCAGATCTTCGTCCCGATGGGCCTGGCGCTGCTGACGCTGGCGATCCGCCGCCGCGACGTCTGGCTCGCGGTCCTCAGCGTGGCCGGCTACGCGGCGTACGTCGGGACCTCGTGGGGGGACAACACCGAGCCGTACGTGCTGCTCTTCACCGGGCCGTTCCTGATCGGCAGCTGGGTCGCCGTCGGTGCCTACATCGGCGCCCGGCGGGACCTGATGGTCTCGCTGCGGGACCGGGCCGAGCGGGCCGAGGCCGAACGCGAGCTGCGCGCCGAGCAGGCCAAGCTCGGCGAGCGGGCCCGGATCGCCCAGGAGATGCACGACGTCCTGGCGCACAAGGTGTCGCTGATCGCGCTGCACGCGGGCGGCCTGGAAGTGAACCCGGCGGTCGGGCCGGAGAAGGTGGAGAGCTCCGCCGGGCTGATCCGGCAGACCGCGCGGCAGGCGATGGAGGACCTGCGCGAGGTGCTCGGCGTACTCAAGGCCGACGTCAGCGAGGACGGCGCCGACCTGGCGCCGGTGCCGAAGGCGTCCGACCTGGCCAAGCTCGTCGACGACTCGCGGGCTGCGGGCGTCGACGTCCGCAGCTCGATCGATCTGCCGGACGACGTACCGCCGCTGGTCGGGCGGACGGTCTACCGGGTCGTCCAGGAGTCGCTGACCAACGTCCACAAGCACGCGCGCGGCGCGACCACCGAGGTCCTGGTCCGGGGGCAGGAAGGTGACGGGGTCACCGTGCGGGTCCGCAACGTCCGGCCGGTCGCGGCTGGTTCACTTCTCCCGGGGTCCGGTGCCGGGCTGGTCGGGCTGAGCGAGCGGGTCACCCTGTCCGGCGGCCAGTTGACCACCGGGCCCACGCAGGACGGCGGCTGGCAGGTCGAGGCCTGGCTGCCCTGGTCGGACGGGAGAGAAGGAGAGGCATGACACGGCTGCTGATCGTGGACGACGAGGCGCTGGTCCGGGCCGGGCTGAAGATGATCCTGGAGTCCGACGAGGACCTCGAGGTGGTCGCCGAGGCCGAGGACGGTGCCGACGCGGCCGCGATGGTCCGCGAGCACAAGCCGGACGTCGTCCTGATGGACATCCGGATGCCACGGCTGGACGGACTGGCCGCGACCCGCGAGATCCAGGCGCTGCCGGATCCGCCGAAGGTCGTCGTACTGACCACGTTCGACCTGGACGACTACGTGTTCCGCGCGCTGCAGGCGGGGGCGAGCGGGTTCCTGCTGAAGGACACGCCGCCGCGTGAGCTGGTCCAGGCCGTCCGGGTGGTCGCGGCCGGTGAGGCGATGCTGTCGCCGGCGGTGACCCGTCGGCTGATCGGGCACTTCGCGGCGGACCCGCGGACCGATCGCCAGCGCGAGGCGCGGGCGCGGCTCACCGCACTCACCGACCGGGAGCGCGAGGTGCTCGCCGCGGTCGCGAAGGGACTGTCGAACGCCGACATCGGCAAGACGCTGTTCATGAGCGAGGCGACCGTGAAGGCGCACGTCTCGCGGGTGCTGGTGAAGCTCGAAGCCACCAACCGGGTCCAGGTCGCGATCCTGGCCCACGACGCGGGACTCCTGGACGAGTAAAAGGAAACCGGCCGTGCGCCGCCGGAGGGGTGGGGCGGCGACGCACAGCCGGTTTCAGGTCAGCGACCGGAGGGGGGATCCGGTCTCGCTGACGGTCTGGACCGGGTCAGCCCCGGTCCGGAGCATCACTTGCGGCCGAAGGCCACGTTCGAGCTCCAGATCTTCGCCTTCGCGACCGGCTTGCCCGGCTTCGAGGCGTGCCACAGGGTGTTCGCGCCGGCGTAGATGCCGACGTGGTACACGCCGCCGCCACCGCTCTTGAAGAACACCAGGTCGCCCGGCTTGGCTGCCTTGCGGCTGATGTGCTTGGTCGCGGCGTACTGCTGACGCGAGGTGCGGGGCAGCTTCTTGCCGGCCTTCTTGTAGACGTAGCCGGTGTAGCCGGAGCAGTCGAAGCCCTTGGTCGTGGTGCCGCCGTAGCGGTACGGCGTGCCCTTGAGCTTCGCGGCCTCCTTCAGCACCTTGGCCTGGAAGGTCGTCGCCTTGCCGGAGCCGCCGTGCAGCAGACCGTGGCTGGCGGCGTAGAACAGCGAGCGCCAGGTGTTCACGGTCATGGTGCCGGTGCGGGGCAGGCCCACGCGGCGCTGGAAGTTGGCCACCGCGGTGCGGGTCGCCGAGCCGTACCAGCCGCCGGCCGGGACGTCGAGCGAGCGCTGCACGTAGCGGACGGCGGAACCGGCGTCGGCGTAGCGCAGCAGCGGCTTGGTGCTGATCGCCTTGTTGCCCCGGGCCCACGCGGCCGAGGTGGTCTTCGAGGTGCCTGCGTGAGCGGTGTCGGCCGGGGCGGCGATGGTGAGCGCCGCTCCGCCGGAGACGGCCAGGCCGACCGAGAGGACGGCGGCCGCGGCTCGCGGGGTGCGGGGAGCCGAGGACTTGCTGGTCTTGCGGTGCTTGGCCAGCGTCCGTCCGGTCGGCCGGGTACTGGACTCGCTCGTGGTGACGGCGCGCAGAAGCGCTGTCCGTCGGGCAGTGACGGGCATGGTTGTCTCCCGACGCCTGCGGAGTTAGCTGTCGGGTTCGGGCTGGAAGTCGATCGCCCGGTCCGCTCCCGCGGACTTCACCCCAGGGACCCGGCCACTCACAGCCGGACCCCAACATCCTGGGTCCCCCACTCCTGCCATGGTTGTTCGAGGGGAACATGTGTGCCTGGCAGGACTCGGCGTTGACACACATGCAGTTCGGCTAATTTGTCGAACCGCCGACGACTGTATAACAGAACGGTCACGACGCAAACCCTCCAATCCACAGAGACCCTCCCAAAAGGCCCTCAGTGGCTCTCTGACGGGTCAGCGACCGCTGCTGAACACCAGGTGTCCTGAGCGTGTCTGAGCGGCGTTCAGGCGCCCGCACAGCCGATTTCTGTGACCTGGGTCACAATCAGAGGTTGCTGTCTGTGACAACCGGCACAGTCAGTACTCAGGCTGCCCTTCGCTGAGCAGTTCCAGGAACCTCTCCAGGCCCACGTTCCCGCCTGAAAGCACCACTCCGACGCGCTCCGGCAGGTCAGCGACCCGGCCGGCCAGCAGCGCCGCCAGCGCGCTCGCCCCGCTCGGCTCGAGAACGATCTTCAGCCGCTCGAACGCGAACGCCATCGCGGCCCGGATCTCGTCGTCGGAGACCAGCGCGAACGCCTCCACCCGCCGCTGGTTGACCGCGAAGGTGAGCTCGCCAGGCGTCGAGATCGCCTGGCCGTCGGCGATCGTCCGCGGCACCTCGATCTCGACCCGCTGCCCGGCGGCCAGCGACCGGGCGTGGTCGTCGCCCGCGGCCGGCTCGACGCCGATCATCCGGATCCCGGGGGAGGCGACGGTCGCCGCGGTCGCGCAGCCGGCCATCAGCCCGCCGCCGCCGACCGGGACGAGCAGCGCACCGAGCGGCCCGACCTCCTCGATCAGCTCCAGCGCCACCGTGCCCTGCCCGGCCATCACGTCGTAGTGGTCGTACGGCGGGATCAGCGTCAGCCCGCGGTCCTCCGACAGCTTCGTGGCCAGCGCCGCTCGGTCCTCGGTGTAGCGGTCGTAGGTGACCACCTCAGCGCCATACCCGCGGGTGGCCGCGACCTTCGTCGGCGGCGCGTCGGCCGGCATCAGGATCACCGCGCGCGTCCCGGCCAGCGCCGCCGCCAGCGCGACCGCCTGGGCGTGGTTCCCCGACGAGTACGCCGCGACGCCGCGCGCCCGTTCCTCCGCGGTCAGCCGGCTGACCGCGTTGAACGCGCCCCGGAACTTGAACGCCCCGATCCGCTGGAAGTTCTCCGCCTTCAGGAACACCTCGGCGCCGACCCGCTCGTTCAGCGTCCGCGACGTCAGCACCGGCGTCCGGTGGGCCGCTCCGGCGATCCGCTCAGCGGCGGCCCGTACGTCGTCGTAGGTCAGCATGCCCTTATTCAACAGGAGATCAGGGTGTCTCCGATCCCCAGGCAGAAGTCCTTGCCCGGTCCGCCGTTCAGGACGTCCTTGCCGGGACCGCCGATCAGCACGTCCTTGCCCTTGCCGCCGTAGAGGATGTCCTTGCCGCCGCCGCCGAGCAGCAGGTCGTCGCCCTTCAGGCCGCACAGGACGTCGTTGCCGGGCGTGCCGATCAGCAGGTCGCTGCCGTTCGTGCCGGTGTGGGTGCAGCTGGGAGCTGGTGGGGCTTCGGCGACCTCAACGGCTCCGGCCTCGCAGTTGGTGCCCTGTGGCCGCGCGACTCCGCGCTGGTCCGTAGTAAGTACAGTGCACGCCGCTGCCGGGACCAGTCCGTTCGCCAGGGATGCAGCCAGCGGCAGCATGGTCTGGGTCGGGCCGCCGTTGCTGGCGAGTGCTGCCAGTTGCGGGCTGCCGGTCTGGTCCGACGGGCCGCTCAGCGAGCAGCTGCCGTCGCTGTCGAAGTTGTAGCCAGTAGAAGTAGTCGCCAGCTCGACAGCGCAGTCGCTACCGCCAGGGCCACCGGCCAGGATCGAGCCGAACGTGTGCAGCCCAGCGTTGGTCGCTACGTTGTCGCCGACTCCACCAGCGGTGTTGCCGGACACCGTCGCGTGCCGCAGGTGCACGTCGTGGTCCAGCGTGTAGATGCCACCGCCTGCTGCGTCCGCGCTGTTGCCGGTGACAGTCGAGTTGTCGACCCGCACCTCGCCGGTCAGCGCGGAGATGCCGCCGCCCTGGCTGTCCGCCACACCTGATGCGGTGTTGCCGTTGATCGTCGAGCGGATCACGTGGATCTGCGCCGGGGGAGGCCCGCCGCTGTTCTCGATGATGCCGGTACTGAGGCCACCGCCCGCGCCGCTCCGGGTGTTACCGGAGATCGTCGTCTCGGTCACCGTGACGACCGGCTGGTCAGCCGGAGCGTCCTGGTCGAACAGCACCTGTACGCCGCCGCCCTGGCTCGTCCCCGCCGGGTGGTTGCCGGTGATGGTCGAGCCGGTGACGGTCAGGTCGCCGCAGGCCGAGCAGATCACGCCGGTCCCGCCGTTGTTGTCCACAGTCGTGTCGGTCAACGTGAACAGACCGGACCCCTGCCCAGTCGTCCGTACGCCGTCGCCACCGTTGTCGCTGATCGTCGAGCCGGTCACGGTCAGCGCGCCGTCGGTCAGACCGACGCCGCGGCCGGTGTTGCCGCTGATCGTCGTACCGGTGATGTGCACTGTGCCCAGCGACAGTGCCACGCCCGTACCGGTGTTGTCGTGAACGCTCGAGTCGGTCAGGTCGAGCACTGCGCCACCGAGCGAGCTGGCGAGCACCCTGCCTGTCCCGGCGTTGTTGCCGGTCGCGGTGGAGTCCGTCAGCGAGGCGTCGCCGTTGTGCCGCAGCGCGGCGCCGTCGACGTCGTCGCCACCGGTCAAAGTGACCGCCTGCAAGGCGATCGAGCCGTCCGAGTCGATCGCGTCGAGCACGCGCTCGCCGGCGCAGTTCTGGTCGATCGTCGCGCCGTTGCCGTCGATCGTCAGCGGCTGCGCCGACGTACTGTCCAGGTCGCCGGAGGCGTTGGTGTCGTTGTCGCCGCACAGGTTCAGCCCGTACGACGCCGCAGCCGCCAGCGTGATCGTGGTCGGCGTCGCGGCCGCGTTGGCCGCGGTCACCGCCTCCCGGAGCGAGGTGAAGGCGTCGGCGCCACTGACGACGTCGGCGGTGGTGGTGACGGTGATCGTGGCCGCCTGCGCGGGGCCGGCCGGAACCAGCAGCGCAGCGACGAGGACGAGACAGGACAGGACGACGCGACGCATCAGCAGTTCCCCCAAAGCCGTTCGCGGCTCCCCCAGCAAACCGGCTTTCCGAGACTTCACCGTCCCACAGCCGCTCGATGGCCGCCAGGCTTCGTAGCATGTCAAGACGGGCGGGACGGCTCCGTACTGATGACGAGCGGCTTCCACCCCGGGAGCCGGAACCGGAGGAGAACCTCGTGAAGTACCTGGTGGTCCTGAACATCAACCCCGACGTCCTGAGCGCGCTGACCGAGGCCGAACAGCAGGCGATCTTCAGCGGGCACGAGAAGTTCCTGGCGACCGTGCAGGAGTCGGGCGAGTTCCGCAGCACGGTGGCGCTGGCCGAGCCGGCCAAGTCGTCGGTGGTGAAGGTCCGCGACGGCGTCCCGGCTGTGACCGACGGGCCGTTCGTGGAGGCGAAGGAGTTCCTGGCCGGCTACTACCTGCTGGACTGCGCGTCCCGGGAGCGGGTCGAGGAACTGGCGGCGATGATTCCCGACGCCGGCGTCGAGGGCCTCGGCGTCGAGGTGCGCGAAGTGGTCTTCGAGCAGGAGCGCTGACAGCCTGGACGGCAGGGACGCGGATGGTCCCTGCCGTCAACGGCGTCAGGAGGTCTGGTCGTCGACCTGCGCGTCGCCGGCGTTCTTCTTGATCGACTCGATCCCGTTCAGCGCCGAGGCCTTGGTCTTGTAGCTCTCGCTGCTGGTCGCGATCACCTCGCCGTTGCCGGCCTTCAGCCGGAACCGGAACTCGCCCGACTTGTCCTCGTACAGCTCGAACTTGCCCGCCATTGTCGAACCTCCCGTGGTGATGGTCTGGTTCGGAGCGTAGCGGCGGACTCACGCCGTGTCGCCCGACCGGCCGAGCGCTCGGCCGATCGGTACGGCGTACTAGGCGGTGGGCCGGTTAGCGCCGGGCCAGGGACCAGGGGTCGGGCCGTCGGCGTCCGGGCGCTCCTCTTGCTCTGTCTTGTAGGGCCGGAGGCCGCGGGCCTTGTAGTTGGCGAGTGCGTTGGGGCCGTCGAGGGTGTTGGTGTGCAGCCAGACGCGGGTGACCTCGCTGAGCTCCGGGTGTCGCTCCGGGAAGGTCCAGGCCTGCTGGAGCCCCACGGTGAGCAGGTGACCGCCGATACCGCGGCCGATGAAGCTGGGGAGCAGGCCGAAGTTCTCCACCTCCACCTCGGTGCCCTCGCCCTTCAGCGCGATGTAGCCGGCCGGTACGCCGCCGGCGTACGCGACCCAGGTCTCGAAGGCCGGCCTGGTCAGGTGCTCGACCCAGCGGGCCCAGTCCCACTTGAGCTTCTCGGTCCAGTGCCACTCGCCGCCGACGGCGCTGTAGAGGTAGCGGGCGAACTCGGGGGAGAGCTCCTCGACCCGGCGCAGCTCGGCGGAGGTGGGCTTGGCCGGGCGTACGTCGTACGGGGTGGTCTGCTCGAGGTACGTCAGGATGCTGATCGTCATGCCGGTCGGACGCCGCGAATCCCCGCGACAACGAGATCGATACCCAACGAGTAGTAATCGTCGGTGGAGGCCGGGCAGACCAGGGTGTCGGCGGTGCCGGTGATCAGCGGGTAGCGCTTGGGGTCGAGCGCGCTCAGCGTGGCGCGCTTGAGGCGCAGGGCCTGCTCGCGCGCGGACGGCTCGGGGTCCTCGCCGGCGCCGGGCTCGGTGGTGACCAGGGTGATCAGTGAGCAGATCGACTGCCGGCCCACCTCGGCGGCGTAGTCGGGGTCGAAGCCGCCGTCGACCAGGATCTCCATCGTCCGCTCGGCCATCTCCAGACCGGGCTCGGCGATCAGGATCCGGGTCAGCGTCAGCCCGGCCACACGCGGGTGCGGCCGCAGGGCCGCGACGAACGCGGTCAGCATCTGCCGCAGCCGCTCCTCCCACGGACGCTCCGACGGCTCCGGCAGCTCGATGTCGGCGAGCAGCCGGTCGCCGAGCGCGTTCAGCAGGTCGAGCTTGTCGCTGAAGTGCCGGTAGAGCGCCATCGGGGTCACCTCGTGCAGCTGCGCGAGCCGCCGCAGAGTGACCGCGTCCAGGCCCTCGGTGTCGGCCAGCTCGAGCGCGCTGTCGACGACCTGGGCGGGGTCGAGCCGCTTGGTGAGGGTGGGCATGTTGACAAGTTTACACCGTAGACCTAGCGTGTACGACGTCAGCTTACAACGTATACATACGGCGTAGACCAAGTGAGGTAGTCGTGAAGCGACGCAGTCCCTGGGCCACCCTGGCGGTGCTGGCCCTGGCGCAGTTCATCGTGGTGCTCGACGTGACGATCGTGAACGTCGCGCTGCCCGACATCCAGGCCGATCTCGGCTTCTCCGCGGAGACCCTGCAGTGGGTGATCAGCGCGTACACCCTGCTCTTCGGCGGCTTCCTGCTGCTCGGCGGCCGGATGGCCGACCTGCTCGGACCCCGCCGCGTCTTCATCGCCGGGCTGCTGCTGTTCGGCGTCACCTCGCTGGTCGGTGGGCTGGCGACCTCGCCGGAGTTCCTGATCGGCGCGCGCGCAGTCCAGGGCCTCGGCGGCGCGCTGCTCTCACCGGCCGCGCTCGCGATCCTGACCATGACGTTCGCGCACGGCCGCGAACGCAACATCGCGATGGGCGTCTGGGGCGGCCTGGCCGGGCTCGGCGGCACCCTCGGCGTCGTCGCCGGCGGCGTACTGGTCGACTCGCTCAGCTGGCAGTGGGTGTTCTTCGTCAACGTGCCGATCGTGCTCGCGCTGGTCGCGCTGATCCCGGTCTTCGTCCCCGACCTGCGCCACAACGAGGACCGGCCGCGCGGCTTCGACACCGCCGGCGCCGTACTCGGCACGGGTGGACTGCTGGCGATCGTGTACGCCGTGGTCCGCGCCGAGCCGCGCGGTTGGGGATCTTTCGAGGTCCTGGGCTTCCTGGTCGGCGGCGTCCTGCTGCTGGGCGCCTTCGTGCTGGTCGAGTCGCGCTCCAAGGCGCCGCTGGTCCCGCTGCGGCTGTTCCGTTCGCGTGCTTTGAGCGTCTCGAGCGTTTCGCTGGCGCTGAACGGCGCGGGCTTCCTGTCGATGTTCTTCCTGACCGCGATCTACCTGCAACAGGTCCGCGGCGACTCCGCTCTGCAGGCCGGCGTGCACTTCTTGCCGATGGGCTTCGCCGCCGTACTCGGCGCGGTGATCGCGTCCCAGCTCGTCCAGAAGGTCGGCACCCGCACAGTCCAGCTCGGCGGCTCGGTGCTCTCGCTGGCGGCGCTGATCCTGCTCTCCCGCGCTGACGCCACCGGCGCTTACGCGTCGCATCTGCTGCCCGGCTTCATTCTGTTCGGGCTCGGCATCATCGGCGTCGCCGTACCGGCTCAGATCGCGGCGGTCTCCGAGGTCGAGCACCACGAGGCCGGCGCCGCGTCGGGCGCTGTCACCACGATGTACCAAGTCGGCGGCGCACTCGGCCTGGCCATCGTCACGACTCTGTCCATCACGCGTACGACGGACGCCCTCGTCGCTGGTGTGGCTCAGCAGCAAGCGCTGGTCGAGGGCTTCCAGCGGGGGATGCTGGTCGCGGCGCTGTTCGCGGTCGCCAACGTGGTGGTCACGCTGGTCACTCCCCAGATCCAGCCCACCGCCGAACAGCTCACCGAGGCAGCCGCCGCTGCCTGATCGCCGGGGGCTCGGCCGCGCGCGTCGCCTGCTCGCGGCGCTCGCGCGGCCGGCCCGGCGTTCGCGGCGGCCCCAGGTGTCTACGGTGTGCGGGTGATCCCCGCCGCGTTCGCCCAGCAGACCATCGCCCGAGAGGGTGCTCCCGGCCGGACCTGGCTCGACCAGCTCCCCGCCCTCACCGAGCACCACCTCGGGCGCTGGCACTGCACCCAGACGGCACCCGCGATCCACGGCCAGGTCGCCCTGATCGTCCCCGCGACCCGCGCCGGCACCCCCGTGATCCTCAAACTCTCCTTCCCCCACCCCGGCCACCGCTTCGAGCCCACCGCCCTCGCCACCTGGTCCGGTACCGGCGCCATCCACCTCCTCGAACGCGACGACCAGGCGTTCGCGATGCTCCTCGAACGCCTCCCCGGCGAAACCTTGTCCACCGCCACCGAAGACCCCTGGCACCTGGCCGGCACCCTCGCCCGCCGCCTCGCCGTACCCGCACCCCCGGAGATCCCCCGCCTGACAGCAACCCTCCCCGGCTGGTCCCGCCAATTACTTGCCCAAAGCAAACACTTGGGCCACCCGCTCCCACGCCGCCAGATCGACGCAGCCCTGGAAACCGTCGAGGCCCTCGCCGAAGACCGAACCGACACGATGCTCCACGGCGACCTGCACTTCGCCAACATCCTCCGCGCCCACCGCGAACCCTGGCTGGTCATCGACCCCAAAGGCCTGGCCGGCACCGCCGCCTTCGACGCCGCCACCATCGTCCGCGACCGCATCGAAGAAATCACCGACAACCTCGAACCAGGCCTCCACCGCCGCCTGGCGACGTACAGCGAGGCAGCCGGCGTAGACCCCACCCTCGCCCGCCGAACCACCCAGGCCCGAGCCGTCAGCTCAGCCCTCTGGGAACGCCTCCACCACCAGCCGCGCCTGGGCATCGCCCTAGCCGACCGAATCGCGGAGCTACTCCTCTGACCTCATCCCACCCAGGTCACGTCGAATATCCGCAGTAGTTCCCGCTCGGTGTCGAGGAAGAACGACAACAAGCCGAACGAGTCAAAGGTCGTCTGCCGGAACGCCGGTTCGTCCGGACTCAGCGGCAGGCTGTCCCAGGGGTCGGAGACGAGTTCGGTGGCGCGCCGCACCAACGCGTCGAAAGCCTCCGGCGGGAGTCCGTGGAGCTGAGCAAGTGCGGTCGCGTGGAACTCCACGCGGTACTTCACGTCCGGTCAGGCCACCCTGGTAGGACCTGATCCGCTGGCACGAACTCCTCGTCCCGGCTCTCACGTGCGGCGGCTGCCGCCTCGTCGAACTCAGGGCGGGAGTAAGCCACCGCCCTGAGTTGCCACAGATGCAGTACGTCGCGCAGCTGCCGGAACCGCCAGACCTCGTGCGCCGCGTCCAGCGCCTGGTGGTACTCGTTCAGGAACTGCTCGTGCCACCGCTGCGGCAGCACGCGCAGGATCTCCGCGGGGTCGTCCCCGGGTCCCTGAACCGGCTGCGCAGTCATGTCCTCAGATTAACCGCTCGCCGATCCGGCCCGCTGCACGTTGTCCACAGCCAGCGCGAAGCTGTACGCCGGCTTGCCGTTCAGCTCGAGCTCCCCGGTGCGCACGAACCCCGTGCGCGCGAGCACCCTCTGCGACGCGAGGTTCGTGACCGTCGTCCGCGCGGTGATCACCGACAGCCCGTACGCCGTACCGACGACCTCGCGCACCCCCCACGTCGCCAGCCCGCGCCCGGCGGCCGACTCCGCGATGCGGTAGCCGAGGTCGGCCGTGCCGTTCTCGATCATCACCAGGTTGACCCGCCCGAGGATCCGCCCGTCGTCGACCAGGACATGAAACCGGTCGGTCCCTGCGTCCTGCATCGCCAGCAGCGCCGCGTGCCGCGCCGGGAACTCCGCGAAGTACGCGTCACCGCGATCGGGGATCACCCGCGCGAAGTACTCCCGGTTCTCCCGCTCGAACCGCAGCAGTTCGTCCGCGTGCTCGGCCGTGACCCGTTCCACCGTCACCATCCGGCGAACCTACCTCCGGCCGCCCGCCGGACGCGACGGACTTTCACGTGCCGCGACTCAGCCGACCGGGTACGCGACGTACGCGAAGAACCGGCTGTCCGGCGACCAGCTCGCCACGTTCATCGTCCCCTGCCCACCGAACACCGTCGCGACCTCCCGAATCTCCCCGTCGACCAGCAACCGCACCCGAACGTCCTCGACATCGGCCGGATGCCCGACCGTCCCCGGCGGGAAACTCACGTAAGCGATCGCCGACCCGTCCGGCGCCGGGTGCGGAAACCAGTTCACCCGCTCGTCGTGCGTCAACTGCTCGAGCACTTCACCGCGAATCCGGAAAAGCTGCGCATTCGCCGAAGCGCGCTCGGAGTTGAAGTAGATCCATTCCCCGTCCGGCCCGAACTCCGCCCCGTCGTCGGCAAAGGCATCGTCCGTCACTGCCACATCGTCCCCACCGCTCGACGGAATGGTCCACACATTCGTCCGCCGCTCGGCATCCATCCCGATGTAGGCCAACGTCGAACCGTCCGGCGAAACCCCGTGCAGGTAATACCGGAACCCCACACCGCGCTCATTGCTTACCCGCCGAGCAGCCCCGTCGGTCACGCCGTACAAATGCCCGTCCTCAGCCGAAACGTAAACCGTCTCCCCATCCGGCCCGATCACATGATCGTTGTTGATCTCCGGCACCCCACCGAGCGGAATCTCCTCCAGCTCCCCGCCCTCGACGGAAAGCCGGAACAACTTCCCGTCCCCGTTCACCACCAGCCATTTCCCGTCCGGCGACCAGTTCGGAGCCTCGACCAGAACGTCCCGCGACGAGAACACCAGCCGGCTCACCCCCGTCCGTACGTCGACCACGTAGACCTCAGCCGTCTGCCCATCCGCAAGAGTCCGCGCCATACCGCAGAACCTACCCGCGCCCACCGCGGCGTAGGGCGTGTCTCCTAGTTCCCGCCTACTGCGCGGCACTCGGCACGGCACCTCGGAGCACTGGAGCAAAGGCCACGATGGAAAAACATCGAGGCCTTCACTCCAGCACTCCGAGCTACCGCGCCGAGCACCTGCTCGCTACGGCGGGAACTAGGAGACACGCCCTAGGCTCGACCCCATGAAAGACCAGACCTGGCACCTGAAACGCGGCGACGAGCTGGTCGCCGCCCTGGTCGTCGTCGGCGCCGACTACCCCTGGCTCCAGGCCCATGTCGAGCCGACGCCGGCGTTCGACGACGTCAAGCACCTGTTCGAGCAACTCGAGTCCGACGAGGACGCCTGGGCCTCCGCGACCGCCGAGATCCGCTCCACCCTCACCCTCGTCGACCCGAACGGCACCCCCGTCGCCGAGTACCTCCTCCACATCGACGGCGAGTCCGCCTGGTGGCGCTGGGTCGACTGACTCAGCCCTTCAGCACCGGCGCGATCTCCTCGCACACCAACCGCCGGTACGTCGCCGCATCCAGCACCCGCCCCCGTACGCCGTGCCGCAACCTCCGCTCGCGCACGAGCCGCGGCCCACCCGCGAAGAACCGCAGCGCCAGCTCCCGATCCCGCTTCAACGCCGGCAACATGTACGCCGGCCGAGCGCCCGCCCGCTGCAGCAGCTCGTCCGCGAGCTTCGCCCGCGCCCCAGCCAGAAACCCGTGCAACTCCTCCCGCAGCTCGACCACCACCGCGAACTCCTCCGGCGCCGCCCGAGTGATTGCCGCAGGCATCCGTTCCCCGACGCCGTCGCTTGCCCACAGCAACCGAAGCAGCGCCGTGTACCCATCACTGCAAGCGATCCCGAGTGACGACGAGACGCCCTTCCCCAGATGCGGGAAGCACCCGTAGGCCCGCCCGTCAGCAGAGCTGCCGAGCCGAAGCCGCAAGACACCCGCGGCCTCGTCATGCACCACCACGTAAGGAACCCGAGCACCCTGCCCCACCGCCGCGACCCCACGCACCCCGGTGTTCGCGTTGTACGCCGGCCGCAGCGCGAAGATCAGCTCCGACTCCCGCCAGGCCGCCGCCTCCTCGGACGCCGCGACCTCCCAGACCACTCGGCGTACCAGGTCGTACCTCTCGTACAGCCCCACCCGAGGCCCCTTGGCCGCAGCATGCTGCGCGAGCCGCCGCTTGAGGTTGCCCGCCTTCCCGACGTACAGGACCTCACCGGCCCCGTCGAGAAACAAGTACACCCCCGGCGAACCAGGCGCCGCGACCTCCCGCAGCACCTCGCTCACCCCGAGATCCACCCGGCCTTGGTCAGCACCTCCAGCGCGATCTCCGCCAGCTCCCGCCCGCTCGTCTCGACCACGAAATCCGTCGGCCCCGACTGCTCCAGACTCGCGGCCAGCTCGACCGATCGCCGGACCAGCCCCTCGTACGACGACCCGGCCTCGCGCCGCCGCACCCGCTCCCGCAGGACCTCGTCCTCGGCGACCAGCCGGCACACGACGATCTCGGCGCCCGGGATCGCCTCCGCGTACGCCGCCAGGTCCGCCTCGGCCTCGACCACCCGCGCGATGATGGCCCGGTCGATGCCGGCCTCGGCGTAGTTCGCCCACACCGACGCCAGGTTCCGCAGCGCCATCCGCTCGTTGTACGGGTCGCCCTCGGCGTACGGCCAACTGATGCCGAAGGCATCGAGATCGATCACCGCGTGCGCGATGTCGCGGTCGATCAGCTGGTCGAACATCTCGTGCGCGACCGAGCTCTTCCCGACCCCGACCGGCCCACTCACGATCAGCACCGGAATCCTCATGCCGCCGACCCTACCGAGCCGCTCCGACATCCGCAGGTTGTTTGACGACCCCGCCCGGCCTCGGTCAAGATGGAGGTCCGGCGCGGCCCGCGCCTCACCTTCGTCGACCGGCCCCAGCCCGGTCCACCGCTGAAGGCAAAGGGATCTCCGATCTCGGGCCGCTCGTCCTGGTCACCCGCCTCGGACGGGGTCGCTGGGGGATCGCGGTCGAGTGCGTGGAAGGCCAGATGACAGCGCACAGGAACTTGAAGCGACGGGTCCGTGCCCGCGCCGCCAAAACCGGCGAGTCCTACACGGCTGCCCTCCGGCACTTCCGTCCGACTCCGTCAGGAGAAGACATGCCGGAAACTCCCCAGACCCAGACTCAGACCCAGACGCAGACCGAGCCCCCGTCGACCCTGCGACTGGCCGTCGTACAGTCGACGGTCCGCCAGGACCCGACCGACGAGGCCGCCCTCCGCGAGAGCGGCGCCGAGGTCCGCACCTTCATCCGCCAGGCGGCAAAGGAAGGCGCCCGCCTCGTCCAGTTCGCCGAGGGAGCCCTCTGCTTCCCCAGCAAGTACGTCATGTCCGAACTCGGCCCCGACGAACTGGGCCCGTCCGACTGGACCAAAGCCCAGTGGCACGTCCTCGACGAGGAACTGTCCTCCATCGCCGCCCTGTCGGCCGAACTAGGCATCTGGACCGCCATCCCGTCCCTCCACCGACAGCCGGACGCCCGCCCCCACAACTCCCTCTACGTCTTCAACGACCAGGGCACCCTCGTCACCCGCTACGACGAACGCACCCTGTCCACCACCAAGCTCAACTACATGTACACCCCCGGCACCGAGCCGAAGACCTTCGACCTCGACGGCTTCCGCTTCGGCCTGGCCGTCGGCATGGACGCCCACATCCCCGAGATCTTCATCGACTACGTACGCCGCGACGCCGACTGCGTCCTCCTCTCCTACGCCACCTCCGGCATCACCAAGGACAACGCCGCCGCCGCAACCCCCGCCCACGCCGTCCTCAACCTCATCTGGGTAAGCCTCGCCGTCTCCACCAACCCCGACCTCCCCAACACCACAGCCGGCATCGCCACCCCCACCGGTGAGTGGGCCACCCAATGCCCACCCACCGCCACCCCCGCCCTCACAACCCACGACCTCCACCTAGACCACAGACTCCCCGACCTCGCCCGCACCTGGCGCACGCTGGCCCGCTCCCGAGTGACTTCGTAATACCGAACGACCGGCCCGGGCTCCGAGCCCGGACCGGCCGCCCGGCCCGCTCCGTCCTCCCGCCGTCCCCTCAGAGCCCGCGTACTCCCCGACACTCGGCGCGCGTTGCCGGTCTGTTCCGCATCCCCGAGACTGAGACCGCTGAACGGCCACCGCGAGGCGCGCCGGGTGAGGGGGAGTTTTGCGCGTCGAAGTACTCACAGCCGACGACTGGAAGCTCCTTCAGGATCTCCGGCTCAGCGCCCTCGACGAATCACCGGCTGCGTTCCTGCCGAACGCCGACGCCACCAGAGCCGGTGACGAGGCCTACTGGCGCACCCGCTGTACCGAGGAGTCCTGGGTCGTCGCCTTGATCGACCAGCAGGCCGTCGGCATCGCGCGGTCAGTCCAGGACCCAGCGCAACTGCCGGACTCCAAGCACATCGAGTCAGTCTGGGTCGATCCCGCCCACCGCAGACAAGGCGTGCTCCGTACCATGCTGCACCGCATCATGGAACTAGAACCGGACGTCCAGCACTGGTACGTCTGGGTTCTCGACGGCAACGACCTGGCCCGGGAATCCTATGAAAGCCTGGGTTTCGAGACCGCCGAACGTCACGCTCTGGCGGGAACTCTGTCGAAAGTGCGCTTGAAGTTGGGCCCTTCCGAACGCTGGCCGTAGCCGCAGGAGATCCAGGTCGTCAGCTCGAGCACATCCAGCGCCTCGGGCTCACTGAGTGCGAGTCCTCTCGGCGGCATCAATCTCTGCCAGCGATCGATGTCAGAGCGCCATTGCCGGATGAACTCGACACAGACGTCGGGCGTGATCAGGTCCAGTTGTTCGCTGGCCCTGAGCAGCGATTTCTGAGCCGACGACAGGTCTGTCTCGAGTCTGCACTGCACAGCCGACAGACGATCGAACGTCTTCGAGATCATGGTGTTCCGATCGTCCATGAACTGTCGCCAGTGGTTCCGGTGCTCTGCAGCTTTCAGGTGGTCCTCAAGCTTCCACCCACACATACCGCTGAACAACGCATACAGTCCCTCAGCAAGAACGTCGCCGAACTCTTCGCGGGCGGCCCGCTCAGGATCCTTGAACGGCTCGTACTCGTCCTGTCGCGCCTCACCGATCTTCGGCAATGATCGTTCCGCCGCATGATGTGCGAAGAAGAACCAGTCTTCGTTGTACACATCCGGAAAGAACGACACCGCCGGGTGCTGGGTGTTGACACCGAGCACAGCGCCGCTCACGAACACGTCCTGAGGAAACCCCGCGAGCCGGCGTGCGTGACAGACGACCGAGTTGTCCGGGAAGTACCTGCTCGCCATCGCGGCCACCGGATGACGATCGAGTGAACCGGAGAATCGAGAGACGTCGCGGGGACTCAACGGTTGGATGTCATCGTCGATGAAGAGGATCTTGCTCCAGCCCCGTAGCCGGGCCAAGACTAGACCCAGATTGCGTTTCAGGCTCAAATCGCTGGTGCGCCCGGCGCTGGCATCCCTGAATACCTGATCCAACGTCGAGTGATCGCCCCCGAACAGATGATATGTCTGCGGTAGGTCGACGACGAGTGCCTTTGCACCGAAGGTCGCACCCACTAGGGCTGTGACCTTCTCCGCCTTCGCCTGCTGACTGCACAGCACCACCAGTGGGACCGACAGCATCGCGGAAAGATCGATCACCCGCTGCAGGTTCGGCCTGGTCGCCGGTACGACGATCGCATCGAGCCGTCCGCTTGTCCCCGAAGGAGGAGCGGACGAACCGTCCCGCAGCAGCGAGGCGTGTGACGTGACGTGGTGAGTTCTGCTGCTCATCGCGCGGTCGCCTTCTCTGTCGGAGACCACTCGAAGAGCCGGTTTCTGTCGATTTCGAGATCCGGGGACATCGCCTCACCGTTCACCACCGGTACGCGGATCAGCAGCGCGAACGATCCACCGGGGAACCTGTTGGCGAGAAATACTTCGTTACGCTCCCGGACGGCAACATCGGTGAGCGCCCGCACCGATCCGAGCACTCCGCGGCTGTGGACCCCGTTGCAAATGGTGATGGTCCGGCTGTGGTTGTACGGACTACGCACCCGGGCGAGTAGCCCGACGTCCTCAACCAGTTCACGCCCGGCGTCACCGAAGTCCTCCCACACCGGCCAGTACTCGCCCGGTTCTGCCCCGCTGGTCCTGAAGATGTCGCCTGTCTTCAGCTCGTCGACTTCGACCTGCGACACCGGCATCTCGCGCAATGCCTTCAGGAGTCGCCGCGTGAGCTGGTTCCACCCGATACCGCCCATCACGACAACGTGACCGGACAGGTCGTCGGGGCCGACCTCCGACGCCAACCGATGGCTGACCTCGAGGTTCGGGTTCGCCGCCCGAATGTGGCCCCACAGATCTACCAAGGCGTCGAGATCGGCGTACCGATACATCCGGGTGTAGTTCGGGTTCTTCTCGTTGGCCATTGGGGGCCGCTCGCTCAGCGGGGTCTCGGGGCAGATGATTGCGATGGGCCCGGCGTCGAAGGTCCACGTCGGCGAGCTGATGACCGATGAGCCGTCGGTGCGGGCATGGCCGACAGCCGCGTTGCGTAACGCAATGAGTTCCGTGTGGAGCTGCTCGAATCGCTGGAGCTCATCGGCCGTGAGTTCGTCCTTGGACAGCAGGCGCGGAGGGTCAGCGTTCGATCGATCCGAGCAGAAGACCAAGGCGTATGAGTGCAGGTGTTCAGCCGGCGGCGGGCTGAGGATGCGTTCAGACTCCCAGCCACTGATGGTCGAGGCCGCGACGGACGACCGCTTACTCAGAGCTCGCGCCAGGCTAACCTGTGTCAGTTTCGGCTGATGCGTCGTGCGGAGTTCTCGGAGCCTGCCAGCCAACCGACGAGCCTCATGCGAATCAATCACAGGTACACTCCCGGAAGAGTCATCGGACGGGGTCTCGAAGACCCCCGGAGTTATCCGTCAGTTCCCCGGAGGCCGGCAGCATCAGCCAGGGCGGGCTGCTTCGCCTCCATATCCATAGTGTGGGATCGGTTGTCCCGAAGCTCCTTTTCGTACTCCTGCTCGTGTCGCGTTTGGCCGTTGACTTCGAGAGGTTGCCGGCGGATCGGCGTGCCGTATCCCTGCCGCGCGTAGAACGCCTGAGCTTCCTCGTTCTCGACAAAGATCCAGAGCTTGAGCTCCCGAGCCCCCAGCTCTGCTGCGATGTTCTCCGCCGCCTGCACGAGCAACGCGCCGACCCTCCGGCGACGGCGCTGTGGATCGACCCACAGCGCCTCGAGGTGCATACCGTCCGCGGCAGCGGGCTCGTGGTTGAGCTTGACCAGGCCGATCTTCCGCATCCGGGACTTGGCGATGACCCAGATGTGGTCAGAAAGCTCGTCGCGCCAGGCCTGCTTGCTGTAATTACCCTCAGTCGACAGGTCACCGAAGAACGATTCAGGTGATGCGCGCAGGGCGCGGAGCCTCAATGATCGCAAGGCTCGCCAGTCACTGCCGTTCAAGCGGAAGATGGAGACCTGAGATGGGGACAACCCGCGAACTTGCTGCACCACGTGCCTTTCAATCAGCGCCCGAGCGCGGGAGGCAGTTCTGAGTCTGCGGTGTAAGGCGTCTCGGAACGACGGAAGAGGTGGACTTCAGGCGGCAGAGCCGGATCCCCTACCCTCCTTGTCGTCTGGCGACCACTCGTAAAGACGGCTCTCGGGGCTCGCCAGATTGGGTGTACCCGCTTTGCCGTTCACCACCGGGACGCGCAGGAGCATCGCGAACCGCCGACTCGGGAATCGTTCGGCGATGTAGGCCGCATTCGCCTCCGCGAGGGCCGGGTCGGTGAGAGTCATGACAGCCCCCAGAACCCCGCGGCTGTAGATCCCGCTGCAAATGGTGAGGGTCCCGTTCTCGGAGTACGGATTGCCCAGGCGGGCCAGGAACGCGACATCCTCGGACAGTTCGCGGTACTTGCCATCGATCCACGCGTCCTCGGTCTGCTCCTGAACGAGCTGTGCCGCCTCAACAGTTGGCCGGTAGCCGGCTTCGTACTCGGTCCACTGCGGCCAGAACTCCTCCTTGTCCGCTCCGCTCAACCTGAAGATCTCGCCGTTCTTCAGCTCCGGTACCTCGACCTGCTGAACCGGGAGATTCTTCAGCCGCTCCTGCACCCGGCTGGCGGTCCGGTTCCAACCGATCCCGCCAAGTACGACGAGATGCCCGGCCAACTGAGCTGGCTCGACCTCGTGCGGCAACCACCGCTCCACGCGCAGAGTCGGGTTCGAGGCACGAATCTGTCCCCACAACTCAATCAGCGCGTCGAGGTCGGCGAAGCGGTAGGTACGGGTGTAGTTCGGGTTTCCCTCCTCGGCCAGTGGAGATCGGTTGGCGGTGGGGATCTCTGGACAGATGATCGTGATGGGGCCGTTCTCGAACGTCCAGATGGATCCGCCGGCGGACGGGCCCACCCCCTTGACGGCATCGCGAAGATCGACGAGCTCCTGATACAGCGCTTCGAACGCCTTGCGCTCAGCCGCCGTCAGATCCGATTCATCCGGAAGGGACCGGGTGCTCTTGCCCGGGTTGCTCTGAGCGAAGAAGAGCGCGTACGAAGACAGCCGCTCCGGCGGGGGAAGCTTGGGGTCTTTCAGGGACTCCCAGGAGCTGATGGTCGCGACCGCCACCGAAGACTCTTCGCTAAGCGCGCGCGCCAATTCTGCCTGAGTCAGTTTCGGCTCATGCGACGCACGCAGCTCTCGGAGCCTCATTGCAAGTCGTGCGGCCTCTGGTGAAGGCAAAACCACTCCCTGGGTTGTCGTCGACCTTCCTACCAGCGCGTCCGGTAACCGTATACCTGTGTACAGCCGAAAACACCCGAAGCGCCACAGTCACGCGGTCGAACACCCAAAGTCGGCCGCTCCGCGCAGCAACATACACGCTGTGCCCCTGGCTCGGCACTCGCGGTAGCCCTTGATAACGGTTCCGCTTACCGCCGGTGGAGGTCTTGCTACCGTCTTCACTTGACTCTACTGTAAATAGGTAGAATCTACTAACTTCAGAATGAAGTAAGTGATTCATGGTAGAGGAGACGACGGAACCCACCAGCCACGCGCGCTCTGAGGATTCCGTCCAGGCAGACCACCTGCCGGCCCACCCGCAACCCCCGAGCGACGCCATTCCTGGCGCCTCCCTCCACGGCCGTCCCCAACGCCGAGCACCCGGCGTCGATGGTCCCTCGTCTGCACTGACCGGCACCGCCTAGGAGCGGTGCCTCGGGGAAGTTCGGAGGTGGCAACCATGTTGCAACGCAGGCCCCCGCGCACTGCCTCCCATTCCACCATCACTCTCTGGTGCCTGATGGCCGCCGACCTCATGGCCGTCGTCTGGATGCACACCTTCGGCCCGTGGCTCGACCAGTCCTCGCCGCTGACGGCGACAGCGACGCTCGGTGGGCATCACACCATCGTGCTCGGCTTCGCGGCCGCAGGGTTCCTGATGCTCGCCACGCTCGCGCTGCTGACCGAGGGATTCACGACGACCACTGGCAAGCTGACACTCGCGACCAACGCAGCCTGCGTGGTCTCAGTAGTCGCCGTCGCGGGCCTGATCGCGTTCGTGCTGGTCGCGCTGCTCGGTCGGCTGCTGTTCGGGAAGTTCCGGCCCTGACCTGGCGGGCCCGTCCGACAACGGGGGGCGGGCCCGCCAGCATCTCAGCGGACGCGCACGGTGACCGTCACGGTCTTCAGAACGGCCGGCAGCTTGGCGGTGTCGATCTTGAGGATCTCGCCGTTGTCCGTCCGCCCGGTCGGCGGCAGCACCTTCTGGTGCACCGTCCACTTCCCGTCGGGGTCGACGACGATCGTGTCGATCCCGAAGTCGTTGTCGTTGGAGACGTACAGCGTCCGCCCGCCGTCGGTCGTCGCAACGCCCTCGACCTTGTCGTGCCCGAAGAACTTCCCAGTCGGGTCGAACTGGCTAACCAACGCTCCGACATTCACCGCCGGCTGCTTCAGAGAAACCTGAATTCCTGCAGAGGTAAGCGAAGCCAGCGCGGCGTTGGTAGTCGAGGCGCCGACAAGAGCCTCCGGCGACTTCCCGCCGACCGTCAGCCCGCTGACATCAGTAGCACCCTCGATGTCGATCTCGTTCAGGCTCTTCTGCGCGAACGGCGCGAACGCACCATCCCGCTCATCCAGCAAGAAACGTGCGTTCGACAACGCCGTGATCTCGCTGATCGCAGCACCCGTCGTACCGGGATTGTCCAGCAGGTACAGGTACTGTTTAGAACGGTAGGTCCGCAGGTCGATCGCGACAATGCGCACCGGCGCAACCCCAGCCGCCTTCACGCTCCCCAGATCCGGCAACTGCAAAGCCGACTGCATCACGCCGACCAGCGTCGAACCGTCCGGTGTGACCGTGAGCCCTTCCATCCCCTTGTTCTTCACGCGATTCGCCAATTCGGCCGGCAAGTACCCGACGATCTTGTGCGCCGAGTTGTCCACGCTGTCCCGGTACGGCGTGAGCCGCCCGATCTCGAAACCCTCGGCGTCGAAATGCGTCACGTACGGCCCGTACTCGTCCGAAACCCAGAACGTCCCGTCCCGCAGCGCAACGAGCCCCTCCGAGTCGTAGCCGTAAGCATCACGCGCCACCGGAACCGGCGTACCGCCGTTGGCATTCGTCGCATTGACGTCGTCGATCACTTCGCTCGTGTCGTGCGGCGGCCGGCCGCTGTACTTCTTCCCACCCAGCGATTTCGGCCCCTTCAGCAACACCTTTCCGACCAGCTCGGCCCGCCCGTCGACGAGCTTGAACTTCCCGATCTGCGGCTGGAAATCGAGCAGCATCTCGGACTTGTTCCCGTCCGGCGCGTCCGCGTTCGGCCCGCGGTCGGTCAGCCCGTAGAAGTACCCGGCCTTTCCCGGTACGGCGGCCAACGCCGACCCGAATCCCTCGCCGGAAAGCTCCGTCGTACTCCCACCCGGCCCCGCGACTTTCGCCAACGGCGCCAAAGCGCCCCCGCCGGCCTTGCTGTTCCTGAACACCTGTACGGCGTCCGTCGCCGTGTACGTGAAACTGTCCGTCCCCTTGAACCCGGCCTTCGGCGTGTACACGAACGACCCGTCCGCAGCGACCGTCACGGTCCCATTCGCCGGCTGCGAATTCCGTACGACGGCAGTCGCGCCGGCGTCGTTGCGCAGTACGTCCCCGCTCACCGTGCCGTGCCCGGCGTACGAGTCCGCAGCGACGCGAAACCCGTGCGACGGCCGCGGCCAGAACACACCGGCCTGGCTCACCGCCGCGCCCGCACACACCAAGGCCACCCCCGCGCCGATCGCCACCGCGACTCGAGCGCGCCTCCGAGACAAAACTCCTGATTCCATACCGCCGAACCTGCATCGCGCCGGTGAACGCCGAACCACCGCCCGATGAACCTTGTCCGCCGTCACCCGCTGCGCCGCTACGATCGCGGAATGCCCAGCTGGATCGACGTGAACCGCCTTCCCACCGACGAACGGTCCGCCCTGGAGAACATCCTCGACGCCCAGCGCATCGGCCTGATCCGCAAGGTCGAGGACCTCTCCGACGACGCGGCCCGCAAGACCCCGTCCGCGAGCACGCTGTCGCTGCTGGCCCTGATCAAGCACGCCACGATCTGGGAGCAACGCTGGTTCGAGTACCTGGTGGCCGGCCGGAAACTCCCCGACGGATGGCCCGAGGTCGAGCCCGCCGAACCCGACGCCGACTTCGCCCTGGCCGACGCCGACACCGTCGAAAGCTGCATCGCCGACTACCGCGCCCAGATCGAGAAGTCCAAGGCGATCACCGCCACCACGCCCCTGGACGCGCGAGGCACCCGCCCCGACCTGGCCGACTGCAACCTTCGTTACGTCATGCTCCACCTGATCCAGGAAACCGCCCGCCACGCGGGCCACGCCGACATCATCCGGGAGTCCCTGGACGGCACCACCGGGATCTGAATCGCCGCACCCTCATCCGCAGTACTGCGCTGGTAATTCCCGGGCGCTGCGGTACCCCGTCAGCGAGGATGAGCGCCATGCTGACCTCGACGCAGATCCGCGAACGCCTCCGCGAAGCCGCGAGCGCCGCCCTGAGCGGCGACCGCGCCGGCTTGGACAGGAGCTGGTCCTGGTTCAGTACGGCGACCGCGCGCGAACTGCTGCGCATCTACTACTACGCCCGCGGGTTCCAGTACGGAGCCCCGACGATGGGCCCGCCGGAGCTGTGGACTCCGCAGGTCCTCGAGCAGCCGCACCCGATCGTCGCCGTCCTCGCGAGCATGCACCGCGACGGCTTCGTCCGCGAGCCCGCGGTCCGCGCGCTGATCAGCTCCAGCGGGAACGCCGCCGACCGCGCGCTGACGATGCGGATCAACGACCACGTCGCGGTGATCCGTACGACGGCGCTGGCCGAAGTACGCCGGCGAACCACCCCCGTTCAGGCCGCCCGGATCGTCCCGCTGCTCCACCGCATCGACAACCGCAGCCGCGGCACCGACGTACTGCCGCAGTACCTGCAGTCCCTGGTCACCCTCCACGGCGAGGCGAACGTCTGGGCGCTCCTCCGAGCCTCCGCCGACCACGACGTACGCCGAGCAGCCTTCCACCACAGCCACGAAACCGGCCTGCTCACCCTCGCCGACGTGACCAAGCTCCACCCCCGCGAGCCCGATCAGCTGGTCCGCCAACTCCTCAACCGCATCGTCCTCGACGAAGGCTCACCCGAGCTCATCAGCCGCCTCCTCCTCAACGGCCGCGCCGCCGACAGCCGAGTCCTCGCCCTGGTCCGCCTGACCGCATCCGACCTCAACCCGACCGACGTCGAACGCCTCCTCGTAGACCGCTCGACATTGGTCCGCCTCTGGGCCCGCCGCCGCTGGGAGGAACTGGGCCACAACCCCAGTACGACGTACGCCGAGATCGCCCACTCCGACGCCCCCGCAACCACCCGAGCCCGCGCCTACGTCGGCCTGACGGAACTCAAAGCCCCAGTCGCCCGCCCCGAGATCCTCACCCTGATCGCCAGCAACGAACCCGCCCTCCGCAAGGTCGGCCTGACCCTCCTGAAACCCCAAGCCACCCCAGAGGACGTCCCCACCCTCTTCACCCTCACCGCCGCGCCCAACACCCGAATCGCCCGCCTGGCCGGCGAGGTCCTAATCCAAAACCCGCGCCTCTGGACGATCCCCGACCGGTCACCCCTCAAGTCCTCCACCGACCCAGCCCTACGCCGGAGAGCCTGGTGGATCCACCGCAACCTTGGCGGCTGGGAAGCGGTAATCGCCGACCTGGAACTCCACCAAGACCCAGACCCCACCCTGTCGAGCCTCGGCAGCCAACCGAAGGCCCCGATGTACTTCCTCCCCACGAACACCCAACAAGAACGCCTCGCCGACCTCCTGAGAACCTCCCACCTCAAACGCCGAGAAACCCTCGCGGTCGCCCTGGCCGCAAACCTCCGCGAGTTCCTCACCTGACCAACCGCTGATCGGCTGTTGCAGTGCTGCTTGCCGATGGCCCGATCACCAACAATGTGGGGATCCGCACTTGCAGCCGACCTCAGCCACAGAGTGGTCACCGCGCGCCAAGCGCGCACCGCGGGCGCAAACCCGCCGAAGGCCGGCGCCAGCTGGCAGACGCCTGCGATAAGCAGGCAACTGAAGCTGGCGCTAAGCCGGATGGTGTGCGGGAGCGCGCGTAGCGGCCGTCCGGAGGAGCGGAGCAACGGAAGGTGGCTGCGGAGCTCGCGTGGGAAAGAAAAATCCCCCTCCGAAACCGGAGAGGGTTGATGTGTGGTCAGGGGCGGTCTCGAACCGCCGACCTTGCGCTTTTCAGTTCGACAGCGATATGCAGCCGACGAGGGCGCGTCATTCGCACATGGGCCGATCCGCTGGCGCCAACTCGTCGCCGTCGCCGGCTGTTGCGGTCCACGCTGCGGTCGTGCCGGGCCAAGAAGCTAGGTAGCAGACTTGTCTTGCACGACCGACATGCCTTTGCGCACTTGACCTGTCTCGCTGCAGGCGAGGGGGCTTAGGCGAGGAGTCCTCGCCGATGATCTCGGGTACTTCGGCGCTCGACGGTGGTCCCCGGCTCGCTGTGGCGTCGTGTTGAAGACCTGTCAGAAATCGTGAGCTGGGTATGGGCCACCCAGCTCATCGATCCACGCCCGGACCGTGGTTACATGCACCGGCATGTGGGTCGGATATGCCAACTCGAATTCTCCCGTACGGAACCCGCAGACCTTGCACGGACCGTCCTCCCAGGGTTGTAGGCCCGTCCGATCCTCGTCCGCGTCATGGTGTTCGTTGAGGAGCCTTCGCCCCTCCAATTCATAGTCGAGGTCCATGTAGCCAGGATGCCAGTCCCGAGGTGGGCTCTTCGCGCCAGACCACCGAGTGGTGCGGCTCTGGATGTCGGAGCGGTACGGCAGTATGTACCCATGGCTTCTCCTCACCTCGAATCGATGCCAGTAGCGGCTACGGCAGCGCAGCGCGCAGCAGTCTTCCCGCGCGTGCGCTGGATGGGATCGAAGTACAAGCTTCTGCCCCACCTTGCTGACGTGTTCGAGGAGATCGGCGGTAAGACCGCTCTGGATGCGTTCTCGGGCTCGGGCGTGGTCTCGTACCTGCTCAAGCAGCAGGGCTACGCAGTGCACAGCAACGACTACCTCGGTTTCCCCGCCACAGTTGCTAAAGCGGGTGTCGTCAATCACGCCACTCGACTTACCGCGGGTGACGTGGACCGGATCATCGGCCCGCGGGCGGATGACCGCGACTTCATCCAACGCACGTTTTCGGGAGTCTTCTTCACCGCCGAGGATCTGGGCTTCCTGGATTCAGCCTGGAGCCACATCGACAACCTCCGAGGTCACAAGCGCGCGATCGCCATCGCGGCGCTGTGCCTGGCGGCAGCTCGGAAGCAGCCCCGCGGCGTCTTCACTTTGACTGGCGATCTGAGCCGCTATGACGACGGAAGGCGGGACTTGCGGCTCAGTCTTCGTGATCACTTTGTAGAGCGGGTTGAGGACTACAATCGGGCGGTCTTCAACAGCGGTCAAGCTTGCGTTGCCACGGCACGCGAGATCTCCGAGCTGGAGCCTAAGAAGTACGACCTTGTGTACCTCGATCCACCCTACGCTCCGCCTGCAGACGACAACGACTACACGAAGCGATTCCACTTCCTCGAAGGACTTTCCCGCTATTGGGTGGGCGACATCATCATGCATGAAACGAAGAGCAAAAAGATTCCCAAGCGAGTCACGAATTTCTCTTCCCGCCGCACCATTGAGGTAGGGTTGCGTGATGTGTTTAAGAAATTCCATGACTCCACGATCGTTCTATCATATTCCAGCAACGCCCTCCCGGATCGTGCCACTCTTGAAGCGCTGTTGCGTGAATTCAAGGCTGATGTTGAGGTGAGGGCAATAGAGCACACATATCATTATGGAACCCACTCCGCCGCAAAGAGGCGTAGTGTAGACGAGTACATTTTCATTGCACGCTGATGGCTGACGACTCTCCAGAGCTCCTCGGTTATCTGACGCGTCTGCAGCGCCTAACCGCCCACATCGATCCAACCGCCGACAGCCCTCAAGCGACGGCAATCCGGCAGGCCGGCGCCAGCCTAGACGCACTCCCAACCATTGACGCGGTTGTCATGACCGACTGGGTAAAAGATCAGCCTCGCGATGTTTACACTCTTGGACTCGCCGTCGGTCTCTCTCAGGAGAAGCTTAAAAACCTCCTTAAAGCGGAGTTCGGGACAGCGAGCTGGGCAAAGGCCGCGACGGACGATGCCGAGGCGCTCGTCGCGTGGCTCGACAGCGAGTTCGGTCTGCTGGACGCCCTGGCGGCTCAGCGAAACCGCACTTACGCGTTCGGAGACATCCTCGCTGCGCGGGGCACATCGAGACAGACCGCCAGTAGCGCGGGGGTGGCCGGGCGGTTAATTGAGGATGCCATCGAGGCCATCGTGAAGGACTTGGGGCTGCCGTACGAGATGCGAGGGCGGTTCGTCGGCCGCAATGGCGATACCGGCCCGGCCGACCTAGCGATTCCGAGTATGGCAAGCGCCCTGATTGCTGTTGCATGCAAGGGTTTTGACTCGACTGGGTCCAAATTGACCGCAGCCGTAAGCGAGGTGACAGAGATGGCGAACGTTCGGTTCGCCCACCAGTACATCCTGGCGGTCGTGGACGGCATCGGCTGGCTGAGCCGCATGGGAGACTTCCGGCGGATGTACGCCCTCGCCGAAACGCGGCGTATCGACGGCTTGTATGCGCTGGCGGACCTCGACAGGTTCCGAGTCGATCTGGAGACTGCAGCTCGGAGACATGGTCTACTGTCCTAGAGCAGACGTGCATCGCCGGCCTCGGGGGGCGGCGGCGTGCATGAGTTCATGGTCGGTCGTGCTCACGACGCCTGAGCGTGGGGATGCCCGGTCGGAAGAGTGTCCGGCTAGGCTGCTGATTGGCTGGGCATGCAGCCCGGCTTGCTGCGCGGTGCTTTATGTGTATGACGTGGCAAAAGCTGGTCCAGGTCGAGGGCGCGCAGTACGACACCAATCGGGGCGCGACCGAGGAACAAGCTCGGCTGTTGCTGAAGGCAGCCAAGCCGACGCGGCTGTACGCGCTGTTCATGGGATTGCGGCGCGGCGAGCTGCTCGGGCTGAAGTGGGATGACATCGATTGGGTCGAAAGACCGTCGAGATCCGGTGCACGCTGCACTGGGTTGATGGTGTGCTTCAGGCCGTCACTCCGAAGACCCGGAAGTCTCGTCGCACGGTGCCGTTGATCGAGCTGTGCTTGGACGTGCTCTCGGGCCACAAGCGGCAGCAGGTCAAGGAGCGGCTATAGGCCGGCGAGAAGTGGGTTGATACCGGCTACGTGTTCACGACCGAGATCGGTACGCCGATGGAGCCAGATAACCTGCGGCGGACTTGGTGCCCGTTGCGGGCTGAGGCTGGGCTCGGAGAGATGCGCTTCCACGACCGCGGCGTAGCTGTGTGACCTTGCTCCTACGGCTCAAGGTGCCGCCCGCACATCGTGCAGGCGATCGTCGGGCACGAGGACGTACAGGTGACGATGGCGATCTACGCGCACGCGTCCTTGGAGGATCAGCGGAACGCGCTCGATCAGCTCGCGGAACACGTCGCCGGGTAGGCGTTGCGGTCTTTTGCGGGAGGTTGGCGGTTCTCCGATGGAGAAACCGCAGGTGAGATGTGTGGTCAGGGGCGGTCTCGAACCGCCGACCTTCCGCTTTTCAGGCGGACGCTCTACCAGCTGAGCTACCTGACCGGGGAGAAAAGGCGGCGGCGGATGTTCAGGACATCCGCCGCCTTCTCCTGGCGACCCAGACGGGACTCGAACCCGCGACCTCCGCCGTGACAGGGCGGCACGCTAACCAACTGCGCTACTGGGCCAGGATGCTCGACGATGGTACACCATCTTCGAACTGTTCAATTAATCGGCCTTTCGACCGTATCCCCAACGGGATTCGAACCCGCGTTACCGCCTTGAAAGGGCAGCGTCCTAGGCCACTAGACGATGGGGACTCGGACCCGCGGGAGCCGAAGCTCCAGGGACAGCCGTAAGCATAGAGGAGTCTTGGCGAAGGTCCAAAACGAGTTGTTGCCAAGGGGGATCGGGCCGCTGGAGAGGGGGCTGGCTGGACTCTGCCCCCAGAGTCCAGCCAGCCGATCGGAGAGGCAGAAACAACTAGCTGACCGACGTGGCAGCCTCGTCCGCGGCCTTCAGGACGGTGGTGTCGGTGGCGTCCGGTGCGACGAGTCGCGGCAGGTGCTTCTCGAAGAGCCAGGCGAAGACGCGGGACGGCAGGACCAGGGAGCGCGGCCAGACCGCCTGGGCGACGCCGTAGCCCCACAGGGCGGCCTTGACGCGCTGGTTGGGGGTGCCGTGGTGTCCGGCGCCGTCGAAGCCGCAGTCGCCGATCTGGGCGAACATGGCGGTGAACTGCTGGACGCGCTTCCAGTTCATCCGCTCGCCGCGGGCGTGGGTCAGGAAGTACGCGCTGAACGAGTCCGCCATCAGTTCCGTACGCCGGGTCGCCTCGGGCGCCGGCAGCGTCGAGGTGAACAGCCCGTCCTCGTACTGGATGTGGTGCCCGAACTCGTGCGCCAGGATCGCCTGGGTGGTCACGTCACCCAGCCCGACCAGGCCGAACCCGTCGAGTACGCCGTCGCCCATCACGATCTTGTCGCCGACGGTGCCGACGCCGGGCACCGGCTGGCCCTCGGCGCTGAACGCGTACGCGTTGAACGTGTACGCCGGCTGGTCGCCGTACTTCATCGCCGGGTTGTTGATCTGGTCCTTGATGAAGTTCGCCGTGTTCAGCGACAGGTCGGCCGGCTGGCCGTAGAGCGTCGTGAAGACCCGGGTCACCCGGGCGGTGTCGAGCAGCATCCGGCCGTGCGCGGGGACCAGCTGGATGTCCTTGGACTTGATGTCCCAGAACTTGCGCAGCCCGCTGAACGTGTCGGTCGCCTTCTTCGTGTACGTGCCCTTGGCGCCGTAGGTGAACTTGCCGGCCGGCTGCGGGAAGTACACCGCGTCCTTCATCACCAGGTCGAAGATCAGCACGTACGCCGACGCCAGCTTCTGGTCGGCGGTCCAGGTCGCGATCTCGGCGCTGATCGCGTCGAGCACCGGCGGGTTCGCGGTCGGGCACTCGTAGTCGGTCGGGTCGATGACGTCGAGGATGCGCTCCCGCAGCTGGCTGTCCTCGCTGCCGAGCCGGGCCTGGACGTCGGCCGCGACCTTGCGCATCTCCGGGAGCCGCTGCGCGAGCTCGACGGCGATCGGCGACGAGAGCCCGGCGAACGCCGGGGCAGGGGCCGCCGCGGCCGGGGTGGTGGGAGCGGCGAGGGCGGGAGCGGCCGTGAAGCCGCCCAGGACGGCGGCGGTGGTGACCACCGCGGTCAGGAAGCGCTTTGTCATACCGGATCTCCTGGAGCTGGGGACGGAAACGCCGGTCGCCGGGACGCGACCGATGGCCGTCAGTATCAGCAGCGGGTAACGCCGGTTACGAGGTATCGCGCTGGCGGAATCCGGCATGGCAGGAATCTGTCGCCGGACGCCGTGTGGTGCGCCTCACTACGCTGGGGCCGTGATCGAGATGAACCGGGCGGACTTCGAGGTGCTGGTCGCGGAGGCGCTGGACGAGGTGCCGCCGGAGCTGGCCGCGCTGATCGACAACGTGGCGGTGTTCGTCGAGGACGACGCGCCCGCGAGCGACCCGGACCTGCTCGGGATCTACGAGGGCATCCCGCTGACCGAGCGCGGCAACTGGTACGGCGGCGTGCTGCCGGACCGGATCACCATCTACCGCAACCCGACGCTGGCGATCTGCGACACCGTCGACGACGTCGTCGACGAGGTGAACATCACGGTCGTGCACGAGATCGCGCACCACTTCGGCATCGACGACGCCCGGCTGCACGAGCTCGGCTACGGGTGAACGACAAAGGGCCGGTACGCCGTACCGGCCCTTCGGAAAAAACAGCTCAGGAGCGCTTGAACAGCAGCTTCCACGGCATCAGCGCCGACTCGAGCTGGACCTTCAGGCTCATCTTCGACGCGCCGTGGGTGCGCTCCTCGAACCGGATCGGCACCTCGGCGATCCGGAAGCCGCGGCGGACCGCGCGGGTGTTCATCTCGACCTGGAACGAGTACCCGTTGCTCTGGATGGTGCCGACGTCGATCGCGCGCAGGGTGTCGGCCTTCCAGGCCTTGAAGCCGGCGGTGGCGTCCTTGACGTGCAGCCGCAGGATCGTGTTCACGTAGAAGTTCGCCCAGGCCGACAGCAGCCGGCGGTGCCAGGCCCACTCGGCCGCGGCCGAGCCGCCGGGCACGTAGCGCGACCCGATCACCAGGCCGGCGTCGCTGGTCCGCAGCGTCTCCACCATCGTCGGCAGCACCGACGCCGGGTGCGACAGGTCGGCGTCCATCTGGATCACGATGTCGGCGTTCTCGTCGAGCGCGCGGGTGATCCCGGCGATGTAGGCGCGGCCGAGGCCGTCCTTCGCGGTCCGGTGCAGCACGCCGACCTGCTCCGGCGCGGCCTTGGCCAGCTCGTCGGCGACGTCACCGGTGCCGTCGGGGGAGTTGTCGTCGACGACCAGCATCTGCAGCCCGGGCAGGTCCAGCCCGGCGAGCAGCTTGGCCAGCTCCGGCAGGTTCTCCCGCTCGTTGTAGGTCGGCACCACGACGACGATCTTGGACTCACCCATGAAAACTTTTCCTTGCTTCGGGGACTCAGGACGCTATCGCATCAACCGGTCTAGCCTGCTGAAGGTGACGTTCCTGGGGATAGATGTCGGAACCACCAACACCAAAGTCTGCCTGATCCCGCAACGCCGGACGCTCGGGGTCCCGACTCCGGGGGATCCGGAGCAGCTCCAGCACGTCGTCACGAAGCTGATCGAGGACGTTGCCGAGGGCCAGCGGATCGACGGGATCGGGATCGCGGGCATGGCCGAGACCGGGTTCCACTCGGAGCCGATCTCAAGCCGCTGACACAGCTCATCAGCTGGCGCGACCAGCCCGGTACGGCGCAGGCGCAGCGCCTCCGCGAGGAGCTCGGCCCGCAGAGCCTGTACGCGCGCACCGGCCTCCGGCTCAGCGCCAAGCTCCCGCTGACCACCTGGCGCTGGCTCGCGGAGACCTCCGACGTCATCAGGAAGACGCGGATCTGGGCCGGCGCTCCCGACCTCGTGCTCGCCGCGCTGACCGGGCGGTACGCGACACATCTCACCCACGCGCAGCGGTACGGCGTACTGGATCTGCGCCGGCGCCGCTGGGACGACGAGCTGCTCGGCTGGGGCGGGTTCGACCGGCTCCCCGAGATCGCCGAGCCGATGAGCGTCACGGCGTACACGCCGGACGGCGTCCCGGTGGTCCTGTGTGGTCATGACCACCTCGTCGGCGCGTGGGCGGCCGGGGTGCGCGAGCCCGGGCAGGTCGCGGACTCGCTCGGCACCTCCGAGGCGATCATCACGCCGAGCCGCGCGCTGGTGCTCGACGACGAGCTCCGCCGCGAGGGCATCAGCGTCGGCTGGTACGCCGACGGCCGGCTCGCCACCGCCGTCTCCGGCCACGGCGCCGCCGGCGGGCTGATCGACGAGCGGCTCACGTACTTCGGCCGCGACCACGAGTGGCTGGCGAGCGTCCTCGACCCGGACTGCCCGCCCAGCGAGCACCCCGCCGCGCCGTACCCGCAAGGACGGCAGGCGCCCGCACCCGATCCGGCCATCACGTACGACGCCCGCTCGGACGTCCCCGACCAGGCCGCCGAGATGCGCGCTCTCGTCGACGGCCTCAGCCTGCACGCCCGCTGGATGGCCGAGGAGCAGACCCGAAGGCTCGGCATCGACTGGCGTACGACGATCGCCTTCGGCGGCCCGACTCAGCTGAACGGCTGGATGCGCCGCAAGGCGCTGGCGAGCGGTGGCCGCGACTTCGCCGTCGTCGACGGGCAGGCGACAGCCGCCGAAGGCGCGGCGCTGATGGCAGCGGAAGTGGTGACCGGCCAACGAAGCGCACCGCTGGAAAAGGTCGCCGTGCCGGTCGGGCCCGTGGCGGACCGCAGATGGGAGACACTGTTCTGGGATCGATTCCACATCCGAGGAGCAGACCGATGACGCTGGACGCCCTGGCCTACGACGACGGAACGTTCGCGATGGTGGCGATGGATCAGCGTGAGAGCCTGCGCACGATGCTCGCCGAGCACGGCCGGCCGGACGACGTCGCGGCGATCGCGGCGTTCAAGGCGGCCGTCGCAAAACACCTTGCGCCGTTGGCGTCCGGCTTCCTGATCGATGCCGGGTACGACGCGCCGCGGACGCCGGGACTGATTCTGGCGGTCGACGAGCTGGTCCAGGAGCGTGGTGGACCGGTGACCGACACCGGCCTCGACCGGAGCCAGGATCTCGAGCAGGCGAAAGCGCGCGGGGTGGTCGCGTTGAAGCTGCTGGTGATCTGGAAGCGCGACGGGCAGCAGCGGCGTCGCGTCGAGATGGCGCGGGAGTTCGTCGAGCTGAGCCGTACGGCGGGGATGCTGTCGGTGCTCGAACCCGTCGTCCAGCCGGCGGCGGGGGAGGAGGGGTTCGACCTGGACGAGGCGATCGTCGCGGCGGCGGAGGCGCTGGGACCGGTACGTCCCGATCTGTACAAGGCGCAGGTGCCGAGCCGCGGCCTCGGCGACGCCGACGCGATCGTAGGGACCTGTGAGCAGCTGACCGAGGTGCTGCCGGTGCCGTGGGTCGTGCTGTCGAACGGCGTGGCCCGGGACGACTTCCCGCGCGCGGTCGAGCTGGCGTGCACCGGCGGAGCCTCCGGCACGCTCGCCGGGCGGGCGTTGTGGACGCCCGCGCTGGAGGTCGAGGACTATCAGCCGGTGCTCGCCGGCAAATGCCGCGAGCGCCTGGCCGAGATCGCCGACATCGTCCACCGCACCGCCCGCCCGTGGACCGAGGCCGCTCACTGACTCAGCGGCGTCAGACAGTGCCTTGTGCAGTAAGCGGTGGAGGCTGAGCCGGATCCCACTCCAGCAGGTCGACCTCCTCCACCGCGCCGTCGGCGGAGACCAGGAACGTCTTGATCTCCCCAGGCCGGAACACCGCAGCGAACTGAACGCCTAGGTAGCTCAGGTCCACGGCGACCTCAGCAGCCCGCCCGGCGGTCTCGTACCCGCGCAGAACCACCGCACCGGACCCGTCCTCGTGATGCTTGAGCACCGAGAAGATCACCTGGTCGCTCGAGGTCGACAGGAACGACTGCTGCTCAGGCAGCGGACCGTCGTGGAAGCACTCGATCAACGGCGTCACCGGCTGGTTCAGCAGCGCGGCAGCCCGCACGACCTCAGCTTCTCGCCAGTCCCCGGCATGCGGCTGCAGCCGGTACCGGAATCTCTGCACGCCTTGATCCAGATACTCGTAGTCCTCCGCGTCCGACAGCACCCGCGGGTCGTGCCAGGCGTAGACCGGCGACCGCACGCACGTCATCGCGAGAACCGGCCGCCCAGGCACCGACCCGTCGACGGCGAACGAGTACTTCCCGTCGTTCAGCAACGCCACCCCACCGCCGGCACCCGACACATCGACCCACGCGTGCGACGGCACCTCCTCACGGTTCTGCTCGCGCACCAGGTGCCCGTACGGAATCTCGTGCGTCGCGACCGAGTCCTCGACCGCGAACGGGAAACACAGTTTCAGCGTCTTCAGCTGCTCCCGCCAGTCCACCGTCACCCGCACCTCGACCGCGTCCGCCCCCGCGTCCAGCACGTACTCCTCGACCAGCGTCGACCGCCCGTACGCCGACTCGACGCGCACGACCTGCCGCACCGGCCCGTCCGCGACTCGCCGTACCGACGTCACCTCGAAGGCGTCGATCGTGTTCCACAGCGACCGTACGCCGTGGCTCCAGGTGTCGGTGTCGTCGTCGATCACCTGCGCGTGCGGCACCTGCTGCTTGCGCTTCGGCAGCAGCTCCGGCCCGTCGCCGGCCCGCAGCGACTTCAGCCAGCCGGTCCGCCGGCTCACCGCCGCCCGGACGACGCCGTTGTCCAGCACGAGGTCGTCGCGCCGAACCGCACCGAGGTCGTACGCCGAACCGCCCGGCCGCAGCGTGTACAGCTGGTACCCCAGCGCCGGCAGCGCCGCCACGAAAGCGACCCGCCGCCGCCCGTGCGCCGTCGCGGCCGAGCGAATCTCCTGCATCGCCAGCAGCGCACCGGACAGCCCCTCGCGGACGTCGATCGCGCCGCGCAGGACCGACGGGTACCCGAGCTCGAGCTCGACCGTCGCGGTGACCGGCCACGGGTGCGGGTTGAACACCGCGACCGGGACCATCTGCTCCTCGGCCGGGACGTCGATCTGCCGCGCGATCGACTGGATCGACCGGTTCGCCAGCCGGGCGGCGATCGCCTTCGCCTCGCCGAGCTGGTCGCGCGCGTCGTCGTACGCCGGTTCGATGGCCGTCCCGGCGGCGATGTCATGGAACTGGTTGAACAGCACCTGTTTCCAGGCGTGCCCGAGCTCCGCGGTCGCGTCCGGCATCCCGCTCAGCGTGCCGGCGATCGTGGACCACTTCTCCGCGGCCATCAGCTGCTGCTCCGTGAGCCGGTTCTGGCGTTTGATCCCCGAGTGTGCCGCGTAGCAGCCGATCGCGTGCGGCTGCAGCTCGGTCGTGTGCACGGCGATGTCGTCGAAGGCCCGCGCCTCGTCGAAGAAGCGGCGCATCGTCGACGGGAACATCGCGGGGAACAGGTCGCGCTGCGCGAGCCGCTCGATCGATTCGATGTTCTCGATCGTCGGACCGCCGCCGTGGTTGCCGACGCCGTAGAAGACCATCAGCGGTTCAGTTGTCATCGGCAACTGTTGCAGTGCCTTCGTGACGTGCCCGGAGACCTCGCCGGGTGGTGAGCAGTACTCGTGCGGGATCCGGTACGCGAGCACCCGCGAGCCGTCGGCGGACTCCCACCAGAACTTCTGCGCCGGCAGCTCGCGCTCGTGCGCCTGTGGCCGGAGGAACGCGTACGAGTCGAGCCGCGACTTGCTGAGCAGCTGCGGGAGGGTCGCGTTGTGGCCGAACGGGTCGACGTTGCAGCCGACCGTCGCGATCACACCGAGGTGTTCGGCGAGCCAGCGCTGCGAGTAGAGCGCGTGCCGGACGAAGGCCTCGCCGCCGGGCAGGTTGCAGTCCGGTTCGACCCACCAGCCGCCGACGATCTCGAACCGGCCCTCCGCGACCCGCTTGCGGACTCGCTCGAACAGGTCCGGGTCGTGCTCGGCGATCCAGCTGAAGTACGCGACCGAGTCGGCGGTGAAGACGTAGTCCGGGTACTCCTGCATCCGGTCCAGGGCGGAGCGGAAGGTCGCGCGGACCTCCTGGTAGCCCTCCTGCCACTGCCAGAGCCACACCGCGTCGATGTGGGCGTTGCCGATCATGTGCAGTGGGCCGCGGGTCACGCGAGCTCCTCGTGGTCGGGGTCGGACTCGTAGGCCCAGCGGTCCACGAGCTCACTGATCAGGTGCAGTGCGAGCAGATGCATCTCCTGGATTCGGGCGGTCTCCTCAGCCGGTACGACGACCGCCAGGTCGGCCGTCGCGGCCAGGTCGGCGCCGCGGGTCGAGGTGAACGCGACCGAGCAGGCGCCGTTGGCGCGGGCCGCGGCCAGTCCCTTCACCACCGTAGGCGAGGTGCCGGAGGTGCTGAACCCGACGACGATGTCCTGCGGGCGCGCGAGGGCCGCGATCTGGCGGGCGAACACGTCGTCGTAGGAGTAGTCGTTGGCGATACAGCTGACCACCGCGGCGTCGCCGATCAGTGCCACCGCGGGCAGCGGGCGGCGTTCGCGCAGGTAGCGCCCGATCAGCTCACCGACCAGATGCTGCGCGTCAGCCGCCGAGCCGCCGTTGCCGCAGGTGTAGAGCACTCCGCCGCCGGCCAGCCGCCGAATCAGCTCGTCGGCGACAGCCTGCACCCGCGGCAGCTGCTCCCGCATCGCCCGCGTCACCTCGGCATGCCGGTCGAGCTGGGTGTCCAGCAATCGATCCACACTCAGCTCGGTCATCCCGCACCACCGCGGTGCAGCGCGATCGCCGCCGCGCCCAGCACACCCGAGCGATCCCCGTGCCGACTCAGCACCACCTCACAAACTCGCGCCGCCGGCCCCATCGCCTGCCCCAGCGCAGCCTCCCGCACGGGCGTCAGCAGAAACTCCCCAGCCCGCGTCACACCCCCGCCGAGCACCACCAGCTCCGGCTCACACACGTTGATGATCACCGCCACCATCCGCCCCAGCATCGCCGTCGTCTCGTCCCACACCGCGCGAGCCAGCTCGTCACCGGCCCGAGCATGCTCGACAACATCCCGTGCCGTGATCTCCCCGACCGAGGCCAGCGCAGACACCCCCTCCAGGTTCTCCCCGAGAGGCGACGAAAGGGAGGCGCCCCACCCCCCGAGCCCACCAGCCCCGCCGGGAGCGGCCCCGAGCCCACCGGCTCCGCCGGGAGCGGCCCCGAGCCCACCGGCTCCGCCGGGAGCGGCCCCGGGGCCGCCGGGGGCGGGCGTGCCCCGCCCGTCGAGTCCATCGACTGTGCCGGAGGCGGTGGTGCCGTGTGCTCGGGGTTCCTCGGCTCCGCTGGGGGCGGAGGAGCTCTGCGCCCCGGGTCCCTCGGGGGCGGGCGTAACCCACTCGCCGAGTCCGCCGCGGGCGGAGGCGCGCGCTTGCGCCTCCAGCGCCTCCGCCGCACGCCGGGCGATGGACGTGCCGGAGACGTACGCCTCCGCGCACCCCCGGGCGCCACATCCGCACAAGCGCCCCTGCCAGTCGACGACGACGTGCCCCAGCTCGCCGCCCTGGCCGGCGGCGCCCTGGAAGAGCGTGCCGTTGGTGACCACCCCGCCGCCGAAGCCGGTGGAGACGGTCAGGTAGACGAGGCTGCTGACGTCCCAGCCGCCCCAGCGGTACTCCGCGAGGGCAGCCGCGGTCGCGTCGTTCTCGACGTACGCCGGTACGCCGAGGCGGTCGGTCACCCACTGGGCCAGCGGCACCTCGTCCCAGCCGGGGAGTCCCGGTGGGCCGAGGATCACGCCGGACACCGGGTCGAGCGGGCCGCCGCAGCCGATACCGGCGGCGGCGATCTCCGGGTGGCCGGCGTCGGCGAGGACCTTCTCGGCGAGGTCGAGCAGGCGGCCGACCACCAGGTCGGGGCCGTCGCCGACGCCGGTCCCGACGCTGCGGAACGAGTGCACGGTCCCGTCGGCCGCGACGACGCCGGCGGCGAGCTTGGTGCCGCCGACGTCGAGGGCGAGCACGGATGGCTGCGGCATGGGGTGCGGTCAGCCCTTCTGCGCGGTGGTCGCCACGCCGTCGAGGATGTAACGCTGGCCGAAGGCGAACAGGACGATCATCGGGACCACCGCGATCACGCTGGCCGCCATCGCCAGCTCCCACTCGTAGTGGCCGGACAGCGCGAACGCGTCGATGATCGACTTCAGCCCGCGCGGGATGGTGAAGTAGTCGGGGGTCTGCAGGTAGATCAGCGGCTTCATCAGGTCCGACCAGCTCGCTTTGAACTCGAAGACGAACACGATCACCAGCGCCGGTTTGCAGAGCGGGAACGCGATCCGGCGGAACATCGCGAAGTACCCGCAGCCGTCCACCCGGGCCGCCTCGAACAGCTCGCGCGGGATGCCGAGGAAGAACTGCCGCAGCAGGAACACGTAGAACGCCGAGCCGAACAGGTTCTGCGCCCACAGCGGGACCTGGGTGTCGACGAAGCCGAGCCGGTTCCAGATCAGGTAGACCGGGATCATCGTCACCGCGCCGGGCAGCATCATCGTCGACAGCAGCACACCGAACAGCAGGTTGCGGCCGCGGAAACGGAAGTACGCGAAGCCGAAGGCCACCACCGCGCTGGACAGCGTGACGGCCGCGGCCGCCATGAACCCGACGGTCAGCGAGTTCACCAGCCAGCGCATCACCGGCGCCGTGTCGAAGACCCGGGCGTAGTTGTCCGGCTGGAACAGCGCCGGGATCAGCCGGTTGTCGAAGACCTGCGCGCGCGGTTTCAGCGACGCGCTGACCAGCCAGACCAGCGGGTACACGAAGGCGAAGGTCGCCAGCACCAGGAAGGCCAGGAACGGCAGCCGTTTCCACGGGATCGTCATCAGCGCTCCCCGTGGTAGTAGACGTAGCGGTTGCCGATCCGGAACTGCAGGAACGTGATCAGCAGGATGATCACGAACAGCAGCCAGGCCATCGCCGACGCGAAGCCCATCTTGAAGAACTGGAAGGCGTTCTGGAACAGGTAGACCATGTAGACCAGCGACTCCTCCGAGGCCGACGCCTTCTGCTGGGGTCCGTAGAACATCGTGTACGCCTGGTCGAACATCTGCATCGCCGCGATCGTGTTCGTGATCACGGTGAAGAACAGCGCGCCGGAGATCATCGGCACGGTGATCCGGAAGAACTTCGTCGGCCCACCGGCCCCGTCCAGGTCGGCCGCTTCGTACAGCTGCTTCGGTACGCCGTTGAGCGCGGCGAGGTAGATCACCACGGTGCCGCCGAGCGTCCACAGGCTGACGATCGCCAGCGACGGCTTCAGCCAGCTGGGGTCGGTCGTCCAGTTCGGCCCGTCGACGCCGATCCAGCCGAGCACCTTGTTCACCAGGCCCTGCTGGCCGTTGAGCAGCAGCAGGAACATCGCGCCGGCCGCGACGGCGGGTGTCATCTCGGGCAGGTAGAACGCGGTGCGGAAGAACCCGGCGGCCCGGCCGACCCGGTGCAGCATCATCGCCAGCACCAGCGCGAACACCGTCCCCAAGGGGACGAACAGGGCGGCGTACACGAACGTGTTGCTCAGCGACTTCAGCACCCGCGGGTCGTCGACCAGGGCGCGGTAGTTGTCCAGGCCGACGCCGTGCGGGCTCTGGATCATCTGGTAGTCGGTGAACGACAGCACCAGGCTCGCGATCATCGGGCCCGCGGTGAAGATCAGGAAGCCGAGCACCCACGGCGCCACGAACGCCCAGCCGGCCCGGTCCTCCTGCCGGGCCAGCGGACTGCGTCGCGGACGGCGGCCGCGACGGACGGACTCGGCCTGCCCGTCCGTCGCGACCTGCTCGATCGTCGCCGTCACCGGATCAGCCCTGGCTCGCCTTGTCGAAGGCGGCCTTCGCCTCGGTCTGCGCCTGGTCCAGCGCTGCCTGCGGTGCCACCGTCCCGCCGAGGGCCTTGCCGACCGCGTTCTTCCAGGCTGCGTCGATCTCGGCGGCGGCCGCCGACGGGTTCGTCGAGCGGGCCGTGTCGAGCACGCCGTAGTAGTTCTCGATCGCCTGGTCGAACCCGGCGTCACCGGTGGGCTTCAGGTACTTCGCCTTGATCTGCTCGTCGGCGGTCTTGTTGCCGGTGAACAGGCCGGTGAAGAAGCTCTTGTCCTTGGCCACGGTCTGCATCCGCGCGTCGGCGGCTTTGTTCCAGGTGTCGACCGAGGTCATCGTCTTGGCCCACTTGCAGGCCGCGTCGGCGTTCTTCGCGCCCTTGGGGATTACCCAGGCCGAGCCGCCGATGGTGCTGATCGGCTGCCCCTGCCGGTCGGTGAACGGGGTCGAGGCCAGCTCCAGCCCGTTCTTCCGCGCGTCCAGCAGGACGTTGACGTACCAGTTCTCGATCGGGAACGCCGCCAGCTGGTCGGAGGTGAACTGGTTCTTCTCGCCGAACAGGTCGAAGGTGTCCCGGAAGGTCTTGAAGTTCGACCAGCCGCCCTGGTCCTGGACCAGCTTCAGCGCGTACGTGAGCGCCTCGACCGCCTTCGGGTCGTTCAGGTTCGGCTCGCCGCCGGGCTTGACCAGCTCGGCGCCGTTGGCCATCGCCCAGAGCGGGAAGAAGTCCGGCAGCTTCGGGTCGAAACCGATCCGGGCCGGACGGCCCGCCTTGGCCTTGTAGAGCTTCTTCGTGGTCGCCTCGAGCTTGTCCCAGTCGGTGGTCTGGATGTCGGCCACCGCGACCCCCGCCGCCTTCAGCGACTTGCCGCTGATCAGGTTCGCCGAGACGGTGTAGAACTCCGGGATCCCGTACGTCTTGTCCTTCAGCCGCACCTCGTTCATCGCGGCTTGCCGGTACTGTGTGGTATCGATTCCATTGTCCGCGACGCAGTCGTCCATCGGCACGATGGCGCCCTTGGCCGCGTAGGTGCCGATCAGGTTCCGGGCCATGTAGACGACGTCCGGCGCGTTCCCGCTGGAGACCGCGGTGAGGAACTGCTGGGCGTCGAAGTCGCCTTTGTTGTTCTTCACCGTGACGCCCGGGTACGCCGTCTTGAACGCGGCGATCCGGGACTGTGCGACCTCGTCCTCACCGCTGAACCCCATCACGTTCAGCGTCCCGGACGGTGTGCTGTCGCTGGAGCCGGTGTCGCTGCCGCCGGAGTCGTCCTTGCCGCCGACTCCCGCGCAGGAAGTCAGGGCCAGCGTGGTCGCGGCCAGCACGACGGGCAGGCGGAGTTGCTTCATTGCGTGCTCCTCACCCCACAGGGACAACGGCTCCGTGGATCGAATGTGGCATCGATGCCACATTTTCCAGGAACCGTACGGGCCGGGCGGAGCGGACGTCAAGGCGTCGGCGACAACCCTGTGGACGAAGGAAGGTCAGCGCGGCGCCGGGCCGGTGGAACCGCGGACCACCAGTTGAGGCGCGACCCGGAGGATCCGGCGCCGGGCCGGCAGCTCGTCGTGGATCCGCGCCAGCAGCAACCGTGCGCAGTTGCGGCCGAGCTCGACGGTGTGCTGGTCGACGGTGGTCAGCGCCGGCTGCACCAGCGACATCCACGGCACGTCGTCGTAGGCCGCCAGGCTCAGCTGGCGGGGGACCTTGAGCTTGCGTTCCTTGACCTCGGCGAGCGCGCCCTGCGCGAGCACGTTGTTGGCCGAGATGATCGCCGTGACGTCCTGCTCGTCGAGCAGCCGGCGCGTGGTGCGCTGGGCGGCGTCGGCGTCGAAACTCGTGTAGGCGATCAGGTTCTCGTCGACCTCGAGGTCGTGGTCGGTGTGCGCGGCCCGGAACCCGGCCAGCCGGCCCGCACCGGTCGACCACTTGGTCTCGTCGATCAGCAGGCCGATCCGGGTGTGGCCGAGCTCGATCAGGTGCTCGGTCAGCGCGCGGGCACCGGCCTTGTTGTCGCTCAGCACGACGTCGCTGCCGGAGCGGCCGAGCTCACGGTCCGCGCAGACGACGTGAACGCCGTTGTCCTGCAGCACCCGCGGGCACGCCGCGGTCACCGGCGTCACGATCACACCGGGGACCCGCATCGCCAGCAGGGTTTCCGCGGCCCGCATCTCCTCGGCCGGCTCACCGTTGTCGTTGACCAGGACCATCTGGTACTCCGCCGCCCGCAGCTCCTCCTCGATCCCGGCCGCGAGGTCGGCGTAGAAGGGGTTGCGCAGGTCGGAGATCAGGACCCCGATCGACGTCGACGACCGGCTGCGCAGGTTGCGCGCGTTGTGGTCGAGCACGTAACCGATCCTGGCCGCCGCGGCCCGGACCCGCTCGCGCACGTCCGGAGATGCGTAACCACGGGTGTGCAGTGCGCGGGAAACCGTTGACGGCGACACCCCGGCCTCGCGGGCGACGTCCTGGACGGTCGGTCGTCTGATCGCCGCCGCCGGACGCGGACTGCGCGCCTGCTGCCCCCGCGGATTCATGGGCGGCAGTCTAAGCCGAACTCCGCGGGCGCGGCGTCGTACCGGGCGTTTCAGCGTGCCAGCGCTCCCGGGATCGTTGCCAACTCTCCCGAATCGCGGCGAAGTCCTCGGGCCCGAAGTCGAAGCGGTCCGTGTCGGTCCCGTCGGCGTAGTACAGCGCCGGAACGCCCAGCTCAGGCTGGATCTCCAGGTACGCGCGCCACTCGGCGTGGCTCGGCATTATCCAGCCGTCGGTGTCGATCCCCAGCTCCGGAACGGCCGCGCGCACCACCGCGGCCCGGTACTCCATGTGGCGAGCGACATACCCCGGCGCGGCCTCGTCGTCACGCAGTACGTCGTTCAGCCGGATCAGGTCGGTGACGTCCAGGAACGCCGGGTTCGGCGTGTGGGTGACGATCAGGGCGTCCGGCTTGACCCGCTTGGCGGTGTCGTGGACCAGCGCGAGCTGGGCGTGCAGGAGGGCCGTGCCCCACAGATGCCCGCTGTGCCGCAGCGATGCGCCGGACGGCGTACGGGCGGTGAAGTCGATCTTGAAGCCGTCCGCGTCCAGCCCGTCGGAGGACAGCATGTACTCGACGGCGTCGGTGATCAGCGCACGGCAGGCAGGCGCCTCGGGATCCAGACTGACCGGTACGCCGGCCGCGTCGGTGATGCAGGCCTCGGCCGGCGCGCCCTCCTCGTCCCAGGCCTTCCACCACAGCAGCACTCGTTGTCCCTGCGCGTGCCGCCGGGCAATCCAGCCGCGCAGGTCGGTCCACTTGCGGGGATCCGGCCTGCAGGTCGCGTACCGCTCCTGCCACTTGTCGTCGATCACCACTGTCGACGGCACGATCCCCCGGCCGGACAGCGTCTCCAGGAACCGGTCGTAGTTGGCCTCGGTCGCCAGCGGTTGCGGCGACTGGCCAGTACGAGCGCCGATAGCGCACTGCGCGCCCCAGCCGCAGAAGATCGGGCCCTGCCACCAGTCCGGCTGCTCAGCTGTCCGCTGCGGCACGACGCCGTACTCGTCGAGCAAGGCGCGGTGCCTGGCCAGCACGTGCACCGGGTCGCTGCCGCCGAGATGTACCACCAGCAACGGCGTACGGAATGTGCCGTCGACACTGGTCTGGCCCTCGTAGTCCAGACGCAGGGAGAAGCCTCCGGTGACCGGCGCGTAGTGGTAGTTCGTGAAAGTCTGCTCGGCGATCGGCGCGACCAGGCTGAGCCCGATCCAGTACGCCGAACCAGGTGTGACCGCGAAGCACCACGGCGCGGGGGAGAACAGCCAGCGCTCGATCCCCGGCTCGCTGCCCTCGCCGCACGGGCCGATCGTCGCCGGCTCCAGCGCGTCGCGGAGCTCCCGGGACGGGTGGTCCGGGTTCGGCGACCAGGCCTGCTCGAGCCGGGAGCCGCTGGGCAGGAAGCCCCTGGGCGTACGGCGTCCGCCCAGCAGGTGGCAGTCGGTGATCCGGCCGCGGCCGCTGACGGTGGTGGACGACTCGATCCGGTCCGGCAGGAAGCGGGTGACCGTGGTCCGGGTGTCCCACACCGTGCTGCGGCAGGTCGTGGTCAGCACCAGCTCGTCCGGGAGCTCCTTCTGCTCGACCACCACGTCGCCGTACGTCTCGTCGACGCCTCCGGCCGTGTCGAGCGCGGTGAACAGCCGGAGCTTGAACCAGGGCCGGCCGTCGGCGCCCTCCACCGCCGCGTACGCCTTGGCGGTGTTGACCTCGATCAGGTAGTCGCCGATCCTCACGCAGTCGCTCCTCAGGGCCGGTGGACGTCGATCAGTGCTTCGGCCAGCTGGCCCAGGTAGCGGCCGTCGCGGGTGACCGCCGCGGCGACCCGCGCCCGGCGTACTCGCTGCTGGACGTGCGGTACGACGCGGAAGCGCGCGGCGTCGACCTGCTCGCACTCCCAGCCGCGAGGAACCACCAGCTCGCACACCCCGTCAGCCACGACGGCCAGCTCGAACGGCTGCCCGTCCACCGCCTCCACCCGGTACGGCGTGATGCTGGTCGGCGGTTGCGCAGGCGGCAGCAGGGCCTGGTGCACGCGCGACACCTCGGCCCCGACACGGACCAGCTCGTCCAGGTACGCCTGGTCGACCAGACGCGGGTCCCAGTGGCCGGAGATCATCAGCTCCGGTTGCAGCCGCTGGTAGAGCGCGGCGGACAGCGCGTAGTCGTCCGGCCGGAACAGGTTGGCGTACTGGAAGTTGGGGATCTCCGGCTGCTCTCCAGGCACCCACGTCCCGGTCTGCTGGTCGCCGGTGGCCAGCACGTCGCGGCCGTCGACGGTGAAGCCGATAGCCGAGGCGTAGAGCGTGTGGCCGGGCAGCGAGTGCAGCTGCAGCTCGTACTCGCGCCAGCGGACAGCTGATCCGTTCGGCACGTGCCGGGCACAGGGGATCGGCTCGTACCAGAGGCAGGGCAGGTCGTACGCCGACGGGTTCTCCAGCACGGCAGCGACCGGGCTGGACGCCCAGACCTCGGTGCCCTCGACCTCACGCAGCAGGTTGAACCCGGCAACGTGGTCGTCGTGGTAGTGCGTCGGTACCGCCACCTCCACCTTGTCGATGCCGTAGTCACGACGCAGTGCGCGGAGCGAAGGCAGCCACGGCCGCACAGTGAACCGTTCGCCGCCGACAGGTATGCCCGTGGTCAGGTCGTAGCCGTAGTCGATGACCAGTGCCGTCCCGGCGTCGCTGAGCAGCACGTAGCTCCGGGACTCGCTGGTGCGGTTCATCAGCAGATGAGGACTCAGCTCGACGAAGGGCTGGTCCAGCTTGTCCAGCAGTCCGGTGCTGAAGCCCATCCGGACGTTGTGCAGGTCGGCCAGTGCCGCACAGGTCCGCGCGACGGCGTCCGCTGGGTCGCTGATCGGCTCACCGTGGCTGGGCAGCAGAGCGGTCGGCTGGTGATCGAGCAGTTGCACCAGCGACGCCATGGTGAGCCCAGCGCCCTCCAGCCCGACGTACGACCACTGCAGTGCGGCGGCGGACCAGACCTTGCCGGGGCTGTACAGGAGGTCGCCGACGAAGGCCTGACCGTTGATCAGGTAACTGACGCTGCCGGGAGTGTGCCCAGGCGTCGGGACGGTGGTCACGTCCAGGTGTCCGATCCGGGTGGTGCTGTAGTCCTTCATGACGCCGGTGGCGGGTACCGGCTCCAGCAGCGAGAAGCGGTCGGAGTGGACGTCGTAGTTGTTGACGACCTGGCGGCGGGCCCAGTTGTGGTCCACGTCGGCGATCAGACCGGCCTCGTTCTCCGGCACCCAGATCCGGGCGCCGGTCGCGGCCAGGGCGGGCAGGCCCTCGACCTGGTCGCGATGGTGGTGGGTGACGATCACGTCGGTGACCGCGTCCACGCCGTACGCCGCCAGGTCGCCCAGCCAGCGGCCGGAGCCCGCGTCGACGGCCACCGCTGTCCGGTGCTCGCGGTCGACGAGCAGGTAGACCACGCAGATGTCGTCGAGCGCGAGGACGTCCGGTCCGGCCGGTCGGTGGGGGATCGTCATCCCGAGAGCCTAGGCAGCACCAGGCGGGCCTTGGCAAGAGGATGTGCAAACGATTCCACATCGTGAGTCAGCCGCTGCGCGGGACCTCCTCCATCGCCAGCAGCACCCCGCGGGGCAGGCCGTCCGGTGTCCGCAGCGAGCTGCAGACCAGGCGGACCGTGATCGTCCGGCCCCGCCGGTTGACCGCCTCGACCAGCGCGGTCCGGGACTCGTCCGGCTCGTCCAGGACCTCGCGGACCAGCGGCCGGAGCACCTCGGCGGTCAGGCCGACGTCGAGGTTGAACAGGTGCCGGCCCTCGGCCTCGTCCTGGCGGACTCCCCACAGGTCGTGCGCGGCCGCGTTCCAGGCCAGGACCAGCAGGTCGAGGTCGACCACGATCACACCGGCCGTGAACGCGGTCAGCACCGACTCGAGGAAGTCGTTGGCCTCGTTCAGCTCGGCGCTGCGCTCCCGGACCGCTTCGTTGATGATCTGGAGCTCGTCGTTGGTCGACTGCAGCTCCTCGTTCATCGTCTCGAGCTCCTCGTTGGTGGACTGGAGCTCCTCGTTGGTCGTCTCCAGCTCCTCCACCGTCGACTGCAGCTCCTCGTTCGTGGTCTCCAGCTCCTCGTTGGTCGACTGCAGCTCGGAGTTGGCGCTCTCCAGGTGCTGGTTGACCCGGTCGATCTCGAGCCGCAGGGCTCGCGCGACGCTGACGTCGTGGTAGACCACCGAGACGCCGAGCAGCTCGGGGCCGTCGATCACCGGCGTCAGGTGCACCTCGAACCACTGCACCACCCCGCCCGGGCGGTTGAACTCGACCTCGGAGACGCGGATCGGCTTGCGTTCGGCGAGCACCCGGTCGATGTGGCCGCGCAGCGCCAGCGGCTGGTACGAGACCTCGAGCTCCCGGACCGGCCGGCCCAGGTCCCGCCGGGTCAGGCCGAACAGGCTCGCGGCCTGGTCGCTCTGCATCACCAGCGTGTCGTCGGGGCTCACCACGAGCTGAGCGATCGGACCGGCTGCGAAGGCGTACTCGTGCAGCCGGGCGTCGGCCGGCTCGTCCTCACTCACCGGTACGGCCTCGGTCCGGCCCGGTGGGGCGATCCGCTGCGAGACGCGGCGAAAGATCCGCTGCTTGAGGTCGATCGGTTCGAACAGCTGGCTGCGGCCGAGCAGCATCTCGGCCCGGCCGAGGAACAGCACACCGCGCGGGACCAGGGCGAAGTGGAACCGGTTCAGGGCCCGCTGCTGGGTCTCGGAGTTGAAGTACATCAGCGTGTTGCGGCACAGCAGCAGGTCGACCCGCGAGATCGGCGCGTCCTGGACCAGGTCGTTGCGCCCGAAGATCACCGTTCGGCGCAGGTCGGCGTTGAAGACGAACCGGTCCCCACGGGCCTCGAAGTACGCCGCCCGCTGGGCCGCCGAGACCCCGGCCAGCGCGGCTTCGCTGTACGACGCCTGGCGGGCCTGGGTGAGCGCCTCGTCGTCGATGTCGGTGGCGTAGATCTTCACCTGCTTGAGGTAGCGGTCCAGGCCGAGCTCGTCGGCGAGCAGCATCGCCAGCGAGTAGGCCTCCTGGCCCGACGAGCACCCGGTGCTCCAGATCCGCAGCGGGTCACCCGGGCTGCGTTCGGCGAGCAGCGCCGGGACCACCCGGGTCCGGAGCACCGCCCAGGCCTCGGGGTCGCGGAAGAAGCTGGTCACGTTGATCAGGATCGTGTTGAACAGCGCGGTGAACTCGCTGGGATCGACCTGCAGCAGGTCCAGGTACTCCTGGTAGCCCGAGACCTCGACCTGAGCCATCCGGTGCTGGATCCGGCGGAGCAGGCTGGACTTCTTGTAGCCGCTGAAGTCGAAGCCGCGGGACTCGCGCAGGTACGCGAGCAGGTCGTCGACGTCGTCGGCCGCGGCGGGCTGGTTGGTCACCGGGTCACGCTACTGCCCGTCACGCCAGCGGTTGTTGATCGCCGCTCGGGCGTCGGGCCGGCGCAGCCGCAACGTCGCCCAGACGACCTTGCCGCCGGTGGTGGTGGGATTGGTGCCCCAGGCGGTCGCCAGCGCGGCGACGGTCAGCAGCTCGCGCCGCAGCTCCAGCCGCAGGTCGCCGTCGCTGTGCGCGTGCCGGACCATGTTGCCGACCAGCTCGGACACGATCGCGACCGCGTCCTCGGCGACCTCCTCGCAGTGCCACAGCTCGCAGGTCGACGCGACGAACCGGCGCGCGACGCCGCCGCTGTGCGGGTCGTTGGCCAGCCGGAGCCGGCTCAGCTGCCGGGCCGGAGGGTTGCCGACCGAGGCCAGTGCGGCGTTCAGGTCGGGGAAGACCGGGACGAACCGGGCGACCGCGCGAGCCTGCATCCGGACCTCGCTGCTGCGCTGCTCTCCGATCACCAGCACCAGCGGGACACCCGACCACCCGGCCGTGTGCCGCGCCACCGACGCGAAGACGCTGAGCGTGTACGTGTGCGCCAGCACCAGGTCCTGCAGCAGCACGATCACCCCGTCGGGCTGGTCGGCCACCGTCTTGAGCAGGTACGTCCGCAGCTGCGGCGCGGTCGCCACTTCCAGCACCCCGGCCGGGCGGACCACCACCGTGTCTCCGACGGATCGCGACCCGATCAACAACGCACTGCCGCGGCTCATGAGCTGTCACCGTCTCTCCCGGTTCCGGACCGTCTCGAGGTCAGACGGGCGCGGATCAACCGTGCCGCTTCCTGGGTCTCCTGCGCCGAGGCGGCGTACCGGCGGGCGACGTCGTGACTGCCACGGCGCCGGGCAGTGGTCTCCATCTGCAGGGCCAGAGCCGCCTTCTCCTCGAGAGTCCGTAACGCCGTCCACAACGCGGCCTGCATCCGCTGGTCCGCGGTCGCCAGCAGCGCCTCCGCGGACCAGGCGTGCCCGGCCTTGCAGCGGAACTGCTGCTGATCCTCCTGGATCATCGCGAGTTCGGCGTCGCAGTCCGGGCAGAGCAGTCCTGCGGAGCCGAGGCCGGCGACGGGGTCAGCGCAGCCGCGACACCGCTGAGCGCCAGCGCGTGCTCGTAGCGCAGCAGCGGGTCGGGCTCGGCCGGTGGCACCGGATCGACCGGTACGCCGAGAAGCCCCGCGAGCTGCTCGCCGATCGCCGCCGCCGGCAGCACGTGATCGACGGCGACCGCGGCCAGCGCGTTGTCCGGCATGCCGCGGTACGCCGCGTCGTCGGGGTCCTGCACGATCGCCAGGCCGCCGCGGGCCTTGATCGCGGCCAGCCCCGCCGTACCGTCGTCGAGCACGCCGGACAGGACGATCCCGGCCACCAGCGGGCCGCGAGCCAGCGCGGCCGAGCGGAACAGCGCGTTCACCGCGGGGCGGTGGCCGTTCTCGGTCGGGCCGCTGGACATGACCTGGCGGTCGCCGTCGAGCAGCAGGTGGTGGTCCGGCTGTGCGACGTACAAGCGGCCGCGGTGGATCGGTGCACCGTGCTCCGCGGGTTCGGCGGGCAACCGGCCGGCGTCGTCCAGGATGGTCGCCAGCACGCTCGTGCTCCCGGCCGGAAGATGGAGTACGACGAGGACCGCGGCGGGCAGGTCGGCGGGCAGCTGGGAGACCAGGCTGCGCAGGGCTTCGACGCCGCCGGCCGAAGCGCCGATGACCACCAGGTCGCGCGAGGTCGCCGCCGACATCATTCCGGGTCTCCGGCCTCCCCGTTCGGCCCCGTGGCCCGGATCCAGGACGTGCCGTACCGGAGCGGTGAGCTCACCGGAGGTCGCCGCCCTGGAGCATCACGGCTGACGCCCGCCCTGGGCTCGGGCATCCTCGACCGACGCGAAGATGGTGAACTCCCGGCCGAGACCGGTGATGGTCAGCGGCCGGTCCACCGGACGGCCGACGCCCACCAGGGCCAGCGTGATCCCGTGCTGGACCGCGAGCCGCCGGGCCTCCACCAGGTTGCCGAGGCCGGCCGAGCTGCAGAACGTGACCGCCGACAGGTCGATCAGCACCGTCCGGGCGGGTGGCGCGATCGCGGCCCGGATCGACTCCGAGGCGAAGTCGGTGGTGGCGATGTCGATCTCCCCGGACAGCCGGACCAGCACGATCCCGTCACCCAGATCCTCGGTGACGGCGTCGAACGTCGTCCTGATCATCTCGCCGTCCTCGGAGTCAGGCTGGCTCACTGCGGTCTCTCCCCCGGGCAGCCCCGCGAAACGCCGGTCGGTCCTGGCGTGGTGGGTGACAGCCCTGGTGTAACCGTATGCCGGAATGCTCTGGGGTCACAATGGTTGTACGGCCAGTGACCCCGGAGCGTGATGTAAGCGCTTAGCCCCAGAACGCCGGCTGCGTCTGGACGTTGAGCTCCTTCAGCTTCACCCGGTTGGCCGGATCAGTCCGCCGGTCCTTGATTTTGAACACGTCGAACGCCGTCACCGACTCGGTGCCGTAGATCGCGCCGTTGTAGTAGTAGACCGACCAGTAGCCGCCGAACGACGCCGGGTCGCGCGGCGGGCGGTCGAAGTAGCCGATCTCCTTCGGGTGTGCGGAGTCGGTGAAGTCCCAGACCGAGAAGCCGCCCTGGTACCAGGCCTGGACCATGATGTCGCGGCCCTTGACCGGGATCAGCGAGCCGTTGTGCGAGACGCAGTTCTCGTCGGTGGCCTGGTGCCGGTCGATCTTGTAGTAGCTGCGGAACTGCAGCTTGCGGTGCTTGATGTCGAAGACCGCGGTGGCGCCCTTGTTCGGGCCGACCTCGGGGTTGCACTCCGCGCCGCCACCGCCGCCGAGCTCGTCCATGAAGACGACCTTGCTGCCGTCGCCGTTGAAGGTGGCGCCGTGCCAGAAGGCGAAGTTGGTCGCGTCCTGGACCCGGTCGATGACCTTCGGCCGCTCGGGCCGCGAGATGTCCAGCAGTACGCCGTCACCCATGCAGGCCGCGGCGGCGATGTTCCTGGCCGGGAACGCGGTGATGTCGTGGCAGCCGCTGGTCGCCGAGCCGGTCGGGCTGCCCGGGAACCCGCCGTCCGGGAACAGCACCGGCGAGGCCACCACGGCGGCCTGTTCGGGGTGCCGCAGCGGGACCTTGACGATGTCGACCCGGTCGTTCGGCGGCTGGCAGTCCGGGTACGTCGCGTTCGGGTTGTACGACGAGTTGTAGACGTACACCGAGCGCTTCAGCTTGTCCGGGACCAGCGTGTGCGTGTGCGAACCGCAGCGGGTCTCGACGGCGGCGACGTAGCGCGGGTTGCGCGGGTCCTTGACGTCGAAGACCTTGATCCCCTCCCACGACTCCTTGATCGTCGGCGACTGCGCGACGCTCTGGCAGGAGTTATCGCTGCGGGACGAGTCGGTGCTCAGGAACAGCAGGCCGTCGTAGACGCTGATGTCGTTCTGGCTGCCCGGGCAGGAGACCTGGCTGACCAGCTGCGGCTTGGCCGGGTTGCCGATGTCGTAGATCGCGAACCCGGAGTAGTTCCCGACGTACGCGAGCTTGCCGGCGAACGCGATGTCGGTGTTCACCCCACCCGCGAGCGGGCCGGTCATCGGCGCACTGGCCAGGTGGGTGATGTTGTCGCTCTTGGCGGCACCGGTGTCCGGCGGCGCGGGGACCTCCGCGGAGGCGGCACCGGACAGGCCGGTCAGCCCGGCGATCAGGGCTATGGAAAGGCTGAGACGGGCGAGCGTGCGTGGGCGGCGCATGCCGGGGTCCCTTCTGTGCAGTTGAATCGATCGATTGCCTCAGGGTAGGCGTGATAGACACTGTGGGGAAGCGATTTGCCACGAAGAGTGAGGTGCTGTGAGGAACTTCGCCCTGCCACTGGTCGCCGCCCTGGGGTTCGCCCTGACCGGGTGCAGCTCGAGCACACCCGCGGCCGCCCCCGCCCCGACCCCGTCGCTGCCGGTCATCGTCCCCGGTACGCCGGGCGGCCCGAACCAGACGCTCGCCACGGCGCCGACCTCGGCCGCGACGACCGACCCCGACGACCTGACGTTCCTGAGCGACATGATGATCCACCACAGCCAGGCCCTGGTGATGGCCGAGCGCGCGCGGACGGCCGCGGCGAACGCGCAGGTCAAGGCGCTGGCCGACCGGATCCGGGTCGGCCAGAAGCCCGAGATCGCGGCGATGCGCCAGCTGCTCACCGAGCGCGGCGGCACCCCGCCCGCGCTCGAGCACGTGGAGCACAGCGACCACTCCGGGATGCCTGGGATGGCGACGCCGGCCGAGCTGGCCAAGCTGCTGAACTCCACCGGAGCGGCGTTCGACGCCCTGTTCCTGACCTTGATGATCAAGCATCATGAGGGCGCGCTGGCGATGAGCGCGACGGCGATCGAGAAGGGCGCCGACCTGCGGATCGGCGAGCTGGCCCAGGACGTCACCGTCACCCAGACCAAGGAGATCAGCACCATGCGACAGCTCCAGAAGGCCCTCTGATGGGTGTCCTGGACGGCAAGGCCGCGCTGGTCACCGGAGGCTCGCGCGGGATCGGTGCCGCGATCGTCCGCCGGCTCGCGGCGGACGGCGCCGCGGTCACCTTCACGTACGCCGCCTCGAAGCAGGCCGCCGGCGAGGTGGTCGCGGAGGTCGAGGCCGCCGGCGGTCGCGCGTACGCCGTACAGGCTGATCAGGCCGATGTCGCCGCGCTCCCGGGACTGTTCGAGGCCGCGGCCGAACCGGCCGGCGGGCTGGACATCCTGGTCTGCAACGCGGCCCGCTCGATGGTCAAACCGCTCGCCGACGTCACCGAGGACGACTACGAGCAGATGCTCGGCACCAACCTCAAGGGCCCGTTCTTCGCGATCAAGCGGGCCGGCGAGGTGCTGCGCGACCACGGCCGGATCATCACGGTCTCGACGCTGAACACCAGCTTCCCGGTCCCCGGCATCTCCCTGTACGCCGGCGGCAAGGGCGCCCTCGAGCAGGTCACCAAGGTCGCCGCCCGCGAGTTCGGCCCGCGCGGCATCACCGCGAACGTGGTCTCACCGGGCGCGACCGACACCGACATGTTCCGCGACTCGAACCCGCCGGAGGCCGCCGAGCTGCTGGTCGGCCTGACCGCGCTCGGTCGCGTCGGCGAACCCGCGGACGTCGCCGACGTCGTCGCCTTCCTGGCCGGTCCGGACGCGCGCTGGCTGACCGGCCAGAACCTGCGCGCCAGCGGAGGCCTGCTGATCTGATGCCGACCGTGGACGACCTGCTCGCGGCCATTGACGCGGAAGCCGACGCCGGCACCGCGGCGATCCTGTCCGGCTACTTCCAGGTCAAGCCCGGCGGCTACGGCGAGGGTGACGTGATGATCGGCGTCAAGCTGTCGACGCTGCGCGGCATCCTCAAACCGTACCTGCGCGCCGGACTCCCGCTGCCCGACCTCGAGGAGGCGCTGCGCAGCCCGGTCCACGAGCACCGCCTCGCCGTTCTCTGCCTGCTCGCCGATCGTGCCGACCGCGCGCTGAAACCGCGGACGGCCGACCCCGACGAGGTCGCCGCGATCTTCGAGCTCTACCTGCGCAACACCGAGCACGTGAACAACTGGGACCTGGTCGACTGCAGCGCCGCCGAGATCGTCGGCGGCCACCTGCTCGGCCGGTCCGGCGACGTCCTGCACACCCTGATCCGCTCCGAGCTGATCTGGGACCGCCGGATCGCGCTGGTCGCCACCCACCGCTTCATCCGGGCCGGTGACAGCACGGACATCTACGACCTGGTTCCCGAGGTCCTCGACGACCGCGAGGACCTGATCCACAAGGCTGCCGGCTGGATGCTCCGCGAGGCCGGCAAACGCGTCTCCGCCGACGAGCTCTTGGCCTTCCTCGACCAGTACGCCGCCCGGATGCCGCGCACGATGCTCAGCTACGCCGTCGAGCACCTGACACCGGAGACCCGCAAGCACTACCGGAGCCTGTGAAACACCAAGGTGGGCCACCTGGCTGGTGACCCACCTCGGTGCCCGTCAGGTCTAGGACAGCTTGTAGGTGCCGAACATCGGGTCGGCAGCCTGCTTCGCGGCGAACCCGCCGGCCAGCTGGGTGGTCGCGACCCGCACCTGGAAGTTCTGGTTGTACGTCGCGATCGCCCACTTCTGGTCGCCGCCCGCGGTGTAGACGAACGCCGTCGGGTCGGTCGGGTACTGTTCGTCGTAGCCGGTCGGGACCGCCTTGAACTGCGGGAACTGGCCCGAGCCCTGGATCAGCTCCTGGGCGAACCAGATCTGGTTGTCGTTGCCCCGGGCCACGATCTCGATCAGCCCGGAGTCCGGCGACATCACTGCGGACGGCTGCCCGGGCCACACCTGCGCCGGGTCGCCGACGACGTCCCAGGTGCCGGGCCACGTCGTACCGGCGGCGGTCTGCTTCTGGGTCTTGATGTGTCCGTCGGTGTCCCGGGCGACGACGCGGAGCAGCTGGCCGGGGTACTGGACGACCGACACCTTGCCGGTGAAGTCGCTGCCGCCGAGGCTGCTGAACGCCGACAGACCGGTGCCGCCCCAGCTCGCCGACCAGAAGGTGCCCGCGACATCGCGGACGATCACGATCAGCGTGTTGTTCGGGCCGGGCGCGATCACCGGCGTACCGGCGGACAGCACCGGACTGGTGAACTTCGACCAGGGCAGGAACCCGTTGGCCAGCGGCGCCTGCCGCTTGCCCCACAGCACGCCGTCGACCGCGAACAGCACCAGCTTGTTCGTCGCCGGCGACTTCCCGGCCGCGGCGTCCGAGGCCATCAGCCCGGAGCGGTCCTGCAGGTCACCGACCAGCGCGGTGTCGGCGCCGGTCTGGGTCCGGGCTTGGATCCGGCTGTCGGTGCCGTGCATCGAGATGTCGAGCTTGCCGTCGGCCCCTTCGGCCAGCGCCGGCGTCCCGGTGAAGGCGTTCGGGCCGTGCAGCGGCGTCCACGCCGTACCGCCGAAGTCGACCGGGTCCGGGGTGTGCCCCCACTTGGCCTGGCCGATGTTGTCGGTGTGCGCGAACTCGACCGCGCCGTCGGCGGACTGCAGGACGTTGAGCTGCGGGTAGCTCTGCTGCGGCACCGACGGGGTCGCCGGGACGTACGACTTGGTCAGCTTGCAGGCGTTCGAGGTCGCGAACACGTTCAGGAAGTTCTGCCAGCTGGTCCCGATCTGGCGGGCGTTCACCAGGAAGGTGTTTGTCTCGCGCTTGTACCGGTACTGCAGCATCTGCCCGGCGGCGTTGATCCCGACCACGATGTCGGCGCCCGGTGACAGCATCGTCTTGTAGTTCGTCCAGCTGCTGTTCCCGGTCTGGATGTAGTCCAGGTACCGGTCGCTGGTCGGCTCGTAGTGGTACCGGTGCAGCGATCCGTCGTTCCGGACCGCCTCCAGTACGCCGTCGCCGACGGCGGTGAGCGACGTGAAGGCGCCGAACCCGGTGCCGACCGGCTGGACGCTGAACGTGTTGGTGGCGGGGTCGCGCCGGTACCGGCTGAGCTGCCCGTTGTCCTCGATCAGGTAGACGTCACCGCGGGCGTCCATGGTGATCTTGTTCTTCCGGGCCGGCTGCGACCAGCCGGCGAAGATCTTGCCCAGCGACCGGAACGACACGTCGAAGGTGCTGCCGTTCCAGTGGTACTGGTAGGTGCCGGCGGCACTGATCGCGTAGATCCAGCCGTCCGGGCCGCCGAGGATCTTGCCGAACTGGTCCCAGCCGCGACCGCCGATCTGCACCGGGTTGCGGGCCAGGATCGGCTCGGCGTTGCTGCTCAGGTCGTTGAAGTCGTAGCGCATCAGCTCGCCCGCGGCGGTCACCGCGAAGACCGGCTGCACCGCCGTACAGGTGACGTCGGCGTCGTCGGCCTGGGCCGGTGCGGCGAGCGTGGACAGGCCGCCAGCGAGCAGGCCGGCGGTCAGTACGGCGGCAGCGAGCCGCCGTCGCCGGCGGCCGGGCCGGTGGGTGGACAGGGTGCGGACCATGGGAAACCCCCAGTACTCGGACGATGCATGCGAGAGGCCCGCCCGAGCCGCATGCCAGTGGTCCCGGCGCGTCAGCGCAGACCGCCGGACGGATCGGAGACTAGCCGGAAATGCCCTGCTGGGCAGGGTTTCTGCAGCAAGCTGCAACCGCCGGTGAGATCGCTGGTCAGGTTGTCGGCGGCGGTGCTAGCTTCCTCGGGTTGTCGTCGCTCGGGGGACGAGTAGGACAACTCTCGCTAGGGGTACTCCATATGGCTGGATCGCTTTCGCGCGCCCAAAAACGGGCCGTTCGTCGTTGGTCGGCCAAGGGCCTGGCCGTACTCCTGGCCACTGCCGTGTGTGCAGGGTCCGCCAACTACGCCGGCGCGGTCCCGGAGTTGCGCGGCGCCGACGGCACGCCGTCGAACCACCGCGCCGAGCCGGCTCCCGAGCAGCGTGAGGGCTCCGCGGCCGGCCAGCCGCACGAGGTCGGCGAAAACCGCAACCACACGGTTCCGGCCAGCCTCAAGGCGCGCTACCCCGATCTCCAGGTCGGCACGAAGCCGACACCGGTCAGCGCCGTGAAGGTGCTACCACCCGTTGCCGTGACGGCTTCGCAGGGCTTCGATGCCAGGACGAGCAAGGCAATCGGGCACAGCCGGTACGAGACGACCTTCGCGAATGCCGACGGCACCCAGACCACTGCGATCTCGACCACCCCGAAGAACTTCCAGCGCCCCGACGGCTCCTGGGTACCGGCCCGTACGACGCTCAGCCGCGATCAGGCTGTGACCGGCGGTGGCTGGCGCAGCTCGGGCGACAGCGTCACGTCGAAGCTGGCCGGGAAGCTCACGGCGGGGCGGCCGGTCGCCGAGGTTCTGCTGAGCGGTGGTCAGAAGGTCGGCTGGGGCCTGAGCGGAGCTCAGCCTGTTGCCGGCACCCAAGCCGGGGTCGACACCGTCCGGTACGCCGGGGTCGCGCCCGGCGCTGACCTTGAACTCAGCACCCAGCCGGGCGGCGTCAAGGAGACCGTGATCCTGCGGTCGAAGACTGCCGCGCGGAGCTTCGTGTTTCCGCTGCACCTCGACGGCCTGACCGCGCGGCTCGACGGCCCCGACGTGGTCCTGGTCGATGCTCAAGGCAACAAGAAGGCAGTGATCCCGGCCGGGTTCATGGTGGACGCCGCGGCGGCGACCTCCAGCGAGGTCGGCTACGAGCTGGTGGAGCAGGACGGCGAGCAGGCCCTGAAAGTGACGCCGAGCAACGACTGGCTCGACGCGCCCGGCCGGGTGTACCCGGTCCGGATCGATCCGACCGTGCAGGAGCTCGAGTCCTCGGCAGCGCTGACCGTCCGAGACTCCGGAAGCTACGTCGGCACCAGTGACTTCATGGTCGGCCGCCAGAACGGCAACCGCGCGGCGGCGTACCTGAAGTTCGACGTCAGCGCGCTGGCGAACCACACCGTCTTCGGCGCGCAGCTGCAGGTGAGCAGCTTCCGCGCACCGTCCTGTACGCCGCGCCCGGTCACCGTCTACCCGGTCACCGGCACCTGGACCCCGGACCCGAGCCTGAAGTACCCGGGCCCGGCGGTCGGCGCAGCGCTGACCTCGAAGACGTTCGCGCAGGGATACATCGCGAGCGGCTCGACCACCTCGAAGTGCAAGCCCGCTCCGGTGGCCTTCAATCTCGGCGCGGCCGGCTCCGCGCTGGTCCAGCGCTGGGTGACCAATCCAGCGACCAACCAGGGTCTCTCGCTGCGTGGGCCGGTCGGTGACGACGGCTCGTGGAAGCTCTTCGCGGGCACCGGCGCCGGTATCGCCAACCCGCCGACGCTGTTCGTCACGCACTCGGAGTACAACGCGTCGTACCAGGTCCTCGGGCAGCCGAAGCCGCCGGTGCTGCAGAACCAGGACGGCAAGCTGCAGATCCGGGTGAAGAACCTGAGCGCCGACGCGTGGACGCCGTCGGCGTACTACCTGAAGACCGTCGTCACCGACATGAACGACAAGCAGCTCTACCAGTACCGCGGTGCGAGCCTGCCCGCGACGCTGGCCCGGGGCAGCAGCGTCACGCTCGACGCGACGATCAAGGCGATGAGCGCCGGCACCGGCGTCAAGCAGTACCGGGTCTACTTCACGATGGCCAAGGTCGGCGGGCCCGACTTCACCAGCGAGAAGGTCAGCCCGGCCCGGATCGCGATCGAGGTCCGCAACCTGCCGCCGGTCGTCGATCAGCTCTCACCGGACAACGGCTACCGGACCCAGACGCTGACTCCGCAGCTGTGGGCCCGTGCCTTCGACATCGACGCGCCGACCTCCGGCGTCACGTACAGCTTCGAGATCTGCGAGAAGACGAGCACCGGTGCGTTCACCGGGTGCACCAGTTCGCCGTACCAGGCCGCGGGCAACTACACGGTCCCGGCCGGGAAGCTGTCGTGGAACAAGGAGTACGCCTGGAGGGTGTCGGCCAAGGACAGCACCGGTGGCATCACCGTGTCACCGCCCGCGCCCCAGCGGGTGTCGTTGCTGACCGACGTACCGCAGCCCGAGATCACGTCCCGGCTGGCGAACGCGCCGACCGGCAGTGGCGACCAGCCGTTCGACCCGAACCTCGGGAACCAGCTGGTCTCCGCAGTCGACGCGTCGATCCCGGTCGCGGGCCCGGAGCTCGACGTCGTCCGGACCTACAACAGCCTCGACCCGCGGCGGACCGGGGTGTTCGGCGCCGGCTGGTCGAGCAAGTACGACCTGAAGCTGGTACCCGAACCCGAGGGCAGCGTGCTGATCACCTACCCCGACGGCCAGCAGGTGCGGTTCGGCAAGAACCCCGACGGTACGTACGTCGGACCCACCGCACGCCAGGCCGGTCTCACGTTCAACGCGTCGATCGGCGCCTGGACCTTCAAGGACGGCAACGCCAGCACCTACACGTTCTCGGTGTCCGGCAAGCTCACCCAGATCAAGGGCCGTTGGGGCAAGCCGATGCTGTTCGAGTACGGCGCTGACGGCAAGCTGCTCCGCGTCACCAGTCAGCAGGGTGACAACCGCTCGCTGACCTTCAGCTGGAACGGGAGCCGGATCGCGACCGTCAGCACCCAGCCGGTCGACGGCGCCCAGCTCAAGTGGACTTACAGCTACTCGGGTGATCTGCTGACCTCCGTCTGCGGGCCGGACGGCAAGTGCACGACGTACGGTTCCGCGCAGGGCTCGCACTACCGGACCTCGGTGACCGACAGCAAACCCGAGCTGTACTACCGGATGAACGACGACGGCGCAGTCGCCGCGAGCGAGGTCACTGTCGACTTCGGCAAGGACAACGCGACCTACAAGAACGCCCGGAACAACGTGGCCGGTGGCCTGGCCGGGTCCAGCGACACCGCGGCGTCGTTCAACGGCATCGATGCACCGTCGTACCTGGAGCTGCCCAAGGGCGCGATTCGCAAGAACCGCAACCAATCCGTCGAGATGTGGTTCCGGATCATCTCCAAGGGCCGCACGAACCCCCTGCTCGGCTATCAGACCGGACAGGTCGAGGGCACTTCGACAGCCGGCCTACCGGTGCTGTACGTAGGGTCGGACGGGAAGCTGCGCGGCCAGTTCTGGCACGGCGCCGCGGCACCGATCAGTACCACCACGACCGTTGACGAAGGCAACTGGCACCACGTCGCGCTGACCTCGAACGGCGCGACCCAGACCCTGTACGTCGACGGCGCCCAGATCGGGACCGCCACCGGCCGCAACGTCGACCACCTCGGCATGGTCGCCAACCAGGTCGGCGCCGCGTACGCAGCCGCCCCGGCGTCCTGGCCCGGGTGGGGAACCGCGACCCGCAACTACCTGGTCGGTGCGGTCGACGAGGTCGCTCTGTATTCACGGCCGCTCAGCGCGGACGTGGTTGCCGCGCACTACAAACTCGGCCGGAACCCCTCCGACCAGCTCACCACCGTCACCCAACCGAGCGGCAAGGTCGTATCGGCAGCGACGTACGACACCGCGACCGAGCGGATCGCCGAGTACACCGACGACGACGGCGGCCTGTGGAAGATTGGCGCTCCGGCGCTCAGCGGGAACTCGGCCGACCTGCGCCGGACCGTCGAGGTCCGCGACCCGGCCGACCGCCGGTACTTCTACGAGTACGACGGAATCGGGGGCTGGCTGCTGCGGGCCGGCGTCCCGAACGGGCTGGGGACGCGTGAGGAGGACCTGCCGCCTGCCCCGCCGCCGTCGACGCCACCGCCATCGTGCAACACACCGGACCCGAACGACCCGCAGTTCTGCGTGGTCACGCCGGGGTCCGGCTCGCAGGACCCGATCTTCGAGTGGCACGCGCTCGACGGCATCGCCGTCCGCAGCTACGAGTACGACAAGTCCGGCCAGCTGATCAAGACCACCAACGAGAACGGGGAGAACGCGACCCTCACCTACGACGCCCGCGGCAACAACACGTCGCGGACCACCTGTCGCGCCGGCTCGGCCGACTGCCACACCAGTTACACGACGTACCCGCTGAGCGGGCTGACTGATCCGCTGGACCCACGCTGGAGCCTGCCGACCGAGTCCCGGGACGGCCGCGCGACGAGCGCGACCGACCCCACCGCGAGGACGGCGTACACGTACCTCGCACAGGGCGAGCTGGTCACCCAGAACAGCACCGAGGCCGGCACGGTCCGGAACACCTACACCGACGGCACCGAGGTCGGGCCGACCGGGTGGATGCCGTCAGGTCTGATCCGGACCACGACCGACGCCCGCGGCGCGGTCACGACGTACGGTTACCACGCGACCGGACAGCTGGCGAAGGTCACGACCCCGACCGGGCTCGCGACGAGCTTCGAGTACGACGCGGTCGGGCGGAAGACCAGCCAGACCCAGACCTCGGACGCGTTCCCGAGCGGCGTCACGACGACGTTCACGTACGACGCGGCGTCCCGGCTGAAGACCACCACCGGGCCGGTCACCACTGACAAGGTCACCGGCGACCGGCACCAGCAGCGAGTCACGATCTCGTACGACGACGACGGCAACATGACCAGCCAGGAGGCCGTCGACCTGATCGGTGGCGGCGAGCCGCGGGTCACCGGCTACACCTTCGACGACCGCAACCGGCTGTCCCGGCAGACCGACGCCGGTGGCCACGAAGTTCAGTTCTCGTATGACGCCTTCGGCAACCAGACCGCCATGGTCGATGCCAATGGCAACCGGTACGAGTACGCCTACACGGCGCGCAACCAGATCGCCGAGGTCCGGCTGGTCGACGCCGACAGCACCGACGACACCGGGTACCAGGTGCTCCGGTCGGTCGGCTACGACGCAGTCGGCCGGCCGGTCCGCGAGACCGACGCGATGGGCCGGACGACGCAGACGCTGTACTACACCGACGGGCTGGTGAAGTCCCGGATCCTGAAGGACTTCCACAACCCCGACGGCAGCAAGCGCGACTTCGTGCTCGAGACCAACACTTACGACGGCGCCGGAAACCTGGTTCGCCAGGTGAGCGACAACGGCAAGACCGCGATCGCCTACACCCGCGACGCGGCTGGGCGGGTGACGACGAGCACCCTCGATCCGGGCGGGCTGGACCGCAAGACCACGCTGACGTACGACATCAGCGGCAACATCCTGACCAAGGCCGAGACCGGCGACTATTCCAACACCCACCAACAGGTGCTGGGCCTGGAGCGCCGGACGACCTACGGGTACGACGCGGCCGGGCGGCAGATCTCGCAGACCAACTGGCTGAACGCGACCAGCGGGCTCACCACCAGCTGGACCTACGACCAGCGCAGCCTGCAGACCAGCATCACGCCGCCGCGCGGCAACGAGTCCGGCGCCGTCAAGGCAGACTTCACCACGACGTACAGCTACGACGAGCTGGGGCGGCAGAACGCCGTCACGCAGCCGAAGGTCAAGGTCGAGTCGAACGGCCAGCCGGCCGTGGACGCCGCGCCGGTGACGACCGTCGGGTACGACGCGTTCGGTCAGACGGTCTCGGCGAAGGATGCCCTGGGCAACATCGGGACGACGGTGTACGACAAGGTCGGGCAGCCGGTCGAGACCAGCGGGCCGTCGTACACGCCACCGGGCGGGACGGCGATCACGCCGAAGGTTCGTTCGGAGTACGACCCGAACGGCAACGTCGTCGCGGTCACCGACGCGCGCGGGGCGACCACGCGGTACGGGTACGACCGGCAGGACCGGATGATCGTCCGTGACCAGCCGGCCGGCACCGACGCGGAGCGGGCGGTCTGGCGCTTCGAGTACACCGGCAACGGAGACGTCCGGAAGACCATCGACCCGCTGGGCGGGAGCCGCGAGGCGACGTACGACGACCTCGACCGGATGATCACCTCGACGCAGGTCGAGCGCCGCCCGGTGAACGACAACTTCGTCACCCGGTACGGCTACGACGACGGTGGGCGGGTGATCAGCACGACCTCGCCGTCGGGCGCGGTCAGCACCGCCACGTACGACACGATCGGGCAGCCGATCCGCTCGACCGACCCGTCGAACGTCACCACCAACTTCGGGTACGACTTCGTCGGGCGGCAGGTGGAGCGGGTCGACGGGCTGGGACGGACCCAGGTCACGTCGTACGACATGGCCGACCGGGCGGTCGCCTCGACCGACCTCGATGCCCTGCAGAGCCCGCTGCGCCGGACCGACTACACCTTCGATGCGGACGGCAATGTACTGACGCTCGATCCGCCGGTCGGGGCGACGGTCAGCTACAGCTACGACGCGCTCGGGCGCCAGGTCTCGCAGCGAGAGCCGGTCTCGGCGACCGAGACGCTGGCGACCAGCTTCGGGTATGACGCCGCCGGCAACCAGACGCGGTACACCGACGGACGCGGCAACTCGACGTACACGAAACTGAACAGCCTCGGCCTGCCCGAGTCGGTGGTCGAACCTTCGACCGTCGCGCACCCGGCCTTGGCCGACCGGACCTGGACGATGTCGTACGACGCGTCCGGCAACCCGGTCGGAGTGGTCGCGCCAGGCGGGGTCACCCGTCAGCGGACCTTCGACGCGGCCGGCCGGCTCACCAACGAGAGCGGCACCGGTGGAGCCGATGCACCGGCCGCGCAGCGGTCGCTCGGGTACGACGTGCTCGGCCGGGTCACCTCGGTGAACAGCGTCGGCGCCGACAACCTCTACACCTACAACGACCGCGGGCAGATGCTCAGCGCGACCGGACCGTCGGGCTCGGCCACGTTCAGCTTCGACGCCGACGGCGCGATGGTGCGCCGGACGGATGCCGCGGGCGTCGCCGACTTCAGCTACACCAAGGGCCGGCTGACCTCGATGACCGACCCGGTGAGCCGCACCCAGCAGACGCTCGGGTACGACGCCGCCGGTGCGCCGAAGACGATCGACTACGGCCTCGGCCGGGTCCGCACGTTCGAGTACGACGCGCTCGGCCGGATGACGGGCGACACGCTGAAGAACGGTGCAGGCGCAACGGTCACCTCCGTCGGGTACGGCTTCGACCTCGACGACCGGATGACCACCAAGACCACGACCGGCGTGCAGGGCGCCGGCGCGAACACCTACACCTACGACGACGCCGGCCGGCTGAAGACCTGGACGGGTGGCGGCAAGACCACGTCGTACGGGTGGGACGCGGCCGGCAACCGGACCTCGGTCGACGGCAAGGCCGCCCGGTACGACGAACGCAACCGGCTGATCACCGACGGGACCTCCGACTACAGCTACTCCGCCCGCGGCACGCTGCTGTCGAAGACCGATGGGTCGACCACCGACGCGATGACCTTCGACGCGTTCGACCGGATGGTCTCGCAAGAGGGCCGCGGATACAGCTACGACGGCGCGGACCGCCCGGTGGTCGGCAACGGCACCACGATGCAGTACAGCGGTTTCTCCGACGAAGTGGTTGCTGACGGCACCCAGATCTACGGTCGCGGTGCCGGTGGCGACATCATCTCGGTCGGGCAGGGCACCACCGAACGGCTGCTGCTGTCCGACGCGCACGGCGACGTGGTGGGCGGGTTCGACCCATCCGACGGGACACTGACGGCGCTGCCGGACTCGCGCAGCTTCGACCCGTTCGGCAAGCCGCTGCAGTCCGGCGGCCTGAAGTACGGCGTCGGCTACCAGGGCGACTGGAGCGACCCGGCCACCGGCCAGGTCAACATGGGCGCCCGCTGGTACGACCCGGAGACCGGCACCTTCGACTCCCGCGACATCGTCACGTACGGCGGCGGGCCGTCGGTGATCGCCAACAAGTACCTGTACGGCAACGCGAACCCGCTCACCCACGTCGACCCGACCGGTACCACTGCCTGCAAGCCGAAGCCGCCCAAGCCGCCGAAGCCGACCCCGCCGCCGCGTCAGCGGCCCGGCGGGCACGACCTGATCGACGAGCCGGACGACCCGCCGCCGGGGACTGGCGGCGGCGACTACCCGATCCTCGCTTCGCCCGCGGTCGCGCTGCCGTGCGACCCGCCGCCGACGACCTGTGAGCAGCGCGGCGACTGCAAGCCGCCCAAGCCGACTTGCCGGGACCGCGGCGACTGCGACCCGCCGAAGAAGACCTGCAAGCAGCTCGGCACCTGCCCCAAGCCGAAGCCGAAGCCGGTCGACCCGGCAATCAAGGCGCGCGTGCAGTTGGAGCAGGTCGTCAAGTACGCTCCGCAGCCCAACGCCACCGGCGTCACCAAGCCGCTCTACAGCCAGGGCAACCCCCTGAACGGTGGCGGCGGCAGCCTCAAGGACCTCATCAAGGACGTCCGCAAGTCCGTCACCGACCTCTACCAGAAGGCCGTCGACACCGTCGGCCCGATCGTCAAGGACGTCGTCAAAACCCTCTCCGACCCGGTCGCCACCGCAGAGGCTTTGGCCAAAGCCGGCGAATGGGTCAAGGAGAACAAGGGCGACCTAGGGCATGCAGCCCTGGACGTCATAGGCCTGATACCAGTGGTCGGTGAAGTAGCCGACCTGGCCAACGCAGCCTGGTACGCCGCCGAGGGCGACTACGTCAATGCCGCCTTGAGCGCTGCCTCAGCCATCCCATTGGCCGGCTACGCCGCGACCGCGGCCAAGGGCGCCAAGTACGTCAACAAGGGCGTCAAGGCGGTCAAGGAGTCCAAGACCCTCAGCAAGGTCGCGAAGGACGCGGCCACCTCGTGCAAGTGCTTCCCCGCCGGCACCAAGGTCGCCACCGCCGACGGCGAGAAACCGATCGAGGACATCAAGGTCGGCGACGAGGTCTGGGCTCGTGACCAGGTCACCGGTGAGTCGCGTCTGCAGAAGGTCACCAGCCTGTTCAGCAAGCAGGCCAGCGACCTGATGACGATCACCCTGTCCGACGGCGGCCAGGTGGCGGTCACCACCGAGCACCCGTTCTACACTCCCGACCGAGGCTGGGTGGAGTCCGGCAACCTGAAGCCCGGCGACAAACTCCTCCAACGCGACGGCAAAACCGCCGTCATCGCCTCGATCACCCGCACCACGAAGCAGACCACGGTCTACAACTTCGGGGTACAGGACGACCACAACTACTACGTAGGCGCCTCCAACCTCCTGGTCCACAACTGCGGACCATCCGATGAGCTGCTTGATCTTGCGGACAGCGAGATCGGGAAGACCAATGTTGCTGCGGAGGTGGTCGCAACGGATGGCACTCGAGGATTCGGTGTCAGCAAGCCGCGAGAACTCGATGACCTGACCCCTGCGGTACGTGAAGCGGCGGAGGCGGTCGGGCATCATAGAGGGTGTGCGGAGATCGGTGGTCTGTGTGATCTGGAGAGCCAGGGCGCGGCCATCGCAGGTGCTCGGGGGAGGGCGGTTCATGTGACGGGCGGCAGCCAGGGCCACCCACCCGAGTTGCACGGGGAAGACTTGCCGTTCTGCGGTGCGTGCCGGAAGCTGTTCAAGCACCTCGGAGGTGGCCCGCTTGGCTGACAGCGGTAGGACCAGCCTGTCGGTTCGGGCGACCGAGTTCGTGCGGACGCGAGGGACGGTCCTCAGCCTCGATCAGCGTCCTGCAGCGGCGCGGCGAACGGAGAGTGACTCCGTGGCGGTCGGAGCGGGCGAGGACCTGGTCGACAGAGCCAGGCAGTACGCGAGCGAGTACGGAGGACTCAGGTTCTCCGTGCCTGGCGGGGTGCTGGAGGGTCAGCTGTGGTTGGCCGCCAGGCGGCCCGGCGTGCTTGTTCGGGCGGTCACGGACGGTTCGTTCATGTTCTTGGCCGCGGATCACAGCGATGCCCAGTGCGCGTTCATGATCTCTGCGTCAGGTGCCTTCGGATGCTCATGGTCAGGAGAATTCGGACAGCTGTTCGACTCGGTCGAGCACATGCTGGAGTGCATCGCTTTGTGGCACGCTTTCACGGGGTGGACCTATGTCACGGTGTTCAGTGGCACGCCGGGGGCGGTCGTGGCGACGCTGGGAGCCCTGGAAGCTGACGAGTCCGCGGCAGGTTCGACGACAGGCTGGTGGCTGGGAACCGATGTCGTCGTCGTCGCCGAGCCGTACCTGACGCCGACTGCCAGCAAGACCCCTCAGGTCACCGTTCTCGCTCGGGACGCACAGGTCGCGGCGCTCATCCGACAGCGACTCAGAGGTGTTCCGGGCGTGCAGAACGGATTCACCGCTGCATCGCTCAGGTCGACGGTCGGCTCGCCGGCGTAGCGGCCGGAGGCGACATGGTCGAACTGCCCCACGGAGTATTCGCTGACGGGGAGACGATTGGGGACGGATAGGTATTTCTTGTACGTCCAAGGCGCTCGGCGCGAGGGGACGAACTGACCTTCTGTCGGCACGAAGGGGGCTCCGGGTACCGGAGCCCCCTTCGTGCTGTAGGTCAGGGGGTGGGGAGTTTGTGGAGGGTGAAGGTGGGGTCGCCGGCGGCGGTTGTCTTCGCGATCTTGGCGGAGGTGGGGGCGGCGCTGGCGGTGATGACTCGGGGGGCGAAGTTCTGGTTGTAGGTGGCGAAGGCCCACTTCTGTTCGCCTTGAGCTGTGTAGACGAACGGCGTGGCGTCCACGGAGTACTGTTCGCTCTCCGGGAGATTGATCGGCTTGAAGGTGGGCCAGGTGCCGGAGCCCTGGGTCAGTTCCTGGGCGAAGTAGTACTTGCCGTCGGTGCCACGAACCAGGACCTCGAGCAGGCCGCTGTCAGGTGCCATGACGGCGGCCGGTGAGCCGGGCCAGGTCATGTCCTCCGGGCCGACCGTGGTCCAGGTGCCGGGGAACGCGGTGCCGGCGGCGGTCTGCTTCTGGGTCTTGATGCGTCCGTCGGCGTCGCGGGCGAAGACCCTGATCAGGTCACCGGGGTAGCGGACGGCAGAGACCTTGCCGGTGAAACCTGTGCCGCCGAGGCTGCTGAACGCCGAGAGCCCGCCGCCGTTCCAGCTTGCGGCCCAGAACGTGCCGGCGGTGTCACGCGCGATCACCGTGAGTGTGTTGTTCGGGCCGGGCGCGATCACCGGAACCCCGGACAGGGGCGGGCTGGCGTACGGCTGCCAGGGGAAGAAGCCCTGGGTCTGCTCAGGCTTGCCCCACAGTTTCCCGTCGCCGTCGACGGCGAAGCTGACCATCTTGTTGTTCGCAGGGCTCTTCGCCGACACCGCGCTGGAAGCCATCACGCCGCCCCGGTCGACCAGCGGGCCGAGCTCGGTGGATCCGGCCGCGGTCTGGGTCCGGGCGGCGAACCGGCTGTTCACGTTGTGCAGCATGAACTCGATCCTGCCGTCGGCGCCCTGGACGAGCCCGGGGGTTCCGGTGAACGCCTGGCCGTCGTTCATCGCGTTCCAGGCAGTGCCGCCGAAGTCGATCGGATCGCTCTGGTGCCCCCATTTCACCTCGCCGATGTTGTTGGCGAGGCCGTACTCGATGGCTCCGGCCGGGGTTTGCAGGACCGCCATCGGCGGGTTCAGCTCGGTCGGGACCGCCGGGGGCTGCGGGACGTACGAGGCGGTCAGCGTGCACGCGTTGGTGGTGGCGACAACCTGCGAGTACACCTGCCAGCCGGTGCCGACCGTCCGGTTGCTGACCACCCAGCTGCCGGGGTCACGCTTGTACCGGTGCTGGGACAGCCGCCCGGCCGCGTCGAGCCCGAGCAGTACGTCGCCGCCGGGTGAGGTGACGATCGGGAACGCCCAGTTCGAGTTGGAGAGCGAGATGGCGTGCACGAACCGGTCGCTGGTCGGCTCGAACTGGTACCGGTTCAGGCCGCCGGCCGGGGTCCGCGCGTAGATTACACCGTCGCCGGCGCCGGTGATGGAGCTGAAGATGTTCCAGCCGCCGCCGACGGGCTGGCTGCTGAAGGTGCTGGTCGCGGCGTCGAGGACGTAGCGGCGCAGGTCGCCGTTGGACTGGATCAGGTAGAAGTGGCCGCGGGCGTCGATGGTGATCTTGTCTCGCAACCCGGCGGCCGCCCAGCCGCTGAAGATCTTGCCGAACGGTTTCGCGACGACGTCGAACGCCGTTCCGTTCCAGTGGTAGCCGAACATGCCGGTGGCGTTGATCCCGTACAGCCAGCCGTTCGGGCCGGCCAGCAGCTTGCCGAACTGCTGCCAACCGCCGCCGATCACCTTCGCGGGGGCCGCGAGGATCGGGCTCGCGGCGCTGCTCAGGTCGTTGAAGGAGTTGAGCACCAGCTCGCCGTCGGGGTTGACGCTGAAGACGTTCTGCGTAGGAGTGCAGGAGATGTCGGCGTCGGTCGTGGCAGCGTTCGCGGGCGCGCCGGGCACGGACAGGCTGCCGAGGGTTAGGCCTGCGGTCAGCAGGGCGGCGCCGAGCGTGCGGCGTACCGATGACCGGGGCAGGCGGGTAGGGACAGAGGTGTGCATGGAACCCCCAGGACGTGGGATGACGCATGCGAGAGACCCGCCCCGAGTCGCATGCTCCGACCGTCGCCACAGGCGCGGTCGTCTGCAGATTACCTGGTTTTCGCCTGTAGTACGGGGCGATTGCAGGAAGTTGCAATTCGGCGGTGGCGGGTGAGATGAAAGATCATTGCTGTAAGCAACAAGTAGGCGGGGATCAGCAGGATCGCGTCCGGGGTATCCAGTCGCATCGACCAGCCGGCGTTGCGGTCTTCGCCGTACAGGGTGATGCGGTTGATGGTCAGGAACATCAGATGGGTGCCGATGGACGTCCACAGGGAGCCGGTGGCGTTGCGGGCGGTGATGAGGGTCAGGCCGAAGATCGTGAGCAGGATCAAGTAGGAGACGGGGTCCTCGCCGGGTGGGACGAGGGTGGGGTTGTGGGTGCCCAGGGTCAAGGCCCATTGGATGACTGAGGACAGGGCGGGGACGGTCAGGAAGAGAGCCGTGGTGACTGCCGCCGCGATCCAGGGGCGGGTGTGGCGCAGGGTGGTGTAGGTGTGGCCTCGGAGGGTTAGTTCTTCGGGGAAGGCTTCCAGGAGTACGGCGATGGCCGTGTTGGTGATGAGGAAGCGGAGTAGTTGAGGGGTGTCGATCGGGCCCCAGGTGAGCCAGCCGGTGAGGGTGCCGAGGGTGAAGAGCAGGGTGGCGCCGGCCAGGGGGACTGCTAGGCCGATCAGGAATGGGCGGATGCCGCCGGTCAGGCCGAGGTTGTGGCGCCAGGGGCGGATCAGCGCGACGGCGACCGCGGTGCACGCGGCTGCCGCGAGCCACGGGTTGGGGATCAGGGCGGCTACGGCTAGGGCGGTGGCCATTGCGAGAGGGCCGTAGGTGGCTCGGATCCAGGTCATGTGTACGAACGTACAGTACGAGTGTGTCAAAACGCCACGGCCTTCACAAAGAGGAGCGGGGTGGTTACTCTCCGGGGCAAAGGTGAGAGGTGCTCAGTTTTTCGAGAGGGGAGTTGCCGTGGCGCGGTGGTGGATGTTGGGGGTCGTGGGGGCGCTGGTGGCCGCGGGAGTGGGGGTGCAGCCGGCGCAGGCTGCGGAGCCTTATCTGGTGGGGAGTGGGATCTCCGACGTCACTGGGCCGGCGGCGGAGAACGGGATGATGGGGTACTCGAAGTTCGGGCAGAACACGACGGGAATCCACCAGCGGTTGCGGGCCCGGGCCTTCGTGGTGGTGGATCAGGGGACGCAGGAGCGGGTGGCCTACGTGAACGCTGATCTGGGGATGATCTTCCAGGCGCAGCGTGATGCCGTGCTCGCGAAGCTGCAGACGAAGTACGGCGGTCTGTACGGCGAGCGGAACGTGCTGCTGTCGGCCACCCACACGCACTCCGGCCCGGGTGGGCAGTCGCACAACCTGGCCTACAACCTGTCGATCCTCGGGTTTCAGAAGCAGGCGTTCGACGCGACCGTGGACGGGATTGTCGAGGCGGTGGTCGAGGCGCACGAGAATCTGCGGCCGGGGGACATCAGTCTTGGGCGCAGCGAGCTGACGAATGCCAGTGTGAATCGGTCCCGCACGGCGTTCGACGAGAATCCCGCGGCCGACAAGGCCGCGTTCCCGCAGGGGATCGATCCGGCGGTGACCGTACTGCGGTTCCAGCAGGGCAGCAAGGAGATCGGGGCGATCAACTGGTTCGCGACGCACCCGACCTCGATCACCAACGAGAACACGCTGATCTCACCGGACAACAAGGGGTACGCCGCCTACCGCTGGGAGCACGATCTCAAGGGCGTGCGCTACCTCGACGACGACAGCAACGGATTCGTTGCCGCGTTCCCGAACACCAACGCCGGGGACATGTCGCCGAACCTCAACCTGCGGCCGGGCTCGGGGCCGACCGAGGATCCGCTGACCAACGAGCAGATCATCGGGCAGCGCCAGCAGCAGGCCGCGCAGCAGGCGTACAACGGGCCGCGGGCAACCATTGCCGGGAGCGTCGACGCCCGGATGCGATTTGTCGACATGTCGGCAGTCCAGGTCGACCCGCGCTACACCCCGGACGGGCAGCCGCACCGGACCTGCCCGGGCGTGGTCGGCGTCTCCACGCTGGCCGGCAGCGTCGAGGACGGGCCCGGCATCCCGATCATTCCCGAGGGTGTCACGAACCCGTTCTTCGAGCTGCTCAAGCCGTTCAACGTGGACGTGCCGCCGTGGCTGATCAGCTGCCAGTCGCCGAAGGCCCCCGCGGTTCCGACGGGCCAGCTGCAGGCGACGCCGGACGTCGTACCGATCCAGCTCGTCAAGCTCGGGCAGCTGCACCTGATCGCGGTGCCGGGTGAGGTGACGATCGTGTCCGGCCTGCGGCTGCGCAGGACGGTCGCGCAGGAGCTCGGCGTACCGCTGGAGAACGTGCTGGTGCAGGGGTACGCCAACGCGTACAGCCAGTACGTGACGACGCCCGAGGAGTACCAGCTGCAGCAGTACGAGGGTGGGTCGACGCTGTTCGGCAAGTACACGTTGCCTGCGTACCAGCAGGAGTTCGCCGAGCTGGCGAAGGCGCTCAAAACCAACCAGCCGGTTCAACTAGGCACCCGCCCGCCCAGGCCGATCACCGCTGAGCTCAACCTGCAGACCGGCGTCGTCCTCGACGCCCCGCCGCCGTTCAAGTCGTTCGGCCAGGTGCTCACCGACGCGGCCTCGGCGTACCAGGTGAACCAGACCGTCACCGTCGCCTTCGTCACCGGGCACCCGAAGAACAACCTGCACCGCAACGGCACGTTCCTCGAGGTGCAGAAGTCAGTTGGTGGCCAATGGCAACGAGTTGCCGACGACGGCGACTGGGGTACGACGTACCGCTGGGCCCGTGGCGGTATCGCCGACTCGAAGGCGACCATCACCTGGAAGGCCGATGCCCCCGGCACCTACCGGATCGTGCACCACGGCGACGCGAAGGCGCTGAACGGCACCATCACGCCGTTCACCGGGACGTCGCGGACCTTCACGGTGTCTTAGTCGGGCTGTTCGACAGCGGTGGCGACTCCAGCGCGCAGTGCCGGTGGGTCGTCACCGCTTCCGGCGTCGTACGCCGGGAGGTGCGGTCGCCGAGCGTCACCCAGGCCAGCACCGCGCCGCCGGCGGCGAGCACGGCCGAGATCACCATCGCCATCATGAAGCTTTCCTTGAACGACATCGGGTCGCGGTAGGAGTCGCCGGTGATCCCGGCCGCGAGCGGGATCGCGGCGACCGCCATCAGCTGCGCCGACCGGGCGACCGCGTTGTTGACGCCGGACGCGATCCCGGCGTGGTGGTCCTCGACCGAGTTGAGCACGGTCGCGGTCAGCGGCGCGACCGTCGAGACCAGGCCGATCCCCAGGACGACGACGCCCGGCAGTACGGCGGTCCAGTACCCGACGCCCGGCTCGATGCGCCGCATCAGCAGGAAGCCGACGGCCATGAACAGCGGCCCGACGGTCATCGGGATCCGCGCGCCGATCCGCTCGGACAGACTGCCGGCGTACCCGGAGAGCGTCAGCATCAACAGCGTCATCGGCAGCAGTGCGGCGCCGGCCGTCAGCGCGTCGTACCCGAGGACGGTCTGCAGGTAGACGACGAGCAGGAACGTGGCGGTGCCGAGCGCGCCGTACACGACGACGGTGACCAGGTTGGCGCCGGTGAAGCGCAGGTTGGCGAAGATGCCCGGCGGGAGCATCGGGTGCGAGCTGCGCCGCTCGACCTCGACGAACGCGACGAGCCCGACCACGCCGATGGCCAGCGCGGTCAGCACCATCGGGTCGCCCCAGCCGTGATCACCCGCGCTGATCAGCCCGTACGTGAGACCGGCCAGGCCGACCGTGGCCAGCAGCCCGCCGGTGCCGTCGAGCTTGCCGGCCATCGTCTCGTCGCGGGACTCCGGGATGTGCCGCAGCGTGACCAGCACGGTCACGGCGGCCAGCGGCAGGTTGAGCAGGAAGATCAGCCGCCACGATCCGCTGTCGACCAGCCCGCCACCGATGAACGGGCCGACCGCCGCGGCGACCGAGGTGAGCCCGGACCAGGCGCCGACCGCCTTGCCGCGGTCCGACGGCTGGAAGCTGGTCTGCAGGATCGCCAGGCTGCCCGGCGTCAGCAGCGCGCCGCCGATGCCCTGCAGGACGCGGCCCGCGATCATCACCTCGAGGTTCGGTGCGGCCGCGCAGATCGCCGAGGCGAGCGCGAACCAGATCACCCCGGTGACGAACAGCCGCCGCCGGCCGAGCCGGTCGCCGAGCGAACCGCTGAGCAGGATCAGCGAGGCCAGCATCAGCATGTAGCCGTTGACGATCCACTGCAGGCCGGAGATGCCGGCGTCCAGGTCCTCGCCCATCGCCGGCAGCGCGACGTTGACGACCGTGCCGTCCAGGAAGGCCATACCGGACCCGAGGGCCGTGGCGGCGAGCACCCAGCGGGCGCGCGCCGTACCGAAAACGATTCGATCGGGTGAACCCGCCTGAGCGTCCGCCATAAGGACAGAGTAGGGCCGATCCTCAGGGCTGCATCGGAAGGTCCAGCTGCAGTACGGCGAGCGCCCGGTCGGCCGGCAGTCCCTGCTGGATCCCCAGCCCCGGCGGCTCACCGACCGCGCACCGCGTCTCGGTCATCAGCGGGCAGACCGCGTTCAGCAGACCGCCACCCGACACGGCCAGGTTGGTCGGCAGCGTCCCGTCGGTGGCGGCGGTCAGCGGGCTGATCGCGGCCAGCGCTCGCCCGACCCGTGACGGCAGACTCCGCGCCGACGAGCCGCTCAGCCGGTAGGTCAGCTTCAGCTCGGTGGCCGCCGCGTTCAGCGGCAGCTCCCGGGTGGCCTTCACGTCGGTCTCCGGCAGCAGCACCGGATCGCCGTCGGCGACGATCCGCAGACTGGTTGCCTCCGGCGTGGTTCGCGCCATCATCCCCTGCAGCCGCTCACCCGACTGCGGCAGCCGCAGCTGCAACCGGTCGGTCGGGTCGCGCAGCATCACCTCTTCGGTGACGTCGAAACTCCCGTCACCGCGCGGTACGGCGGTGAGCCGGATCCCCGGCGCGGTCAGGCCGGGCCCCTCGGCGGTCGGCGGTGGTTGCACCGGCGCCGCGCCGCTGCCCGCAGGTAACGGTCCTGGGCTGGGCGGGGTCGGTCCCGCCAGCTCGGACGAGCAGGCGGTCGTTGCCAGCAGCCCCACGATCAGTACGGCGCCGGCCAGACAGGTACGAACGGACATGCTGAATCGCCCCCAACGACCCGGCCACTTCCTCTGGTGGCCGAGTGCGACTTCTGCGTACGATACGCCGGAATTAGACCGTCAGGCATTTTCGGGAGTGGCATTTCTGAGGGGGCAGTGAATGCGGGAACGGAAAGTGTTCGGGCCATTCCGGGCAGTCGCCGGAAGCCCAGGGAAATCCACTGGGGAATTTTCGAGAATTCCCGGTCCGCATTTCCGCAGAGTGATTTCGCTGGTGCTCGGGGTGATCGTCGCCGCGGTGCCGGCGGTGCTCGCGAGCCCGGCCGGGGCGGCCACCAACGGCACGGTGTACGTCGTCCAGGGGCTGCCCGGGCAGACTGTGGACGTCCAGGTCGACGGCAAGGTCGTGGCGCGTGGGGTCGCCGCGACCAAGGTCGTCGGGCCGTTCGAGGTGGCGTCCGGGCAGCGCCGGATCACTGCTGTGGCGGGCGGGAAGACGCTGGTCGACCGCCAGGTCGCGGTCGGGGCCGGGAGCAACCAGGACGTGGTGATCCACCGGCCGGCCGCGCCGACCGCGGCGCCGGTGATCACGACGTACGCGAACAAGCTGACCGCGGTCCCGAAGGACAAGGCCGCGGTCCGGGTCGCGCACACGGCCGCGGTCGGGCCGGCCGACATTCGGGTGAACGGCAAGGTGCTGTTCGCCAACGTGGCCAACGGTGAATCACTCGACGTAGTCGTTCCGGCTGGAACGTATACCGTCGAGATCGTCCCCGCCGGGGCCACCGGGCCGGTCATTCTGGGGCCTGCATCATTACCCGTCAAGGCCGGTTATCTGACCCGGGTGTTCGCGGTCGGTGAACCGAACTCCAAGACGATGAATGTCGCCGTCGGGACCATTCGGCTGCCCGGGACCGGGTCCGACCGGCCGGGCACGGTCGACACCGGGACGGGCGGTCAGGCGGTCGCGCTGATGCAGGACCAGCCGTCGAGTGCGCCGCTGATCGGCCTGGCGCTGCTCGCCGCGTGCGCGGTCCTGGTGACGGTCCGGAAGGTGGTCCGTCGCTGAAGAAGGTGTTGCTCGGCCTGCTTCTCGTCCTCGGTGTGGCCCTGGAGGGGTGTGCCGCTCCGGCGGACGGAGCAGGCCGGAGCGGGCAGGCGGGCGGCGGCTCGGGGCCGCCGCCCGCGGCCACCGGATCGGTGCCTCCGGCAAGAGTCGGTACGCCGGCCGCCAGCCAGCGGATCCGGTTCGTCCCCGCCGAGGTGGTGCTCCCGGGTGGCGCCAAGGCCGCGGTCGACCCGGCCGGCACGGTCGACGGGCGGCTCGCCGTACCGGACGCGGTTCGCCGGGTCGGGTGGTGGGACGGTGGCGCCGAGGCCGGCGATCCGTTCGGGGCTGTCGTCCTGGCCGGGCACGTCGACTCGGCGACCGAGGGGATCGGTTACTTCGCGCGGCTGCTGCGGATCAAGGTCGGCGAAACCGTTGTGGTGCACGGAAACGGGCACAGCGCGGCGTACCGGGTGAGCTCGGTGGTGTCGGTGCCGAAGGACGCGCTCGCGACCCGCAGTGGAGCCTTCGACCAGGTCGGCGAGCACAAGCTGTCGCTGATCACCTGCACCGGCGCGTACGACGCGGCCCGCGGCGGCTACGCGTCGAACCTGCTGGTGACGGCCGTCCCCGTAGGGGTGGTCAGGTAGTCCATCCCGGAGCCGTCCCTGAAGTCGGGGTACCGGTGTTCAATCAGGTCGCGGCCCGGTGGATGATGTTGACATGACAAGTCCGACCGCACCCCCGGCCCCCGGAGACGAGCGCGCCGCTCGCCGGGCCCGCTGGCTGCTGGTCTTCGTGCTCGGCTGCCTGGCGCTGTCGATCTCGGTGATCACCTCTCACCTCTGAGCTGTTACTCGAACGGCGTCGGGTCTCCCGCGCCGACCCGGACGATCTCCGGGAAGTCCTCGGAGAAGTCGATCACCGTGGTCGGCTCGGTGCCGGCCTCGCCGGAGTCGATGACGGCGTCGACCTGGTTGTCGAGCTCCTCCTTGATCTCCCAGCCCTGCGTCATCGGCTCCTCGTGGTCGGGCAGCAGCAGCGTGCTGGACAGCAGCGGCTCGCCGAGCTCGGCGACCAGCGCCTGCGCGACGACGTGGTCGGGGATCCGGACGCCGACGGTCTTCTTCTTCGGGTGCAGCAGCCGGCGCGGGACCTCCTTGGTGGCCGGCAGGATGAACGTGTAGCTGCCCGGCGTGGCCGCCTTGATCGAGCGGAACACCGCGTTGCTGATGTGCACGAACTGCCCGAGCTGCGCGAAGTCCTGGCAGACCAGCGTGAAGTGGTGCCGGTCGTCCAGGTGCCGGATCGTCTTGATCCGGTCGATGCCGTCCTTGTTGCCCAGCTGGCAGCCGAGCGCGAAGCACGAGTCGGTCGGGTACGCGATCAGGCCGCCGCCGCGGACCAGGTCGACCACCTGCCCGATCGCGCGTTTCTGCGGATTCTCCGGATGCACGTCGAAATACCTCGCCATGGTCCCGACCCTAGCGCTCCGGGGCCGAGACCTTGCGGCCTGCAAGATTCTGCCCGATGGTGAGTCCGTAGAAGTTACTCGTTGACCTGCCGTTCCCCGCCCCGGATGGAGTCCAGGCGTTCCAGACCGCGAAGGGCCTCGGGTCCGACGGGATCGTCGGTCCGCAGACCTGGGGTGCGCTGGTTCCGACCATCCGGCAGGGCGACAGCGGCAATGCGGTCCGCGCGCTGCAGGTCGAGCTGAACGCCAAGCGGCGCTTGGCGCTCCCGGTCGACGGTGTCTTCAGCGCCGCGGTCAAGGACGCGGTGACGGCGTTCCAGTCGCACGCCGGGATCGGCGCCGACGGCATCGCCGGACCGATCACCTGGCGCAACCTGACCTGGCACTACGACTACCCCGACTTCACCGCGAACCTGTGCGACCAGGACCCCGACGGCAACGGTACGGCGGCCAACTGGGCCGCGGCCGCCGCCGTCGCCCAGCTCGAGCAGGCGACCCGGAACTTCGCCGGCACCGGCCAGGGCAAGGTCCCGTACGGCGACGCCGGCTTCGAGCACGGCGGCGACATCCCCGGCCACGGCAGCCACGAGAACGGGCTGGACATCGACATCTGGCCGATCCGCACCGACAACGGCCAGTGCACCGCGGGCCGGATCACCTGGCAGTCGGCGACGTACGACCGCGCCGCGACGCGGCAGCTGGTGCAGGCGATCCGGGCGGCGGCGCCCGGGCACGTGCGCTACATCTGGTTCAACGACCCGACGCTGATTAGCGAGGGCCTGACCAGCAACTGGCCGGCGCACGACAACCACCTGCACGTCCGGTACTGCGAGACGGTGCACCCGAACAGCATGTACACCTGCTAAGACTGGCTGGGTGACCACACTCGACCTGACGCCCGACGAACTGCTCACCACCACCAGGACCGTCCGCAAGCGGCTCGACCTGGAACGCCCGGTGCCGCCGGAGCTGATCCGCGAGTGCATCGAGATCGCGCTCCAGGCGCCGTCCGGCAGCAACCGGCAGGCGTGGCACTGGCTGGTCGTCACCGACCCGGACAAGCGCACGCAGATCGGCGAGTACTACCGCCAGGCGGTCGCGGCGTACCTGGAGTCCTCGGGCGCCGCCGGACGCCTGTACGCCGACGACCCGGACCGCGCGCCGGTCCAGCAGCGGGTCGGGTCGAGCGTGGCCTACCTCGGCGAACGGATGGGCCAGGTGCCGGTGCTGGCGATCCCGTGCTTGACCGCGAAGAACCTCCCGGCCGGCAACCAGGCCGGGCTCTGGGGCTCGATCCTCCCGTCGGCCTGGAGCTACATGCTCGCCGCTCGTGCCCGCGGACTCGGTACGGCGTGGACGACGCTGCACCTGAAGTACGAGACCGAGATCTCCACGCTCCTCGGAATCCCCGAGGAGGTCCGCCAGACGGTGCTGATCCCCACGGCGTACACGATCGGCACGGACTTCAAACCCGCCAAGCGGCAGCCACTCGACGAGGTGCTGCACGTCGACAGCTGGTGACGAGAGGTGCCGCGAGACACGCGGCGTTCATCGACGGCATGCGCCTCGGGGTCGGCCCCGGGGCGGCGGCTTTCGTGCTGGCGTTGAGTTTTGGGGCCGAGGCGGAGGCACGGGGATGGGGGTTCGGGCTTCCGGTCGTGTTCTCGGCGCTGGCGTTCTCCGGGTCGGCGCAGTTCACGCTGCTGACCGCGCTGGCCGGCGGGTCCGCGCTCGCGGCGATCACCTCGGCGGTGCTGATCAACGCCCGCTACCTGGTGATGAGCGTCGCGCTCAACGAGAACCTCGAAGGCGGTCGCGTCCGGCGATCGATTCAGGCGCTGGCGCTGGCGGACGCGTCGTTCGTCGCCGCACACACCGACGACGGGCGGTACGACGCCGCCCGGCTGATCGGGGCCAGCGTCCCGCAGTGGATCTTCTGGGTCAGCGGTACGGCGATCGGCGCGCTCACGGCGCCCTCGCCCGAACTCATGCACACGCTCGGCCTCGATGTCGCGTTTCCCGCGTTCTTCCTGATCCTCGCGATCGACGAGCTGCGCCGGTCGCGACGGGCGTTCGTGGCGGCGCTGCTCGGGGCGGGGATCGCAGCCGCGCTGCTGTTCGTGACCAGCCCGGGCTACGCGCTGCTCGGCGCGACCGCGGCCGCGCTGATCGGCGTACTGCCGGAGAAGGAGACCGCATGATCAGGGTCTGGCTGTCCGTGGCGGCCGTCACCGTGCTGAGCTGGCTGATGAAGGCGAGCGCGCCGCTGGTCATCGCCCGGCGCAAGCTGCCGCCGTCGGTGATCAGGATGACCGCGCTCACCGCGCCGGTGCTGCTGGCCGGGCTGATCGTGACCGAGCTCGGCGGCAAGCAGGTCGACTGGACGCAGCTCGCGGGGGTCGGGGTGTCCGGCGTACTGGCGCTGGCGAAGGTGCCGATGCTGGTCGCGGTCGCGGGCGGGATCGTCGCGACCGCGGTGATCAGGTTGCTGTAGCGGCCATCTCGTCGATGGTGAGGCCGCTGAGGATCGAGCGGGGCTCGGTGGTGGTCAGGTCGAGCAGGGGGTCGGCGGAGTCGTCGCGGACCTTGACCAGGAGCCAGTCGCGGTCGGTGCGGGTGAACGCCCAGGTGCCCTGCAGTTTGACGCCGTTGAGGCGGAACTTGAGATGGCCGTGGTCGATGGCATCAGCCAGATCGACCAGCCGGCGTTGCTTGTCGCGGGTGAGATTGGTGTAGACGCCCGCGTCCCACACGATCACCGCACCGCTGCCGTACTTGGCGTCGGCGTGCACGCCCTCGTACGTCGCGTACTCGAGCTCGTGGTCGGTGGTGAACACGGCCAGCCGCTTGACCACCGGGTCCAGCGACGGGCCGAGCGGGACGGCCCAGGACTTCAGCACACCGTCGACCTCGAGGCGGACGTCGTAGTGCCGGCGGCGGGCGTCGTGCAACTGCACCACGAAAATGGGTGCCGATGGCATCTAAATCCTCCGCGTGCGGTTCGCCGTACGGCAAAGTGTACGGCGAACCGCAGGCGGGGCGATCAGGCCGCGGAGACGGCCGGGGGCTCGATCTGGTCGCGCAGCTTGTCCAGGATCCCGCGCAGCAGCCGGGAGACCTGCATCTGGCTGACGCCGATCTCGGCGCCGATGTCGGCCTGGGTGTGACCCTCGATGAAACGCAGCTCGAGGATCTTGCGTTCGCGCGGGGCGAGCTCGTTCAGCACCGGTTCGAGCACGGCGACCGCTTCGGTGCGCTCGAACGAGGTGTCCTCCTCGTCGGCGATCGTGTCGGCCAGGTTCGCGGTCGACTCGCCGTCGACCGGACGGTCCAGCGACAGGACCGAGAAGCACCCGTCGGCGGCGATCGCGGCCTCGATCTCGGCCACGTCGGTGCCGACGGCTTCGGCCAGCTCCTCCAGCGTGGGATCACGCTGCAGGTCCTGGACCAGTTGCGGGCGGACGCTCGCGATCGACCCCTGCAGCTCCTGCAGGCGACGGGGGATCCGCACGGTCCACGAGCAGTCGCGGAAGTAGCGCTTCACCTCACCACGGATGGTCGGTACGGCGTACGCCAGGAACGGTGTCCCGGTGTCGGGACGGTAGCTGCGAGCCGCTTTCAGCAGACCCAGGTAGGCGACCTGGTCCAGGTCGTCCGCCTCGACACCACGACCGCGGAAACGGCTCGCGATGCTGTGGGCGATGCCCAGGTTCAGCTCGATGGCTTCCTCCAGCAACGACTGCTGGAGCCTTTCGTCGGTGGTGGCCGCTCGGCGGGAGAGAAGCTCCCGGGTGGCCAGGTCTCGGCGCTGCTTCGGATCGGAAGGGTGCAGCTCTTCGACGGTGGAACTGGTGAGTACGGTGCCCATGATTCTTGACCTCGCGACGTTGAGTCACGGCGCGGCACATGTCTGGACCGCGGTCAATATCTGTGTGAGTCATTCCTACCCCATGGATGCCGAAGTTATGCATCCGACCCCGAACTCACACGAACCTGTTGCATCAGTCCAGGGATCGCAACACCCCGAGCGCGGCCGTCGGCGGGTGCGCGGAATCGCGCCAGCGCAGCGTCCACGTGTACGGCGGTACGCCGGCCGCGAGCGGCTTCACCACGACCCCGTCCGGCGCCGGCGTCGAGAGCAGTCCGAGCGCGACGCACTCGCCGGCCTTGACCAGCTCGAGCGCCGAGCTGGTCCCGTCGGTGCTCGCCGGGTGCCGGCGCGGCTGGAAGCCCGCCGTACGGAAGCAGCCGAGCACGAAGTCGTTCCACTCGGGGGCGAAGTCGTCGCGCGGCAGATAGTGCACCTCGTCGGCGAGCTCGCGGACGGCGACCGCGTCGGCGTCGCTCAGCGGGTGGTCCGTCGGCAGCGCGATGCCGAGCGCCTCGCGGCGCATCACCCGCTGGACAAGGCCGTCGGCCAGGTGCGCCGTCGAGCCGCAGAGCGCCAGGTCGAGCTCGCCGCTGAGCAGCCGCTGCTCCTGCTCGCGGCTACCGCGGCTGCTGACTTCGAGCCGCAGCGAGGGGAGGCGCTCGCGGAGGCGGGCCAGTACGGCGCGCGGCGTGACCAGGTCGGTCTGGAGCACGTCGATGCGCAGTACCTGGTCGCGCCCTGCGGCGGCGGTCGCCTCGGCGACACCGGAGCGGATCGCGGCGAGCGCGCTCTGCGCGTGCGGGAGGAACGCGTCCCCGGCGGCGGTCAGCGTCACGCCCCGCGGGGACCGCTCGAACAGCTGGGCCCCCAGCTGGTTCTCCAAGCGGCGAATCTGATTGCTGAGTGCCGGCTGGGACACGTACAACCGGCGGGCCGCGGCGGTGAAGTGCAACTCCTCCGCCATCACCAGGAAGTAGCGCACCAACCGTAGATCGACGTCCATGAACTTCCTCACCTGCAGTCATCACCAGAAGCTGTGACGTTAGTGCTCTTGCGCCACGGCCGTCGAGGGCCTATCGCGCAGAACGTCGACAACATGACGACAGAGCGTGAGATGTGTCCGTCGGCCGACACTGGGTACCGGGAGCTGTTTCCGCGACGGAAGGGGAGCCATGACCGAGAGGCCGGAAGAGCTGATCGACGACCTGGTCGACGAGACCCGGGGGCCGGAGGAGGATCCGCCGGCGGAGTCCACGACGGATGATGCGGCACTCGACGTACCGGTCACTCCCGAGCCGCCGGACTGACTGCCGGCTGGTGGCGGCCCCGGCGCTGTCTGCTCAACGCCGGGGCCTTGGGCAACCAGTACTTACATCTATCTGGTGCCCAGAACGCCTTGTTCTATTCGTGTTCCGGGAGTAGCGATCAGTCGCCGGGCCACTCGCCGGTCCAGCGTTCGAAGGCCTTGGCGCCGCCGCGGTCGACGGCGGCCTTGACCACGGCGTACACCGCGCCCTGGAGGGCGGCGGCGAGCAGCAGCTGACGCCAGGGGTACTCCGACTGCAGGGCGTCGGGGGCGTCGTCCTCGTCGGCGACCCGGCGCCAGACCTGCTTGAAGATCGCACCGGCGACCAGGCCTCCGGCGATCCCGGAGACCAGGCCGAACGGGCGGTAGGCGAGCTTGACGGCTTTGGTGCTCACCGGTTCCGTCCCACGATCCAGGCCGCCGCGCCCACGCCGAGCGCGACCGCGCCACCGACGGCGGCGGTCGCCTTGGGGTGCTTGCGGCCGAGTTCAGGAGCTTGATTGGCCTTGGCCGGAAGATTCTTCGCGTGCTCCGGTAGGTGCTTGGCGCGTTCGCCCATTCCGCCCGCGGTGGTCTTCGCGCGTACGCCCACGTCGCCCGCGGTCGCCTTCGCGCGCTGGCCGAAGGTTCCCGCCGCTTGCGCGGCGCGGTGCCCGGCGCTCGCGGCCGAGTCCTTGATCCGGCGCGGGACGTTCAGCTGACGGCTCAGCTCCTGGACCGTGTCGGCCAGGTGCTGACGGGTCATCTCGAGGTCGGCGCGCAGCGCCTCGACCTCGGTCATCCCGTCGGTGGCCGCGGGCCGGGGCGTCTTGCGCGAGGTGTTCTGGCGCGTGGTGGTGCTCATCAGATCTTCCCTTCCGGCTGGTGGCCCTTCAGTGCTTCGAGGTCCTCGTGCACGCCCTCGACGGCGCGCTGCGGGACCGGCGGTGTCGCCTGGCTGACGTGCTTCTTGCCCAGCAGCGCCGCCACGCCCGCGATCGCGAACAGCAGCAGCGTCACGATCAGCGCCGCGAGCCAGGCCGGTACGGCGTACGAGAGCCCGATGATCGCGGTCGCGATCAGCGCACCCAGCCCGTAGAACGCGAACGCTCCGGCGCCGCCGAACAGGCCGGCGCCGAGGCCGGCCTCCTTGCCCTTGGTCTTCAGCTCGGCCTTGGCCAGCTGCAGCTCGTCGCGGACCAGGTGGCTCACGTCGGCGGTCAACTGGGCGACCAGCGCGCCCACGTGCTCGTCCGGTGCGGCCCGTTGACCGTCCTGGTGGACGGCCGGGGTCTGCGTCGTCATGGTTGCCCTCCGTGGTGTCGGGATGACGACCCGGTACCCAGGGGCCTGGTCGGCAACCGGGTGGCCGGAATCTGACCGCTTCCCCCGGTAAGTTGCCGAATCAGGGACCTAGGCAGGAGGGGACGGGAATGGATTGGAAACTGGAGTTGGTGTCGGTACCGGTCAGTGACGTGGACCGGTCCAAGGCCTTCTACACCGAGCAGGTCGGCTTCGTCGCCGACCACGACCACCAGGTCAGCGACGAGGTCCGGTTCGTCCAGCTGACACCGCCGGGGTCGGCCTGTTCGATTGCCCTCGGCACCGGAATGCCGCAGGGCGAGCCGGGCTCGGTGCGCGGTCTGCAGATCGTCGTCGCCGACGTGGCGGCGGCCCGCGACGAGCTGGCCGGGCGCGGGGTCGGGGTCAGCGAGGTGCAGGACTTCCCGTGGGGGAAGTTCGTCTTCTTCGACGACCCGGACGGCAACACCTGGGCTTTGCAGCAGCTGCCCGAGTGGAAATAGTTTCCGGAACAAACAATCGGCAGCCGGTGACCGGCTGCCGATTGTTTGCGAAGACTTATTCCCGGGGCAGTTGCTCGTTCGGGTCCTCCTGCTCGGGAGCGTCGTCCGGGTTCGGTTCCAGCGCCGGGTCGACCAGGTCGGGGTTCTCGTCCGGGTCGCTGCCCGGGCCGGTCGGGACGATCGGGGGAATCGGGTTGGTCGTCATCGTGGACCTCCTTGGTCGCACACCCCCGGTGCCCGCTTTCGGCCGGTGAATTCCTGAAGGTCTTTGTTTTACCGGCGGTTTCGAGATACGGCTAGGGATCATTCCGGTCCGGTTGTAGGGTGGCCTTTGGTTGAGCAGCCAGCCGGCGTGACAGCGCCGACGACTGCGGTCCCTCCCGAGGACGAAGATGCCCGACCTGCAGCGCCACTCCCGTTCCACCAGACGTCGCCTACCCGTCGCCGCCCCTGTTCAGAAGTCAGGTCCCATGCCTGTTGCCACTCCCACCCGGCCCGAGTCGGTGCACGTCCGGATCGGCGGCCGCTGGATCGCCGGCGAGGCGTTGTCCCGCCGTACGGCGAGCTCCGGTTCGCCCGAGATCCTGATCAGCCACCACGGTCACCTGGTCTGGGTCGACCAGGACCAGGTCCGTACGCCGTAGCTCAGCCCGCCACCAGTTCACCGAGCCGCGTCGCGGCGTCGGCTCGGAGCAGGTCGAAGCGGTTCTTGGTGAGCGCGAAGGTGACTCCTGTGCGGTGGTTGGCCCAGGCCGCGCTGCCGCCCGTCCCTGGCATCCCGAAGGTGGTCGGCACCTGCTCGGCTGACGCGCCGAGCCTTCCGTACGCGTAGCCGAGCGCCCACACCGCCGGGTTTCCGAACACCTCGTCGACTCCGGAGAACGCCGGCCGGACGATCTCGGCCCGCAACTCGTCGGGGATCAGCTGAACCCGCTCGGCAGCGCTCGAGCCCTCGACCGGTCCCAGCACAGCGGCGTACACCTTCGCGATCCCACGCGCCGACGCCGTCGCGGCCGACGGGATGTCGGCGCTCAGCACGTCGTACCGGTTCATGCTCGCGGCCCGCGGCTGCACCGCGACCGGCGCCAACCGCTTGTCCGGTGCCGGCACTTCGCCCGCCGGTTCGTCCAGCCGCGCCACTCGCCCGAGCGCCTCCGCCGGCACCCCGAAGTACACCTCGTCCTCGACCCCGAGCGGACCGGTCAGCTCCTCCCGCAGCACCTCCGCCAACGGCCGCCCGGTCGCCCGGCGGACGAGCTCGCCGACCAGAAACCCGAACGTCTGCGCGTGATACGCCGTCTTCGCCCCCGGCTCCCACCACGGCACACTCGCCGCGATCGCTGCCGTCATCGCGTCCCAGTCGGTCAGCTCCGCCAGCGTCGTCGACGCCGGAACAGCCGGTACGCCGACCGAATGCGTCAGCACGTGCCGCAGCGTCGCCCGCTCCTTCCCGTGCGCCGCGAACTCCGGCCACAGCGCCGCGATCGGTTCGTCGTACGCCAGCACACCGCGCGCAACCAGCACGTTCGCCAGCGTCGCGGTCACGCCCTTGCCCGTGGATCCGCTGTAGATCGGCGTGTCCGGCCGCATCGGCCGCCCGGTCGCCAGGTCGGCGACCCCGGCGACCGCGTCGACCACCAACTCGCCGTACCGGTAGACCGCGACCTGTACGCCGGTCTCCGCGCCGGAGCCGACGAGGTCGTCGATCGCCTGCTGGACGGTCTGCTGCAGTGAGCTGCTCATACCGGTCCCGTCGGAGTCGTCGCGGCGTTCTCGACAGGGATGCTGCCAGACTCGTGCCGTGGAGCTTCGGCAGCTGGAGTACTTCGTCGCGGTGGCGCACGAGCGGAGTTTCACGCTCGCGGCCCGGCGGTTGCATGTCGTGCAGAGCGCGGTCAGTGCGGCGATCGCGTCGCTGGAGCGCGACCTGAAGGTGACGCTGTTCGAGCGGTCCGCACAGCGCGTCGTCCTGACCGAGGCCGGTACGGCGTTGCTGCCGGAGGCGCTGGCGGTGATGGACGCGGTGCAGGGCGCCCGCGACGTCGTCGACGAGCTGGGCGCGGGGATGCGCGGGACGGTGCGCGTCGGGCTGCTGCCGGGGCTCGGGCTGATCGATCTCCCCGCCGCGGCGGGTGAGTTTCGGCGCCGGCACCAGAATGTCGAGCTGCAGCTGCGGGTCGAGCCCGAGGGGTCGGCCGGGGTGATCGCCGGGCTGCGCAACGGCGACATCGAGGTCGGCTTCCTCGGCGTCGGCGCGGGCAGCGTGCCGCGCGAGTTGACGGCCTGGGAGCTGCTGCAGGTGCCGCAGGTGCTCGCCGTACCGACCGGGCACCGGCTGGCCCGGCGGCGTTCGGTCGAGCTGGCGGACCTGGCCGACGAAGCGTTCGTGGACTTCCCGCCGGGCTTCGGCACCCGGTCGCTGATCGACCAGACCTTCGACGCGGCCGGGATCGGCCGGCACGTGGTGGTCGAGGCGCTCGGGATCGACAACGGCGTGCAGTTCGTCCGGCACGGCGTCGGGCTGGGCATCCTGCCCGGGTACGCCGTGGCCGACGAGCCGGCGATCCGGGCGGTGCCGATCACCGACAACACCTTCCAGTGGTCGCTGTACATGGCGACGCTGCGGAAGCGGAAACCGTCGGTCGCGCTCCGGGCGCTGCTCGGGCTGGTCGTCACGCACCTGAACCACCCGCCGGGGACGCTGCCCGGTCAGGATCTGGTGCATCAACAGAATTGATCCACCCATCGAGTTGAGTCGTTGGACTTGATCCATCCGGCGCGGGAAGCTTCTGGTGTCAGCAAGAACGCACCGAGCAGCACGAAGGAGATCGACGATGACGGAGAACACCAACCGGGTGGCGATCGTGACCGGTGGGTCGCGGGGGATCGGCCGCGAGACCGCGGTCCGCCTGGGCAAGGACCACTTCGACGTGGTGGTCGTCTACAGCGGCGGCAAGGCCGAGGCCGAGGAAGCGGTCAAGGACGTCGAGCAGGCCGGTGGCCGCGCGATCGCCGTCCAGGCCGACGTCGCCGACGAGCACTCGGTGAACGCGCTGTTCGACACCGCGGAGCGGGAGTTCGGCGGGATCGACGTCCTGGTGCACGCGGCCGGGATCATGAAGCTCAGCCCGCTCGCCGACCTGGACCTGAGCGTCCTCGACGAGCACCTGCGGGTGAACGTCCGCGGCACCTTCGTGGTCGACCAGCAGGCCGCCCGCCGGCTGCGCAACGGCGGCGCGATCGTCAACATCTCCAGCTCGCTCACCACGCTGGCCCGCCCGAACTACTCCGCGTACGCCGCCAGCAAGGCCGCGGTGAACTCGATCAGCCTGATCCTGGCCCGCGAGCTGCGCGGCCGCGACATCACCGTCAACGCGGTCGGCCCCGGCCCGACCGAGACAGCCCTGTTCATGGCCGGCAAGCCGCAGGAGCTCATCGACCGGATGATCGCCGAGCCGCCGCTGGAGCGCCTCGGCCAGCCCGAGGACATCGCCGAGATCGTCGCCTTCCTGGCCGGACCCGGCCGCTGGATCAACGGCCAGACCATCTACGCCAACGGCGGTTCCGCGGCCTGATCCGCCGCGGGCGCCCGCCCCTGCGGCGCCCGCGCCCCTCGCTCCACCCCTCACCCTCACTTGGCTTCTGCCTGCCCGAAAGACTGCGTGCCTGAAAGGAAGACCTCGCCATGCCCAAAACCATCCTGATCAGTGGCGCCTCCAGCGGCTTCGGCGCCCTCACCGCCCGCGCGCTGGCCGACGCCGGCCACATCGTGTACGCCGGGATGCGGGACGTCGCCGGCCGCAACACCGCCGCCGCGGCCGAGGCCGCCGACTACGCCAAGGACAACTCGGTCGACCTGCGCACGGTCGAGCTGGACATCAGCTCCGACGAGTCCGCGCGGCAGGCGGTCCAAACCGTCCTGGCCGAGCAGGGCAAGCTGGACGTCCTGATCCACAACGCCGGGCACATGGTCACCGGGCCGGCCGAAGCCTTCACCCCCGAGCAGCTCGCCGGCCTGTACGACACCAACGTGATCGGCACCCAGCGGCTCAACCGCGCGGCCCTGCCGCACCTGCGCGAGCAGCAGGACGGCCTGCTGCTCTGGGTCGGCAGCTCGAGCACCCGCGGCGGCACCCCGCCGTACCTGGCTCCGTACTTCGCCGCCAAGGCCGCGATGGACGCGCTCGCGGTGAGCTACGCCCTCGAGGTGGCCCGGTTCGGGATCGAGTCGACCATCGTCGTCCCGGGCTCGTTCACCCACGGCACCAACCACTTCGCGCACAGCGGCTCGCCCGCCGACACCGACATCGTCGCGGCGTACGAGACCAGGTACGCCGGGATGATGGACCAGGTCAGCCAGAAGCTGCGCGAGCTCGAGCCCGCGTGGGCCGACGTCGCCGAGGTGGCCAAGGAGATCGTCCGGGTCGTCGACACCGAGAAGGGCCGCCGCCCGTTCCGGGTCCACGTCGACCCCTCCGACGACGGCGCCGCCGTGGTGAACGCGGTCGCCGACCGGATCCGCTCGGAGTTCCTGCGCCGGGTCGAGCTCGACGACCTGCTGCACCCGACCAGCGCGTGACCACGACCCCGGCGAGGGCGGCCTGAACCGGTCGCCCTCGCTCCCGCCCGCCCGGACCCCGACGGAGGTGAGACCGATGAGTGAACTGATCGACGTGCACGCGCACTTCCTGCTCAAGGAGTACGTCGACGCGGCCGAACGGGCCGGTCACCTGCGGCCGGACGGGATGCCGGGCTGGCCGGTGTGGAGCGCGGCCAGGCACCTGGAGCTGATGGACCGCAACGGGATCGCCCGGTCGATCCTGTCGCTGTCCTCGCCCGGCGTGCACTTCGGCGACGACTTCCGCGCCCAGGTGCTGGCCCGGCGGATGAACGAGGCCGCGGCCGAGCTGTCCAAGGACCACCCGGGCCGGTTCGGGTTCTTCGCCAGCCTGCCGTTGCCCGACGTCGCCGGCGCGCTGGTCGAGCTGGAGCACGCGTACGACGTACTGGGGGCCGACGGCGTCATCCTGAACAGCAACGCCGGCGGGCAGTACCCCGGCGACCCGTCCTGGGAGCAGCTGTGGCGCGCACTGGACGAGCGGGAGGCAGTGGTGTTCCTGCACCCGACCTCGCCGCCGCAGTGGCGACAGGTCTCGCTGGACCGGCCCCGGTCGATGATCGAGTTCCTGTTCGACAGCGCCCGTGCGGTGACCGACCTGGTGCTCAGCGGGATCTTCACCCGCTACCCGCGGATCCGTTTCGTTGTCACGCACGCCGGCGGGGTCATCCCGCTGCTGGGCGACCGGCTCGACCTGTTCCGCGACACGTTCGCTCCGACCAGCGACCTGCCCAGCGTGACCGACCAGCTCAAGCACCTCTGGTACGACGTCGCCGGTACGCCGGTGCCGAACCAGCTGCCCGCGCTGCAGGCAGTGGCGGGTGCTGACCACCTGCTGTACGGCAGCGACCACTGCTTCACGCCGGTGGAGGCGGTGGCCGACCAGATCGCGGCGCTGGACGAGGCGGCGGTTGCTGAGGGCTGGCGACCCAGGACCACCGCCAACGCCGTACGGCTTCTCAACCGCGCGTCCTGACACATGCATGCGAGGTACCGGCGCGGGTACTGGGGCCGGTAATCGAGCTGGTGTTCGAACGAGGAGGACCGATGAGTCAGGACGTGCATCCAGTGCCGGACAAGGAACCGGAGGACTGGACGACGGGGGACGAGCCGATGACCGGGCCGCAGGAGTCCTACCTGCACACCCTCGCGCAGGAGGCCGGCGAAGAGGTGCCGGCCGGGCTGACCAAAGCGGCGGCCTCGCAGCTGATCGACGAGTTGCAGACCCGGACCGGGCGCGGCGCCGGCAGTTGACGAATCCGGTGGAAGCCTCGGCGGGCCCTGACAGCTCCGCCGAGGCTTCCCGCTGTTGATCGCTCAACAGCCAACGGATGTTACGCGCGTACCGCGGCTTGGAACAGGTCGAACAACCCGATGGCTGACCCGGCATCGAGGGTGACGCTGAGCTGCCTTACAGTTTCCTACTGCAACCAAATAAGGCCTGGGTGAGGACCTGGAGGCCGTACTCCGCCCCGGAGCAGCCCGACCGGCTGCTCCGGCCGAACGACTGCGTGAGGACGGATCCACCCCCGATGGCTGTCACCGAGACCCCGGTCGCCGCGCCTGCTCCGGCACCCGCTCCCGCCCCTGCCCGCGCCGCCGATCCCGAGCTCACGCACCGGGAGATCCTCGAGATCCTGGTCGGTCTGCTGGCCGCGCTGTTCACCGCGATGCTCAGCTCGACGATCGTCAGCAACGCGCTGCCGACGATCATCGCCGACCTCGAAGGCACCCAGACGCAGTACACCTGGGTGATCACCGCGAGCCTGCTGGCGACCACGGTCTCGACGCCGGTCTGGGGCAAGCTGTCCGACCTGATGAGCAAGAAGCTGCTCGTCCAGCTGGCGATCGTGCTGTTCGTGATCGGGTCGGCGCTGGCCGGGATGGCGCACAACGTGCCGTTCCTGATCGGGGCGCGGGTCCTGCAGGGGCTGGCGATGGGCGGTCTGATGGCGCTCGCGCAGGCGATCATCGGCGCCGCGATCCCGCCGCGGGACCGCGGCCGGTACTCGGGGTACATGGGCGCTGTCGTCGCGGTCGCCACGGTCAGCGGGCCGCTGCTCGGCGGCGTCATCGTCGACACCGACTGGCTCGGCTGGCGCTGGTGCTTCTACGTGTGCGTGCCGCTGGCGATCATCAGCCTCGTCGTCCTGCAGCGCTACCTGCACCTGCCGCTGCTGAAGCGCAAGGTGCGGATGGACTACCTCGGCGCGATCCTGATCAGCGGTGCCGCGAGTCTGCCGCTGGTCTGGGTGTCGTTCGCCGGCACGCACTTCCCGTGGTGGTCGCGCGAGACGGCGTACTACCTCGGCGGTACGGCGGTGCTCGCGATCCTCGCGGTGATCGTCGAGACCCGCGCGAAGGAGCCGCTGGTCCCGCTGTCCGTGGTCCGGGAGCGGACGACGGCGCTGGCGATCGTGGCCAGCCTGGCGGTCGGGCTGGCGATGTTCGGGTCGGCGGTGTTCCTCGGGCAGTACTTCCAGATCGCGCGCGGCTACAGCGCGACCGAGTCGGGGCTGCTGACGATCCCGATGATGCTCGGCTCGTTCTTCGGGTCGGTGGGCGCCGGGCAGATGATCACGCGGTACGGGAAGTGGAAGCGGTACCTCGTGCTCGGCGGGTTGTTGCTGATCGGCGGGCTCGGGGTGCTCGGGACGATCGATCACACCAGCCCGTACTGGTACCTCGCGATCGGCATGGGCGCGATGGGTATCGGCATGGGGATGCTGATGCAGAACCTGGTGCTGGCGGTGCAGAACACGGTGGATGTCAGCCAGGTCGGGGCTGCCAGTGCTTCGGTGACGTTCTTCCGGAGTCTCGGTGGTGCGGTCGGGGTTTCGGTGTTGGGTGCGGTGCTCGCCAGCCGGGTGACGGAGCTGATCACGCGCAACCTGCGGGAGCTGGATCCGGGGGCCGGGCTACAGGAGCCGGGGACGAGTGTGCTGGATGTGGGTGCGTTGCCGCCGCAGGTGGCGGACGTCGTACGGCATGCGTACGGCGATGCGACCGGGCGGATCTTCCTGATCGCCGCGGCCGCCGGTGTGGTGAGTTTGCTGGCGGTGCTGTTCATCCGGGAGGTGCCGCTGCGGAGGACTGTGGCGATGGGCGAGGCCCCAGCGGATCTGGCTGCAGCCGCGGCGCCCGGTGCGGCGTCGGCCGGCGTGCTGCCCGAGCCGACCGACGACGCCGAGCGGGACGCGTTGATCGCGCTCGGTGTGATCACCTCGGCCGAACGGACGGCGCTCGAACGCGAGCGAGAGGCGAGTGAGCGAGTCGCCGCCGCGGCGACGGTCATCCGGCAGATGCGCACGGACGTCGCCGACCTGTTCACCCGGGTCGACCAGCAGATCGCCGACCTGGAGCGGACGCTTCCTCCGGTCGACAGCGAGCACCCGATGGCACCTGTGCTCGCCGCCCAGCCGCAGGACGGCGCCTGGGTGGACGAGCTGCGCCGGTACGAGCTGAGCGTGCTGAGCGCCAGCCAGCGGACTGCTGACCACCTGCGGGTTGCGGCCAAGGCAGAAGCCGACGAGATCGTGTCGGCGGCGCGGACGGAGGAGGAGGCGATCCGTCAGAGGATCGCTGGGTTGCAAGCAGTAGAGCAACAGCTACTGAGCGCCGTACGGGACGGACTGTCGGATACGCCAGCGCCTCCGCCTACCCCACCTGCCACGCCTACTGGCAACGGTTACCCGAACAGGTACGAGTCCGAGCAGCAGGCCTTTGGGTGAGGTGTCTGTAGCTGATGGCATGCTCTCGTCTAGACGGAGGCGAGAGCGGGGAGCGTAGTGGGGCCTTGGGATGTGGAGCAGGTGCTGGCGCTTGCGCCGGATCCGGCCTCTGCGAAAGCCGGGCAGGCGCAGGCGCGGGTCACCAAGTGGTCCGAGGCCGGTAGCTCCGATGCCGCGCTCTGGGGGTACTGCCAGGGCAGCGGGAAGTCGCCGTACCAGACGTCGGTGGATCTGAGCGGGCCTGCGTTCAAGTGCAGCTGTCCGAGCCGGAAGTTTCCGTGCAAGCACTCGCTGGGGCTGATGTTGCTGTGGGCTGCTGGAGGGTTGCCGACGGCGGAGGAGCCGGAGTGGGTCGACAAGTGGCTGGCCGATCGCAGCAGTCGCGCGGAGAAGGCTGCTGAGCGGGCTGAGAAGAAGCCTGGTGAGGTTGCCGACCCGTTGGCCGCGCAGGCGCGGGCTACGCGGCGGGCTGATCGGGTGTCTGCGGGGATGGCTGAGCTGGAGAGCTGGCTGGACGACCAGGTACGGAAGGGGCTCAGCGGCTTCGAGCAGCGTGGGTACGAGGAGCTGAGCCGGCTGGCGGCGCGCATGGTCGACGCGCAGGCGCCTGGTGTTGCCGGCGCTGTACGACGAGCAGCCGGGGTTGTCGGGCGCGGGCACGGCTGGCCGGGGGAGCTGCTGGAGGAGCTGGCGCTCATCCACCTGACCGTGTCAGCGCACAGCCGTCTGGGTGATCTCCCGCCGGCGATGGCCGACACCGTGCAGACGCGCATCGGGTGGACTGTGGAGACCGCCCGCGTCCAGGCCGAGGGGGAGAAGGTCGAGGACGACTGGCTGGTGCTGGGCCGCGTCGTCGAGCCTGACGACCGGCTGACCGTACGCCGCCTTTGGTTGCGCGGGGCAACGACTGGCCGGCTGGCGCTGATCCTCGCGTTCGCGCCCGCCGGCCGCCGGCTCGATCCGCTGCCTGCGCGCCCGGGCGAGCTGCTTCCCGCGGTGCTCTCGTTCTACCCCGGCGCCCTGCCGCTCCGCGCTCTCCTCAACCAGACCGCCCCTCGCCTTCCTGGTCCCAGGCCGTCCGGTCTCACCACCCACCAAGCGCTCGCCGCGTACGTCGAGTCGCTCACCGCCGACCCGTGGAACGAGCGCTGGCCGCTGGTGCTGCAGGACGTGCGCCCAGCCCGCAACGGCTCAACCTGGGCGTTGGTCGACGGAGACGGAGCGCTGGAGGTCCTGCCGACGTTCGACCCGTGGAGGCTGCTGGCTGTCTCGGCAGGCGCACCGATCACCGTCGCAGGTGAGTGGAACCGAGCAGGCTTCCGCCCGATGACGGTGTGGGACGGCGACCGAGCGGTGATCGTGTGAGCGGACGTGTCGCGGGAGGGTGCGGATGAGGGGTTGGGACGGGCTGGTTTCCTCCGCGCTGCTGGGGACCGAGCGGCGGCCTCCGGCGTTCGACGAGCTTCCTCCTGCTGTGCAGGAGCAGCTGAAGGACGACGCCGGGCTGCTGGACGCCGCGGCGCTGGCGACGCTCTACAAGCGAGCAGGACGCCTTCCCCTGCAGGGGATTGAGGCGTTGCCGGAAGCTCAAGGCGACGATCGGCCGCTCCCGCGGAGCAACGCGATCCGACGCCTGGCGGCGATGCTCACAGGCTTCCAGTCAGCAGCGCTCGGCGAGTGGCTGCGGGTTGCGGACGCGAAGGGCTGGGGGATCCCACCGGAGCACCTGCCGGCGCTCGCCGACTACGCGCGCGGCAGAGCGGAGTACCGGCCGTTGGTAGTCGCCGCAGCGGGGCGGCGCGCTGCCTGGTTGGCGGAGCTGAATCCGGAGTGGCGCTTCCTGCACGAGGCAGTCAGCGACGACCCGCAGGTGTGGACACACGGCAACGCGCTGCAGCGGCGGGCCTGGTTCAAGCGGTTGCGCAGCAGCGATCCACTGGCGGCGCTGGAGGCGTTGCGGGAGGTGTGGCCGAGCGAGACGGCCGCTACCCGAGTGGAGTTCCTGGGTGCGCTGCGCACGGGGTTGAGCGCACAGGACGAGGAGTTCCTCGAGCAGGCGCTCGACGACCGGGCCAAGGACGTACGGCGACTCGCGGCTGACCTGCTGGCGAGCATCGGCGGTTCGCAGTACAGCCAGCGGATGGCTGAGCGGGTGGCGGCATACCTGACCGAGACGCAGGGCGTCCTGGCGATCCAGCTGCCCGAGCGCGTCACCAAGGCGATGGAGCGCGACGGCATCGACCCGCAGGCACACCCAGGGCTCGGCCGCCGCGCCGGGTGGTTGAAGCAGCTCGTCGCAGCAGCCCCGCTGCCGTCGCCGGACATCCTGCAGCTACCGGTTGAAGGCGTAGCAGCAGAAGTGCTCCAAGCAGCTTGGGCCGAGGCAGCTGTACGCGAGCAGCGCGTCGACTGGGCCACCGCGCTGCTCCTGAGCGACGCCGCGACCGACGGTCGCACGGGCGAGCTGCTCCGGGTGCTGCCGGCCGAGCAGTGGCCGCAAGCGATCGAGCACCTGCGGAAGACCACTGACCTCACCGAGCTCGTCGGCGGCCTCCCCGTCCCCTGGCCGGCGTCACTGGCTCAGCTGGTGCTCGACCTGCTGGCCAAGGCCGGCACCCATCGCAGCTGGGCCCGGCTGGCGAGCACCGCCGCTCGCGCCGTACCGCCTGAGATCCTGAACCACCCGATCACCCGTGAGTCGACCGGTGAGGAAGACACCTGGCGCCTGCGCCTGGTGGAGACCCTGAATTTCCGTCGTGAGATGTATGAGGAGCTGTCATGAGCACTGCCGTCATGCGCCCGCATGCCGAAGCCGAGTACGCCGACGAGCTGGCGGCGCTGGCGGCCACGGACGACAGGGCGCGCCCGCCGGCCTGGCAGCTGTCGCCCGCGGCCGTCGTCACCTACCTGCTCGGCGGCCAGGCCGGTGACACCGAGATCACCCCCAAGTACGTCGGCCCGCGCCGCCTGATCGAGGTCGCCGTCGCCACGCTGGCGACCGACCGGGCGTTGCTCCTGCTCGGCGTACCCGGTACGGCGAAGACCTGGGTCAGCGAGCACCTCGCGGCAGCGATCTGCGGCGACTCGACGCTGCTCGTCCAGGGCACAGCCGGTACGGCGGAGGAGGCGATCCGCTACGGCTGGAACTACGCGCAGCTGATCGCGCAGGGCCCGAGCGAGGCGGCGCTGGTGCCGAGCCCGGTGCAGCGCGCGATGGCCGAGGCGAAGATCGCCCGGATCGAGGAGCTGACCCGGATGCCGTCCGACGTGCAGGACGCGCTGATCACGATCCTGTCCGAGAAGGCGCTGCCGATCCCGGAGCTGGCCGGTGAGGTCCAGGCCCGCAAGGGCTTCAATGTGATCGCCACCGCGAACGACCGCGACAAGGGCGTCAACGAGCTGTCGAGCGCGCTCCGGCGCCGTTTCAACACCGTCGTCCTGCCGCTGCCGGACTCCGCCGACGACGAGGTCGAGATCGTCTCCCGCCGGGTCGCGCAGCTCGGCGCGTCGCTCGAGCTGCCGCCGCAGGACAGCGCGCTCGACGAGATCCGCCGCGTCGTCACCGTCTTCCGCGAGCTGCGTTCCGGCCGGACCGAGGACGGCCGGACCGCGGTCAAGTCGCCGTCCGGGACGCTGTCGACCGCCGAGGCGATCAGCGTCGTCACCGGCGGGCTCGCCCTCGCGGCGCACTTCGGCGACGGCGTCCTGCGCTCGTACGACGTGGCCGGCGGCATCCTCGGCGCGGTCGTCAAGGACCCGTCGGCCGACCGGGTGGTCTGGTCGGAGTACCTGGAGACCGTGGTCCGCGAGCGCGACGGCTGGTCGGACTTCTACCGGGCGTGCCGGGACCTGAGCTGATGTCGGTCCACCTGTTCGGGATCAGGCACCACGGCCCGGGGTCCGCCCGGGCGCTGGTTGCTGCCCTGGCGGACCTGCAGCCGGACATCGTGCTGATCGAGGGTCCGCCCGAGGCCGACAAGGTGGTCGAGCTGGCCGCGGACCCCGAGATGGTGCCGCCGGTCGCACTGCTGGCGTATGCCGTCGACGACTCGACGCGGGCTGCGTTCTGGCCGTTCGCGGTGTTCAGCCCGGAGTGGCAAGCGATCCGGTTCGCGCTCGCGAGCGACGTACCGGTCAGGTTCTGCGACCTGCCGGCGGCGTTGATGTTCGGGTCGTCGGAGCGTGAGCGCGGTGCGTCGATCGATCCGCTCGCGACGCTGGCGGCGGCCGGTGGGTACGACGACCCGGAGCGCTGGTGGGACGACGTGATCGAGCACCGGCGCGACGGCGCCGAGCCGTTCACGGTGATCGCCGAGGCGATGGGCGAGCTGCGGCACGGCGAGGAGGCGACCGGCCGCGAGGCCCAGCGCGAGGCGTACATGCGGCAGACGCTGCGCAAGGCGATCAAGGAGGGCTTCGAGCGGATCGCCGTGGTCTGCGGCGCCTGGCACGTCCCGGCGCTGACCGCACCGTTGCCTCCGGCAACTCACGACGCGCGGATCCTGAAGGGCCTGGCCAAGCGCAAGGTCGCCTGTACCTGGGTGCCGTGGACGCACAGCCGGCTGGCCAACGCGAGCGGGTACGGCGCGGGCGTGACCTCGCCGGGCTGGTACCACCACCTGTTCACCGCGCCCGACCAGATCACCACGCGCTGGCTGACCAAGGTCGCGCGGGTGCTGCGCGCCGAGGACCTGCCGGTGTCGAGCGCACACGTGATCGAGGCCGTGCGGCTCGCGGAAACCCTTGCTGCGTTGCGGGAACGGCCGCTCGCCGGGCTGAGCGAGATGACCGAGGCGACGCGCGCCGTACTGTGCGGCGGGAACGACGTACTGCTCGATCTGGTGACCCGGGAAGCGGTCGTCGGTGAGCTGCTCGGGACCGTGCCCGGTGACACGCCGCAGGCGCCGGTCGCGGCGGATCTGGCCGCGCAGGCGCGGCGGCTGCGGTTGAAGCGCGACCCGGCCGAGCGGGTGATCGATCTCGATCTGCGCAAGGAGAACGACCGGGACAAGTCGCATCTGCTGCACCGGTTGCGGATCCTCGGCATCGACTGGGGCCGGCCGACCTCGGACGACCGGCGGGCGCAGGGCACGTTCCGCGAGATGTGGAAGCTGGCTTGGGATCCCGGGCTCGAGGTCGATCTCGTTGCTGCGGGTGCGCACGGTACGACGGTCGCGGGGGCGGCGACGACGAAGATGCTCGCGGCCGCTGCTGACTCGTCGACGCTCGCCGAGGTGACCGCGGCGCTGGAGCGGTCGTTGCTCGCGGATCTCGCCGAGGCGTTGCCGGCCTTGCTTGCGGGCGTTGACACGCGCGCGGCCAAGGATGCGGATGTCGGGCATCTGATGGCCGCACTGCCCGCGTTGGCCAGGTCCGCGCGGTACGGCGACGTACGGGGAAGTGACACGGCCGGGCTCGGAGCGGTTGCCGAGCGGATGGTGGCCCGGGTGTGCGCCGGGCTCGGTCGGACTGTGCACGGGCTCGATCCGGAGGCGGCCGCGGCCGTGCTGGAGCGGATCGACGGGGTGCAGGACGCGACGGCATTGCTCTCCGCGGAGTCGCGCGAGCTCTGGCTGGCGACGCTGGAAGGACTGAGCGACCGTACGTCGGTGCCGCCGCTGATCGGTGGGCGGTTGACGCGGCTGATGCTCGACACGTCGCGCGTTTCGGCTGCGGAAGTCGCGCTCAGGCTGGGACGCGCGTTGTCGCCGGGGACGCCGACCGGCGAGGCCGCTGGGTACGTGGAAGGGTTCCTGGCCGGTGGCGGCCTGCTGCTCGTGCACGACGAGCGGCTGCTCGGGCTGGTCGACGGGTGGCTGGCCGCGATCCCGGACGAGGCGTTCCTGGAGGTTCTGCCCTTGCTGCGCAGGACTTTCGGGACCTTCGCCAAGCCGGAACGACGGTCGATCGGTGAGCGCGCGCAGGCGCTGGGCGGGCCGGTGCGGATTGTTGCTGAGGACAATGACCTGGACGCCGAGCTGGCGGCGTCGGTGCTGCCGACCGTCGCCCGATTGCTGGGGGTGTGATGGACGACGAACGCCTGCGCCGCTGGCGGATGGTGCTCGGCAGCGAGGCCGACCCGGAGACCGGTACGACGCTGTCGAAGCAGGACCAGTCGGTCGACGCGGCGCTGGCCGCCCTGTACGACGCCGAGCGCGGTGAGCCCGGCACGAAGCGGTCGGCCGGGCTCGGCTCGTCGGCGCCGCGGGTGGCGCGCTGGCTCGGCGACATCCGCGGGTACTTCCCGAGCTCCGTCGTACAGGTCATGCAGCGCGATGCCGTCGAACGGCTCGGGATCACCCGGATGCTGATGGAGCCCGAGCTGCTGAACGCCGTCGAACCCGACGTGCACCTGGTCAGCACGCTGCTCGCGCTGAACGAGGTGATGCCCGAGGAGACCAAGCAGACCGCGCGCGAGGTCGTCGGCCGGGTCGTCGCCGACCTGGAGAAACGCCTCGCCGAGCGGACCCGGGCCGCCGTCACCGGCGCCCTCGACCGGGCCGGTCGGACCGCCCGGCCGCGGCACGCGGACATCGACTGGGACCGCACGGTCCGGCTCAACCTGAAGCACTTCTCGCCGGCGCTCGGCACGATCGTCCCCGACCGGCTGGTCGGGTACGCGCGGCGCAACCACAGCGTCCAGCGCGACATCGTGCTGGCGATCGACCAGTCCGGGTCGATGGCCGAGTCGGTGGTCTACGCGAGCGTGTTCGGCGCCGTACTGGGGTCGCTGCGGTCGTTGCGGACGAGCCTGGTCGTCTTCGACACGGCGGTCGTCGACCTGACCGACCAGCTGGAGGACCCGGTCGACGTGCTGTTCGGGACGCAGCTCGGTGGCGGGACGGACATCAACCGGGCGCTGGCGTACTGCGAGACGCTGATCGCCCGGCCGGCCGAGACCGTGGTGGTGCTGATCAGCGACCTGTACGAGGGCGGGAACCGCGAGGAACTGCTGCGGCGGGCCCGCTCGCTGGTCGACTCCGGCGTCCAGGTCGTCGCGCTGCTCGCGCTGGCCGACTCGGGCGCGCCGTCGTACGACGCGGACAACGCGGCGGCTTTCGCCGATCTGGGTATCCCGGCGTTCGCCTGTACGCCGGATCTCTTCCCGGACCTGATGGCGACGGCGATCCGCCGGGAGGACATCGGGCAGTGGGCCGCGGTGAACCTGATATAGTCATCATTACTGACTATCAAGGATGGTTACCATGACTGCTGTGGAACTGACCCGCTTCAAGGCCGCCCGGCGCGACGAGCTGCTGGCCGCCCGCCCGGGGATGCTCGCCGACTTCGCGGCGGACCGGAAGGGCTTCGTCTCCGCGCGCCTCGTCGAGCTGGCCGACGACGAGTGGCTCGACATCGTCGAGTGGGAGACCAGCGAGGACTACAAGGAGAGCAGCGCGAAGGGTCCGAACCTGCCGGGGATCGCCGCCTTCTTCGCGGCGATCGACGCGCTGGTGAGCGCGGAGGAAGGTGTGCTCAGCTCGTTCGACTGAGTGGTCAGTCGGCGAGCTGGAGGATGTCGATCTCGGTGCCGGGGTCGACCTCGGCGAAGCGCAGGGCCCAGCGGACGGCCTCCTCCTTCGAGGCGACGCGGATGATCGACAGGCCCGCGACCAGCTCTTTCGTCTCGGTGAACGGCCCGTCCAGCACCCGCGGTGGGCCGTCGGGAAAGCTGACCCGCGCGCCGTAGCTGCTCGGGAGCAGGCCCTCGGCGACGAGCAGCACGCCGGCCTGGCGCATCTCCTCCAGCACCGCGTCGGCCCGGGCCAGGATCTCCGGATCCGGCGCCTCGCCGGCCTCGAGTGCCGGGTTCGTCTTGTGCATCATCGCGAATCGCATCCGCACCTCCTCAGGCCGACCGTAGCGGGATCAGGCCCGCCTGTTCCAGGGCGCGCCAGTACGCCGGGGAGATGCGGTGGTCGAGGTACCCCGCGACCTCGGTGATCTCGGCCGGGGTGCGGGCGCCGACGACCACGGCCGGGATCGCGGGGTGCGCGAGCGGGAACTGCAGCGCGGCGGCCGGCAGGTGTACGCCGTACCGGTCGCTGATCCTGCGGAGCTGGTCGAGGCGACCGGCGACCTCAGGCGGGAGCGGTGGATACCGCACAGAGATTGAACTCTTGCTCGGCACCGCGAGCGGCCCGCCCTGGAAGACCCCCGCGCCGATGATCGCGACCCCCAGCTGCTGCGCGAGCGGAAGCAACTCGGCGGCGGCGGTCTGGTCGAGCAAGCTGTACCGCCCGGCGATCAGCACGCAGTCCGGCGTGGCGTTCGCCTCGCGGAGGAACCTCGCGGCGACATCCGCATGGTTGATCCCGAGCGACAATGCCCGGATCGTCCCCCGGTCGCGCAGCTCCACCAGCGCCCGCAGCGCCTCGGTCGAAGCCGTCGGGTAGTCGAGCTCGGGATCGTGAATGTGCAGGATGTCGATCCGATCGATCCCCATCCGCTGCAGGCTCTCCTCGAACGAGCGCATCACCGCGCCGTACGAGTAGTCCAGCCGCGGCCCGATCCCCGCGGGCGGCTCGGCCCAGATCGGCTGCAAGTCCGTGCCCCCGGGCTCGATCAACCGCCCGACCTTCGTGCACAGCACGTACGCGTCCCGCGGCCGCCCTCGCAACGCCGTCCCCGCCCGCTGCTCGGACACCCCGTACCCGTACACCGGCGCCGTGTCGAAGAACCGCACCCCGAGCTCCCAGGCCCGGTCGATCGTCGCCACCGCCTGCCGCTCCGGCACCGCGGCGAACATCCCCGCCAACGAAGCGAGCCCCAGCCCGAGCTCACTCACCGCCAAACCGGTCCGCCCGAGCTCCACCCAACGCATGCCGGTGACAGTACGAACTGCCACCGACAGAATCGTTCGGCTACCGCGGGACGTCGCCTCGCCACGCTCCGGTTTCCGTGCCCTGCGCCTCGATGAACGTCTTGAAGCGCTGCAGATCGCCCTTCACGCGACCCTCGACCACGCCCAGCTTGTCGCCGACCTTCTCCAGGAAACCCTCCGGGTCGATCTCCATCTGAGCCGTCACCCGGGTGGTGGTCGGGTCGAGCTGGTGGAAGGTGATCACGCCGGCATGGTGCGGCCCCGAGTCCGACTTCCACGCGACGCGCTCGTCCGGGTGCTGCTCGGTGATCGTGGCGTCGAACTCCCGGGTCGCGCCGCCCACCCGCGTCACCCAGTGCGTGTGCGTGGCGTCCAGCTGGCGGACCTCCTCGACCCCGTCCATGAACTGCGGGAAGGACTCGAACTGGGTCCACTGGTTGTACGCCGTCGTGACCGGTACGGCGACGTCCACGGACTGCGTGATGCCACTCATCACGAAACCTCCTCATCGTCAGCGAGCCGCCCCGGTACCCGGCGACGGGCGGCTCAGACGGTTCTGTTTCGGCCGATCGGGTGGCAGGGTGGCCCGATGGCACACATCGGGGACCGGTACAGGCGGCGGGCGCAGGCCTTCGAGGAGAAGGTCGCGAGGGTCGGAGCAGGGGACTGGGGCAACCAGTCGCCCTGTGTGAAGTGGACGGCGCGGGACGTGGTCGACCACGTGATCGCGATGCACGGCTACATGCTCGGGCCGGTGGGCCGTTCGTTCGGCAACGACGACGACCCGCTCACCACGTTCCGTGCGGCCCGCAAGGCGGTCGAGGAGGTGCTCGACAACCCCGAGCTCGCCGCGCAGGAGGTCGACACCCCGGCGGGGAGGATGACCGCCGAGGCGCAGATCGACCAGGTGGTCAGCGACGACCTGGTGCTGCACGGCTGGGACCTGGCCCGCGCCACCGGCCAGGACGAGACCATCGACCCGGCCGACGTCGAGCGGCTCTGGCGCAGTACGACCGCGATCCCGGCCGAGATGATGACGCTCTACCGCACGCCGGGCGCCTTCGGTCCCGACGTCGAGGTCTTCGGCCCCGAGATCCCTGTTCCGGCAGACGCCCCGCTCCAGGACCGCCTGCTCGGGTTCATCGGGAGGGATCCTTCAGTACGGCGCTGAGCTGGTCGGCCGCGTAGTACACCGAGCTGTCCGCGCACAGCGGCGCCGAGTCGATCCGAGCCGCCAGCGTTGCTGCGTCCGGCACCAGCAGCGCGTCGCCGCGGTCGACCACCGGCTGCAGGTACTCGTGCCCGGGCAGCTCGGCGACCGCCGTACGGCAGCCCAGCGCCATCCCCTCGAACAGCGCCGTCGTCGACACACCCACCTGGTACGCCGCCGCCCGCTGCAGCTCCACCGTGGACTCAGCCGACCCGGCAGAGACGCGCAGCCGGCTGTCGACAGGCAGCAGGTAGTCCGACAGGTGCTCGCTCGGGTGCAGCCGGTAGACCACGTCCAGCTCCGGCCGCGACCCCGCGAACGCGACCGCGAAGTCGAACAGCTCCCGCCCGATCGTGCCCTGCGACAGGAACAGCACCTGGTCGCCGACCTTCAGCGACTCGTCGGCAGCCGGCAGGAACGGCGCCCCGATCACCGCGGTCGTCATCCCGGCCGGCAGCTCGGCGACGGTCTCCCAGTACGAGCCGAAGCACCACAGCTCGTCCGGCTGGTCGGCGACGACCGGGCTGCCGGGGTAGCTGTAGCCGAGGTGGTACGGGCTGATCGCGCCGTGCTGCAGTTCGACCACCGGTACGCCGAGGTCGCGGGCCGCGCCGGTGATGTGCTGGTGGAAGTACGACACCACGGAGTACACGGTCTTGATCCGGTGCCGCCGCAGCAGCGCCCGGTAGAGCGTGCGCAGCCGCAGGTGCTTCGGGATCTCCCGGGCGACCAGCGCGCCGATCGGGACCTTGACGCCGGTCAGCGCCTCGAGCGCGTTCGCGATCGTCGTGGTCCGGGCGTCGATCGAGCGGCTGCGGACCGCGCCCGCGGCCGAGGTGAAGAAGTCGAGGTTCCGGCTGCCCGCGAGCGGCGTCCCGTTGATCCCGGAGTCGAGGACCAGCGCCGACGAGCCGAGCTCGGTGCGCAGCTTGTCGGTGTAGATCTCGATCCCGGCTGGCTTGCGCGGGTGCGGCACCACCAGGGCGTCGTACGTGCCGCCGGCCAGGAACGGGTTCTTCCCGACGACGCCGGCTACGTGCTTGCCGACGAGTCGCGCCTTGTCCGACCGCGTACGGCGTACCGGGTGCGGTTCGCCGTGGATGCCGCCGCGTTTGGTCAGCTCATGGAAGACGCGCATCCGGATGATCGGCCACGGGTGGGCGCCCTGGATCCGCCAGCTCAGCAGATCCAGCTCCCGTTCCAGCTGCCAGATCGCGTGGCACAGCGTCGCCACCGTCGGTGTGGTGCCGTTCCCGGTACTCGTCATGGTTGATCCCTACTATGCCCGCGAGGCTGCCGATGCCCGAGAAGAACCGGCGAACGGCCTTCAGTAGATAGGTCTTGCGTACCAGCACCAGACCGGCCAGGCCGTAGACGAAGGCCGATCCGATCCGCGCCAGAGCATAGGCCAGCGCCTTCGCGATGCTGGCCAGGCCCGGCCGGATCAGCACCCGGGAGATGCTGTCGCCGCTGCCGGACCGGAACGCGCGCCGGACCAGCCAGCGCAGCGTCGTCCGCGACGCCGGCACGTCCTCGGTGATCCGGGCTTCCTCGCACCAGACGATCCGGAACCCGGCCTGGTGCACGCGCAGGAAGAAGTGCAGGTCGCTGGAGCCGGTGAACCGGAACGCGGGGTGGAAGGCCGGCGTGACCTGGTGGTACACCTTCTGCGCGACCAGCGTGTTGTTCGTGTACGCCTTGTTCAGCACGTCACCGGTCTTGTGCTTGCCGGTGGAGTCGTGCACGTCGCTGTACCGGTTCCAGGCCGGCGCGTCCGGCGGCAGGATGCCCTGGATCGGGCCGGTCACCACGTCCGCGCCGGTGGTTTCCCAGGCGCCGAGCAGCGTCGCCAGCCAGCCCGCGGGCGCGACCTCGTCGTCGTCGACGAAGATCAGCGCGTCGTCGTCCCAGCAGAGCTGGACCGACTTCTCGCGGGCGAACGGGATGCCGGGCTCGGGCTCGATCTCCGAGATGACCTCGTACGGGCCGGTTGACGCGGCAACCACTTCGGCGGCCGAGCCGGCCGCGTCGTTGTCGACGACCACGATGCGTACGGCGTAGTCGCTGTCCGCGGGCAGCTCCTGGGCCTGCAGACTGTCCAGCAGGTCCTTCAGCAGCTCGGGTCGCCGAAAGGTGATGACGGCGATGGCGACGGAGGTGCTCATGGCGTCCGAGACTATCGGTCGCCGTACGGGGAGGCCATTCGGTGCTGTACCTCTGAGTACAGTGGTGGACGTGGAGACAGTCGAGCGGTTGATCCGGAGCACGCAGCAGCTGCTCTGGGAGCGGGGTTACGTCGGGACCAGCCCGAAGGCGATCCAGGCCGCGGCCGACGCCGGGCAGGGCAGCATGTACCACCACTTCACCGGCAAGGCCGAGCTGGCCAAGGTGGCGATCGAGCGGTCCGCGACCGAGCTGACCGCGGCGGCCGAGGAGCAGCTGTCCGGCCCCGGTACGGCGATCGAGCGCATCACCCGGTACCTGGAGCGCGACCGCGAGGTGCAGAAGGGCTGCCGGATCGGCCGGCTCACCGCCGACCCGGACGTGATGGCCGACCCTGCGCTGCGCGCGCCGGTCGACGCGACCTTCCGGCGGATCCGCGAACGGCTCGCCGAGATCCTTGCCGAGGGCAAGGAGGCGGGTGAGTTCCCGGCCACGCTCGACCCGGTCGCGACCGCGGCGACCGTCGCCGCCGTACTGCAGGGTGGGTACGTGCTGGCCCGCGCGGCCGGTGACGACGCGCCGTTCGACCAGGCTGTGCAAGGGATCATCCACCTCCTGAGAGGAGCCGCCCGATGAGGATCGGTGCCGTCTTTCCGCAGCTCGAGATCGGCAGCGACCCGGCCGTGGTCCGCTCCTGGGCCGAGACCGTTGAGCAGTCCGGCTACACCCATGTCGTTGCCTACGACCACGTTCTCGGCGCCGACCCGGCGAACCGCCCGGGCTGGACCGGCTACACCGACAAGTCCTTGTTCCACGAGGTTTTCGTGCTTTTCGGCTACCTCGCGGCGATCACCACGCAGGTCGAGCTGGTGACCGGCGTGGTGATCCTCCCGCAGCGCCAGACCGCGCTGGTCGCTAAGCAGGCCGCCGAGGTCGACGTGCTCAGCGGCGGCCGGCTCCGGCTCGGGGTCGGGATCGGCTGGAACCCGGTCGAGTACGACGCGCTCGGCGTCCCCTTCAAGCAGCGCGGCGCCAAGCTGGAGGAGCAGGTCGACCTGCTGCGCAAACTCTGGGCCGACCCGGTCATCTCGTACGACGGCAAGTACCACCGCTTCGAGGAGGCCGGCCTGAACCCGTTGCCCGGTCGCCGCATCCCGATCTGGTTCGGCGGCGGCGCTGAGGCGGTACTGCGCCGTACGGGTGAGATCGGGGACGGCTGGATGCCGCAGAGCGGGCCGACCGACGAGGCCCGCGCCGCGGTCGAGCGGATTCGCGAGTACGCCGTACAGGCCGGGCGCGATCCCGCGGAGATCGGCATCGAGGCGCGCCTCACCCTCGGCCGCGTCCCCGAGTCGGAGTGGCCCGCGTTCGCCGCGGGCTGGCGCGAGCTGGGCGCGACGCACCTCGACGTCAACACGATGGGGATGGGCCTGACCTCGCCCGGCGACCACGCCGCGGTCCTGCGCGACGTGCTGCCGACGCTGACCTGATCGAACAAATTCCCGCCCGGTGGCGTCGAACCCCGACATGGAGGAGGCACGCGGCGTGACCAGGTACCGGCTGCTCGTCGTCCTGGTCGCGTCGGTCGCGGTCGCCGCCGTGATTGCCGGCGGCCTGCTGGCGACCCGAGTCTCCCCGAGCTCGCAGGGGACCGCCGCGGTCCCGCTCGCCGCCAAGCCCCTCGTCGACATCGACGCGACCCTGCTGGCGACCGGCCCGCAACCCCAGGTCACCTTCCTGCGCGCCCGCACGGTCCACGCTCCGACCGGCGACCCGATCACGGTCCCGGGCACGGCGGAGATCGTCGGGGTCGCCCGCCTCTGGGACACCACCTTCACCATCCAGCGCCAGGGCACCGGATCGGCGCTGGTCGTCCTCGACACCGAGGCCCGTCCGGTCAACCGGATCCCCGGAGTCGACTCCCTGGTCAGCAGTCTCGACGGCCAGGCCGCCGCGTACGCCGCCGGCCACCTCGACGCCTGGACTCCGGGTGGCACCCTCTACTTCCAGGGACCGGGCGACAAACCGAGCGCCACGCTCGCCCGCAAGAACGGTTACGGACTGCAGGTGCTGCGGGTCGCCGGCCGGACCGTCTACTTCAAGTCGGCGCAGACCGCTGAGGTGCCGCCGACGCTGTTCCGCTGGGACGTCGACAGTCAGCAGGTCAGCCCGGCGGGGAAGGCCGTCGAGCCGACCGCCGTCTCCGCCGACGGTGCCCGCTCGGCCAACATGATCGTCCACACCGACAGCGGAAGCTGTTCGGCGCTGACCGAGACCGCCACCGGTCGTCAGCCCTGGCAGACCTGCCAGCGGCAGATCACCGGCTTCAGCCCGACCGGCACGTACGCCGTCGGCATGCCCGTCGGCGACTGGCCCTTCGGCCCGGACCAGATCTGGCCGCTGGAGACGACCACGGGCAAGCCGCTGCGCGAGTGGAAAGCACCGGCGATCCAGGACACCCGCGCCGAGGACGACGACCACCTGCTGCTCGCCTGGCATGACCGCGCCGCACCGGGCAGCCGCTCGGCGCTGGTCCGCTGCACGATCAGCACCGGCCAGTGCGAGCTGGCGAGTCCCCTGTCCGGAGAGTTGTTGCTACTTGGTTCTTGACGGTGTGTTCGCCGTCGAACCCCTCACCACCAGCGGGCACGGCAGCGTGATGATCTCCGTCGGCCGGTCCGGCTCCGCGATCCGCAGCCGGAGCAGGTCGATGCCCTTCTCCACGATCGCGTGGATCGGCTGCGCGACCGACGTCAGGTCGAACGACTCCCACGCCGCCAGGTCGGTGTTGTCGTAGCCGATCACCCACACGTCGTCGGGGACTCGGACGCCCAGCGCCCGCGCGCCGTCCAGGATGCCGAAGGCGAGCAGGTCGGTCATCGTGTAGATCGCGGTCGGCGGCTTCTTCTGCGAGAGCAGCTTCTGTGCCGCCGCGTGACCGTCCGCGTGCGGTACGCCGACCGTCACCGTGTTGCGCGCCTTGATCTTCACGCCTGCGTCGGCGAGCCCGGCGCGGAAGCCGAGCTCACGGTCCCGGGACGTGTTCCCGGTGTGCTCCAGCCGGGCCAGCCCGATCTCGGTGTGGCCGGCCTCGGCGAGGTAGCGGCCGGCGTCGTACGCGCCCTGCCAGTTGTCGCCGACCACCTGGTCACAGTCGAGCCCGTCGATGCCGCGGTGCAGCAGGACGGTCGGCGTACCGGACTCGACGGCCATCGTGTGCAACGAGGAGTCGTACGTCGCGGAGGTGAGCAGGAAGCCGTCGACGAGCCGCTGCTGCAGGACGCGGCTGACCGACTCCTCCGGGTCGTGCTCGATGTTCCACAGGATCATGTGCAGCCCGAGCGAGCTCAGCACGCGGCCGATCTCGTCGAGCAATTCGGCGTGGAACGGGCTGGTCACGCGGGTCATGAACACCCCGATGGTGTCGGTGCGCCCGGTCTTCATCGCGCGGGCCAGCGCGTTCGGCGTGTAGTTGGCCTCCTTGAGCACCTGCAGCACCCGGGCCCGGGTCTCCGGGTTCACCCGCGGGTTGTTGGTCAGCACCCGGGACACCGTCGCCTGGGAAACCCCCGCCAGGCGCGCCAGGTCCCTGCTCGTCGGTGGACGTCCCATCGCCGCCTCCCCTCGTGGTCGGAGCCGAAACCCTACTGAAGAGTGTGGCCACTCGCCGTTGACCACTGCAGAATAGCTGTGTATACGTATTCATTGTATACGTATTCATCCTTCGTGGATGGGAGATTCCGGTGCAGACAATCCCCTCCAACCTCAGCCGCCGCCGGTTCCTGGCAGGGCTGGGCGGCATCGCGGCCGGCACCATGCTGGCCGGCTGCGGTGGCAGCGGCAACGACGCGGGCGGTGGCGGCAAGGGCCTCACCTTCCTCAACTGGCAGCAGGTCAAGGGAACGCCGCTGGAGCAGGCGATCCAGGCCCACGAGAAGGCCTCGGGCGCGAGTGTCACGATCCAGCCCGCGGTCACCCAGGAGTACGACACCAAGATGCGCACGCTGCTGGCCGGTGGGGCACCGCCGGACGTGATGCGGATCAACGACGACTTCGTCCGCGGTTTCTCCGAGCAGGGCGCGCTGCTCGACCTGCGCCCGTACATCGAGAAGGACGGGCTGGACACCACGCAGTTCGCCAAGGAGGTGTACGAGTTCCCGAAGCAGCCCGACGGGTCGCACACCGCCTGGGTGGTCGGGTACGAGCCGCGGCTGGTCTTCTACAACGTCGACATGTTCAAGGAGGCCGGCGTTCCGCTGCCGCCGACGACGTGGAGCGCGGAGGGCTGGCACTGGGACGACTTCACCGACCGGGCCAAGAAGCTCACCATCCCCGGCAAGCGGTACGGCGGGCTGATCTACCTGGACACCGGGTACGAGCAGACGTTCACCGTGAACCACGGCAGCGAGACCGGGATCTTCTCCACCGACGGCACGAAGTTCACGCTGTCCGGGGACAAGGAGATCGAGGCGCTGCAGTGGGCCACCGACCTGACCTGCAAGGACAAGGTGCAGCCACCCTGGTCGTCGCTGCAGCAGGACAACGCCGAGACGCAGATGTTCGCGCAGGGCAAACTGGCGATGCTCTACGCGACCTTCGGCACGGTCCCGTACCTGCGCACGACGATCAAGGACTTCACCTGGGACGTCGCGCCGCCGCCGGCCGACCTGGAGCAGAAGACCGAGTCCAGCGTGATCGTCTTCTGCATCCCCAAGTCGGCCAAGAACCCCGACCAGGCCTGGGAACTGCTGAAGTACCTGGCCAGCGAGGACGGCGGCCGGATCCTGCTCGAGGGCGGCTCGTTCACGCCGATCAACAACAAGGCGGCGGCCGAGCTCGCGCCGAAGGGCAAGATGCCCGAGCACATCGGCCTGTTCGGTGAGGCCTCCAAGCACCTCACCGCGACCAACCAGACCAAGAACACGCTCGGCGCCCGGGAGCTGTACCGGCCCGCGCTCGACCAGGCCTACAACTGCGAGAAGCCGGTCGCCGAGGTGCTGAAACAGATCACGCCGCAGGTGGAGACCGCACTGAAGGGCTGATTGCCAATGGCAACGTTATCCCTGGCCCGCGGCCGCCCGGTGGCGGTCGCCGCCGCCCGCCGGGAACGCCGCCGGCAGAACCTGGTCGGCTGGTTGTTCATCAGCCCGATCGTGGTCGGCGTGGTGGTGTTCCAGTTCTTCCCGATCGTGGTCTCGATGGCCGCGTCGCTGACCAGCTGGAACGGCATCTCGGCGCCGAAGTTCGTCGGGCTGCAGAACTTCCGCGACCTGTTCGGCAACGACCCGCTGTTCGTCCAGACGTTCAAGAACACGATCTACTTCACGCTGGCCAGCATCCCGCTGACGATCGGCCTCGGGCTGGTGCTCGCGCTGCTGTGCGCGCGGCCGATCAAGGGCGTGGCGTTCTTCCGGACGGCGTACTTCGCGCCGTACGTGACGAACGTGGTCGCGATCGGGTTCGTCTGGTTCTGGTTCTTCCAGCCGGACAACGGCGTCATCAACGGGATCCTCGGCCAGCTCGGGATCACCGGGCCGCAGTGGCTGTCGAGCTCGAGCTGGGCGATGCCGGCGGTGATCCTGGTCAGCGTCTGGCAGGGCATCGGCTACCCGATGATCATCCTGCTGGCCGGGCTGCAGGGCCTGCCCGAGGAGTACTTCGAGTCGGCCCGGATCGACGGCGCGGGGGCCTGGGCGCGGCTGCGGTTCATCACGCTGCCGCTGCTCACGCCGCACTTCCTGTTCCTGCTGATCACCCAGTTCATCACGTCGTTCCAGGTCTTCGGGCTGATCTACGTGATGACCAAGGGCGGGCCGGGGCACTCCACCAGCGTCTACATCTTCAACATCTACCAGAACGCGTTCGGCTTCGGGAAGGTCGGCTACGCCTCGGCGATGGCCTGGATCCTGTTCGCGGTGATCGCCGCCGTCACGTTCCTGCAGTGGCGGCTGCAGAAGAGGTGGGTGTTCTACACATGAGAATCGCCACCAAGACGTCGCAGTACGTCGTGATGACGCTGTTCGCGGTCGCGTTCCTGGCGCCGCTGGTCTGGATGATCAGCGCGTCGCTGCGGCCCGAGGCGCAGGTGCTGTCGGTACCGCCGCAGTTCCTGCCCAAGGACGCCCAGTGGGACAACTACCGGCAGATCTTCGAGCTGATCCCGGTGTTCCTGTGGAACAGCGTCAAGCTGGCCGGGCTGAACGTGATCGGGATCCTGATCGTCGCCTCGATGGCGGGCTACGCCTTTGCCCGCTTGAAGTTCGCGGGCCGGGACATCGCGTTCATGGTGCTGCTGGCCACGTCCATCATCCCCGGGATCGCGTACCTGATCCCGCAGTACATCGTGTTCCGGCACATCGGGTGGGTGGACACCCAGTACCCGCTGTGGGTGCCGAAGGTGCTCACACCGGTCTTCGCGACCTTCCTGATGCGGCAGTCCTTCCTGACCGTGCCGAAGGAACTGGAGGACGCCGGCAAGATCGACGGTGCCTCCACCTTCGGCATCTACTGGCGGATCATGCTGCCGCAGACCAAACCGGCCCTGGCCGCGATCGGGGTGTTCACCTTCCTCGAGTCGTGGAACGACCTGTTCGGGCCACTGATCTACATCAACTCCGAGAACCTGCAGACGCTCCCGGTGGCGCTGGCCCAGTTCCAGGGCGAGTACTTCACCCAGATCAGTCTGCTGATGTGCGGTGCGACGGTCTCCGTCGTACCGGTGATCGCCGTCTTCCTTTTCGCGCAGCGCTATTTCATCCAAGGCATCACGATGACAGGAATGAAGGGGTGAGCGACGTGCCGGACCGGCTCGTAGCCATGCAGATCGGAGCGGTTTCGTTCGTCGACGAAGGCGTCGACCAGACACTGGACATCCTGGCCGACCGGGGCGCGGTGAACGCGCTCTTCCTGGCCACGCCGACCTGGACCCGGGGCACCGGCGGGCGGCAGATCCCCGGGCACCCGATTCCCGACCACGGTGGTCAGGAGTACGACCTGGGGTGGGTCGGCGGCAACTACGCGACCACGCACCCGCAGTACTACGGCAACACCGTGCTCGGCTCGGCCGGCGCGGCTCCTGAGCACCCGGGGCTGGACCTCTTCGACGAGGTGATCCCGAAGGCCCGCGAGCGTGGGATGAAGTCGTTCGCCTGGATGGAGGAGAGCGGTGGCGCCCGGCAGTTGCGGACGTACCCGAACTTCGCCAAGGTGCTCGAGGTCGACCCGTGGTCGCGGCCCGGCCGCCGGCCCTGCTTCAACAACCCGGACTACCGCAACTGGCACCTCGGCTTCGTCGAGGACTACCTGCAGAGCTACGACCTCGACGGTCTGGCCTGGTGCTCGGAGCGGCCCGGTCCGCTGAACATGCTGATGCAGGGCACCGTCGACGTGCCCGAGATCGGCTGCTTCTGCCAGCACTGCAAGCAGATCGGCAAGGACCGCGGGATCGACGTCGACCGGGCCCAGCGCGGTTACCGCGAGCTGATCGAGTGGAACCAGCGGATCGGCGCCGGTGAGCGGCCGGCCGACGGGGCGTTCGTCACCTTCTGGCGGATCCTGCTGAACTTCCCCGAAGTCCTGGCCTGGCAGACGCTGTGGACCGAGAGCCAGCGCCAGATCTACCGCGACATCTACGGCGTCGCCAAGGCGATCAAGCCCGAGACCCAGGTCGGCTGGCACGTCTACCACAACATCTCGTTCAGCCCGTTCTACCGAGCGGACCAGGACTACGGCGAGATGGCCAAGTTCTCCGACTTCATCAAGGTGGTGATCTACAACAACTGTGCCGGGCCACGCTTCTTCACCTGGGTGAAGAGCATCTGCGGCGCGCTGTTCGCCGACGCCGAGCCCGAGGACGTCTACCCGTTGATGATGAAGCTGCTGCAGCTCGACGAGGGCTCGTACGACAAGCTGCCGCAGACCGGGTTCACCGCCGACTACGTACGCCGCGAGACCGAGCGCGCGGTCGCCGGGGTCGGCGGCCAGAGTGCGATCTACCCGGGCATCGACATCGACATCCCGGTCGGCGTCGCCAAGCAGCGCGGGCTGGAGGCGCCGCGCGACCTGGGCACCAAGATCAACTGGGACGACAACGAGGGTGACCTGACGACGTGCACGCGCGACAGCGTGCGCGACGCCGTACTGGCTGCTTTCGAAGGGGGCGCCGAAGGTGTCGTGCTGAGCCGGAAGTACTCCGAGATGGTGCTGGACAACCTGTCCGGCTCCGGTGACGCGCTGAAGAGCCTGGCCGGATGACCGGCGCACCCTGGTACCGGCGTACGCTGCGCTGGGCCCAGACGAACCTGACCGAGAAGGACCCGGCCCGGTACGACGCGGACTGGTGGCGCGGCCAGTGGCGCCGGACCAGGGTGCAGGGCGCGATCGTCAACGCGGGCGGCATCGTCGCGTACTACCCGAGCAAGTTCCCGCTGCACCATCGCGCCGAGTTCCTCGGGGAGCGGGACCTGTACGGCGAGATCGTCGAGGCGGCGCGGGCCGAAGGACTGACGGTGCTGGCGCGGATGGACTCGAACCGGGCGCACCAGCCTTTGTACGACGCGCATCCGGACTGGTTCGCTGTTGATGCCTCGGGTGCGCCGTACCGGGCGGGCGATCTGTACGTCGCCTGCGTGACCGGGCCTTACTACCGGGACTTCCTGACCGGCGTGCTCGAGGAGATCATCGAGCGGACCACGCCGGACGGGATCACCGACAACAGCTGGAGCGGGCTCGGGCGGGACAGCATCTGCCACTGCGCGAACTGCCGCGAGAGCTTCGGGGAGAAACTGCCGGCCGCCGTCGACTGGGAGGACGCGGCGTACCGGCGGTGGATCCGGTGGAGCTACGAGCGGCGGCTCGCGGTGTGGGACCTGAACAACTCGGTCACGCAGCGCGCGGGCGGTCCCGATTGCTTGTGGATCGGGATGAACGGTGGGGAAGTCGTTGCGCAGAGCAAGCGGTTGCGGGACGATGCGGCGATCTGCGCGCGGGCGCCGATCTTCTTCCTGGACTCGCAGTGGCGGCATGACGAGTCGGGGTTTCAGGCGAACGCCGACACCGGGAAGCGGCTGCACGGGATGCTCGGGTGGGAGACGCTGATCCCGGAGAGCACCGCGATGTACGACGCGGGGACGCCGACGTTCCGGCTCGGCAGCAAGCCGGAGCCGGAGGCGCGGATGTGGGCGCTGGAGGGGTTCGCGGGTGGGATTCAGCCGTGGTGGCACCACATCGGGTCGGTGCACGAGGACCGGCGGCAGTACGGGACGGCGGAGGCGCTGTTCGGTTGGCATGCGGCGCATGAGCAGTACCTGGTGGATCGGGTGCCGGTGGCAACTGTTGGGTTGCTGTGGAGTCAGCGCAGTGTGGACTTCCACGGGAAGGACGATCCGGAGACGGTGAGTCAGTTGCCGTACCGCGGGTGGGTCGACGCGCTGGTGCGAGCCCGCATTCCGTACTTGCCCACGGCATCTGTGGACAGCTCATTTTCTGTTCTGGTGGTTCCCAACGTCGGCGTTCTGAGCGATGCCGAGTGTGCTGACTTGAAGGAGTATGTGGCGGGTGGGGGATCGCTCATCGTCACCGGGGAGTCCTCCCTCTACGACGAGTGGGGCGACCGCCGCGACGACTTCGCGCTGGGCTCGCTGCTCGGCGTACGGCACAGCGGGGAGCGGCAGGTCGGTGGGTCGTCGGGCAGCTGGGAGACCTACGACAGCCACAGCTACCTGCGGATCGAGGACCGCTCGGTGGCCGACGGGTTCGACGGGACCGACCTGCTGCCGTTCGGCGGGGCGCTGGAGGTCGTGCAGGGCGACGGAGCGCTGACGTTGGTGCCGCCGTTCCCGATCTACCCGCCGGAGAAGTCCTGGATGGCCGAGCCGCAGACCGACGTACCGGCGCTGGTGCTCGGTGAGCGGACGGCGTACCTGGCAGCAGACCTCGACCGGCTGTACGCGCGCTACCACCACCCGGACCACGGGCGATTGCTGGCGAACCTGGTTCGGCGCTTTGCGGGAGAGCTCCCGTTGCGGGTCTCCGGTGCCGGGGTACTGGACTGCCAGGTCTACCGGCAGGGGTCACGGACCGTGGTGCACCTGGTCAACCTCGATCAGGGCGGCGCGTGGCGCGGGCGGCTGGAGGAGTTCACGCCGGCCGGGCCGTTCACGGTGTCGGTGCGTGCTGACGGGAGCCGGGCGTCGCTGCTGGTCGGTGGCGGGGAGGCCGCGGTGACGCCGGAGGACGGCTGGATTACGGTCGAGGTGGACCGGATCACCGATCACGAAGTGTTGGTCGTCGAGTAGAGGAGCAGTTGTGGCAGTCGAGGTCACGGGACCCATGCACGAGCGGTACGACGAGATCCTCAGCGAGCGGGCGCTCGAGCTGATCGAGCAGCTGCACCGCGCGCTGAACCCGCGACGCCTGGAGCTGCTCGACCGGCGCCGCGCCCGGGTCGAGGAGATCGCCGCGGGCGGGTCGCTCGGCTTCCTGGCCGAGACTGCCGGCGTACGGGAGGACGCCGACTGGCGGGTCGCCGACCCGGCACCCGGGCTGGTCGACCGGCGGGTGGAGATCACCGGGCCGACCGACCGGAAGATGACGATCAACGCGCTGAACTCGGGCGCGAAGGTGTGGCTGGCCGACCACGAGGACGCCAACACGCCGCTGTGGGAGAACGTGATCGGCGGGCAGCTCAACCTGCTCGACGCGATCACCCGCAAGATCGACTTCACCAGCGAGGCCGGCAAGTCGTACGCGCTGAAGCCGGACGACGAGCTCGCGACCATCGTCGTCCGGCCGCGCGGCTGGCACCTGCCGGAGAAGCACCTGCTCGTCGACGGGGAGCGGACGTCGGGGTCGCTGGTCGACTTCGCGCTCTACCTGACCGCGTGCGGGCAGCTGCAGCTCGACCGCGGGCAGGGACCGTACTTCTACCTGCCGAAGATGGAGTCGCACCTCGAGGCGCGGCTGTGGAACGACGCGTTCGTGCTGGCGCAGGAGTTCCTCGGGATTCCCCGCGGCACGATCCGGGCGACGGTGCTGATCGAGACCTACCCGGCGGCGTTCGAGATGGAGGAGATCCTGTACGAGCTGCGCGAGCACTCGGCCGGGCTGAACGCCGGGCGCTGGGACTTCATGTTCAGCGTGATCAAGACGTACCGGACCCGCGGTCGTGATTTCCAGCTGCCGGACCGCAACAGCGTCACGATGACGGTGCCGTTCATGCGCGCCTACACCGAGCTGCTCGTCCAGACCTGCCACAAGCGCGGCGCGCACGCGATCGGCGGCATGGCCGCGTTCATCCCGAGCAAGGACCCGGCCGTCAACGAACAGGCCTTCGCCAAGGTCGAGGCCGACAAGACCCGCGAAGCCGGCGACGGCTTCGACGGCTCCTGGGTCGCCCACCCCGGCATGGTCGACACCTGCCGCGAGGTCTTCGACCAGGTCCTCGGCTCCACACCGAACCAGCTCGGCAAACTCCGCGAAGACGTCTCCGTCACCGAGGCCCAGCTCCTCGACGTGGCCGCCACCCCCGGCGAGGTCACCGAAGCCGGCCTCCGCAACAACATCAGCGTCGCCATCCAGTACCTCGCGGCGTGGCTCCAGGGCACCGGCGCCGTAGGCATCTTCAACCTGATGGAAGACGCCGCCACCGCCGAGATCTCCCGCTCCCAGATCTGGCAGTGGCGCCAGAACGCCGTCGTCCTCGACACCGGCGCCACGGTCACCGCCGACCTCGTCACCCAGCTCGCCGACGAGGAAATCACCAAGCTGGGCGACGACCCTTCGCTCTACAAGCAGGCCCGCGAGACCTTCCTCGAGGTAGCCATCGCCGACGACTACGCCGACTTCCTCACCCTCCCGGCGTACGAACGCATGCCGTAATTCGCGACACCGCCGCCGGGCCTACAGCATTCCCAGGTCCGGCGGCGGTTCCACGTTCACCGTCGGAATCCCCCCACCGGCCCGCGCGATCACCGCCACCGACGGCTCACCACCCGGGTTGCTCTCCCGATGCACGACGAACGCCGGCACATGCACGAAGTCCCCGGCCACGGCGTCGAGATACCCCTCGTACCCCTCGAACTCCATCCGCAGCACCCCGGACACGACGTACAAACTGCTCTCGTTCCGATCATGGTGATGCCACCCGGACACCGCCCCCGGCGCCGTCTCGACCTTCCCCGCCCACAGCACCGGCACCTCGAACGCCTTCGTCCGCAACATCCCCGACGTCGGATCCGCGGGGACCAGCTCAGCCTTTCGAATCAGTCGAACCGGCTCAGGCATGGGGGCTCCGTTCCTTGGGATCGACCAGGGCGGTGATCGCATCGAACACGGCCGTTTCGTGGGCCGGGTCGGCGAGCGCTTCGGCCAGGGTGATCTTCGGGTACTTCTTCCAACCGCTGGACCGAGTCTGCTGGATCTTCGACCGGAGGCCGGGAATCCGCTCGAGGGTGGCCGCAGCAGCCTCCAGGCGGTCGGTGACGGAGTGGGCGACCAGGTCGCCGAAGTAGAAGACGAGGTACGGCCGTGTCGTCGGGCTGGCGCTGCTGGTGTTCAGCACCCAGACGCCGGTGGGCCGCTCGTTGACCTCGTACCAACCGCCGACTCCGGGCGAGGCGCCGCTGCCCCACGCGAGTTTGCTGCCGTGCTCGTCGACGTGGGCCAGCAACCGCTCCGCGAGGTCGAGCTCCGCCGCGCTGCAGCGCTCGCGCGCGATCTCGAGGAACGACTCACGGGTCCACCGCTGCCCCGAGCTGTCCTTCTTGTCGATCGCGTACGACGTCCGCCCGACGACCCGGGGGACGTACGCGACGTGATCCCCGGCGACGAACTGACGCAGCTCGACCCCGAGGACCTCGGCCGGGTTCATCTGCTCGTTGAGGAACTCGATCACCCGGACCAGCTCCGGCGGCAGTGCGTCCGCCACGAAGATCATCCGGACCCGGCCGGCCAGCAGGTTCGACTCGACCGTTCGCCAGAACTCCTCGGGATCGAGACCGGGCTGCAGCTGACCCAGCAGTTCCTCGACCGAGCTGTCCTCCTCGGCCGCACGCTTCTCCAACTGCTCACGCAGGAGCCGGAGTGGCCAGTACTTCACTCCGTTCGCGGCGTAGTCGAGCATCTGCCCGATCACTTCCCGACGGATCCGGGTGTCGGAGGAACGCTTCACCTCGACCAGGACCGGCACACCTTCGTGGTCGATGAACAGGTGGTCCAGGCTGAACCAGCTCGGACCCGACGCGACCGCGGGAACACCCATCTCACGAGTGATCAGCAGCAGGCGCCCGTCGCCCTCGCTCTCGGTGCTGGACCCGGCGATCACCTCGGGGTGGCGGGCGAGGGCGACCTGCAGCAGGTCCTCGGAGTCGTAGGCCTGCTCCTTGAGCAGCTGCAGCTGGTCCCCGACCTGCAGGAAGATTCCCTCGGACGACATCGGCGGCCTCCCCGTGATCGAGCTTCGAGGCTAGCGGCCGTTGCCGTCGTGGGTAAGGACCTAGTTCGCGAACTGCGCCTGGAGGGTTTTCGCCGCGGGGGCTATCTCGGCGTAGACGCCGGGGTAGCCCTTTTCGGCGCAGCCTTTGCCCCAGGAGACGGTGCCGAGGAGGCGGCCGTTGAGGACCAGGGGGCCGCCGGAGTCGCCTTGGCAGGCGTCCTTGCCGCCGTTGAGGTAGCCGGCGCAGATGTTGGCGGCGGCGGTGTAGCCGTTGTCGACGTACTCGGGGTTGGCCAGGCAGGTGGCGTCGCCGAGGTCGGGGACGGCGAGTTTGTGGAAGGTGTCGGCGGGGCCGGTGTTCTGGGTTTCGCCCCAGCCGAAGACGGTGGGGACGACGCCTTTGCGGTCGGCCTTGGGGTTGGTTTCCAGGGCGATCAGGGGGACGCCGGTGATCGGGGTGCTGAGGGTCAGTACGGCGAAGTCGTTGCGGTTGGCCTGGTCGTTGTAGCCGGGGTGGATCCAGACCTTGCTGACCTGGGACGTCCGGCCGCCGCGGGTGTCGAGGAGTTCGGCGCGGCCCTGGACGACGGTGTAGGTGTCGGTCGGTTTGGTCATGCAGTGCGCGGCGGTCAGCACCTTGTTCGGGCGGACCAGTGCGCCGCCGCACCAGCGGCCGCTGTCGTTCGCGGAGCGGGAGTTGGTCAGGGCGACCGCCCACGGCGCCTCCGACAGGGCGGCGAGCGTGCCGCCGACGATCTGACTTCGGTCCGTCGCGGCGGTCGAAACCCCCGAGATCGTCAGGACCAGGACGCCGGCGATCGCCGCGGCACGCTTCATCATGGCCACGAACGTACTCTCTGTACACGCCCGATCGCGGTAGGCGACCGGTTCAGCTGGCGACCTTTCCTTCCGGTACGGCGCCCCACGCGCTCAGCAGGTGCGCGGCGACCAGGTTGTCGACCGCCAGGCAGCAGGCGGCCCCGAAGAGGATGTCGCCGACCGCCTCCGGGTGCTCCTCGGCGTACGCCCCGCACAGGTCGTGCGCGGCGATCTGCTCGTGGACGGCGTCCGCCTCGACGTGCTCGGTGAAGTACCGGGCCTGCTCGTCCGTCGCGCCGAGTCGCGCCGCGCCGCTGGCGTACCGGCGGTTCGGCAGCGTCGACGTCATCTCCAGCGCGGCCAGGTGCCCGAGCAGCGCGCCGGTCCACCGGCCGTGCAGCGCGAACAGCGACATCGTGTTGGACAGCGCGAGCGTGACGCCGGGAACGTCCGGCACGTACCGGCCGTAGCTGTCGTCGAGCCCGAGCCAGCGCATCGTGGTCCGGAACAGCTCGGCGTGCATGCGCTCGGCGCGGCCGCCGCCGTACTCGTCGGCCTGGATCTCCACCAGGGCAGCCTTCACGGCGCCGTCGAGGCGCGGGATCCCGTAGCTGTGCGGATCCGCTTCCTTGAGCTGGTAGACCGAGCGGTTCATCACGAACTCGCGGAACTCGTCGAGCGTCGCGTGCCGATGCAGGTACGCCGCCAGCGACGGTCCGTCGTCCGCGTCGATCAGCGCGCGCAGCTGGTCGGCGACCGGGATCGTTGCCGAGGGCTCCTGCTTGGTGAGCGTCCGGAGCCAGTCGGTGAAGGGTGCCTCGAGCTCGGCGCGGAACGCGAGCAGGTCGGGATCCCACTCCGCCTCCGGGTCGACGCCGTCGAAACCGCGGTAGTGCAGCTCGTAGCAGCACCACAGCGCGAGCTGGAAGTCGTCGTCGAGCACCTGCGCCGTTCCGAGGCCGTCGTACGGCGTACGAGCGCCTTGCAGGTGGTCGATCACCCATCCGCTGAGGGGACCGCGAGGGGGTGGAAGTCGCATCGAACACTCCTTTGAACCGTGGGCTGACCGGTACCCCGATTCATGCCGGGTACCGGACGGTCATGAGCGACTCCGTGATCCGCGCGTATCCCGACGGCCCGCTGATCGTCCGCGGCGACTTCGTCCTGCAGGACGAGAACGGCGCCGAGATCACGCCCGAGCGTGGCACGATCGCGCTCTGCCGTTGCGGCCGGTCGGCGCTCAAACCGCTCTGCGACGGAACCCACGCGCTCGCCCGGCGTGGTCCGCGTGCCGGAAAGTAGGTCCCAGGGGGCAAACTGGCGGGGAACACCCGTCGGGAGGGGACAGTCATGGAGTCGGTGCGGGCGGAGTCGCCGGACCTGCGGCAGTTGGCGGAGGTGATGACCGAGGTCGCCGCGTCGATCCAGTCACCGATGGCGCTGGAGAAGACGCTGCTGGTGATCACCCAGAGCGCGGCCGAGACCGTGCCAGGGATCGTCGAGGTGAGCATCTCGCTGACCCGTAAGGACGGCCGGATCGACACCCTCGCGCCGACCGGCCCGCTGGCGACGCAGGCCGACGTCCTCCAGTACGAGCTGCACGAGGGGCCGTGCCTGGACGCTGCGCTGGGTGAGCCGGTGGTGATGGTCGGTGACCTGGCGACGGACTCGCGCTGGCCGGAGTTCGGGCCGCGGGCGGCAGAGCTCGGGCTGGGGGCGCATCTGGCGTTCCAGTTCCGCGCCGAGCCGCATGCGCGGGGCGCGTTGAACCTGTACTCGACCGAGCCGTACGGGATCGACGACGACTCGGTGCACCTGGGCAGCCTGTTCGCCGGGCAGGTCGCGCTGGCGATGGGGTGGGCGCGGCAGGGCGAGACGATGTCGGAGGCGCTGGCGACGCGGAACGTGATCGGCCAGGCGGTCGGGATCGTGATGGAGCGGTACACGCTGGACGACGACCGGGCGTTCGCGTTCCTGGCCCGGCTGTCGCAGTCGGGGAACATCAAGCTCCGGCAGGTCGCCGCGGCGATCGTCGAGGCGGCCAACCAGAACGCGCAGACCGGGCGCACGACGACGGCGAAGCCGGAGCCGACCTCCCGGTAGACGTGTGCCGTCCCCCGCGTACGGGCACGGGGACGTATGACTGTCTACGGCTTCCATGCCTCGCACGAACAGGTCCCGCCCGCCGGCCTGCTGCAAGCGGTGGTGCGGGCAGAACAAGCCGGCTTCACAGCGGCCATGTGCTCCGACCACTTCAGCCCCTGGAGTCTGCGCCAGAACGAGTCCGGCTTCGCCTGGTCCTGGCTGGGTGCGGCGCTCCAGGCGACCGACCTCACCTTCGGCGTCGTCAACGCTCCCGGCCAGCGCTACCACCCGGCGATCATCGCTCAGGCGATCGGAACGCTGAGTTCCATGTACCCCGGCCGCTTCTGGGCCGCCCTGGGTACCGGCGAGGCCAGCAACGAGCACATCACCGGCGACCGCTGGCCGGACAAGCAGCAGCGCACCGAGCGCCTCGAGCAGGCGGTCGACGTGATTCGCCGCCTCCTGCGCGGCGACGAGGTCAGCCAGCGAGGCCTGGTCACCGTCGACCGAGCCCGGCTCTGGACGCTGCCCACCGAGGTGCCGGCGCTGCTCGGCGCAGCAGTCTCGGAGCGTACGGCGCAGTGGTGCGCCGGCTGGGCCGACGGCCTGATCACCGTCAACGCCGAACCCGACCAGCTGCGCCGCATCGTCTCGGCGTACAAGGAAGCAGGCGGTCGCGGCAAGGTCTGCCTGCAGGTGCACCTGAGCTACGCAGCGACGGATGACGAGGCTCTGGCGATCGCTCACGACCAGTGGCGCAGCAACGTGTTCCCGCCGCCGTTCTGCTGGGACACCGACACAGCGGAGTCCTTCGACCTCGCAGCTGAGCACGTCCCGCCGGAAGCGATGCACAAGACCGTGCACGTCTCCTCGGACCCTGCCCGCCACGCGGAGTGGCTCAACGACTACGCGGCACTGGGTTTCGACGCCATCTACCTGCACCACGTCGGCCAGGAGCAGCAGGAGTTCGTCGACGTGTTCGGCGACAAGGTGCTGCCGCAGCTGGAGGTGACCCGCCCGTGAGGCTGACCGAGACCGCTGACATCTGGTGGAAGAACGCCGTCGTCTACTGCCTGGACATCGAGACGTTCTTCGACACCGACGGCGACGGCCGCGGCGACATCCGCGGCCTGTCGCAGCGGATCGACCACCTGGCCGAGCTGGGCGTCACCTGCCTGTGGCTGATGCCCTTCTACCCGACACCGGACCGTGACGACGGCTACGACATCACCGACTTCTACGGCGTCGACCCGCGGCTGGGCACCCATGGTGACCTGGTCGAGCTGATCACGCTGGCCCAGGACCGCGGCATGCGGGTGATCGCGGACCTGGTCGTCAACCACACCTCCGACCAGCACCCGTGGTTCCGGAGCGCGCGGGAGTCCCGCGAGTCGCCGTACCGGGACTGGTACGTCTGGCGGGACCAGCCGCCGGAGAACGCGGCGGAGGGGATCGTCTTCCCCGACCAGGAGACCAGCCTCTGGCAGTACGACGAGCAGGCGGGCCAGTACTACCTGCACCGGTTCTACAAGCACCAGCCGGATCTGGACATCACCAACCCGGAGGTGCGCGACGAGATCATCCGGGTGATCGGCTTCTGGCTGCAGCTGGGCATCTCCGGCTTCCGGGTGGACGCCGTACCGTTCCTGCTCGACACCGACGGCGCGCTGGACCCGGACAACCTCCCGGACCCGCACGACTACCTGCGCGACCTGCGGGCGTTCCTGAGCCGCCGCAGCGGGCAGGCGGTGCTGCTGGGGGAGGTGAACCTGCCGTACAAGGAGACCCGGCAGTTCTTCGGGGACGAGGACGGCGACGAGCTGACGATGTGCTTCGACTTCATCGGGATGCAGAAGATGTACCTGTCGCTGGCGCGGCAGGACCCGGCTGAGCTGGTCAAGGCGCTCCGCGAGCGGCCGGCTCCGCCGGAGGAGGCGCAGTGGGGCACGTTCGTGCGCAACCACGACGAGCTGACGCTGGACAAGCTGTCCGACGAGGAGAAGCAGGAGGTGTTCGCCGCCTTCGGCCCGGACGAGGACATGCAGCTCTACGGTCGCGGGCTGCGCCGGCGGCTGCCTCCGATGCTCGGCAACGACCAGCAGCGGCTCCGGATGGTCTACAGCCTGCTCTTCTCCCTGCCCGGTACGCCGGTGCTGTTCTACGGCGAGGAGATCGGCATGGGCGAGAACCTGGCGATGGAGGGCCGCACCGCCGTACGGACTCCGATGCAGTGGACCGCCTCCGTCAACGGCGGCTTCTCGACCGCCGACGCGGCGGACCTGGCCGGTCAGGTCGTCACTGGAGACCTGTCCCCGGAGCACGTCAACGTGGCCGCCCAGCGACGCGACCCGGACTCGCTGCTCAACTGGGTCAAGCTGCTGATCCAGCGCTACCGGGAAACGCCGGAACTGTCCTGGGGCGACTGCACGGTCCTGGAGCACGAGTCGCCGGCTGTGCTCGCGCACTGCTCGGCGTACGAGGACGGGTGCGTAGTCACGGCCCACAACTTCTCCGCCGAGCCCGCTGCTGTGACGCTGGCGGTGTCGGGCACCGGAGTCGGCGTACAGGCTGTTGACCTGCTCCAACCCGGTGCGGCGGAAGTCGCCGAGGACGGCACTGTCCGGATCGAGCTGGAGCCGTACGGTAGTCGCTGGCTGCGGATCGTCCAGCCGGGTGACCGCTACATCCTCTGAGACCCTGAGCGCGGGTTAGGTTCACGCGGTGAAGCTGACTCCCGCCCAGCCCGGCCATGTCGTCGGAGCGTCGTTCGGACTCGTGTTCATCCTCGCCAACTCCGCGAAGCTGGGCTCACCCGGGCGTGCGATCGTCGGCGCGGTGGCGATCGCCGCGGCGCTGCTGGTGCTGGTGGCGTTCGTCCAGCTGCTGCGGGCCGGTGGTCCGCGCAAGCCGCAGCAGCAGTCCGGGCGCGGGTACTTCGCGATCGTGGCCGCCGAGGTGGTGCTGCTGTTCGGCGGGCTGGCTGTGCTGAACAGGGTCGAGCCGACCGCTGCCGTCGGCTGGGTCGCGCTGGTCGTGGGGCTGCACTTCATGGCGTTCGCGTACTGGTGGATGCGTGGCAACCGGGAGATGCTCGCGATCGGCGTACTGATGTCGGTACTCGGCGTGATCGGGCTGGTGATCGCCTTCGCCCAGCAGGACCGGCCGCTGGTGGGTCTGGTCGCTGGGGTCGGCTCCGGTGTCGTGCTGCTCGGCAACGCCGTACTGGCGTCGCTCGGCGTCGTCGGCTCCGAGCAGCGGGCTGCGGCGCTGCAGTAAGTAGCAATACTCAAGCGTTTGGTCTGGTCCCTCTGAAATACTCGCGGCGGCCGCCTGCCCTGTGAGGAGAGTGTTTGTGAGGCTCTGGAAGATCGTTGTGCCCTGTGCGGTGCTGGCGTCGGGCGTGCTGCCCGCGCAGGCCGCCGGGGACAAGACCGTCGAGTACCGCGGCTACCAGGTCACGGTGCCCGCCGACTGGCAGGTCGTCGACCTGGCGAAGAACCCGACCGCGTGTGTCCGGTTCGACCGCCCTGCTGTGTACCTGGGGAAGAGCACCGCCCAGCCGGACTGCCCGGCGAGCCTGACCGGCCGCAGCCAGGGGCTGGTGCTGGAGCCGCTGACGCGGGCTGCTCGGTCTACTCCTGGCGAGGTCCAGGAGGCTGTTGCTGACGCGGGGGTGCTTGCTACGGCGTACTACAGCGCTGGTGGGGAGCACGGGGCTCGTGAGGTGCTGGGCTCGGGGCGGGTGACTGGGAAGGTCAGCCGGGTCGCTCAGCCGCGTGCTGCTGCTGTGGCGCCGTCCGTGGTTGCAACGGGCAACCTGCAGGGTGGGTTCGCGTTCGACGCTTGTACGGCGCCCAGTCAGGCGGCGATGGATGCGTGGTTGTACCCGAGCTCGGGCTACAAGGCGGTGGGGATCTACATCAGCGGAGAGCGCCGCGCGTGCGCCCAGCCGAACCTGACCTCCGACTGGGTGGGCACGAACGCTGCGAAGGGCTGGCAGTTCCTGCTGATCGACGTCGGCCTGCAGGCGCCCTGCGCGCCATACGCCAGCAAGATGTCGACCGACCCGGCGACCGCCCGGGCCCAAGGACGCGCGGCAGCTGCGAACGCCGTGACCTCCGCACAGGCGCTGGGCTTCGCGCAGCGCTCTGCTATCTACAGCGATGTGGAGAACTACGCGGACGGGTGGACCGCTGCCTGTAAGGCGTCGGTGCTGTCCTACCTGAGCGGGTGGACGACCGAGCTGAACTCCCGTGGCTACGTGAGTGGTGCCTACGTGAGCATCTCGTCGGGCATGAAGGACTTGTCCGCTGAGTACAACAACACGGCGTACAGCCGGCCGGACAACGTGTGGTTCGCGCACTGGAACAACGTCACCAACACCACGTCCGACCGCTTCCCGGCGGCCCAGTGGTCCAACCGTCAGCGGGTGCACCAGTACTCGGGTGCGCACGATGAGACGCACGGCACCGTGAAGTTGAACATCGACAGCAACGCGGTGAACCTCACCGCTCCTCCTGCCGCGCTCACCGGGTTCGACGCGACCGGCGCCTACTCGACCGCCGCCCTCAAGTGGAACGCCGCACCCGCCGGCAGCCAGGTGATTGTCCGCCGCAACACCGGCACCACCCCGCCGCCGCTGCCGAACGTCGGCACCGCCGTCTACACCGGCACGGCGAGCTCCACCACCGCCACCGGGCTGGCCAACGCGACCAGCTACGCGTTCCGGGCCTGGGTGAAGGACAGCAGCGGCAAGATCGGCCCCGGCGTGGACACCGTCCTCGTCGGCACCGGCGCCACCGTCGCGGCGAGCGCTCCGGCGATCAGCTACGGCGGCTCGGTGACGCTCTACACGCGAGCCACACGCAAGGAGACCGGCGCCTCGCTCACCGGCGTACCGCTGTCGCTCTACGCGCGGGCGAAGAACAGCTCGACCTGGCGCGAGGTCGCCAAGGTCACCTCCGACGGCACCGGCCAGGCGTCGTCGGTGCAGAAGCCGACCGTCTCCACGGTCTACGCCTGGGGCTACAACGGCTCCCCGGACCTGCTCGGCTCGCGCAGCGGCAACGCCACGATCGAGGTCAAGCCGACCATCACGATCAACCTGGCCACCGCGATCAAGCTGGGCGCCAGCACCCCGGTCTACGGGTTCCTGCGCCCGCAGCATCCCGGGACGACGGTGTACCTCCAGCGCCTGACCGGCCCGTCCTGGCCGACCGTGGCCACGGCGAAACTGAACGCGACCGGCAACTACGGCTTCAGCATCAAGCCGACGCTGCGCGGTACGTCGTACTACCGCGTCGTCTGGCTGGCCGACGCGGACCACGCCACCGTGGTGAGCGTCACGAAGGGCGTCGCCGTCAGCTGAGGTGAACACCTGGCGTGAAAACACGCCAGCGTTGCCCGGATGGGGATAGGGATGGGTACCTTCGTCGAGTGCAGAAATGGCCAGGTCGTCCCTATCCCCTCGGAGCCACGTACGACGGCTCCGGTACGAACTTCGCGTTGTTCTCGGAGGTTGCCGAACAAGTTGACCTGGCACTGATCGGGGACGACGGGTCGGAGCAGCTGGTACAGCTGACCGAGGTGGACGGGTTCGTGTGGCACGCGTACCTGCCCGCGGTGCAGCCCGGGCAGCGGTACGGCTACCGGGTGCACGGCCCGTACGAGCCGGCCGCCGGGCACCGGTGCAACCCGTCGAAGCTGCTGCTGGACCCGTACGCGAAGGCCGTCGACGGGCAGATCGACGCCGACGAGTCGCTGTTCAGCTACCGGTTCGCCGAGCCGGACGAGCTGAACACGATGGACAACCGGGAGCACACGATGCTCTCGGTCGTCACCAACCCGTTCTTCGACTGGGGCAACGACCGCCCGCCGGGGCACGCCTACCACGAGACCGTGATCTACGAGGCGCACGTCAAGGGGCTGACCAAGACCCACCCGGGCCTGCCCGAGGAGATCCGCGGCACGTACGCCGGGATCGGGCACCCGGCGATCGTCGAGCACCTCAAGGAGCTCGGGGTGACGGCGATCGAGCTGATGCCGGTGCACCAGTTCGCCCAGGACGGGCACCTGCAGGAGCGCGGGCTGTCCAACTACTGGGGCTACAACACGATCGGTTTCTTCGCCCCGCACAACGCCTACTCCTCGACCGGCACCCGCGGCCAGCAGGTGACCGAGTTCAAGACCATGGTCCAGGCGCTGCACGAGGCCGACATCGAGGTCATCCTGGACGTCGTCTACAACCACACCGCCGAGGGCAACGAGATGGGCCCGACGCTGTCGTTCAAGGGCATCGACAACGCGGCGTACTACCGGCTGGTCGACCAGGACAAGTCGCACTACTACGACACCACCGGTACCGGCAACAGCCTGCTGATGCGGCACCCGCACGTCCTGCAGCTGATCATGGACTCGCTGCGCTACTGGGTCACCGAGATGCACGTGGACGGCTTCCGCTTCGACCTGGCGGCCACGCTGGCCCGCCAGTTCCACGAGGTGGACCGGCTGTCGGCGTTCTTCGACCTGGTCCAGCAGGACCCGGTGGTCAGCCAGGTGAAGCTGATCGCCGAGCCGTGGGACGTCGGCGACGGCGGCTACCAGGTCGGCAACTTCCCGCCGCTGTGGACGGAGTGGAACGGCAAGTACCGCGACACCGTGCGGGACTTCTGGCGCGGCGAGAAGTACACGCTGGCCGAGTTCGCCTCCCGGCTGACCGGCTCCTCGGACCTGTACCAGGACGACAGCCGGCGGCCGATCGCGAGCATCAACTTCGTCACCGCGCACGACGGGTTCACGCTGCGCGACCTGGTCTCGTACAACGACAAGCACAACGACGCCAACGGCGAGGGCGGCCGCGACGGCGAGAGCCACAACCGGTCCTGGAACTCCGGGGCCGAGGGCGAGACCGACGACGCGGCGGTGCTCGCGCTGCGGGCCCGGCAGCAGCGCAACTTCCTGACCACGCTGCTGGTCTCCCAGGGCGTGCCGATGGTCGCGCACGGCGACGAGCTCGGGCGCACCCAGGGCGGCAACAACAACGTCTACTGCCAGGACAACGAGATCGCCTGGGTGGACTGGGACCTGTCCGACGCCCAGAAGGACCTGCTGGAGTTCACCCGGTCGCTGGTCCGGCTGCGCACCGAGCACCCGGTGCTGCGCCGGCGCCGGTTCTTCCACGGCGACCAGGGCGTGGACGGGCTGGGCGACCTGGTCTGGTTCACGCCGAAGGGCACCGAGATGCAGGACGCCGACTGGGGACGCGACGACGCCCGGGCGATCGCGGTGTTCCTCAACGGCGACGCCATCTCCGAGCCGGACCCGCGCGGTGAGCCGGTGGTCGACGACTCGTTCCTGATCCTGATGAACAGCGACCACCAGCCACTCGACTTCCTGCTCCCGGCCAAGGAGTACGGCGAGTCCTGGACGGTGGTGGTCGACACCACCAGCGCGACCGGCGGGGCCAGCGACGAGCCGCACGAGGCCGGCAGCACGATCAGCATCGAGGCCCGGGGCTCGCTGGTCCTGACTCGACCGCGGCAGGCTGCCGGATGACAGCTGTACCGCTGTCGACGTATCGGTTGCAGATCAATGGTGCTTTCGGGTTCGATGACGCGGCGGAGGTCGTGGAGTACCTGCACGACCTCGGGGTCTCGCATGCCTACCTGTCGCCGATTCTCCAGGCGGCGCCTGGGTCGATGCACGGGTACGACGTGGTGGACCACAGCAGGTTGTCGGAGCCTGCTGGTGGTCGGCCGGCGTTCGACCGGCTGACCGACAAGCTGGCCGACCACCGGATGGGGGCGATCGCTGACGTCGTGCCGAACCACGTGGCGGTGCCGACGCCGGCGCGGCTCAACACCGCGCTCTGGTCGGTGCTGCGCGACGGGCCGGGGTCGCCGTACGCGGAGTGGTTCGACGTCGACTGGGGTTCCGGGAACCAGCCGCTGCTGATGGCGGTGCTCGGGAACCGGATCGGCAAGGTGCTGGCCGACGGCGAGCTGTCGGTCGACAGCAGTGGCGACGAGCCGGTACTGCGCTACTACGAGCACGAGTACCCCCTGCGCCCCGGCACCGAGCACCTGCCGATTGCTGAGCTGGTGACCGAGCAGTGGTACCGCCTGGCGCACTGGCGGGTCGCTGACGAGGAGCTGAACTACCGGCGCTTCTTCGACGTCGACACGCTGGCAGCTGTCCGGGTGGAGACGCAGGAGGTCTTCGAGGCGACGCACGAGCTGCTGTTCGCGCTGCTGCACGAGGGCAAGCTGCACGGCTTCCGGATCGACCACCCGGACGGACTGGCCGACCCCCGCGGGTACCTGCGCCGCCTGGCCGAGCGGACCGGCGGCGCGTGGGTAGTGGTCGAGAAGATCCTCGAGGGCGACGAGCAGCTGCCCCGCGACTGGCCCTGCGCCGGTACGACGGGCTACGACGCGCTGCTGCGCGTCGGCGGGCTCTTCGTCGACCCGGCAGGTGCTGCGCCGCTGGCGGCGTACCACTCGGACCTGACCGGTCAGCCGGCCGACTTCGCTCCGGTGGTGGAGGAGGCGAAGCGCGAGATCGTCAAGCACGGCCAGTACGCCGAGGTGCACCGGCTGGTCGAGCTGCTGGCCCGCATCTGCCAGGACGACGTCCGCCTGCGTGACCACACCCGCCGCGCGTTCCACGAGGTCGTGGTCGAGCTGCTGGTCAACTTCGACCGCTACCGGGCGTACGTCGTACCGGGTGAGCAGGCGCCGGCCGAGGCGGTCGCTGAGCTGGAGCACGTCGCCGAGCTCGCCCGGCGGAATCTGGACGAGGAGCAGCAGGAGACGCTCGACCTGGTCCGCGACCTGCTGCTCGGCCGCGAGGCCGGTACGGCGAGCCGCATCGACGAGCGGGCGCGGCACGAGCTGATCGTGCGGTTCCAGCAGACCTGTGGTCCGGTGATGGCCAAGGGCGTCGAGGACACCGCGTTCTACCGCTGGTTCCGGCTCAGCTCGCTCAACGAGGTCGGCGGCGACCCGGAGCACTTCGGCGTCTCGCCGGAGGAGTTCCACGCGTACGCCGCCCGGCTGAACGAGCACTGGCCGCGCACGATGACCACCCTGTCCACGCACGACACCAAGCGCTCCGAGGACGTCCGGGCCCGGTTGAGCGTGCTCTCCGAGCAGCCGGCCGCCTGGGTCGAGGCGGTCCGGTCCTGGCGGGTGCGGTCCGAGGACTACCGCGACTCGCTGCTGGACGGCAGCACGGAGTACCTGGTCTGGCAGACCTTGCTGGGGACGTGGGACGACGGCCCGCTCGCCGAGGACCGGCTGCAGGCCTACCTGCAGAAGGCGATCCGGGAGGGCAAGCAGCACACCAGCTGGACCTCACCGGACAGCGAGTACGAGGAGGCGGTCGCCGCCTTCGCGACGGCGGTCCTGGGCGACTCCGAGCTCCTCCAGTCCGTACGCCGCTTCGCTGACGCGCAGGCGCCGTACGTGCGGGCGGCGACGCTCGGTCAGAAGCTGGTTCAGCTGACCATGCCCGGCGTACCGGATGTGTACCAAGGCAGCGAGCTGGTCGACCTGTCGCTGGTCGATCCGGACAACCGGCGCCCGGTCGACTACCAGGAGCGCATCCAGCGGCTGGCCCGGCTGGACGCCGGTGGCTCTCCGCAAGACCTGGCCGACGAGAAGCTGCTGGTGACGTCCAGGGCGCTCCGGCTGCGCCGGCAGAACCCGGGGGCGTTCGCGGGTAGCTACACGCCGCTCCCGACGTCCAACGGGCATGCGGTCGCGTTCGCTCGCGGAAACCAGGTCATCACGCTGGCGACCCGGCTGCCGGTCGCGCTGCACCGGCTGGGTGGCTGGGGCAACTCGGCCGTCGTGCTGCCGTCAGGGGACTGGCAGGACGTGTTGACGGGCCGGTCCGTGGGTAGTGGAGCGGCTCGGATCGACGAGCTGCTGGCTGAGCTTCCGGTGGCGCTGCTCGCGAGGAGCTGAGGAATGCACACCTTCTCTGTCTGGGCGCCTGACGCGTCGGAAGTCGCCCTGGTGCTGGACGAACGCCTGGCGATGGCCAAGGCGGCCGACGGCTGGTGGTCGCTGGAGGTCGCCGACGCCGGGCACGGCACCGACTACGCGTTCTCCGTCGACGGCAGCGACCCGATGCCCGACCCGCGGAGCGCCTGGCAGCCGGACGGCGTCCACGGGCCCAGCAGGGTGTTCGACGCGTCCCGCTTCGGCTGGAGCGACTCCAACTGGCGCGGGCAGGAGGTGCGCGGCGCTGTCTTCTACGAGCTGCACCTGGGCACGTTCACCCCTGAGGGCACGCTGGAAGCAGCTGCCGGGCACCTGGACTACCTGGTCGCGCTCGGCGTACAGGTGGTGTCGCTGCTCCCGGTAGCCGCGTTCCCGGGCAAGCACGGCTGGGGCTACGACGGCGTCGACCTGTACGCCGTCCACGCGCCGTACGGCGGACCGGAGGCGCTGCAGCGCTTCGTCGACCAGTGCCATGCGGTCGGGCTGGCGGTCTGCCTGGACGTCGTCTACAACCACCTCGGGCCGTCCGGGAACTACCTGGGCTCGTTCGGGCCGTACTTCACCAGCAAGCACACGACGCCGTGGGGCCCGGCGGTCAACCTGGACGACACCGGCTCGCTGGAGGTCCGCCGCTGGATCTGCGACAACGCGCTGCGCTGGTTCCGCGACTTCCACATCGACGCGCTGCGGCTGGACGCCGTCCACGCGCTGCAGGACGACAGCCCGCAGCACCTGCTCGCGCAGCTCTCCGACGAGACGGCTGCGCTCTCTGCCGAGCTGGGCCGGCCGCTGGGCCTGGTGGCCGAGTCGGACCTGAACGACCCGGCCATGGTGACTCCGGTCGCCGACGGCGGGATGGGGATGACCGCGCAGTGGAGCGACGACTACCACCACGCGCTGCACACACTGCTGACCGGTGAGCGGGCCGGGTACTACGAGGACTTCGCGCAGCCCGGTGTGTTCGAGAAGGTGCTCACCCAGGTGTTCCTGCACGACGGCTCGTACTCGTCGTTCCGCGGCAAGGACTGGGGACGCCCGGTCGACCCGGCGGCGCACCGGGGCTCGGAGTTCCTCGCCTACACCTCCAACCACGACCAGGTCGGCAACCGGGCGCTCGGCGACCGCCCGGCGCTCTCACCGGGGCAGCTGGCGATCGGCGCCGCGCTGGTGATCACCTCGCCGTACACGCCGATGCTGTTCATGGGTGAGGAGTGGGGTGCGTCGACGCCGTGGCGGTTCTTCACCGACCACGAGGAGCCGGAGCTGGCCGAGGCGGTCCGCAACGGGCGGCGCAGCGAGTTCGCGGCGTTCGGCTGGGACGCGGACGAGATCCCGGACCCGCAGGACCCGGAGACGTGGCGGTCGTCGGTGCTGGACTGGACCGAGGTGGACCAGTCACCGCACCGGGAGCTGCTGGCCTGGTACCGCGACCTGCTGGCGCTGCGGGCTCGCAACGACGACCTGCGCGACGACCGGCTCGGCTCGGTCGCGGTGACGTCGGGGGAGGGCTGGCTGGTGGTCGCCCGGGGTGCGTTGCGAGTTGTCGCCAACCTGTCCGGCGACGAGCAGGTGGTGCCGGTCGACGGGCGGCCGTCGTACGAGGTGATGGTGTTCGGGACGAGCGAGCCGATCGCTCAGGGGATAAGGCTTTCCGGGCACTCGGTCGCGATCTACGCGGTTTGATCACGACCAACTCAATTTCGTGAATCCCTTGTGTTGCAGGGGTCTGGTGACGGACTGTGGAAAGAGCACCGGGGGGTGACAGGGAGGACCGCAGTGACTGTTGGAGGGACCGACACCTACTACGACTACGACGAGAAGCAGTGGAAGAGCAGGCGGCTGGGCGGCGGACCGATCCGTCGCGGCCCGGTCTGCCCGGCACCACGCACCGAGCACCAACCGGCCGACCGGCACCCAGCCGGCCGCGACCGCACGACCAGGGACGACAAGATCCTGACCTGAACCACCCCGGGTGGCCTCACCCACCCACCGAACTGTGCAGGCCGGCGGCGATCGCGACGTCGTCGGCCAGCAGTGCGCGGAGCTCTTCCGTGGTGGGCATCCGGCCGAGCGCGCGCAGGCGCTGCGACTGCGCCTTGCGGATGCTCTCGACCAGGCGCCGGGCCTCGCGGGCGTTGCCGAAGTTGGGCGCGTCGGCGATCTGTTCGTAGTACGCCGTGAGCGGGCCGGCGGCGGCCGCGTCGAGCTGGTAGTCCCCGGCCGCGACCATCCGGTCGGTGATCAGCAGCAGCTCGGGCGCCGAGTAGTTCTCGAACTCGATCGTCTTGGAGAACCGCGACGCCAGGCCGGGGTTGGCGTCCAGGAAGTCGTTCATCTCGGTCGTGTAGCCGGCCACGATGATCGCGATCTCGTCGCGGTGGTCCTCCATCAGCTTGACCAGCGCGTCGATCGCCTCCTGCCCGAAGTCGCCGCCGCTGCCGGCCGAGCGGGACAGCGTGTAGGCCTCGTCGATGAACAGCACGCCGCCGAGCGACTTCTCGAACACGGTCGCGGTCTTCTCCGCGGTGTGCCCGATGTACTGGCCGACCAGGTCGCGCCGCGACACCTCGGTGAACTCGCCGTTCGGCAGCACGCCGAGCGCCTTCAGCAGCTTGCCGTACAGCCGCGCGACGGTGGTCTTCCCGGTCCCGGGCGCGCCCGCGAAGATCAGGTGGTGGCTGACCGCGCCGACCGACAACCCGGCCGCGCGCCGCCACTCGTTGACCTGGATCTCGTCGACCAGCGCGTGCACCTCGGCCTTCACCCCGGGCAGCCCGACCATCTCGTCCAGGTCGCCGAGCAGCTGCTCCAGCGGCCCGTCGGTGTCGGCCGGCCGCGCGGACGCCTTCTCGATCACCTCGACCGTGGCGCCGTCGGGGATCAGGATCCCGGCCAGCGCGGTGTTCTCGGTCCGGCAGCCCTCGACGGTCCCGCCGGAGCCCGGGCTGAAGGCGATTCCGGCGCCGCGGGTGTCCTCGACGGTGACCCGGCGAATGGTCGCCGTACTGCCGTGCGCGACGCCGATCCCGTCGGTGGCGGTCCGCGCCACCGTGGTGTCGGTCAGCTCGGGGCGGCTGTACTGGTACACGTAGATCCCGCGCCCGCCGCAGCCGGACACCGTGCAGCCGCGGATCAGCGGATCGGAGCCCAAGGCAACGACTATCCCGTCGCCGGTGACGTCGGAGACGGTGCTGTCGAGGATCCGGCCGCTGGCGCCCTCGACCACGATGCCGGTCTCGGCGCCGGTGATCGTGCAGCGGTCGACGGTGAACGCCGTACTGGCGTGCACGCTGATCGCCGGGCGGCTGCGGCTGCGCACCTCGCACTGCTCGACGGTGAGCACGGTCCGCTCGACCGACACGGCCAGGTTGTCTCCGGCGCGGATGTCGAGCCCGCGCAGCGTCAGCTCGCCGTCCACCGCGCGCAGCGTGGGCCAGTCGGCACCGGCACCATCCAGTACGACGGCGCCGCCGGCCTCGGCCTGCAGGGTGACGACGCGGCCGCTCAGCTCCAGCGTCTCCGCGTACGTCCCGGCAGCGATCGCGACCGTGGCTCCGTCGGGCGCCTCGAGCAGGGCGGAGCCGATGGTCGGGTACGCGCCGGGACGGTCCGCGGCGACGGTCAGGACCCGCATCAGCTGGCCCGGTCCAGCAGCCAGCCGCGGTCGGCGGCCTTCACACCCGCCTGGAAACGGCTGCGCGCACCGAGCCGGCCCATGATCTGCGCGACCATCCGGCGTACGGTCCGCACCGAGATGCCGAGCTGGGCGGCCGCCACCTCGTCGGTGACTCCGAGCGCGAGCAGCCGGAGCATCTCCCGGTTCCGCTCGTCCAGGTCGGCGTCACCCGGCAGGTCGCTGTCGGCCAGCGGCACCGCGCCGGGCCAGACCAGCTCGAACAGCCCGGTCGTGCTGGCCACTGCGCTGCTCAGCCGCAGTACGGCGACGCTCCCGTTGGACGTGTCCGCCGGCAGTACGACGGCCCGCCCGTCGACCACCAGCCCGTTCAGCGGGACGTGCGGCACGGTCCGGACGGCCACACCGGCGACCGACAGCGCCGCGAGGTGCCGGCACAGCGTCGGCGCGGTCCGGGCGGTGTCGGGGTAGATGGCCCGGTAGCGCACGCCGGGGCGCACGTCGCGCGGCCCGAACGCCGGACCGGCCGGTGACAGGTCGCTCATCGCGACCACCTCGTCGCGGGCACCGGCGAGCAGCGCGGAGATGCCGTCCTGGGCCGGGACGTGGTGGAAGCCGTTGGGCGGGTTCAGCACGGTGACAGTCATGAGAGAGGGACCCCCAGAGGTAGCGTGGCGGCAAGACCGGTGCTGTGCCGCCCGTCGAGACGTTCCGGCTCGACTCCGAAGGAGCGGGCCAGCGAGGTGAGTACGGTGATCGCCGAGTCGAGCGTGGCCGGGTGCGAAGCGGCCACCCGGAGGACGGCGTCGTGCTGGGCGGGTTCGGGACCGTCGGGCGGAGCCGTGACGGTGAGGGCGAGCGTGTGGGCCGCGCCGGTCGCCGTACCGAGCAGGGTGTCGACCAGGGACTGGGCGAGCGGCTGCGGCAGTGCGGCGTACCCGGTGAGGCGGACGCAGACCTGGAGGACCGGTCCGGCGGCCCAGGTGGACCAGCGTTCGCGGACCTGGCCACGACCGGCGTTGGCGTGCGCCAGCGCTCCGATCGAGGCCAGCACGTCCGACTCGTCCAGCGGCAGGTGCTCGACCTGCTCGCGGTCGAACCGGCGGACCAGGCGGCGGACGGTGTTGGTGAGGACCTGGTTGATCTGCTCGTCCGTAGCGATCTCCGGCGTACGCCGAGCAGCCACGGCGATCCAGGCCCGCAGCGGCTGGCTCTGCTTGATGCCGGTGTGCAGCACGAGCTGCATCGACACAGCAGCAGGCTGCTCATCGACCGACTCGGTCAGCGACGCCAGCCGCGGCAGCAGCTCGTGCTGCGCGTCAGCACCGACCCGGATCGTCAGCAGGACTCCGCCGGGATGACTGAGTACGCCGTACGGCTGGTCGCGGATCGTCAGCGTGCTCACCGTGGTCCGGCCCAGGAACACGCTCGTGAGGTTGAGCGCGGTGTCGCCGGTCAGGTCGGTCCGGCGGCGCCGGACCAGGAAGGTGAGCAGCACCGCGACCCAGCGGTACAGCCAGAGGCCGCGGATGCGGACAGCGGTCAGCAGGACCAGTGTGAGTGCGGCCGCGCCGGTGAGGATCAGCGTCAGCCGGGAGCCCGCGGTAGCGGCGCCGAGAGCCAGCAGCGCGATCTGCCAGCAGACGACCTGTCCGACGCGGATCGTGCGCTCGGGGATCTCCACCTTGCTGACCACAGGTGTCGGTGCCGGCGGCTGGTCAACCAGGTACGAGCGCGCAGCCGCTGGTGCCGTCAGCGCGGTCTGTACGGCGACCGGCCGCGGCGCGGAGCGCTGGGGCGCGGCAGCGGCTACCGGCGTACCGACTGAGGTTGCTTGGGGAGTGGTCGCTGCGGTCGGGGCGTACGCAACCTGCTGCTCGGGAGCGGCAGCTGCCGCGGCCGGGGGCCTCATGCGACCCTCACGTCTTCGGGGGAGCCAGAGGTGAGCAGCAGCCGGTGCGCGTGGTCGCGGACGACCGGGTGCATGCTGAACCGGCCCGGCGCGGGCTCCGAGAGCAGGTGCTGGTCGATCAGCTCGTCGATCAGCGGCTCGACCTCCTGCTGGTCTACGCCGAGCAGGCGCTCTGCCCGGCGTACGTCGAATTCCGGCGTCAGCCCGAGGAGGCGGTAGAGCCTGCGGACAGGCTCGGGGAGCGCGCGGTAGGTGGCGTCGAAGCGATCGTGGAGGTCGCGCAGGACGCTGTGCCGGGTCGCCTGCTGGTCGATCCGGTCGGCCAGACGAGCGGCGGTCCACGGCGGGCGGCCGGCGAGGAGTTCGGTGAAGCGGCGGAGGGCTTCGGGGTGGCCGGCGGCCCAGCGCAACGCCTGCTCGCAGTCGGAGATCCGGGCGGCGTCGCTGGCCGTCAGGGGCTCCAGGGTGATGGCCAGATCGCGGTCGAGCCCGGTCAGCCGGTGGCGACTGGTCACGAGGACGACGGTGCCTGGGGTGTTCGGCATCAGGGTGCGGACCTGCGCGGCGTTCTCGACGTCCTCCAGCACGACCGGGAGGCCCTGGATCAAGGCGGCAGCCTCCAGAACGAAGGCGGTCTTGCCGATGCCGGCCATCCCGTCGACCGTCACCACACTCACCCGGTCCGGAGAGCCGATCGCGCGAACGGCCGCCAGCTCCAGCTCGCGCCCGACGAATCCGGGGATCCGCGGAGGCAGACCGGAGGGAGTGGGCGTCGGAGTGAGGACTTGCTGGTGCACTCTGCTGAGCTCTGCGCCCGGCTCGATGCCCAGGTCCCGCACCAGCACAGTGCGCGCCCGCTGGTACGCCGCCAGCGCCTCGTGACGCCGGCCGGTGTCGTGCAGCGCTGTCATCAGCCGCGTCCACGCCAGCTCCCGCAGCGGGTCCTCGTCGGTGAGGGCCCTCAGCAACGAGATCGCCTCGGCCGAGCGGCCCAGCGAGAGCAGCGCCTCGGCCAGGTCCTCGCGCAGCGAGCGGTGCAGCTCGGTGAGGCGGTCGACGGCGGAGGTGGCGTCGCCGGTCAGTCCGTCGTACGGGCAGCCGCGCCACAGGCCCAGGGCCTGTTCCAGCAGTGCGACAGCCTTGGCAGGAGGAGCAAGGCGCGCCTGGTCCGACAGGTCCGCGGCAACGTCCGCGTCCAGCTCACCGGACAGCACCCGCACCCGGTACGCACCGGGCCGGCTCTCGATGCGCTCGTCGGGGAGCGCCCGGCGCAGCTGCCACACGTAGGTCTTCAGGTTGCGCTGTGCGGACGCCGGAGCGTCCAGCCCGGCCCACACGGCGTCGATCAGCTGGTCGGTGCTGACCCAGGCGTTGCGGTGCAGCAGGAGCAGCGTGAGCATCGTCGCCGGCTTGCCGCCGGTGACGTCCAGCGGGGCTCCGTCCGGGCCGTCGACCTCGAGCGGGCCCAGCACCCGGAAGGCGATCCGGGCCGGTGTGTGCGCTGAGTGACCGTTCATGACACATACGATCCGGGTGGACGATGACATTTCGATGACACGGACGGACCGGCGTGCGCGTACTGGTGGTAGAGGACAACGAGGACCTGCAGGTGGCCGTCCCGGCGGCGCTGCGGTCGGCCGCGCTGGCGGTCGACCTGGCGGTGAGCATCGCGGCCGCCGACGAGGCGCTGTTCGTGAACGCCTACGACTGCGTCGTGTTCGACCGGCTGCTGCCGGACGGCGACTCGATCCGCTATGTTCGCCACCGCCGGGAACAGGGCTGGGCGGTCCCGGTGCTGTTCCTGACCGGCCTGGACACCCTGGCCGACCGGGTGGACGGCTTCGAGTACGGCGGTGACGACTACCTGGTCAAACCGTTCGCCGTGGCCGAGCTGACCGCGCGGGTGCTCAGCCTGTGCCGCCGGGCCGGGACCGGCCGGACACCCGTACTGCGCTACCAGGACGTCGAGATGGACACCGGCCGGCGAGAGGTCAGGCGGGGCGGTGTGCTGCTCGGCCTGACCGCCAAGGAGTTCGCCGTGCTCGAGTACCTGATCACCCGGACGGACCGGACGGTGTCCCGCTCGGAGCTGATCGAGCACTGCTGGGACGCCGCCGCCGACCCGATGTCGAACGTCGTCGACGCCACCATCCGGCGGCTGCGCACCAAGCTGCGCACCCCGGACCTGATCGAGGCGGTCCGCGGCCAGGGCTACCGGCTGGTCCGGGCGGACGGCGCCTGATGCGCGGTCCCGCGGCCGAGCGTCTGCGCCGCCTGCGCTGGTGGCTGACGGTCCTGTTCACGGTGATGAACACGATCGGCCTGATCGTGCTGGCACCGCTGATCCTGCGGCTGGACTCCAACAACACCGAGGCCGACATCCGTAACCAGCTGGACGTCGTCACCGGCCCGGTGCTGCGGCTGGTCAGCGAGAGCGGCGGCATCGACTTCACCGCGGTCAACCGGGACCCGCTGAACGCCACCTGCCCGCAGTTCGTCATCGTCCCCGGCGGCGCCGCGCCGTTCGACCGGCACACCAGCCTGAAGGACTGCACGCCGATGGACCCCACGGTCCTCGACCAGCTGGCCACCCGGGCGGTCAGCGACGGCGTGGTGCTCAGCGACGACCGCAAGGCGCTCGGCGGCGAGCAGGTCCGCGTCGCCGTCCAGCCGTTCCGCGACTCCAGCGGCCAGTACGCCGGTGCGGTGGTCGCCTGGACCGACATCGACGACGAGCTGGGCGATCACCGGCAGCTGGTGGTCACCGTGCTGCTGGTCTGCGCGTTCCTGATCCTCGCGGCGGCCCTGCTCGGGTACTGGGTCTCCGGCCGGGCCATCCGGCCGGCCATGGCCGCCCTGCAGGAGCAGGAGAACCTGCTGGCCGAGACAGCCCACGACCTCCGTACGCCGGTCGCTGCGCTCCGCGCGCTCGCCGAGACCGCGATGCAGGACCCGCACCAGCGCGGCGAGCTGCTGCCACGGACCGTCCGTCTGGCGGGCCGGATGGGCGACATCATCGACGGCCTGCTGGTCCGGGCCCGGCTGGCGGCCGGTGTCGAGCAGCTGAGCATGCAGCTGGTCTGGCTGGACCAGCTGGTCGGCGTAGTGGTCGAGGACACCCCGTCCGACTCGGCCCGGATCTCGCTGGTGACCGCGCCGACGATGGTGCGCGCCGACCCGGCGCTGCTGCAACGGGCCATCGGCAACCTTCTCGACAACGCGCTGCGGCACGGCCGGGCGCCCGGCGCCGACCTGGCGATCGTGACGGTGACGGTGGCCGACGGGCGGATCACCGTGGCCGACCAGGGGCCGGGAATCGACCCGGCGATCGGTGACGACCTGTTCGAGCGGGGCGCGGCGGGCAGCGGCTCGGCCGGGGCCGGGATCGGGCTGTCGGTGGTCCGCTGGGTCGCGCTCGCGCACGGTGGCGACCTGAAGGTGCACAACGGCGACGAGGGCGGCGCGATCTTCGAGTTCCGGCTGCCGGTGGCCGAGCGCTGACCTTTCGGCCTGGATCGAATCTGGACACCGGCTGTACCGGTGATGACCTAGTCTCGTCGCTGTGAGGTCTGTCACCGAGATGGTGCGGACGGTCACGGGAGGTGCCCGTTCCGGGCCCCGTCCGCCGTCCGCCCGCGAGAACCGGCGGTCCCGCGCCGCGCTGGCCGCGGTGGTGGCGGGCTGCGTCGCGGTGACCGGGGTGGCGGTCGCGGGTGCCGGCAACGCCTCACCGGGCATGAAGTTCGCGCAGCCCGGCCGGTACATCTACAACTCCACGCTCGGCAAGATCTTCCACGTCAACGGCAGCACCAAGAGCGTCGACCAGGAGATCCCGCTGCCGGGCGCCGGTCCCGGCACGCAGGTGGTCGAGACCGACCAGAACGGCTACGTCCTCTCCCGCGGCCGGACGTTCCAGTTCGGCAAGTCGAGCCTGGACGTCGCGGACCCGCTGCCCGCACCGATCGACGAGCTCCCGGTCGTACTGGAAGCCGGCGGCGCGGCCTTCGCGGTCTACCGCGACAGCGGGCAGATCGTCCGCTTCGGCGAGAAGGTGGCCTCGGCCAAGGTCGGTGCACCGCTCGGACCTCCGGTGGTCACCGCGGACGGCACGGTCTGGGTGCACCGCCCCGGCAGCGGCCAGCTCTGTCTGCTCCCGCTGGACGCCGACCGGCTGGCCTGTCCGGCTGAGCTGCCCAGCGGGCACACCGGTTCGCTGGCAGTCGTCGGAGCGAACCAGGTCGTCTTCGTGGACACCACTGCTCGGGAGATGTACGCCGTGGACGACGGCGGCCTCGGCCGCAAGGTGCTGCTGCCGATCGACGACCTGCCGCGCGACGCGATCGTCGCGCCGAACGACGTCACCGGCCGGCTCGCCATCGTCGACCCGCACCAGAGCGTGCTGCACCTGGTCGACGCGGCCGGGCTGACCAGCGGCAAGGCCGACGGACCGCCGGTCCGCAAGCAGCTCCGCAAAGGCAAGTACGAGCGGATCGTCTCGTCCGGCAACAGCCTCGCGCTGATCGACGAGAGCACCGACACCCTGGTCACGCTGGACCGTAACGGCGACGAGCGGACCTCCCGCAAGATCCCGGAGCCGTCGAAGGAGTCCAAGGTCGGCCCTGAGGACAAGACCGGGCTGTACCGCGGCGGCGACTCCCGCCTGTACGTCGCCAGCCGCTCCGGCGAGCAGGTGATGGTCGTCGAGGACACCGGCGACGTGGTCGCCGTCGACACCAAAGCGGCCCGCCCGGACCAGCGCAAGACACCGGACGCCGACAAGCCGACCGCCAAGCCCAGTACGCCGGACCGCCCCGTCCAGCCGCCGCCGACCAGCAAGCCGCCGCAGCCCCCGACGACCGGCGACCCCAGGCCCCCGGACCAGCCGACGGCCAAGCCCACTGACCGGCCCACTGATCGGCCCACCCAGGACAAGCCCACCGGCAGGCCGACCCAGGACAAACCGACCGACCCGCCGAGCACCGACCGGCCCGACAAGCCGACGCCGCCGCCGGTCAAGCCCACCACCCCGGTGAAGCCGACCGTGCAGGCCGGCCGGCCCGGTGCCCCGCGCAGCGTGTCCGGCAAGCCCGGAAACGCCTCGGTGCTGGTCACCTGGGACGCGGCGGCCGCCAACGGCGCGGCGGTCACGGCGTACACGCTCAGCTGGAACGGCGGCAGTGTGCGACTCGGCCCGGCGGCGCGCAGCCGCAACGTCACCGGCCTGACCAACGGCACCGGCTACACGTTCACCGTCCGCGCGACCAACCGCGTCGGCACCGGACCGGGCAGCAGCACGTCCCGCGTGGTGCCGACCGGCGGAGTCCCGGACGCTCCCGGCAACTTCCAGGTCACCACGTCGGGCAGCAGCCTGAGGCTGAGCTGGACCCGGCCGAACCTGAAGGGCACCACCTTGCAGGGCTACGACTTCGCGGCCAACCCGACGCAGGGGCAGGGCACAGGGAAGGCGGACTCGACCAGCGGGACCAGCGCGACGCTGTCGGGGCTGACCAGCGGGGCGACGTACCGGGTGACCGTGCGGGCCACGACGACCGATGCCCAGGGCAACTTCGTGCTCGGCAAGCAGGCGGTCCGGACGATCGTGGTCGGTGGCGGCGGCAGTACCACCACGCCGAAGCTGGTCGCCTCGCGCGGTGCCGCCACCACCCACGGCGGCGGTGAGCAGGCTTGCGAAGCGCCCGGCTGCGCCTTCATCAAGGTGGTCGGGACCGGTCTGAAACCCAACACCATGTACGACTTCACGCCGTACACGACGCAGTGGCAGCCGTCGAACCCCGGCGCTCAGCTGCGCACCGACAGCGAGGGCAACATCACCATCGACGACCGGTTCGCGACCGACGCCCCCGGCCAGCAGGTCTGGGTGGTGGCGAGTGCGCCCGGCGAGAACGACATCACGTCCAACAAGTTCACCTGGAGAAGCTGATGAGTGCGACGATCCCGCCCGGTGAGGCCTACCGGCTGGTCGCGGACAACCTGCAACGGGTGATCCACGGCAAACCCGAGGTGGTCCGGCTCGCGCTGACCGCGCTGTTCGCCGAGGGACACCTGCTGATCGAGGACGTGCCCGGGCTGGGCAAGACCACGCTGGCCCGCTGCATCGCGCGCAGCATCGACGCCAGCTGGAACCGGATCCAGTTCACCCCCGACCTGCTGCCCGGTGACATCACCGGCGTGATGGTCTACCACCAGGGCAGCGAGAAGTTCGAGTTCCACCCCGGCGGCATCTTCGCCAACGTGGTGGTGGCCGACGAGATCAACCGGGGGACGCCGAAGACGCAGTCCGCGCTGCTCGAGGTGATGGCCGAGCGCCGGGTCACCGTCGACTCGGTCACCCGCGCGGTACCGGACCCGTTCCTGGTGATCGGCACCCAGAACCCGATCGAGATGGAGGGCACCTACCGGCTGCCCGAGGCGCAGCTGGACCGGTTCCTGATGCGGATCGAGATCGGCTACCCCGACCACGACGCCGAGGTCCGGATCGTGCTCGGCGACACCGGCCGGATCGGCCCGGACTCGCTCAGCCCGGTGATCGACGTCCCCGCGCTGCAGAACGCGATCGCTGCGGTCCGCTCGGTGCACGTCGACCCGGCGATCAGCTCGTACGCCGTGAAGCTGGTCGCCGCCACCCGTGAGCACACCGCGGTCCGGTACGGCGCCAGCCCGCGTGGGAGCATCGCCCTGGTCCGCGCGGCGCGCGCCTACGCGGCCACCGACGGGCGGGCGTTCACCACCCCGGACGACGTGAAGCAGGTGGCGCAGCCCGTGCTGGCGCACCGCCTGGTCCTCACGCCGGACGCGGAGCTCAGCCAGCGGCCGCCGTCGTCCGTGGTCGACGAGGTGCTGGCGGCGACGCCGGCCCCGACCGCGAGCGTCGGCGCCGCCTGAGCAGTCACCACAACGGGGAGTCAGCATGCGTAAGGTCCGGCCCGAGGTACGCGCGCGGATGGCGCTCGCGGGTGTCGTCGCGGGGTGCATGGTGGTCACCACCCTCGCCGTCACCGGCGCGGGTGCGGACCTGAGCGGGATGCGGTTCACCCAGTCGGGCCACCTGGTCTACAACAGCACGCTCGGCAAGGTGTTCAAGATCGACGGCGGGACGAAGAGCGTCGAGGCCGAGGTGCCGATCCCCGGCGTCGGTCCGGGCGCTCAGGTGGTCGAGACGGACCAGAACGGCTACGTGCTGGCCGACGGGTCGGTGATCGGGTTCGGCAAGTCCGACCTGCGGGTCGCGGACCCGATCCCGGCGCCGGCGTCGGAGCGGCCGGTGACGCTGACGGCGGCTGGTTCGGCGTACGCGGTGTACCGGCAGGCCGGGCAAGTGCAGCGGTTCGGTGAGAACCCCATGGTGGTCTCCACCGAGGGGCCGGTCGGCCAGCCGGTTGTCACGCCGGAGGGGACCGTGTGGCTGCACCGCACGAGCACAGGTCAGCTCTGCCAGCTGCCGGTGACCAGTGCCCGGATCGCTTGTACGGCGAGGATTCCGGCTGGGCACAGCGGGTCGCTGACGCTGGTGGGTGAGCAGGCGGTGTTCGTGGACACCACCGCGCGGCAGATGCAGACGGTCGGCAACGACGGGCTCGGCCGGGCGGTCTCGCTGGCCACCCTCGAGCTCGGACAGCGCTCGATCGTCGCGGCGAACGACGTGGACGGGCGGATCGCGATCGTCACCGGCAACACGCTGCAGCTGGTCGACACGACCGAGCTGACCAGCGGCAAGCCCGCTGCCGAGCCGGTGGTGAAGCAGCTCAAGCCCGGCCGCTACGACCAGATCGCCTCCTCCGGCGAGACGGTGGCCCTGGTGGACTCGACCGACCAGAGCCTGGTCACGCTGGACAGCCGCGGCGAGCAGGAGCGGCGACGGGCGATCACGGCGCCGTCCAAGCTGGCCAAGGTGAAGCCGGGCGAGCGGCCCGGCCTGACGCGCGGCGACGACTCCCGTGTGTACGTCGACAGCCTGGCCGGCGAGCACGTGCTGGTTGTCGACGGCAACGGCGACGTCACCGAGGTGGAGACCGCCGGACCGATCAAGCGCAAGGGCGAGCAGCCCAAGCCGACGCCGGACAAGCCGACGCTCGCGCCCGTGCAGCCGAGGACTACGGACAGGCCGGTCGCGCCACCTCCGGTCCAGCCGAGTACCGAGCGCCCGGAGCTGCCCCCGGTCACCCGGCGGCCGGTCCAGCCGCGCGCTACCGAGCGGCCCGAACCACCGGAGACCACCAAGCCGCCGGAGCGCCCGGTGCCGCCGCCGAAGCCCACGGTCCAAGCCAGCCGCCCAGGTGCTCCGCGCAACGTCGCGGGGACCGCCGGCGATGGCTCGGCGACGGTCACCTGGTCTGCTGCCGCCGCCAACGGCGCACCGATCACGGCGTACGTCGTGACGTGGACCGGTGGTAGCCGGACGGTCGCTGGCTCCGCGCGGCGCGTGGCGATCTCAGGGCTGGCCAACGGTCGCTCGTACACGTTCACCGTCCGCGCACGGAACCGCGTCGGCACGGGGCCAGGTGTGTCTACCGCAGGCATCACCCTCGGCGGTCCCGCCGACGCACCGGTCGGTCTCGCGTGGACCGGTGCGGACGGCGCAGTGACGCTGTCCTGGCGTCGCCCGAACCTCAACGGTGGTTCGCTGGTCCGCTACGGCGTGACGCTCGACGGCGATCCGGAGAACACCACCCGGACCAGCTACCGCTGGACCGGCCTGGACAACGGCAAGCGCTACACGTTCCAGGTCCGCGCGGTCACCAACGTGCCCGGGCGAGGTCTGCTGGTCGGCGCGCCGGCGACCGTCACCGCGACCGCCGGTGGCGAGGGCACCATCACGATCAGCCAAGGTCCGGCCTTCACCGAGGACACCGAGGGCGTGTGCCGTCCCGAGCACTGCTACTACATCCACATCGTGGCCCGTGGTCTGCAGCCCAACGCGACGTACAACTTCCAGGGCCACACCACCAACTACGGCGACCTGCACGACGGCGGGGACCCGCTGACCGCGGACGCCAACGGGTCGATCACGGTGAACAAGTTCTACAACGACGACACCGGTGGCGAGGTCTGGGTCGACGCGACCGGACCGGGTGGCCGGCTCACCTCCAACAAAGTGATCTGGAGGGCATGATGCGGCTCACCGGGCGAGGCATCGCCGTGCTCGCCGGCGCGCTGCTGGCCTACGCCCTCGGCGAGCTGGCCGGCTACCCCTTCTTCCGCGCGCTCGGCGGGATCGGCCTCGGAGCGTTGCTCGCGGCAACCATCCTGACCGTACGCCGCCCGCAGGTGTCGGTGCACCGCGACCTCTCGCCCGACCGCGTCGAGCGCGGCCGCCCGGCGCTGGCCACGCTCCGCGTGCGCAACGCCGGCAACCGCTGGCAGCCGTCGTTCGCGGCGCACGACTCGGCCGGGCCGGAGCGCCGGCAGGTGCCGATCCGGCGGCTCGGGCCGGACAGCGAGGCGACGTACCGGTACGAGCTGCCGACCTCGCGGCGTGGCCGGATCCAGGTCGGGCCGCTCACCCTGGAGCGCACCGACCCGCTCGGTCTCGCCCGCAACCGCGTCGCCACCGGCGAGACCGCCGTGCTCTGGGTGCACCCGAAGCGGCACCCGACCCGGACCGTGGTCGCCGGGCGGCCGCGGCACCACCACATCGGCCGCACCGCCGACGACTCGCTGCGCGGCTCCGCGGACCTGCGCGACGTCCGCCCGTACGTCGTCGGCGACGAGGTCCGGCACCTGCACTGGAAGGCCAGCGCGCGGACCGGTCAGCTGATGGTCCGCGACTACGTCGACCCGGACCAGCCCCGGCTGACCGTGCTGCTCGACACCCGCACCGAGCCCTTGCCTGAGGCAACATTCGAGGAAGCGGTCGAGGTCGCCGCGTCGATCCTGTTCGCGGCCTCGATGGCCGGCCACCGCTGCCGCCTGCTGACGTCCGCTGGCGCCGACCTGGCCGCACCTGGTGGAGCGCTGGCGTCGCGGCAGTTCCTGGACGAGCTGTGCGTCGTACAACAGAGCGACGAGCGTGAAGGCCTGCTGCCTCGTGCACTGACGACCGGAGCGTCCAGTGGTGGAGCGATCGTCGTCGTGACCGGCGCCCGCGGTACGGCGAGCGACCTGGCGCCGCTGCTGGTCCGCTACGGCTCCGTGACCGTGCTGGGCCTCGGCCCGGCGCACGGTGTCGCCCCGATCCTCGGTGCCCGGGTCATCCTTGCTGCCGACGCCGGTGAGGCGCTGACGCAGTGGAGCGGGGTGATCGGGTGAGCACGCGTCGCAGGACAGCCGCAGTGCTTGCAGCTGTCGCCGTCGGAGGCCTCTGCTTCGGTCCGGTCTTCGGGCTGCGGTCCCTGCTCCTCCCGGTTCTCCTTGTCTGCTTGGCCGTCTACGCCGTCACCGAGCTCTGCCGCTACCGGCCGACGCTCCTCACCTGGCGCCCGCTCCTGGTCGTCGCCGCCGGTCTGCTCGCGACCATCGAGACAGTCCTCCGCGGTACGACGCTCGCCGGCCTCCCCACGCTCGAGACCGTCCGTGCCCTCGGCCGCGGGCTCACCGCCTGGCAACTCACGCTGGAGTCGACCTGGCCGGCGCGGCCGGACCCGGACCTCGTGGTGTTCGTCCCGCTGCTGGTCCTGCTCGCAGCACTGCTCGCTGTCGAGCTGCTGGACCGTACGCCGCCGCTGGTCGGTGTGCTGCCCGGCCTGGCAGTTACAGGCATCGCGCAGGCCTACATCGCGCTGAACGGGCTCAACGCCGTACTGGTTGCGCTGGCGTACGGGCTCGTCCTCGCTGCTCTGCTGGTGCCGGATGTGGCTGGCAAGACCAGGCGCTCGGTGACGCCCGTGGTGGTTGTCACCGTCGTCGCAGTGGTCGGCGCACCGGCTGTCGGCGCCGCTGACCTGCTCGACCGTACGCCGTACACGCTGCAGCAGGCGCAGAGCGTTGCCGCACCGGCGACTCGGCAGGCGAGCCCGCTGGACGAGCTAGCCGGGCGCCTCGACCGGCGGCACAGGGACACCGTCGTCTTCCGCTACCAGGCGCCCAGTCCGGTCGGGCGGTGGCGACAGGTCGCGCTGGACGACTTCGACGGCGCCAACTGGACCACTGACCACCCGATCCTCCGGCTGGGCTCCGAGCTGACCCCTGGTCCCGAGGTGCGGGTACCGGTGGAGCCGCAGCGCGCTGAGGTCGAGGTGAAGGAGCTGCGCGGGCCCTGGCTGCCCGGCCAGCTCCTGCCGTCCTCGGTGCACGGCGCGATCGAGCCGCAGATCGAGCCGATCGGTGGCACGCTGCTGACCGGCGAGGTGCCGGACCGGTACGAGCTGACCTGGTCGAAGCCGAAGGTGGACGCCAAGCTCCTGCTGGCCGCGGGGATCGACGCTGACGCGCCGGGCGGGCTGGGCGACCTCGGCGCCGTACCGAACGAGGTGGCCGCGCTGGCCTCCGACGCGCTGGCCGGCCGGCGGGCGACGTTCGCCACCGCGCTCGCGCTGGAGAACTACATGCGCAAGCGCTACAAGCTCGCGTCGACCGACCCGCTGCCGACCGGGCACAGCTGGCCGCAGCTGCGCCGGTTCCTGCTCGACGACGAGCCGGGGACCAGCGAGCAGTTCGCTGCCGGGTACGTCGCGCTGGCGCGGGCCAACGGGATCCCGGCCCGGCTGGTGGTCGGCTTCCGCGCTCCCACGACAGCTGACGCCGACGGCTGGTACACGGTGCGCAACGGCGACGCGCTGGCCTGGCCCGAGGTGGCGGTGGACGGTGTCGGTTGGTGGCCGCTGGACCCGTCCGGCCAGGCCGCGGCCGGCAAGTCCGTCGTACCGGGCAGCGACGCGGACGTGACCGACCAGGCGCGCCGGGAGGTGCCGCCGGTGAACGAGATCCAGGACCCGGAGGTCGCGCCGCCCACGGAGAAGGCCGACAACGGCGGCGGCTGGGAGCGGCCCGACGTACCGGTGCTGGGGATCTTCATCGCCTCCGCCGCGCTGCTGCTGCTCTGGCTGCTCGGCGTACCGCTGCTGAAGACACTGCGTGCGGTACGGCGTAAGCGGCGTCCTGGCAACGCGGCCGTGGTGGGAGCGTGGGCGGAGGCCCGCGACCGGCTGCGGGCGCACGGTGTCGCGGTGACCACAGGTATGACCGTGCGGGACCTGGCAGTGGCTGCGGAGGACGTCACCGACGAGCGAGCAGCCGCTGGACTGGTGACTGTGGCGAACAGCGTCGACCAGGCGTTGTGGTCGGGTGGTCAGGTCGGGCCGGAGGTGACCAGCAGCGCGTGGGCCGGCGTACGGGAGGTACGGCGGGGGCTGCGCTCCCGGCCGCTGGCCGACCGGCTGCAGGCGGCGCTGGAGCTGCGGAGTCTGTGGAAGCTCAGCGGCGGCGACAGGTCGCGCCGCGCAGTGGCTGCGGATCGCTGATGTAGATCGCGGTGCCGTCGGTGCCCTGGACCTCGAAGCAGTAGAGCAGGCCAGGGCTGACCCGCACGGTCATCGACGTACCGGTGCCACGGTATGTGGTCTGCGCGTCCTTGCCGCCCTGCTCTGCCATGTTCAGCGCGTACGTGAGCGGCTTGGAGCTGGTCCACTCCAGCTGGACCGAGGTGCCGTTGTCCTTGGGTGGCTTGAGCTCCAGCCGCACCGCTGGTGTCACCGACGGAGTCGTCGGGGCCACTGTCGTCGGCTGCGTCACCACCGGCGGCGCACTGTCCGGCTCGTCCTTCGGCAGCAGCATGACCACCAGTACGGCGGCCAGCGACGCCACCACGCCCGCGCCGATCAGCAGGCCCTTGGAAGGCCGCCAGCCCTTGTCCCGTTGAGGTTTCGGCGGCCGGGCCAGTGCGACCGCGGCGACCTGCGGCGCGTCAGCAACACGTGCGGACGCCAGCTCGTCCCGGAAGTCGTCGAAGTCCAGGTCGTCCGTCCCCGGCTCCTCCGGGCTGCGCAGCAGCGCCTCGAACTCGCTCACCGCCTCCGCAGCACTCGGCCGGTCGTCCGGTTCCTTCGCCATCATCCGGCTGAGCAGCGCGCTCAGCCCAGCCGGCACGTCCCGCCCGGACACCGCGGGGACCGGCTCACGCAGCACCCGCAGTACGACGTCATCCGGCGACTCACCAGGCCGAGCCGGGAAGGGGGAGTGCCCGGCCAGCGCGAGGTAGAGCGTTGCGCCGAGCCCGTACACGTCGGCCTGCTCGGACAGCTCACCGTCGCGTAACACCTCGGGTGCCGTGTACGCCGCGTCGCCCATCAGGTCGCGCGGGAACCGCAGCCGCAGTGCCAGCCCGAAGTCAGCCAGCGCCGGCTGCCCACTGGCCCGCTCCAGCACGTTGCTGGGCGTCACACCACCGTGCACCAGCCCGATGTCGTGCGCCTCGGCCAGCACCGACGAGAGGATCTGCCCTAGCACCACCACGTCACCGATCGGCAGCGGCCCACCAGCGACCAGCTCACGCAATCCCTGCGGGCAGAACTCCATCCGCAGCCCGGTCCGCCCGTCCGGCAGCTCGTCGAGCCCCTGCACCAGCACGATCGACGCCGATGACCGCAGGCCGGCCAGCTTGGCCTGCTCGACCTCGACGCCGTTGTAGGTCCGCCGGTCCAGCGGCTGCGGGTAGACCTTCAGCACCATCGTCCGCCCACCGGCGACGGCCGGCGCGAGCAGGAACACACTGGCCACCGGACCTGTCGCCCGCGGTACCAGTGCCTCCAGCGGGATCTCGGCCATCGCTGTCATCCTCGCACCAACTTCAGCTCACCGCAGCGACATCCAGGTAGGCGCAGCCGTTCGCCAGCAGGAACCGCAGGTCACCCAGTACGTCGCCCGGCTCGGCGGTGACCACCTGGCAGATGTCCCAGAGCGTCGGTGCGATCGATCCCCATTGCCACAGCTCGTAGCAGCTGGTGTCGAGCCTTGCTGCGGTGCCCAGCCCCGGCAGCCCGACGGCGTACTCGTCCAGCCGCTCCGGGCTGTTGCCCAGACCGACGAACAGGACTCCCAGCCGATGTCTCCGCGCGAACTGCTCGACGTCGTCAGCGCTCGCCACCAGTCCGAGCTCGGCCAGCTGCTGCAGATGCCCTGCCGCGCCAGGGATTCCGGCCTGCTCCGCCTGGCCCAGCACGTCCGCGTCGGTCCACTTCTCCTTGCCAGTCTCGCGCAGCCCGTGGGCGAGCACCCAGGTGGCGAAGGCGTCCTCCTCCACCCGGTGCTGTTGCCAGCCGGCCCGGATCGTGTGCAGCAGCCCGTCGTCCGACGCGCGGAGCCCGGTGTAGTGGCCAACGGGGAAGACCATCACGCCACACCTCTCCGGTCGAGGTACGCCGCCCGCACGCACAGCAGCCCGTGCACCGACCGCAGCATCCCGGTGAGCACCTCGCGCGGCTCGGTCTCGTCTGGAGCCGTCACACCGACCCGGCGGGCCACCTCGGCGGCGTCCTGGCAGGCGATCCAGAGGTGCGGCGTCAGCTGGGCCCACGCCCACACGTCATACACGGCACTGGAGACCTGGACGATCGGCTGGCCGAGCAGGCCGATGGTCTGCAGGACGCCCTCTTCCTGGTCTGGGCCGAGTCCCATCAGCAGCGGGATCAGCTGGTGTCGCTGGGCGAAGTCGACAGCTGGTCCGGCCTCGGGGTCCACCTCGGCGAGCAGGCCGACCGCCAGCAGCTGATCGGTGATCGCGGTGACATCGGCAGCGCTCACCTCCAGCCGCTCAGCAGCGGCAGCGACCGACGAGCGGGTCGGCCGGTCGTCGTCACCGGTGCCGTGGGCAAGCAGCCACACGACGTACTCGGGATCGGTCAGCTCGACCAGGTTCCGGCCCGCACGGACCTGCTGGCGCCGGTTGCCTCCGGCGGTGTGCAGCGCACCTACGTCGTGCCCGACAGGCAGCAGCAGCGGCTCCACGGGCGGCCTCCTTCGGCATCGGCTGGTTCGACCGACCGTAGCCAGCGGAGCCTGTCGCGCGCGGGGAGTGGCCGCAAGAGGTCAGGGGAGCCCGTCGGCACCGCGGGACGCCGACAGTGTGCAGTGGAAGGGAAGTGGACCACGGAAGGTTGCCATGCACATCACCGGACTTCTCCGCGTCACGGTTTCCACCCCGCAGCGCCGGCTGGACCTGGCGTTGCCCGAGCAGTCGTCGGTCGCCGAGGTCCTGCCCGGCGTCCTGACCAAGGCCGGTGAGCACCTCGCCGACGAGGGCGCGCCGGGCGGCGGCTGGGTACTGCGGCGCTCCGACGGCACGGAGCTCGTCCTCGGCCGCAGCCTGGGCTCGCACCGGATCCGCGACGGCGAGATCCTGCACCTGGTGCCGCGCCGCCTGGAGTGGCCGGAGCTCGAGTACGACGACCTGGTCGACGCGGTCGCCTCCGGCTCGGGCCGCCTCGGCGCCGCCTGGGCGCCCTGGCACACCAGGCTGGCCGGACTCGTCTGCGCGGCGGCTGCGCTCGTGGTGGTCGCGGTGACGATCCTGCGGATGGGAGCGCCTTGGCACGAGCCCGCCGGGTGGTTGCTGATCACCACGCTGGTGCTGGTCGCCGGTGCGGTCGCCCTGGCCCGGGTGGTGGGTGACTCCGGAGCTGGTGTGATGGTCGGCGGCATCGCGCTGCCCAGTGCCGCGCTCGGCGGCGGTCTCCTGCTGGCAGGTACGGCGGAGTGGCCGGCGATCGGCGCACCGCAGGTGCTGGCCGGTAGTGCTGCGCTGATGCTGGCGGGTGTCGGCTGCTACCTCGGTGTGGTCGACGGCGCGATGCTGTTCGTCGCGGCTGCTGCTACCGGCGTGCTGGGTGTGCTGGGTGGATGGATCGGGACCTCCGAGGCTCTCGACAGCCACGACGTCGCAGCGATCCTCGGTGCCGCGCTGCTGGCCTTCTCGCCGATGCTGGCGTCAGCTGCGCTGCGGCTGGGCCGGCTACCGATGCCGATCCTGCCGAGGACCACGATGGACCTGGTCCGCGACGACCCGCTGCCACCCCGCAAGGAGGTGTACGGCGCGGTGGTCCGCGCCGACGGCCTGCTGACCGGGATGCTCGCCGGGCTCGCCCTGGTGCTGTCGGTCTGCGAGATCCTGCTTGTGCTCGCTGACACCAGGTCGGCGACGATCCTGGTCGCACTGCTGACCGCCGGGGCGTTCCTGCGCACCCGGCTCTACCCGATCGTGAAGCAGCGGTTGCTGCTGCTCATCCCCGCTCTGACGGGCGCTACCGGGTTGGCGCTTGGCCCGCTGACCAGACAGCTCACTGACCCGGTCGCGGTGATCGCTCCGGGCGTTCTGCTGCTGGCAGGCCTGGCTGTCTTCCTCGGGCTGCGCTACAGCAACCGCCGGCCCGGCCCCTACCTGAGCCGGTACGCCGAGGTCGCGGAGATCGTCGTCGTCCTCGCACTGATCCCCGTCGCGGCGGCCGTACTCGGTCTGTACGGCGTGGTCCGGGGCTGGGGAGGCTGAGATGGCGACCAGGAAGGACCAGCTCCAGTCCCACCAGTTCTCCGTCCAGCGGATGGTGTCGGCGCTGGTCACCCGCGAGACCGACCCGGAGCAGCCGCCGTTCAAGCGCCCGCTCGGCGCTGCTGTCGGTGGCGTCGTGATCCTGGTGCTGGCGCTGGTCGTCGCCGGCGTCTACGGGCTGATCGTGCCGGGTGGCAGCAAGGCGTGGAGCGGCGGCGACGTGGTCGTCGTGGAGAAGGAGACCGGGACACGGTTCGTGTACGTCGACGGGCATCTGCACCCGGTCACCAACTACACCTCCGCGCTGCTGGCGCTGGGGAAGAACGGCCAGGTCCGCCGGGTCTCGCGCCGCTCGCTGGCCGACGTACCGCGGGGACCGCTGATCGGGATCGAGGACGCACCGGACGCGTTGCCGGACCGCAAGCGGCTGCTGACCGGGGGCTGGACGCTGTGCTCCGAGCCGGCCCTCGACAGCAGCGGCGCGGCCACCAGCGAGTCGGTGCTGATGATTGGCTCCCGGCCGCCCGGCGACGCGCCGATGACGGACGCGGCGATGCTGGTCGAGGTGATGGAGACCCGCGACTGGTACCTGATCTGGAAGGGCTACCGGCACCGGATCCAGAAGTCCGACACGACCACGGTCGGCCTGGCGCTGGGGTCGGAGCCCTGGGCGCGCGTCGGCGCGGCGTTCGTCGCCGCGCTGCCTGATGGGGAGCCGATCGCTCCGCTGGCGATCGCCGGTACCGGGAAGCCGTCGTACGCGGTGCAGGATCGGGGTGGGGTGCGGATCGGGCAGCTGTTCGTGGTGACCACGGCCAGCGGCGCCCGGCAGCACTACGTGGCGCTGAAGGACAAGCTGCGGCCGATCAGTGCGCTGCAGTACGACATCCAGCGCGCCTACCGGCCGGTGGCCGCGGCGTACGGCGGGAAGTCGCCGAGCGCGTTCGAGATCGGGCTGCTGTCGCTGGCCCGGGCCGAGTCGCCGTCGACCGCCGCCGACGAGGGGCAGGCACCGCGGAGCCGGCCGGAATTTGTTGCCCCACGCAACGGCCAGGGGACGGTCTGCGCGGGCTTCCAGCCTGGTGACCCGGTGCCGTCGGTCTCGATCGACGCGGCGATGCCGGCGCGGGACGCTGCGGCGGTGACGGTCAAGCGCGGCAAGCTCGGCACGGCGCTGGCCGATCGCGTGCTGGTCGAGCCCGGTACGGCGGCCGTGGTCGAGGCGATGCCGTCCGATCAGGCGAAGGCGGGCACGGTCTCGGTGATCACCGATCTGGGACGCACGTACCCGCTGTCCGACCCGACGCTGCTGGAAGCCCTTGGCTACAAGGGAGTCGTGCCGGTCCGCATCCCGGCCCAGCTGGTCGCGCGGATCCCGCAGGGCAGCGGCCTCGACCCGGTGGCGGCGGTCCAGCCCGTGCACTGAGCCGGCCGGCCCGGCCGGTCTCCCGCGCCGCGCCCGCACGCGAACCGGCCCGGACATCTGCGATGTCCGGGCCGGTTGCGTTGCCGGTCAGGTGGCCAGGCGACCGACTCGCTTCTGCGTCTCGACGGCCTGGGCCTCCTCGACCTTCCACAGCTCCTCGTCGAGCAGCTGGATCGTGTCGATCGGCTTGTCGCGCTCGTCCTTGCGCCGCCGGTTGGTGACCGGGAGCGTCGGGAACGCCCCGGGCAGCTCCCGCCCGGCCTTGCCGCGCAGCCCGACCGGTACGCCGGGCGTCTCGTCCTCGCGCGTCTTGCGCTTCCGGTTGACCGGCCGGATCGCACCAGCGCCCGGCCTGCCGCCGCGGCCGCCACCACCGGCGCCCGCCGCGCCGCCCATCGGCGGCATCATCGGCGAACCACCGGCCGGGCCGCCCGGCGTACCGGCGGACGTCGTACCGGAGGCGGAGCCGGGAGCTGCCGGGCCGCGGCCGACGGCGGCCTGGTTGGGCGGGGTGAGCTGCTCGCCGGCCCGCGGGATCAGCTGGTCGCCGCCGCCCTTGCCGAGGCCGACGTCACCGCCACCGCCGCGCAGCCCGCCCAGCCCGCTGCCCCCGCCGAGTCCGCCGCCCAGACCGCCGCCACCACCGCCGAGCCCGACGGGCTTGCCGAGCGTGGGAAGCGGCGGCAGCTTGCCCTTGCCGTTCGGGCCGGACCCGTTGAGACCAGCCCCGAGCGGCTGCAGCGGAAGCCCACCGGCCGGCGGCAACGGCAGACCGTTGTTCGGCAGCGTCTGCGTGGGGAGCTGCGGGAGCCCACCGTTCGGAAGCGTTGGCAGCCCGCCGCCGCCCGGCGACAGCCGGGACAGCTCGGTACCGCCGGGACCTCCGCCCACCGGGCCAGCCGGCCCACCCGGAGCACCCCCGGGACCGCCGGTAGCTCCGCCAGGGCCACCGGCGGCACCACCGGGACCACCAGCCGCGTCAGCTGGACCACCCGCACCGCCACCAGGCCCGGCCGCATCCGCGGGCCCTCCAGGAGCTCCGCCGGGCCCACCGGTAGCGCCCGCCGGCCCTCCACCAGCTCCAGCCGAAGCAGGACCGGCCCCAGCTCCAGCAGGCACACCGCCCGGCCCAGCACCGTTCGCCCCCGGCCCGTCCCACTTCAACTGCGCCGCAGCCGACGTGACCTGCTGCCCGGTCCCCTCGTAGATCGTCCCGAGCAGATCGAGCGCCGTGCCCAGCTGAGCGACCGTCGGCCGGATCTGGTCGACGTACTGGTTGGCGATCTCGGCCTCCGAGGCCACCATCGCCGCCCCCGGCTCGTTGATCGTGTTCGCCGCGTACTGCCGGGCGAACGCGATCTGCCGGTCGGCCTCGCCCTTGATCACCGCGGCCTGCTCGACGGTCCGGGTGATGTTCGCGGCCAGCGAGGTGAGGGCGTTGACCACCCCCGACCCACCGGACGGCCCGGCGGCCGCCCCGACGATCGAGCCGTGCGCGGTGGCGAGCGACCGGGTCGACCGCTCGGTGGCCTGCTCGAACAGCTTCGCCGCGTCGTCGGTCCACGACGTCATCACCTGGCTGGTGTTCCGCGGCAGCTCGGTGACCGCGTCGAAGATGCCCTGGCCCGCCTGGTCCCAGGCGTCCTTCGACGCGTTCACCGAGGCGACCATTCCCCGCTCGCCGGACGCGACCTGGAACAGCTGGTTGAGTGCTGCCTCCAGCTGGTCCAGCGTGGTGGCGCTGTTCACACCGGCGCCGTCGTTGTAACTGGTCTTCGCCATCAGTTGCCTCCTCGGCCGGGCCCGGTCGGGGGCCGCAGCAGCGCGTTCATCGTCGCGGTGTTCGCGGTGATGACGCCGTCGTAGTTCTGGTGCGTCGCGGCGGCCGCCGACTGGTACCCGCGCAGGCCCTGCGTCGTCTCGGTCATGAACTGCCCGAGCGTCTGGCGGGCCTGCTGCTCGCTGGTCAGGAACGCCGCGCCCTCGGCCATCGAGCTGGTTCCGGTCGCCCCGGTGGCCCGCTGGCCGACCGCGCTCGCGTGGCCCTCGAAGTTGTCCGCGACGACGCCGAGCTGGCCGCTGAACGTGCCGATGTCCTCGGTCCTGTGCGCGCTGATGAATTCGCCTGCCATCGATCCTCCTTCATCTCACGAGGTGCGGCCGGTGCCGCACCGGGAACTGCGTCAGACCGCTCGCTCGTCCGACGGGGGATGGGTCAGCTGGACGAGCTGACTGTCGCCCTGGCGGTTGACCAGGAAGCCACGGCCCGGCGGCAGCGGCTGGGCCCGCAGGCCGCCGAGCAGGATGCCCTCGTCGCGGCTGCCGGACAGCTGGAGGCCGGGCGACCCGACCGCCCGGATCTTGGCCAGCACCGGCTCGAACAGCCCGCGCATCGCGCCGCCGGTCCGCCGGGCCGCGTAGATCCGCAGCCCGATGTCGGCGGCCTGCGGGATGTAGGGCAGCAACGGCATCAGCGGGTGACCCTCGCCGGTGGCGACCATGTCGTAGTCGTCGATCAGGACGAACACGTCGGGGCCCTGCCACCAGGAGCGTTCGCGCAGCTGCTGCGGTGTCACGTCCGGCCCCGGCAGTCGTTCCTCGAGGATCTGGACGAGCCGGTTGATCAGGTTCTCGGTGACCTGGTGGCCGGTGCCGTAGCCCAGCAGGTTGGGCCCTTCGACGGTCCCGAGCAGGCTGCGGCGGTGGTCGATCACCAGCACGCAGGCCTCGTCCGGCGCGTAGGTCTCCGAGATCCGTCGCGCCAGGGTCCGCAGGAAGCCGGTCTTCCCCGACCCGGTGTCCCCGAGCAGGATGAACGTCGGGTTGGCGTTCGGGTCGAGCAGCACCGGTTCGAGGCTGCGCTCGGCGACCCCCACGGCCAGCCCGGCCTCCTGGGAGCTCGCGCCGTTGCCCGCCTCGTACGGTACGTCGGCCGGCAGCAGCCGGACCTCCGGCGCCGCCATTCCCGGCCAAGCCTCGGCCACGGTCCGGACCAGCTCGGCCAGCCCGACAGACACCCGCTCCTCGCCCTGCGGCTCGCCGAGCCGGGGAGCCGCGATCAGGAACTGGTGGCGCCCGGTGATGATCCCGCGTCCCGGCGACCGCTCCGGGACCAGCGCGGCCGCGCGCCGGTCCACCATCGAGTCGATCGGGTCACCGATCCGCAGCTCCAGCTTGGTGCCGCACAGGTCCCGGACGTTGGTGCGCAGGTCGAACCAGCGCGCCACACTGACCATCAGGTGTACGCCGTACGCCAGACCGCGCGTCGCGATGTCGGCGAGCAGCTGCTCCAGGTCCTCGAAGTCGTTGCGGATCGTCGCCCAGCCGTCGACCACCAGGAACACGTCGCCGTACGGCAGGTCGGCCAGCTCGCCCTGCCGGCGCCGCTCGCGGTAGGTCTCCATGCTGTCGATGCCGAGCTGGGCGAAGGTCTTCTCGCGCTCGGCGACGATGCCGAGCACCTCGATGACGCTCCGGCGTACGGCGTTGACGTCCTGGCGGCCGGCCACGCTGCCGACGTGCGGCAGGTCGCGGACACCGGTCAGCACGCCGCCGCCGAAGTCGAGGCAGTAGAACTGCACGTCACGTGGTGAGTGGGTCATCGCCAGCGCGCTGATCATCGTCACCAGGGCAGTGCTCTTGCCGCTCTGGACAGAGCCCGCCACCGCGACGTGGCCACCACCAGCGGACAGGTCGAGCAGCAGCGGGTCACGCCGCTGCTCCAACGGGCGGTCCACGACCCCGGCGACGATCTGCAGGTGCCCGGGCCGGTAGCGGCCGACCGGGTACTCCGCAGGTCCGTTGGGCAGCACAGTGCCGAGCGCAGGCGCCTGGTCCAGCGGCGGCAACCAGATCTGGTGCGCGGGAGTGCCCTTGCCCTCGAAGCGGTCGACCAGGACGTCCATGAGGCTCTCGCCGACCGCCTCGTCGAACGCGCCGTCCGGATCGGTTACTGCGTCCTCCTCGTCCTGCTCGACAGCTGGTGCGACGTACCCGCTGGAGTAGTCGAGTAGCTCCACGCTCTGGTCACCGAGCACCGGTACGGCGCCAGGCACCGGTCGCCGGTGCACACCGGACACGTACGCCGACCGGAAGCGGTCCATCTGCTCGGTGCCGACCCGCAGGAACCCGTGGCCAGGTGCGCGCGGCAGGTGGAAGGCGTCGTTGACGCCGAGCACAGTGCGGCTGTCGATGTCGGAGAAGGTCCGCAGACCGATCCGGAACGACAGGTGGGTCTCCAGCCCGCGCAGCCGACCCTCCTCGAGTCGCTGGCTGGCCAGCAGTAGGTGGACACCCAGTGACCGGCCGACGCGGCCGATCTGGACGAACATGTCGATGAAGTCGGGCCGGGCGGTCAGCAGCTCGCTGAACTCGTCGCAGATCACCAGCAGCGTCGGTACCTCGTCCAGCGGGGCGCCGGCGGCCCGCGCCTTCTCGTAGTCGCGCAGCGACGAGTAGTTGCCTGCAGCCCGTAAAAGCTCCTGCCGGCGGAGCAGCTCGCCGTTGATCGCGTCGGCCATCCGGTCGACCAGGTGCAGCTCCTCGGCCAGGTTGGTGATCACCGCGCTGGTGTGTGGCAGCTTGTCCAGCCGGGTGAAGGTCGCGCCGCCCTTGAAGTCGACCAGCGCGAAGTTCAGCGACCGCGGCGGGTGCGTGATCGCCAGCGCCAGCACGAGTGTGCGCAGCAGCTCGCTCTTGCCCGAACCGGTCGCACCGATCAGCAGGCCGTGCGGGCCCATCCCTTCCTGCGCGGACTCCTTCAGGTCCAGCTCGATCGGCTGCCCGTCGGACCGCAGCCCGAACCGGACCCGTAGCCGGTCCCGGCTCGGCTTCGGCAGCCAGGTGTCCTCGGGGTCGAACTCGAACGGGTCACCGAGATCGAGCAGCTCGGCCAGCCCGAGGTCCGCGCTCAGCGGCTGCTCGCCGTGCTGCCCGGCGGTCAGCCTGAGCGGAGCAAGCTGCCGGGCGAGTCCCTCCGCGGTGGTCAGGTCGAGCGTGTCGGCGTCGCCGATTCGTTCGGTCCCGTCCATCGTCTCCGCATGCAGCGCGCCGTCGGCCTCGACGTCGAGGCTGATCGCGCTGGTGTCGAGCGCTCGTGGTGGCGGGAAGGTCAGGTCGAGAACAGTGACGCCCTCCAGTCCAGGGCCGGCCAGCAGATGGTCCGAGCCGTCGGCGACTCCGCCGTCGATCACGACCACCAGGTGCGGCCCACCGGCCCAGCCTGCGGTGTCGGGATCGAAGCGGGGACGGTTGGTCAGCAGATCGTCGAGCATCGCCTCCAGCGCGGTGATCGTCGGTGCGATCAGCCGGAGCGGCCCGAGCGCGTCGCTGCGCTCGGGGTGGAGAGCGTGCGGCAACCACTTCACCCAGTCCCAATCCTCACGCTGGTCCGGGCCCGCGCACACCGCGATCCGCAGGTTGTCCGGGGCGTGCAGCGAAGCGAGCTGGGCGACCATCGCCCGGGCCAGCGACCGCGACCGGTCCTCGTCACCCGGCAGGTAGATCCGCGCGAACCCGGTCACCGCGATCGCCAGCGGCAGGTTCGACACCGTCGCGTACGTCGAGACGAAGCGCCGCAACGCCAACGCGGACAGGGGTTCCAGCCGCTCCAGCGGCTGGGTGTCGGGCGGCACGATCGTGGTCGCCGGTCCCTGCCGGCCGACGCCGATCCGGGTCACGCCGAAGTCGGCGTCGTCCTGGCGGCGCTCCCACAGCCGGTAGCTGCCGACCAGCGCCCACAGCGACCGCGGATCGGGGTGCAGGTAGTGCAGCGTCTCGCGCTGCTGCTCGACCGACCGGCCGAGCCGCAGCCGCTGCTGGGCCAGGTGCCGCAGGTAGGTCCGCCGGGCCTGGCCCATCTCGACCTTGCCCGCGCCGCTGTTACGGCTGAGCACCCCGGCGACGATCATCCCGATCATCGCCAGGCCGAACAGGCCGAAGATGACGTACCGCAGGCTGCTGGCGATGCTGCCGGAGAACATCAGCATCATCGCGCCCATCATCGCCACCATCGGCAGCACCATCAGCATCTGCGCCCACTGCCGGCCGCCCGGCTCGGGCACCTCCGGCGGAGCCTCCAGCAGCAACTCGCCACCGGGCAGTTCGGGCGCCGGGCGCCGCATCGGGCGTCGTACCACCACTGTTGCCATCGTCAACCTCCACCGATTCGCTGCGCTCCGATCATCACGGGCCTGAGCGGGGCCCGGACCGTGGTGGCAGGAAGGTGTCGCCGGGACCGGCGCGGGGAGTGCCGTCCCTACCTTGGCGGTGAGGTTCCACCACCAGGAAGGAGCAGAGGATGAGTGACTTCATCCAGGGTTTCACCGAGAGCATGACCCAGCACGCCAACCGCACCAACGCCTACGGGCAGGACCTGAGCGGCAACGCCACCCGGGCGGCCTCGACCACGATGGACCTGAACGGTTCGTGGCGCGGTCCGGGCTACACCGCCGCGTCGGCGGTCGGCGACAACTGGCAGAGCGGGGTGCGTCCGCACCACGCGCGGGTGGAGAACCGGTCCGCCGGCGTCTCCAGCATCAGCTCGCAGTACGACAGCACCATCGCCAACAACGTGCAGGCGGTCAACAGCGTCGGTTCGCTGACCGCCTGACCGACAGCACCGGACACCGGAAGGAGCAACTCGGATGCCAGAGATCTACCAGGCCTTCAGCGGGATCGGGATGTCCGCGCAGTCCCTGCGCGGCGTGTCGTCGGACCGCACCATGATGGCCGAGGACGAACTGCGCGCGGCGAGCAACCTGGCCAGCGGCGAGTGGACCGACAGCGCGTCGGACGGCCACTTCGCGGCGACGCACCAGGAGGTCACCGGAACGCTCGGGGCCGCGGACCACGCCCAGAACCAGGCCGTCAAGTGGGACCAGTGCGCGGCCGACGGTGCCAGCACGCTGGCCACCTGCCGGAGCATCGCAGCCAGTCTGTGAGCCTCGGTACGACGAAAGGCCCCGGCCGGGTGATCCGGCCGGGGCCTTGCTGCGTTGGGGTTTCGAGGCTGCCAGTGCTCCGGCAGCTCAGGCGAACAGCCGCTCCGGCGGCAGTTCGGACTCCTGGGCCGGGCGACGCACGACCTCCGAGCGCCCAGCGGCCCAGCGCCGGCGCCGGCCCGCGACGAGCAGCGCACTACCGACCACGATCACGCATGCACCGGCGAGCGCGAGCGTCGTCATCCAGCGGGCTTCCGCGCCGGCCGTCTTCCACCAGGCCGCGAGCGCCAGCGCGTTGTGATCCGGCGGCGGCGCCTGCATCGGCGGCAGCTCACGCGCCGCCGTACCGATCATCGCCTCCGTCACCGCCCGGTAGGGATCCACGATGCCCGCGCCGTACTGCAGGCTGTCCGCCCCACCGCGCGCCGGGCTGGCCGTCGCCTTCAACCGCTGGATCACCTGTGCAGCCGTCAGCTTCGGGTACGCCGCCCTGACCAGTGCAGCGCTCCCCGCCACGAACGGCGCGGCGAAGCTCGTCCCGTCCGCGTAGGCGTGCCCCGCACTGCGCGCCGCCGTCAGCACGGAACCACCGGGCGCCACCAGATCGACGTACGGGCCGAACTGCGAAGCCTGCAACCGCGCCCCACCGTTGTCGATCGCCCCGACTCCGAGCACGCCGGGGTACTGCGCCGGGTACGACGGCAGCACGCCGGGCGCATCGCCCTGCCGGTTGCCGACCGCCGCAACCACCACGACGTCCTTCCGTACGGCGTACGCGACGGCTTCCCGCACCGGCTTCTGGTCCTGGTCGCCCGACATCGACAGGTTGATCACCCGCGCGCCCTGGTCGACGGCGTACCGGATGCCCCGGGCAAGGATCTGCGGGTCGATCAGCTCGGCCTGCCCGTTCTGGCCGGCCTCGCGCTCACTCACCCGCACCGGCAGGATCCGCGCCCCCGGCGCGATCCCCTGAAAGCCGACGCCGGCGGCCCGATCAGCGGCGATGATCCCGGCCACGCCGGTGCCGTGCGAGACGCAGTCGAAGTTGCCGGGCAGCGTGCCGACCAGGTAGAAGTCGCGGCCCCGCAGCACCTTGCCGGCGCGGCGCAGCTGCGGATGATCGGCGTCGACGCCCGAGTCCACGACGGCGACCGTCACGCCGTTGCCGGTGCTGAACGGCCAGGCCCGCTGGGGTTTCAGCAATTCCTGGGCCCAGGGCAACAATCGCTCGACCGGCCGGCCTGGTTCGGGGTTGGTGCAGGCGCCTCGTGGCGGCGCGGCCGAGGCGGGGACGACGACCGGCCCGGCCGCCAGCACGGCGGCCGAGATCAGCAGGACCGGAACGCGCCACCTCGTCTTCACCCTCCGAGGGTCGCGGAGGTCCCGGGCGCTCCGGTGCTGGTGGCCGGAAGCGGTCAGCGGCCGTCGTACGGCGTACTGGCCGGGAGAGTGGGCGGGAACAGAGGAGGCGGGGATGAGAGCTCAGGACGACACCGGCGCCGGGCAGTCGCTGCTCGGCCAGCTGGAGGCCGCCGACCGCCGGTTCCGCGAGTACCGGTCGGTCAGCCAGGACACCACCGGCACGGCGCACTCCGACGACGGCCTGATCGAGGCCACCGTCGGCCTGTACGGCGAAGTGCGCGAGATCGTCCTCGACCCGCGGATCTACCGGGCCGCCGACGCCACCGCGCTGGCCGAGTCGCTGCGCGACGTGATCAACGCGGCGGTCGCGGACGCGCAGGCGACCGCGGCCGGCCGGCTGTCGGCGCTGTTCCCCGGCGGGCTGGACGACCCGGCGGACCTCGCCTTCGAACCGCTGAACGCCGAACTGCGCAAGCACCGCCGAGGAGGACTGTGATGAGCCAGGGACCGATCAACTTCGGCGGTGTCGGCGACATCGACATGTACCCCGAGCAGACCCGCGAGGCGATGCGCCGGCTGGAGAAGGCCGGCACCGACTTCGGCACCCGCTGGAGCCTGCTCAGCGCCGCGATCCGGGTCGGCGAGCTGGGATCGACGACCGGCTTCGACACGCTCAGCGTGCGGTTCCGGGAGACGTACAACCCGGCCAAGCCGCCGATCCAGGAAGCGTCGGACGCCGCCAGCGGCAACGTCGGCGGGATGGGCCGTCAGGGCGGTGTCATCGTCGGCAAGTACGTCGAGTCGGCGCAGCGCGACGTGGCGCGGATGCGCTCGGTCGGCGACCTCTGACCTCGGGTCTTGGGCGGCGTGACGACTCCTGACCCGGGCTGCTGACCGTGGGCGCGATCCCGGAACCGACCACCGAGCTGTGGCTGTGGTTGCGGACCTACCTGGACGAGAACATCTGGCCGTCGACCGACGAGGCCGTCGTCCTGCAGCTGGCCAACGACTGGGGTCAGGCCGCCCAGCTGATGACCGAGATGATCGACGCCGCGGCCACCGCCAACGGCGAACTGCCCGGTGTCTGGCCGGACTCGGCCGGGACGATCTACAACCGCAACGTCACCCGGACCCTGGACGACTACCGCACGATGGTCCAGGCGTACCGCGACATGGAGAAACTCTGCCGCGACTTCGCCGGCCAGATCGCCGCGCTGCGGAACTCGATCATCGCCGAGCTGGTCCTGAACGCGACGCTGTTCGCCGCGCTGGCGATGTTCCCCGGCGCCGGGGTGCTGATGGGCCGCTTCGCCAGCCAGCTCGCGCTCCGCCTGCTCGGCTACAGCCGCGCGGCGGTCGCCGCGATGGAGGCACCGTCAGCGATGGTGCCGCACGCGTTGAGGTTCGGCCTCGAGGCCCTCGCCGAAGTCCCCGACGAAGCAGCCGCCGACGCGATCCAGCAGGCGCTGAGCATCGCGGGCGGCTACCAGACCGGCTACAACTTCAAGCAGACGCTGATCAGCGCGGGCGCCGGCCTCCTGGGTGCTGGCCTGGCGCCCGTGCTGAAGCCGCTCGGACACGCGGCGGCGATCCCCGCCGGGCGCCTCACCAACCGCCTGGGCGCGCCACCCGGCCTGACCCGGACCGTCGAGCAGATGAGCCACGCCTTCGTGGTCAACGGCATCACGTCCCCGGTCGCCGGTACGACGGTGCAGGCCCTGGCCGACGGGAAGGTACCGACGCTGGCCGACTACGGGCACGCGATCGTCAACCAGGCGCCACTGGCCGGGACGCTCGCGTCGTCGCGGATCGTGGCACTGAACGGGGGAGTTGCTACTGGCAACCTTTTGCGGGGGGACGGGTTCACGCTGCCGCAGGTGCCGGTGGTGGTGCATGCGGGAGGTGTTGATCCGGGTGGGCCGGTCGGTACGCCGGCGGGTCCTCAGAACCCGGTCGATCCCCAAAGTCCTGCTGGTGCTCAGGATCCAACGGGTACGCAGAATCCCGCCGGTCCTCAGAACCCGTCGGACACCCAGAACCCGGCGGGCACTCAAAACCCGGCGGGCACTCAAAACCCGGCGGGTGCCCAGAACCCGGCGGGCAGCCAGAATCCGGCAGGTGCCCAGAACCCGGCAGGTGCCCAGAACCCGGCGGGTGCTCAGAACACTGCCGGCTCTCAAAACCCCACCGGCGCCCAGAACCCAGCTCCTACCCAGGGCTCCTCGAATAATCACTCGGCAGCGTCCCAGAACCCCGGCGCCCATCAGCCCGCTGGACGCCCCACCTCGAACCACAGCGCCGTCGAGCAACACACCACAGATCCCTCGACCAAGGGGACCGCCCACCCGGACGCCCGGTCCAACACGGCCACCCATTCGGCAAAGCCGGCGACTCCAGCCGAATCCCACCCCGAAGCCACCGACACCACTGACGTCACGGACACCAGCGACGCCACCGCGACCACCGACGCCACCGCGACGACCGACGCCACCGCAGCCGCTGACCCCAGCGCAGCCACTGACTCGACCACAGCCACGGACCCCACCGACACCAGCACCACGCCTGCCACTGACCAAGCCGACCAAACCTCCGCCACCCAACCCCCAGGCCCCCCGGCAGACCCCCCAGCCGCAGACCACCGCTCGTCCGACAACTCCTCCGAATTCGGCTGGTTCAACGAGAACTCCCCCGTAGTAGCACCAGAACAAATCAGCCAACCCCAATGGACCCCCTGGCACTCCTACGGCCCCAACGAAGCCCGCTGGCGCTTCGACGCCGACGGCACCCCCCGCATGGTCCAGGCCAACCTCGAGCACGCCTACGACGGCTCCGGCCGCAACGCCGACGACGCGGCGGCCCGCAAGGACGCCCGCGACCGAGGCGCCCCCGGCGACCAGGGCGGCCACGCCCTGGCCTGGCGCTTCTTCAAGCGCGTGATGCCAGGCAACTACTTCCCCCAGACCGGCATCCTCAACACCGGCGCCTTCAAGAAGGTCGAGAACGAGATCGCCGCCTGGCTGGACGCCGGCCACCACGTCGAGGTCACGGTCATCTTCCCCCCGGGCCAGTCCCGCCCCGACACCATCACCATCACCTACACGGTCACCAACCCGAAAACCGGCCGAACCATCTGGACCGGCGGCCGCACCTTCACCAACGCCAAGGGCGAAAAGTTCGCCCGCTACACCACGCCCGAAATCAACACCTTCACCCCCGGCACCGAAAACCTCTTCCAAAACCCCGACGACCCCACCACCCCCGGCGCCGTCCCCACCACCCCCACTCCCGTCCCACCCCACCCAACCCCTGGTGCTGCGGCCACCCCGGAGCCCTCGTCAGCCCCGGAGCCCACCACCCAGGCGACCGCGGAGGCCACGCCGACCCCAGAAACCCCCGCCACCCCGCCAACACCCGAGACGGCGACCACCCTGCCGACGCCGGTCACCCCGGAGACCGTGCCCACCTCACCGACACCTCAGGCTGCGCCCAATCCGCAGACCCCCTCCACCTCGCCAGCCCCGGCTCCGGCACAGCAGCCTCACGCCCCGGCCCCACCGACATCTCCCACGGGTACTGCCGATCCGAGCCCCACGCCTCAGCCCACCCACCGCCTCGAGCGTTTCCTCCCCGGCTGGGTCCTCGTCAGCCACCACTCCACCACCCTCCTGGAAGAGCTTGCCGCAGGCAACAACCCCCTGGCCGTCGACCTCGCTTCCGTCCACCCCGAGGGCAACGGCGCCTACCGCATCCGCACCCACACCGGCGAGACCTTCCGCCTCGTCAAGCGCGTCGGCCCCCTCCACCCCGACGTACAGCTCGAGTACTCCGTCGAAACCACCAACCTCCCCACCGTCAACCTCCTCCTCTCCGACCGCCTGGCCGCCCACGAGATCGCCCCGCTCCTCGCCAGAGTCCTCGCCGAGTCCGCCGCGATCGTCCACGGCGCCACCGACGGCCCACCAGTCTTCCGCCCCGACAGCACCCCCCACACCGACGCCACCCAGCAAGTCTCCGACACCGGCGACCGCGCCGAGCTTCGCCAGTACGGCGTACAGGAGCAACCCCACCGGCGCACCCTCCTCGACACCGAGATCCGCAAGCTCGCCCTCGCGATGGGCGTCACCGAAGGCCAACCCAACGCCGACCTCCTGCGAACCCTGCTCGACCAGGACGAGCGCGCCATCCTCGACCGAGTCATGGATCGCGCCGAAACCCTCGGCGACGACCGCGTCAGCCGGGCCGGCTACGTAGCCAAGGCGATCCTCAGCTCAGGCTGGTCGTCGATCGTCATCGGCGCGGCCGCGACAGTCTTCACCGGCGACCCGCTGGTCGGCGTCGGCATCGCCGTCCCGACCATGGTGAACGCCCTCGTCGGCTCGATGTCCGAGCGCTACCTCGACGCCCGCAAGCAGCCCGGCAAGAAACCGGCGTACGTCGAGGAACGCGTCCAGCGCGAGTTCGACTACCCCGGCCTGCACGCCCTCCTCGACGGCCCGGAGCAGACCCGCCCGCCGCTCACCCACCTGCCCCGCGCCACCCAATGGAGCAACTACCTCGTCCGCCACACCACCCCGACCCTCGCAACGGCAGCGGTCGCCGGCGCGCTCGCGCTGTTCGGCGTACCGGCGCTGTCGACCGCGCTCGTGATCGCCTCCTCGGCCCTCGCCAAGTCGCTGGCCGAGCGGCTGGTCGACGTGAAGAAGCTCGACTTCCGCCTCCGCCGCGTCGACGCGACCGAGCGGATCAGGCTCTCCGACCCACAGCTTTACTCGAACCAACTGGTCGCCGAGCTCGGTGAGCTGCGCACGAGACTCGAACGAGTCCTGGCCGCCCTCGACCTCCGCTCCGGCGTCGTACCGGCGACCGACCCAACCGCCGCGCCGCCCGCCGCCGTCACCCCGGTCCAGCCACCCATCCCAGGCGCACCGCCGTTCCGGATCACGCTCGCCGTGCAGCTGATCGACAACGTCTCCGCCGCCGCCCGCCGCGTCTTCGTCGGCGGCCAGCAAGCCGTTGACGTCGACCCGACCGAGCTCGCTCGCCACGTCAGCGCGCAGGTCGAGGGCCTGCTGAATGCCGTCGGACCGGGCCTGTTCGGCTCGGTGGCCGGCGCGATGGGCGACAAATACTTCATCAACCGCGAGGAAGCCGCCAACGACGCCCGCAAACAGTGGGCCCGCCGCGAACAGGAGGCCGCCCAGGCCGAGGCGCTGTCCGAGGTCATCCGCCCCCGCCTCGCCCAGCTGCGACAGCTGACCGAGCAACTCGAGGCCGTGGTCGGCGCCCCACCCGACCTCGCAACCCGCGCCGCCAACCGAGCCCTCCCCGCCCCGACGGCGCCACCTGCGGGCCAACGGCCGTCCGGCCAGTCACCCTTCACCGCGTACGCCGTACAGGTGGCCGCCGCTGCCCTCGGCGGCGCGGTCAGCGCGGTCGGCCTGGACCTGATCTTCGACCTGCCCGACCTCGGCGTCGTCCTGACCGTCGCCGGCGCGGCCGGCGCGATGATCGGTACGCCGGTCGCGCGCTACCTCTTCCGCCGTACCGAGATCGACATCCAGTCCCAACTGGAGAAGGCCCTGGCCAAGCAGGCCGTCGACCGCGCCGAACTCCTGGAGCAGCGGGCGGTCACGCGCTACCTGGTCGAACAGCTGACGTCGCGAGCCGCGGAGATCACCGGCCGGACGCAGCCTGCGCTCGTGACCGCTCCGGTCGACGAAACCGCCGCGCACTACACCGATCTGATCCGCGCCGCGCTGCGGAAGGCGGAGCTGGACAACGTGCCACCCGGCCAGCCGGAGAGCGCGTTCGACCACGACGCCCGAGCCGAGCGAGTCACCCTCCTGCAGCGGATCGATGCCTTGGCAGCGGAGATCGACCGCCTCCAGGCGCTCGGGCGTTTTGGAGGCCCGCTGGCCGACGTCCGGGCAAATCTCCTCCATGCCGTCGGCCTGTACGAAGCAGTTGCCAACAACAACGGAGTACGGCGGACGTTCCCGCTCCTGGAAGCGGTCGACCCACAAGCCGGACGCCGCGTGGTCGGCGGCCCAACTGCCCAGGCGCGCGCCGCTGCAGAACAAGCAATCCGCCGCCTGGTAGCCGAACCAGCAGGCAAACCCCTCCTCGCCGAGCGCCTAGTCGCCCTGGAACAACTGGCCGTAGCCGCAGACGCCGTGGACCACCACATTTTTCACGGCACCGACGACTCACGCGCCCTGGTCCAAACCCAGTTCGACGAAGCCCTCGAAGAAACCCACCGCCTGTGGCGAGAGTCCGGAAGCCCCCAGGGCCTGACCCTCCCAGCCCTCAGCGTCTCCCCGAGCCTCAACCAGGTCGGCGGCCGCGCAGTAATCCCCGTCCGCTCCCTGACCGCACCCGACGTCGGCCTCCTCGAGTGGAACCACACCCAAGCAACCGGTGCCCACTCCCTGTTCGGCACCGCCCCACTGCTCGACACCGAAGCCCTCACCACAGTCGAACGGTCCCTGGCAGCTCTAGCCCAACAAGGCCACCAGATCGAGGTGACCATAGATCGAGTCCCTCGCCCACACCCCATCGCCGACCCTCTCCGCTTCACCGTGCGCCTCACCGACCCAACCACCAACACCACCGAGTCCCACGGCCCCACCACCATCACCGAACTGGCCCGCACCTTCGCCCCCCAAACCCCCACCGGCCGCCACCACGCAGCCGATCCCACCGGCCGCCACCACGCCGACGAGCCGACCGCCCGCAACCAGACGCCCGACCAGACGACGGAGTACGTCGGCCGGCACCGCCCGGAGGAGACGACGGAGTACGTCGGCCGCCACCGCCCCGAGGTGGTCACCCCCGCAACACCCGACCGCACCGACCTCGACACCCGCACCGACCTCCCTGGCGGCCGCCACCGCGCGCCGGAACCCACCGAGCAGCCCGGCCTGGCGGCAACCGAGCAGCCCGTGCTGCAGCCGACTGAGCAACCCGCGGCGAAGGAGCCCGCAGCGGAGGCGGCTCCCACCTCAGAGCAAGTCCCGCCCGGCGCCATCCCGCTGGAGGGCGGCGGCCACTACCAGGCGACGCGCCCGTCAGCCCCCGCATCGGACAACCCGCTCGATGTCACCGCAACCCGCCGCGCAGCCGAGCGAATCGCCCGCCGCGCAGCCCGCCTCACCGCTCAGCAGACCACCCCTCTGCAGCCCGGCCCGGAGCAGGCAGGGGCGCAGGGTGCTGCTTCCCAGCAGGCTTCCGCTCAGCAAGCGGCGCCGGAGCGGGCGGCTTCCGACGGGACCGGGGACGGCTCCACCGGATCAGGCCGCACAGTGCACGCACCAGAAGTCCCCGGCACGCGGTTTGTTACTGATGGGAGCGGTCAGGCAGCTGGTTCGGTTGGGGAAGCTGTGCAGGCTGCGTTGGCGGCCAAGGAAGACGACTTCGGCGGGCTGATCGTCGGGCGCCCAGGGCAGGCTGCTGAAGGTGTCGTTGTAGTGCAAACCAGCATCGGACCGCAGTACTTCAAAGTCTCTCGGGCAGCGGTTCCTGCTGGGCGGGTGGCTGCTACTGCGGTTCGGGCCGGGTCGGTGGCGAGGCCGCATCTGGTGCGGATCTCGACTGCGTTGGCTGCTGATCAGTTGACACGCGCCTGGGTGCACGAGATCAGTCACACGCTGCAGGAGCAGGCGGCCCCGCGGAGTCGGTGGCGGCGGTTGTTGGGGCGGGCTTCGGCACAGACTGTAGATCTCTGTGTGGCGGCGCAGTTCAACGAGTACCGGCTGTTGACCCGGCAGCTTGATGAAGCACGGTCCGACGTGGAGATTGCTGCGCTTCGGCAGGATCTGGAAGGGCTGGTTGAGGCGATCGGGAAGCATCATCGGCCGCCGCAGCTTCCTTGGGTTGGCGTGGTGGAGGCGGATGCCTTCGTTGCTGAGGTGGCCCAACAGGTAACGGATCTTCAGAGCCAGCTGAATGAGATCAGCCGGAGGATCGCGGCGAAGACCGAGGCAGCCGAGCGGGCGGCCGAGGCGGCGAAGCAAGCTGAGCAGGATGCCGCGAAGGCGCAGCAAGCAGTTGATTCCGGGCGGTTCGCTCGGGCGCATCAGGCTGAGAAGGAAGCCGCCAAGCAAGCTGAGGTGAGTGCGTGGCAGGAGCGGGTTGCTGCGGCGTACGAACAAGCCCGCGCGCAGCTGGAGGTTGTTGCCGAGGGCTACCGGTTGCTGCTTGCCGACGCGGCGACCATGGCGCCTGAGCAGCGGGCAACGACCGCGGCAGATCTGGCGAAGCAGTTGGCGGAGTACGAGCAAGGGCTCGCCGCGGTGGCCCCGCCGCTGATGGCGTTGTCGAGCTTGCTGCCCACCGACTGGCTGCCGCATCTGACCGCGCTGACCAACCAAGTGAACGCCGTGCTGGCGGCCAACCACGTCGATCAGCGGTTCACCCCGGGGAGCCTGCAGCACCGGCTCAACGCGGAGTTCGGGCAGGCGATGACCAGCGACGGCGCGATCCTCAGGGCCGGTCATGCGCGGCCGATCGAGCTCCGGTTCCGGTTGAATGTGTCGGATCTGATCGAGGTCCTCGATCCCTCGGTGCGCGCCTCGGAGACGATGCTCGGCCTGCTGCCGCAGCCGTCGCGGAAGTTCGGGATCACGCAGAACGGCCGGATCGGGGCCAGCGGCGCGTTCGGGTTGAGCACGTTGACGCAGCTGTTCGGCGAGCACTCCTGGGTGAACGCTCTCGGCCAGCTGATCACCCTCAAGGGCGAGCAGAGCTCCGGCTGGAGTCGCTCGATCACCTCCAACGGCGCGCAGTACGGCCAGGATGGTGCTGTCGAGGACAACCGCGGCGAGTCCCTCCTGTACGCCGGCCAGGCGAGCTGGAACGTGCAGGCCCGCCGTCCGGGAGAGCCCGACCGCCTCCTCGCCGACGTCACCGTCGATCGCGGGCAGGGCAAGGACGTCTCCCGGCTGCGCGCCTGGGTCTCGCACGCCTACACCGTGCTCGCTCCCACCAGGACCTTCACCAGCGGCGCGCAGCCGTCCGGCCGGCTCCCCAACCACACCCTCACCTCTCTCGACGGGCTGCAGAGCCTCACCGACGACGTACTGACCGAGTACGGCGACCAGCTGAGCCGCTTCGGTGACCAGGCCTCGCTGCTGCGCCAGCAGATCCAGGAGGCGATCACCCAGGACCTCCCGTCGCGGCTGGCCGAGAGCACCGAGCAGTCGCTGCTGCGCCCGCTGCAGGCAGACGGTCGCCCGGTGGGCCACCTGGAGGTCAGGACCGAGGTCCGCTACGAGCAGGTCGAGCTGGTCGGGGACACCAGTACGGCGCACTGGCAGGAGCGCGTCCGCGTCGGTTTCAGCAACGCCAGCGGGCAGCAGGCCTTCTCCGCAAGCACCTCGCTCAACGCCACCGTCGCGTACGGCGGGCAGGCGCTCACCGACCTCGGCGACACCAGCGTCGACCTGGGGCCGACCGCCAGTGGTGGCCGGTCGCTCAACCGGTCGGAGTCGCTGACTGGTGGTGGCGTCGGCATCCACGTCGGTGTGCAGCGCTACACCGGCCCGACGCAGGGCTACCGGATGGTGTTCGAGCACAAGGTGACGCTGGTCCTCGACGGCGAGTCGCAGGGCACCGTGGGCGGTAGCAGCGAAGGGCTGGTCCGGCTGCACACCAACGACGCCTACCGGCACGGTCTGCCGGTAGCGGAGAGCGCCTTCGTCCACGACCACACAGGTCAACGGGTGATCGAGAACGGCGTACCGGTACTGCGTGGCGACCCCCGCAAGGGTGTCGACGTCCCCGGCCGCCGCTTGGAGCTGCCGAACTGGCTAGCGGGCGGCACCAGCCGCCTCACCGGTGCAGGGCCCGGACTGGCGCAACAGGTGACCGGTGGCGAGCAGGCGCTGGCCGACCTGACCGCACCGCTGACCGAGCGCGGGTTCCTGCCGCCGCTGGACGAGCACGGCAACCCAGACCTCGCCCGGATGACCAGCGACCCGCTGCTACGCCAGGGCCAGCTGCTGAACCTGACAGAGCTCCGCACGCAGCTCTCGGTGAACAGGCTCGAAGCCGGCTACGACATCGCCGTACAGAGCGGCATCCTCGTGACGCTCACCAAGCCGATGACCGGCCGCGCATCCGAGACCCTCACCCTGCGGATCGCGTTGCGCACCGGCCCGCCGTCTGCCGTCGCGGTCACGAACGACGAGGCGATGGTGACACTCAATATCGGTTCTGACACTGCGAGCCGCACCGACGGCTGGAGCAAATCCCTGCCCTGGCGCGCATCGCCGCTCGGACTGACCCAGGATGCGCCGGGCGGCACGACCGCGGCGTCGGCGCTGTCGTACGGGCGGCAGGCGCTCGGTCGCGTGATGGGCTGGTTCTCCGGCGGCACGCTCAACCAGGTGACGCTGGTCGAGAGCCGCTCGCCGGTCGCCGCCTTCGAGGTGCCGCACCGCCTCGTGGTCACCGAGCTCGGCGCCGACGACGTCGTACTGCACCCCGGTACGCCGGGAACGTCGGCGCGCATCCTCGTCGACACCGACCTGCTGCCCTCCACCGAGGTCACCCCGACACCGGTGAGCGACGGACCGGTCAGCGACCAGGTGCTCGACCGGGCGACGCTGGTCGCCCTGGACACCCACGAGCTGAACCGCCTCGTCCAGCAGCTCGGCGGCCAGGACCCGACCGCGCGGCACCACCTGGAGGCGTTCCTCGACCCCCGCCACCTGCTGGCACACCCCGAGTGGGCCCGTACGACGTACCGCACCGACGCGCTGGTCCGCGGCGCTGGACCGGTCTCCAGTCGCGGCAGCCTGGCAGTGCTCGGCCGGATCGGAGACGTGGTCCTGCTGGGGACCAGCGACGCGGTGGTCGGCGACATCAACCTGGCGCTGACCACCCACGGCCTGTCGGCCGGCCGGAGCACCGGCGGTTCCACGTCGGCCGGTCTGGGAGCCAACGGCGACGGGAGCGGCGGGAACCTGTCGGGGGAGTACGGCACCAACAGCTCGGCCTCGCGCACCGACCAGACCATCGCCGGTGTCGAGCGGCTGACGATCGAGGTCGGGCGGCACTACCTGTTCGCGGGGACCGCCGCTCTGGGGGTGACGGCCAACGGAAAGCCTGCAGCGGCCGATGCGACCGTCGTCTTCCAGGTCGCCGAGCGGGACGTGCTGCGCTTCCACCTCGAGGGCGAGCTGACGCTGCCGCTGGAGCAGGTGGCGGACGCCGTCGAGCGGTACCTGAACGGCAGCCTGGAGCTGGATCGGCGGCTCGCCACTGGTCTGATCCGTCAGTACCGGGCCGCGCTGGCCGTTGCTGAGGTGGTCCCGAAGGTGTCGGCGTCCCACACGCCCCGTGCGCTGCTAGCGAAGCTGCAGCCGGGCAAGCCGACTCCACTCAGCAAGGCAGCGCAGCTGGAGCTGGTGCTGGACCAGGCGGAGCAGCTGGACGCGACGAGGAAGGTAGAGATTCCCGAGCACTACCAGGAGAACCTGGGCTCGACACTGGTCGAGCAGGCCTCGGTCACTGATCAGGGCGACCGCGTAGCGCTGATCGACAAGGTCCGGGCGCTGGTGAGCGACCAGCTGGGCATCGCACCGGACAGCGACCCGATGCTGGCTGAAGCGCTCGCTGTAGACCTGGCCGGCAAGCGCTGGTGGGGGCGGCTGGAGGACATGCTCGGCCCCGACGGATTCGCTCGCACCTACCCGGTTGGACAGCCTGGGCAGTTCGGCGCGCAGCAGGTGGGCGTGCGGATCCGCGCCGAGTTCACCGACGAGGCGGTGTCGCTCGGGACCACCAAGCAGACGATCAGCATCGTCCAGCGCTACCTGTACGACGAACGAACCGCCGGCGAGACCAGCGGCCGATCGCTCGGCGCTGGTGTCGACGGGAGCTGGCAGGAGGGTCGTAGCGGTGCCGCAGGCACGGACCGCACCGGCTCCACCTCGGTCTCCGTCGGGGAGCAGACGACCCGGCTGGAGCGGCTGGCGACGTTCGACGGGCAGCACCGGGTCCGGCGCGGGGTGAAGTTCACCGTCGAGGTCGTACCCGGGGCGACGGCGACGCCCGCGCGGAACGTGGTCGGCCGCGCGCTGTCACGGACCGAGTCGCCGCTCACCCCGCTCGCCCCGACGACGCTCGAAGGCGAGGTCGTGCAGCTCATCCCGCTCCGGGTACTGCCGGAGGTCGCCACACCGGCGCTGGAGCGCAGTGCCGCCAACACCCCAGATGGCACGCTGAACGACCGCGGCGTCCCGGACGCGTACTTCGTAGAAGGTGCCAAAGGCAACGAACTGGCAGACGTGGTACTGCAGCAGCTGACCGACCTGCTCGGCCAGGCCGGAATGCGCGTGCACCGCCCCGAGCTGGCCGTGATGCTCTCGACCGCAACCTTGAACGCCTCGTTCAGCCGGATGGCCCAACCGGACGGATTCACCGTGCTGCGGCTGCCCCTGCCGGGCTACACGTCCCAGTCGGTCGAGGTGCGAGTCGGTGCGACCGTCGTGGGCGCCCAGCTGATCGGCAGCCCGGTCGACGGCGTCGAGATCGGCGAGGTCAACCGCAGCCAGCACACAGTCAGCCACACCGTCACCGCGGGACGCGTGCTGCCGGTCGACGGCGGTGCGACCCTGGACGGCGGCGGGGTGACCGGTGGCGTGACCGCCGGCGATCAGCTCGCCGACCAGACCAGCGACGGACGCGGCGTACGGCGGGAGCGCAGCCGGTTCGAGAAGGGCCGGGTGGTGACCGCGCGCGTCGAGGTCGCGTACGACGTACGCCTGGTCAAGCAGGAGCTGCGGCGCAGCGGGGAGGTCCGGGCGGTGCGGGAGACTGAGGTCGAGCAGACGCCGCGGGGTGTCGCGTACCTGACGATGTTCGAGTCGGACTACCGGCAGCTGGAGCAGTTCCTGGCCGGCAACCGTCCGGTTTCCACCGTCAGCTACGCGGACTTCGAGGCCCGCCTGCGCGGCGAGACGAAGCAGCTGGACCGGATCACCAACCGCGTCACCGACATCGACGACGAGGACGACGACGAGGATGAGGAGTAGACGATGGTCCTGCCCGCTGCGCGCACCCGGGACGAGGCGTACCTGTACCTCGACCTGACGCCCTGCCCCACCTGCGGCTCGGCCGAGACCGAGTGGCGGCACGCGCTCGCCCAGGTCGACGGCGAGCTGGTCACGGCGTACGACGGGACCTGTCAGGGCTGTGAAGCCGAACGCGAGTACCTGTTCGAGCTGCCCGCGCGCGAGCACGCGGGCGGCGTACCGAACTTCGGTGGGCCGGAGCCGTCGGCGCTGCTCGACCCTGGTCAGTGGCTCGACGTGGCTGACCAGCTGATGTCGGCTGTCGACCCCGACAAGGCAGGGGAGATGGCAGTCTTCGCCGCAGCAGCTGTTGCCGAGGTACTGAAGTTCCTGCCGCCCGGAGTCGACACTGTGCCGGCTGAGCGGTTCTGGTCGGCCGCCGGACGTCAGGTGTACGACCGCCAACCAGGCCGCTTCCGCCGCGACCGCCTGCAGGTAGTGCTCGACAGCTACTCCGGCGTCAGCTGATCCCAGTCCGTCACGATCGGAGCGAGCTCTCCAGCCAGCCACAGGGGGAGCTGGTCGTGGTGGTGCTCATCACCCAGTACGCCGGACGCCCCCAGCGGCACACTCCAGCCGCTCTTCGTGCGGTCGCTGAGGTCCCACGCGTAGCGGGCCGCGGAAGCGCGCACGCTGAGGTCACCCGACCCGGGGATGCTGGACGTCGACCAGACGCAGTGGTGATCACCCGACAGCCCCAGGTCGACCGGCTCCTCGTGCCGCTCGAACAGCGGTCCACGCAGCACCTGCAACGGCGCCAGCTGATGGGTGTCACCCCACGGCCCACGAGGCTTCTGCGCCGCCACCTCCTCCAGCGACTCCCGGAGCAGCGCGCTGAAGTCGATCGGGAGGTCGCTGGCCAACAGGTTCTCCAGGGCGAACGACACATGGGTCAGCAGGTCGAGGTACGGCAGGAACATCTCCGTGGCCTCGACCTCGTCGAGCGCCGCGATCGCCGGGTGCGCGGTGATGCGCCGGCTGAGAGCTTTGCGGATCGCTGCGTACGTCGACGCCGTGGTGCTCGCCGCGTCCATCCGGCGGTCCCAGGCCTGCAGCCGGGCGCGGATCAGGCCCGCGGCGGGCGAGAGATCCTGCAGCGCCGCCAGCGGGTCGATGATGCTGCCGGCCGAGCCCAGCCAGGTGTCGGTGTGGATGGTCGGCATCTCCTCGACCGACCAGCCGTCGCGCGCGGTCAGCAGCTCCTGGATCCGCCGGTACCGGTGCGGCGCGCTGAACTCCAGCCCGAGCGGCTCGGCCAGATGCCGCGAGTTCGCCATCACCGCGACACCGTCGACCGTTGCCCGCGGCATCGGATCGAACCAGCCGGTCCAGCGGTGCTTGCTCTCCCAGGCCGGTACGACGCGCAGCAGGTTCTCCGCGTCGCGCAGCGGGACGAGCCCGGCGGTGCGGTGCAGCAGTCCGCCCGCGGTGTCGGCGGCAAGCACCACGTTCACGGGCTCGACCCACCCGTCGAGCGCCGCGTCCACCGCCGCCACATTCGTTGCTCCGAGCAACCGAGGGAGCACCTCGAACCCGAGTCGGCCGGTGACCCGCGGCGGATACCGCAGGCTGACCCGCTGATCGATCACCACGGGCCCGCGGGCGGTCTCGATCACCTCGACCTCGATCGCGTCCCGCCCGGCGACCTGCACCGACTCGGTGTGCACCGCCGCCGCTTCCCACCCGTCAGGCCCGAGTGCCTCGACCCCGTCGGCCGTCCGCCGCAACTGCTCCTCGTACAGATCCTGATAGTCCGCGGCAGCGTTCGTGATCGCCCAGGCGACCTCCCCGGCATGCCCGAAGTGCGCGATCCCAGGAATCCCCGGCACGGCCAACCCCAGTACGTCGTACTCCGGGCAAGCGAGCCGGATCTGCTGGTAGATCCCCGGACTCTCGACGTACCGATGCGGATCGCCGGCGATCAGCGCCGTACCGGTCGCGGTCAGAGCGCCGGGGATCATCCACCCGTTGCTCCCCGACGACCGCGGCCCCTCAGACGTGAACACCTGCATCATCCCGTCGCCGAGCCGCCGCGAGACCTCCTCGCGCCACAGCTTGTCCGGGAAGCCGGCGAACAGGATGTGGATCGCGATCCAGATCCCGAGCGGCGCCCACGGCTCCCACTCCTGCGGCGACACCCCGGTCCGCACGAACTCCGGAGCCCGCGCGGCGCCGCCCGGCAGCCCTTCGTTGACGCCGGCGACGTACGCCTCGACCCACGCGCGCGTGTCGTCGTCGAGCGCCTCGAAGCACCGCTCGGCGGTGTCGGCGATCCGCGCCTGCCGCGCGAACGTGTCCCAGGCGACCGCATCCGGGCCCAGGACAGCGGCCGTCGTACCCGAGAACTTCCGCCGCTGCATCTCGATCTGCCACGCACGATCCGCCGCGACGTTCCGCCCCTGCAACCGAACCAGCGACAACGTATCGTCCGCGCGAAGGTGCGGCACTCCCCAGCTGTCCCGGTAGACCTTCACGCAGTTCCCTTCGACTCAGGCGGCGGGCGCGGCGCGGCCCGGACGTCCATTGTCACCCGGAGCGCCGAATCGGCTCCCCGCGCGCTTGACACGTTGGCGGGTTAGCGTGGAGTTGTGATCCGTCCGATCAGCCCGGCCGACCCTGGGCTCGCGCCGCGGCTTCTCGAGGTCCAGCACCGTGCGTACGCCGTGGAGGCCGCTCTGATCGGCTTCGACGGGATTCCGCCGCTGCAGGAGGACCTGTCCGCCCTGATGGCGTCGACCGAGCACTGGCTCGGCTGCTTCACCGACGACGTCCTGGTCGGTGCCGTCGCCTACGAGTTCCCCGACCACGAGACCGTCGACATCACCCGGCTGATCGTCGACCCGGCGTACGCCCGCAAGGGCCACGGCACCGCGCTGCTCGACGCGCTGGACGACCTGGAGCCGCGCGGCCTGTCCCTGGTCTCCACCGGTACGGCGAACGCTCCCGCCACCAAGCTCTACCTCAGCCGCGGCTACCACGAGGACGAGCAGATCGAGATCGCCCCCGGCGTCACCATCACGCGGTTCCGCCGGGAGCGAGTGCTCTGAATCAGCTCAGGCTCAGCGCCGTCCACGAGATCGGCGGCAGGCTGATGGTCAGCTTGCCGTCCTCCAGCGTGGCCGTGCTCGGCTGCGGCACCACCCGATCGGGCTGAGCCGCCGAGTTGACCGCGAGCCGGTCGTCGTCGGCGAGCGTCAGCGCCTCGTCGACCGTGGACACCCCGGTCCGGCTGACGTCGACCGACACCTCGATCGTCTGGTCGAGCGACCGGTTGACGAGGAAGACCGCGAGCTTGCCCTCGTCGTACGTCGCCACCGCGTCCACGGCCGCGACCTCGCCGAACTTCTCCGTGACAACGGTCGGCGACGACGTCTGCACCCGCAGCACCTGACCGGATGCCAGCCGCGAGGTGATCGCGAACGGGTGGAACGTCGGCTGCCGCCAGGCCGGGCCGTCGGGCTCGGTCATGATCGGTGCGATCACGTTGGCCAGTTGCGCCAGGCAAGCGACCGCGACCCGGTCGCTGTGCCGCAGCAACGAGATCAACAGGTTGCCGACGACAACGGCGTCGGTGACGTTGTACTCGTCCTCGATCCGCCGCGGCGCCACCTCCCACGCCTCCGGGTCACCGTCGGTCAGCCGCGACCGGTCCTTGTACCAGACGTTCCACTCGTCGAACGAGATGTCGATCCGCCGCTTGCTCTTCAGCTCGGCGCCGACGTGGTCGGCGCTGGCCACGACCGAGTCGATGAAGCGGTCCATGTCGACGGCCGAGGCCAGGAACGACGCCGGGTCGTCGTTGTCGTCGCCGTAGTACGCGTGGCAGGAGATGTGGTCGACCAGGTCGTAGCACTCCCGCAGCACCTCGCGCTCCCAGGTCCCGAACGTCGGCATCCCCGAGCCCGACGACCCGCAGGCGACCAGTTCCAGGTCGGGCTCGACCATCCGCATCGCCCGTGCGGTCTCGGCCGCCACCCGCCCGTACTCCGCGGCCGTCTTGTGCCCGATCTGCCACGGCCCGTCCAGCTCGTTGCCCAGGCACCACAGCTTGATCCCGTACGGCGCCGCCGCGCCGTGCTCGGAGCGCAGGTCCGACAGCGCCGTACCGGCCGGGTGGTTGGCGTACTCCTGCAGGTCGAGCGCCTCCTGGACTCCCCGCGTGCCCAGGTTGATCGCCATCATCGGTTCGACACCGGCCTTCGCGCACCAGCGGACGAACTCGTCCAGGCCGAACTGGTTGGTCTCGACGCTGTGCCAGGCCAGCTCGAGCCGGCGCGGCCGCTCGGAGCGCGGCCCGACGCCGTCCTCCCAGCGGTACCCGGAGACGAAGTTGCCGCCGGGGTAGCGGACCAGCGAGACCCCGAGCTCGCGGGTCAGCTCGAGGACGTCCTTGCGGAAGCCGTCCTCGTCGGCGGTCGCGTGCCCGGGCTCGTAGATGCCGGTGTAGACGCAGCGGCCCATGTGCTCGACGAAGGTGCCGAAGGTGCGCCGGCTGACCGGCGCGACGGTGAACGAGGGATCGAGGACGATTGCAGCGGAAGGCACGAGGGAATGCTCCTTGTGAGGTGGGAGGTCTAGCCTTTGATGCCGGCGTCGCCGACACCGCGCACGACGTGCCGCTGGAAGAGCGCGTAGACGATCAGCAGCGGCAGCCCGCCGAGCACGGCCGAGGCCATGATCTGGGCGTAGCGCAGGCCGTACGAGCCCTGCACGTTGGCGAGTCCGACCGGGATCGTCATCATCGACGGGTCGGTGGTCACGATGAACGGCCAGAGGAAGTTGTTCCAGGCCCCGATGAAGGTGAAGATGCCGACGGCAACGAGGATCGGCCTGGACATCGGCACCATCACCGCCCAGACGATCCGCCAGCGGGTCGCGCCGTCCACCCGGGCGGCGTCCTCGTAGTCACGGGAGACACCGTCGAAGAACTTCTTCAGCACGAACACCATCACCGGCGCGACCACCTGTGGCAGCACCATGCCCCAGTACGTGTCGACCAGGCGCAGGCTCGACATCTCCTGGAACAGCGGCACGATCAGCACCTGCGGCGGTACCAGGATCCCGGCGATCACCACGCCGAAGATCACCTTCCGCCCCGGGAACGTGGTTCGCGAGAACCCGTACGCCGCCAGCACGGACACCAGCAGCGTCAGCGTGGTGACCAGCACCGCGACCACCGTGCTGTTCACGAACCAGCGCAGGATCGAGCCCTGCTCCAGCACGCTCTGGTACGCCGCCGAGGTAGGCGCCGAGGGCAACCAAGTGATCGGCGTCGCGGTCGTCTCCGGCTCCGGTTTCAGTGACGTGTCGATGGCCCAGAGCAACGGAACCAGCCAGAGCACGGCGAGCAGCGCCGCGCCGACCGCGATCGCGACCTTCGGGAAGCTGGTCCGAGTCATGCCCGATCCTCCTTCCGGCCGCCGAACAGCTTGAACTGCGCCACGGACACGATCACGATGATCGCGAAGAACAGGTAGGACACCGCCGAGGCGTAGCCGATCCGGTAGCTGGTGAAGCCGCTCTCGTAGATGTACTGGATGATCGGCCGGGTCGCGTAGTTCGGGCCGCCGTCGGTCATCAGGTAGATCTGGTCGAAGATCTTCAGCGACGCGACCAGCTGCAGCACCACGATCAGCCCGGTGGTGCGGCCGAGCAGCGGCAGCGTGATCCGGAACAGCGTCTGCCGCCCGTTCGCGCCGTCGATCGAGGCCGCCTCGTAGACCTGCGCCGGGATGCCCTGCAGCGCGGCCAGGTAGAGCAGGAAGTTGAACCCGACGGTCCACCAGACGGTCGTGATCACCACCGCGAGCATCGCCCGGTTCTCGGCGTTCAGCCAGTCGATCTCGGCGAACCCGCCGGCCGTCAGCAGCCCGTTCACCAGACCGAACCCGGGCTGGTAGATCCACACCCAGATCAGCGTGATCACGGTCGCCGGGAGCACGAACGGCGCGAAGTACGCGAACCGCAGGAACCAGCCGAAGACCCCGCGCCGGTTGGCCAGCAGCGCCATCACGAGCGCGATCAGCACCAGCGGCGGCGTACTCATCGCGGTGAAGACGAGCGTGTTCTTCAGCGAGTCCCAGACCGCCGGGTCACCGAACAGCTCTCGCCAGTTGGCCAGGCCGAGGAACTCCTGCTTCACACCGGCCAGGCTGGTGTTGAAGAAGCTGTTCCAGAGCCCGGCCAGAGTCGGCCAGAGCAGGAAGAACACGAAGAACAGCCCGAACGGCGCGACGAAGAACAGGCCGCCCCAGCGCTCGGTCCACGGTGGTCCGTTTCTCGGTGGATCGGCTGCGGAGGTCTTCGTGCGGGGGCGGGTGGGTGTCTGCACGGCCATCGGCACAGCTCCTGTCAGACCGGGGACGGGGTGTCGAGCAGCTTCCGGGTGGCGGCCTTGAACTGGTCGAGCGCCTGCCGCGGCGTCGTCCGGCCCGAGAACACCCCCGCGAAAGCAGCCCCCGCTTCGTTCTGCAGCTGCGCGCCCGAGCCGCTGAACCACGCGTCCGGGTCGAACAGCACGTCCGGCGCGACCGAGCGGTACTCGGCCTGCGGCTTCAGCTCCAGGTACTGCTCGCTCGCGACCACCGGCTGGTACGCCGGGATGTGGCCGCCGGCCGCCCAGTCGGCGCTGTTCTTCAGCATCCAGGCGATGTACTCGACGGTCGCGGCCGTGTCCTCGGCCCGGCGCGACGCCTGGTGCGGCATCACGAACGTGTGCGCGTCACCGGCGAACTTCGGGACGTCGTACACGACCGGGAACGGCGCCATGCTGAACGGCAGCTTCGCGGTCTGGTACGTCGTGACCTCCCACTCGCCGTTGAAGCTCAGCCCGGCGTCGCCGTTGCTGAACTGGGCGACCAGCGCCGCGTAGTCCGACGACTTGGGGGTGAGACCGTCGGCCGAGAGTTTCGCCATCAGCTGCAGGGCTTCGAGCGCCTTGGCGTCGTCGAGGACCAGCTCGCGGCCGGACTCGTCGAAGAACTCGCCCTCGAGCTGGCCGTACAGCGTCCACCAGATCCGCCACGGGTTGGTGGTCTCGACCGAGGCAGCGAACTTGCCGGTGACGTCCTTGACCGCTTTCAGCATCTCGAAGAAGGCGTCGACGCCCTTGACGGTCTTGATCCGGCCGTCCGGCCCGATCAGGCCGGCCTTCTGGCAGATCTCGGTGTTGTAGTAGAGGACGAACGGGTGCTGGTCGAGCGGTACGGCGTACAGCTGTCCGTCGACGTGGCACTTCTTCCAGGTCTCGGGGAGGAAGTCCTGCTCGGTGATCCCGGCCTTCGCGAGCAGGTCGACCGGGATCGGGTCGAGCATCGTGCTCGGGCTGAAACCCTTCAGCCGGGACAGGTGCAGCGTCGCGACCTCGGGCGCGCGGCCGCCGGCCGCGGACATCGCGAGCTTGGTGTAGAACGGCGGTCCCCAGGCCAGGGTGTGCGCCTCGAAGGCGATGTCCTTGTGCTCGGCAACGAACTTGTCGTGGATCTGCAGCAGCCGGGCGCCGTCACCGCCGCCGAAAAGGTTCCACTCGCGGACTCGGGCGTCGCGGCCGAAGGAACCGCACCCGCTGAGGGCAGTCGCTCCTGCGAGCCCGAGCGCGCCGCTCAGCAGAGTCCGGCGAGAAAGCCTGGGAACCGTCATCGTCGCGTCCTCCCATGGGCGGTGGAGCACGGTTTTACACCGATGTACTACATCGGTGTAGGAGGATGATGCCCGGACCGTTCGGAGGCGTCAAGACCTCGGCCGGTCGGTGACCGGATCCGGACGGCTACGGCGTGCGCGCGGCCCCGGCGGTCGACTCGCGAACGTGCAGCGCGTACTCGGCGACGATCTCGCGGTGCTCGGCGTCGTCGCCGTTCATCCGGCCGACCAGGATGTCCACCGCGGTGGAGGCGATCTGGCCACGGCCGGGGTCGACGGTGGTCAGGCTCGGCGAGCCGTACCGCGCCTCGTCGATGTCGTCGAACCCGGCGACCGCCACGTCGTCAGGAATCCGGACGCCGTGCTTGGCCAGCACGCGCAGTGCCCCGATGGCGAGGGTGTCGTTCAGCGTGAGCACCGCGTCGAACTTCGCGCCGGACGCGAGCAGCGCCTCCATTGCCTCGGCGCCGGTCCGGCGTTGCCAGGGATCGGCGGGGACCGCCAGTTCGGCCGGCGGCTCGACGCCGGCGTCGGTCAGCGCGGCGGCGTACGCGTCGTACCGGATGGCGGCGGTGCCGACCAGCTCGCCGGGATGGGTACCGAGCACGGCGATCCGGCGGCGGCCGAGGGTGAGCAGATGCTCGGTGACCGCGCGGGTCCCGGCGACGTTGTCGATCATCACGTGGTCGACCGGGCCGTGGAACATCCGCTCGCCGAGCAGCACCATCGGTGTCCCGGTGCGCAGGTGGCCGACGTCGTCGGGCCCGAGCGCGAGCGGACTGAACAGCAGCCCGTCGACGAGCGGGCCACGCGGACGGGCCAGCGTCGCGAGCTCACGCTCCCGGACGGCGCCGGTCTGCTCGATCATCACCGTCAGCCCGTGCCCCTCGGCCGCGGTGATCACGGCGTCGGCCAGCTCGGCGAAGTACGGCTGACTCAGCTCCGGCACGGCCAGCCCGATGATCCCGGTCCGGCCGGACTTCAGGTTCCGGGCCGAGATGTTCAGCTGGTAGCCGAGCGCATCGATCGAGGCCAGGACGCGCAGGCGCGTCTCCTCACGGATGTACGGGTAACCGCTCATCACGTTCGACACCGTCTTCGGCGACACCCCGGCATGCTGCGCGACATCACGCATGGTCACTGCCACGAGTAGCCCTCCCCGAGTCCACTGGCGCTGATCCGCCCACCGTAGACCACCGGCGAAAGCTGGTTGCGGTCATGACCGCGGCGTCGGTCCGTTCAGTCGCCGTACGGCGGGCGGTTCAACGGCGTCAGCTTGATTCCGGTCCGCCGGGCCTGGGTGACGATCGCGTCCTCGGGGCGACCGAGCCGCATCCCGATCACACAGGGTGGAAAGTTGTCGGCGGCCAGTTCCTCCAGCTTGCTCAGGTCCTGGATGGTCCACGGCTCCCCAGCGTTCCGGATCGACTGCGGTAGTGCCATCGAACTCAGCTTCTTCTCTCCGTTGTCCGGCTGTTCTCGTGTACCGGTTCCCCGGAGAGAGCGGCGTAAAAGTATCGAGCGTCAGTACGACTGCAGCTCCAGCAGCGTGCCCTCCGGCGCTCGCAGGTGCGCGGTGCGCAGGTTCGGCCCCCACTGCGGGCGATCCTGCGGTACGGCGACCGGTGTCGCGCCGTGCTTCTCGACGACCGCCGCGGCGGTGTCGACGTCGTCGACCTTCAGGACCAGCATCGTGCTCGTCGCCGGCCGCTCGTCCGGGGCGAGGCCGAGCGCGGTGCTCAGCGCGGCCCGGCCGAACAGCACCAGGGCGGTCTCGCCGTGCAGGTCCCAGTTCGCGTACGCCGCCGCCGGGATCACCTTCACTGGTTGAATTCCGAACAGCTCGTCGAGCACGCCGCGGTAGAACGCGACGGTCGCGGGGAAGTCGTCGACCAGCAGGCGGGGGTACAGCGCGTCCATCGGGCCACTCCAAATTAGTGGGGAAGTTCCAACGATTGGTTCGACCCTACAATGGACTGCCATGGAGACGCTGCTGGGGATGACCACGTTCGTGCTGCACAAGGTGGGCGTGGCCGGCCGGCGCGAGATCGCGGAGCGGCTCGCGGTGCGTCCCGGGATCACCTTGTGGCAGTTCGCGGCGCTGGCCGAGCTGGCCGACCAGGGCCCGGCGGCGCAGAGCGCGCTCGCCGGCGGCCTGGGGCTGGACCCGAGCGACATGGTCCGGTTGATGGACGAGCTGCTGTACGACGAACTCGTCTCCCGCGAGCGCGACCCGGACGACCGCCGGCGGTACCGGATCGCCCTGACGCCGGCCGGGCGGCGGACGTTCACGACGGCGCGTGGCGTCGTCCAGAAGGTGGAGAACGCCACGCTGTCGCCGCTGACGGCCACCGAACGCGCCCAGCTGCTGAAGCTGGCCGGCAAGGTGCACGCGGGGTTGACCAGGTAGTCAGCCGGCAGAGCGCTCGGCCAGCGGGCGTCGGCGACGCGCGGGTTCCGTCAGGGACAACGGCCGCCACACGCCGTCGGCGGCGTACAGATCGGTGCCCGGCGGGACGATCTCGTCGATCCGGTCCAGCGTCGCGTCGTCGAGGGTCAGGTCGGCCGCCTTCAGCGTGCCTTCGAGGTGCTCCATCGTGCGCGGCCCGGTGATCACCGAGGTGACCGCCGGGTGCGTCACCGCGAACGCGAGCGCGAGCTCCGGCAGCGTCCGGCCCAGCCCCTCCGCGACCTCGACCAACTGCTCCAGCGCCTCGAACTTCGCCGCGTTCCCCGGGATCGACGGGTCGAACCGGAACGGCGTCAGCGCCGCCCGCCCGACCGTCAGGTCGACCGGCTGATCCTTCCGGATCTTCCCCGACAGGAAGCCCGAGGCCAGCGGGCTCCACGTCAGCACCCCCATGTTCAGCCGCTGTGCCGTCGGCAGCAGCGACCGCTCGATCCCGCGTGCGAGCAGCGAGTACGGCGGTTGCTCGGTCCGGAACTTCCCGAACCCGCGGCGCTCGGCCACGTGGTACGCCTCGACGATGTCCTCCGCGGGGAACGTCGAGCACCCGAACGCGCGGATCTTGCCGGCCCGGACGAGATCGGTGAGCACCGACAGCGTCTCCTCGACGTCGGTCCGGTGATCCGGCCGGTGCACCTGGTACAGGTCGATCCAGTCGGTGTCGAGCCGGCGCAGGCTCTGCTCGACCTCGTGGGTGATCCAGCGCCGCGAGTTCCCGCCGCGGTTCGGGCCCTCGCCCATCGGGAAGTGCACCTTCGTCGCCAGCACGACGTCGTCGCGGCGCCCCTGCAGCGCCTTGCCGACGATCTCCTCGGACTCGCCGGACGAGTACATGTCGGCGGTGTCGACGAAGTTGATGCCCTGGTCGAGCGCGGCGTGGATGATCCGCGCGCTGTCGGCGTGGTCGGGGTTACCGACCGCGCCGAACATCATCGTGCCCAGGCAGTGCACGCTGACCTCGATGCCGGTCGCGCCAAGAGTGCGGTATCGCATACGGCGTACTCCTCAGGTGGTGGTGTGCCCACGAACCTAGGAGCTAGACCGCGCTCTAGGTCAACCTGCTTTGCGGTGATGACGCAGACTGGCACCGACCGCTCGGGCCACACGCAGGGAGCACCTATGACGGACGTCGCCGACTTCGCCCACCTCTGGGAGCCGCAGCCGGGCTGGCTGAACACCGCCTCGTACGGGCTGCCGCCGCGCCTCGCCTGGGAAGCGCTGCAGTCCGCGCTCGCTGACTGGCACGTCGGCGCGACCAGTTGGGAGCCGTGGGACGGGTCGACGACGCGGTCGCGTGAGTCGTTCGCGCGGCTGATCGGGGCGCCGGTGGCGGACGTGTTCGTGGGGAGCACGGTGTCGGCCGCGGTCGCGCCGATCGCGGCCGCGCTGCCGGACGGCGCGAAGGTGCTCACGGACTCGGTCGAGTTCACGTCGAACGTGTTCCCGTGGCAGGTGCACGCCGACCGGGGCATCGAGGTGGTGGCGGCGCCGACCGACAAGCTGGTCGCGGCGATCCAGCCGGGTATTGATGTCGTTGCCGTCAGCCTCGTGCAGTCCTCGACCGGGTCGGTGCTCGACCTCCCGGCGGTGGTTGCCGCAAGCAAGGAGATCGGCGCGCTGGTGGTTCTCGACGCGAGTCAGGCGGCCGGGTGGCTGCCGATCGACGTCACCGGCGTGGACGCGCTGGTTGCCCACAGCTACAAGTGGTTGATGGCGCCGCGCGGCGCGACGTTCGGCTACCTCTCCCCGGAGCTGCAGGAGCGCTGCCGCCCGCTGCACGCCAACTGGTACGCCGCCGACGACGTTCACGGCTCGTACTACGGAACCGCGATGGACCTCGCCGCGGGCGCGCGCCGGTTCGACCAGTCACCGGCGTGGTTCTGCTTCGTCGGCGCCGCGCCTGCGCTCGAACTGCTGGAGGAGATCGGCGTCGAGAAGATCCACCGGCACAACCTCGCGCTGGCCAACGAGTTCCGCGCCGGCCTCGGACTGCCGCCGGGGGACTCCGCGATCGTGAGCGCCGACGTGCCGGGCGCCGATGACGCGTTCAAGCGGGCCGGTATCCGGGCCGCCGTACGGGACGGACGCCTGCGGGCGTCCTTCCACGTCTACTCAACCCAGGCGGACGTCCAGCTCGCCCTCGACGCTCTCAGCTGACGCGGGCATCGTCCACAGACAGTCGGCGGTACCGGCGCCGAGGTGCTGCTGGTAGATCTCCACCTTGTGGGTGATCACCTCGTGGCAGGCGTTGAGCGCCGCGAGCTGCTCCTCGACGTACCGCTGATGCCCCTGCAGCAGCGCCAGCCGCTCTGCCTCGTTCCCGGGACCCTGGCGGACGAGGTCGGTGTAGCGCCGAATGGTGTCCAGCGGCATCCCCGAAGCGCGGAACCGGACACACATCTCCAGCCAGTCCACATCGTCCTCGCTGTAGATCCGCCGCCCGTTGCCTTCCCGCCGCACGGGCTCGGCGAGAATGCCTTCCCGCTCGTAGAACCGGAGCGCGTGCACGCTCAACCCGGTCCGCTCCGCCACCTGCCCGATACTCAGCCCCATCCCGCCACAGTAACCGCGCTCGGGGCGAGGTGCGCCCGCACTTCCCGCCCCGTGGGGAGCTCCGGTGGGCGAAATGTCGAGCCCCGGCCGGCGCCGCCGACGTCACGGGCATGAACGACTACGGAGTCACCGGAGCACGGGTCGAGGTCGAGGTACGGGTCGCGCTGCCCGTCGGCGAGGTCTGGCGGATGATCACCGCCGTGGACCGGTACGGCGAGTGGAGCCCCGAGTGCGTCTACGGGCGCTGGCTGGACGAGCCCGTGCGGGTTGGGTCGAGGTTCGCGGCCGGGAACAGGTTCCCGGACGGGTTCGAGACGCACGTGACCTGCCTCATCACGGCAGCGGAGCCGGAGCGGCGGTTCGGGTGGAGCGTGTACGGCGATGAGGTCGTGCCGTTCGCGCACTGGGAGTACGTGCTGGAGCCCGAGGGGGAGCAGACGGTGATCCGGCAGGCCTTCACGCACGGGGCCGGGGACAGCGGGATGCGCCGGGGGGTCCTCGACGATCCGGCCCACGCCGCCGAGCACCGAAACGGACGGCTGACGCAGCTCGGCCGCAACATGGAGCTGACCATCGCCGCGATGGTCGAGGCGTGGCACTGAGGATCAGCACGGCCAGGGCGCAGCGCCCGGGTCGAGCGACAGCAGCCGGGCGGCGATTGCTGTGGTCGGGCCCGGCTCGATGATCGCCAGCGCGTCAGCCGCGGCGGCGCCTCGGAGCATGGCTGAACCGGCGTGGCCCACCGGGACCGCGCCCTCGGGGGTGACGCGGACGGGGACCAGGCGCGTGCTCGTGGGGTGGCCCGCCAGGCCGCCGGGGATGGGGGCTACGGGCAACGTGGGGAGCGCGAGGGCGCGCATCCGGTGCAGGGCGGCGACGCCGAGGGTGAGGAACGCCGTGAGGGCGGCGAAAGGGTTGCCAGGGAGACCGACGACCAGGCGGCCGTCGTCGAGGCGGGCGAGCGCTTGGGGATGCCCGGGGCGGCAGGCCACGCCGTCGATGACGAGTTCAGCACCCAGAGCGGCCAAGCCGGAGCGGAGATGGTCGGCAGGTCCGGAGGCGGAGGAGCCGGAGACGAGGATGAGGTCGGCCTCGGTCTTCTCCAGGGCGTCGACGAGCGCCGAGCGGGTGTCCGGCAGGTGCGTGACCGCCGTACAGACGCCACCGGCACGCCCGATCAGGCCGGGGAGCATCGGGCCGATCGCGTCGCGGACGCGACCAGGGCCGGAGGCTCCGCGGACGACCAGCTCGTCACCGGTGACGAGCCCAGCGACCCGCGGCTTCGGGATCACCGTCAAGCGGTCGAGCCCGACCGCAGCCGCCAAACCGAGAACAGCTGGATCGATCCGCACCCCGGCCGGCAGCAGGACCTCCCCGGCCGCACACTCCTCACCAGCCCGCCGAATGTGCTGCCCGTCGACCACCCGCCCGAGCAGGTGATCACCGTCCCGAACAGCCCGCTCCTCCTGCACGACCCCAGTCGTCCCCGCAGGAACAGCCGCCCCGGTGACGATCTCGACAGCCTCGCCCTCCAGCAGCGACGCAGACACCTCCGAGGCGACCAGGACAGTCCCGACCACCTGCCAAGGCCCGTCACCTCGTACGGCGTACCCGTCCATCGCCGACCGATCCACCGGCGGTACGGCGACCGGCGACACCAGCGGCGTCGCGAGCGTCGTACCGTCGGCGGCGGACAGCGGCAGCGACCGCGGCGCCAGAGCCGCGGCCGCCGCATGGGCCAGCTCGCGGGCGACGTCCCAGGGCAGGGCCGCCGCCGCGTGCCGGTGACCGGGTCGGGCCACTACCCGGCCTTCAGCTGCTGGGCGGCGAGGGCCGCGACCGGGTCGAGGTCCTCACCGCCTGCCTCCAGGTGCGCGACCAGGGCGGACTTCATCCGCGGGTCCCAGACCGCCTTGATGTGGTTGGCGATCGAGGTCGCCGCGACCTCGGCCGGCTTGTGGGCGAACTGCCGGGCGATCTCGTTGGCCAGCCGGACGTGCGGCGGCAGGGTGGTCGCGCTCATCAGTGGCCCACCGAGACCTTCTCGCGCTCGACCGTAGACGGCTCGACGACCAGGTCGACCTGGACCGCGGTCACCTTGTACTCCGGGCAGTTGGTGGCCCAGTCGGAGTTGTCGGTGGTGATCACGTTCGCGCCGGTGATCGGGTGGTGGAAGGTCGTGTAGCAGACCCCGACCGGCATCCGCTCGGACAGCTTGGCGTGCAGCGTGGTCCGGCCGACCCGGCTGGACAGGGCCACCGTGTCGCCGTCCTCGATCCCGCGCACCTCGGCGTCGTGCGGGTGCAGCTCCAGGATGTCCTCCGGGTGCCACGCCACGTTCGCCGTCCGCCGGGTCTGCGCACCCACGTTGTACTGCGACAGGATCCGGCCGGTGGTCAGGATCAGCGGGTACTTGCGGGTCGACCGCTCGGTGGTGGGCACGTACACAGTCTCCATGAACCGGCCCTTGCCGCGGGTGAACTCCTCCTCGTGCATCACCGGCGTCCCGTCGGGGTGCTCGAGGTTGCACGGCCACTGGATCGAGCCGACCTCGTCGAGGCGCTCGAAGGAGACGCCGGTGAAGGTCGGGGTGGTGATCGCGATCTCGGCCATGATCTGCGCGGTGTTGTCGTAGTGCATCGGGTAGCCCATCGCCTGTGAGATCTCGCAGATGATCTCCCACTCCTGCTTGCCGGTCCGCGGCGCCATCACCGGGCGGACCCGGTTGATCCGGCGCTCGGCGTTGGTGAAGGTGCCGTCCTTCTCCAGGAACGACGTCCCGGGCAGCAGCACGTGCGCGAACTTGGCCGTCTCGTTGACGAACAGGTCCTGCACGACGAGCAGGTCGAGCGCACCGAGCGCCGCGAACACGTGCGCGGTGTTCGGGTCGGACTGGGCGATGTCCTCGCCCTGCACGAACAACGCCTTGAACGAGCCGTCGATCGCGGAGTCGAACATGTTCGGGATCCGCAGGCCGGGCTCGTTCAGCAGCGGCGTGCCCCAGAGCTGTTCGTAGACCTCGCGGACGCCGTCGTCGTTGACGTGCCGGTACCCCGGCAGCTCGTGCGGGAAGGAGCCCATGTCGCAGGAGCCCTGCACGTTGTTCTGGCCGCGCAGCGGGTTGACGCCGACGCCGGAGCGGCCGATGTTGCCGGTCGCCATCGCCAGGTTGGCCATCCCCATCACGGTGGTGGAGCCCTGGCTGTGCTCGGTGACGCCGAGACCGTAGTAGATCGCGCCGTTGCCGCCGGTCGCGTAGAGGCGAGCCGCCGCGCGGAGGTCGGCCGCCGGTACGCCGGTTACCTCCTCGACCGCCTCCGGGCTGTGCTCCGGGCCGGCGATGAAGGTCTCCCACTCCTCGAAGCCCTCGCAGCGGGCGTCGACGAACGCGCGGTCGACCAGCCCCTCGGTGACGACGACGTGCCCGATCGCGTTCACCACGGCGACGTTCGTGCCGGGCTGCAGCGCCAGGTGGTACTCGGCCTCGATGTGCGGCGAGCGGACCAGGTCGGTCCGGCGCGGGTCGACGACGATCAGCTTCGCGCCCTGGCGCAGCCGCTTCTTCATCCGCGACCCGAACACCGGGTGCGCGTCGGTCGGGTTCGCGCCGATCACCAGGATCACGTCGGCGTCGTCGACGGACTTGAAGTCCTGCGTCCCGGCCGACTCGCCGAAGGTCTGCTTGAGGCCGTAGCCGGTGGGGGAGTGGCAGACCCGCGCGCAGGTGTCGACGTTGTTGTTGCCGAAGACCGCGCGGACCATCTTCTGGACGACGTACACCTCCTCGTTGGTGGTCCGCGACGAGGTGATGCCGCCGATCGAGCCCTGGCCGTGCTCGGCCTGGATCTCGCGCAGCCGGCGCGCGGTGAAGCCGATCGCCTCCTCCCAGGAGACGGTCCGCCACTCCTCCTCGATCGAGTCGCGGATCATCGGCGCCAGCACGCGGTCCGGGTGGTCGGCGTACCCGAAGGCGAACCGGCCCTTCACGCAGGAGTGGCCCTCGTTGGCGCCACCGTCCTTGTACGGGACCATCCGGACCAGCTCGTCACCGCGCAGCTCGGCCTTGAACGAGCAGCCGACCCCGCAGTACGCGCAGGTGGTGATCACCGAGCGGGTCGGCATGCCGAGCTCGACGACCGACTTCTCCTGCAGCGTCGCGGTCGGGCAGGCCTGCACGCAGGCGCCGCAGGAGACGCAGTCGGACTCCATGAACGAGACACCGGCGCCGGCGGCGACCTTGGAGTCGAAGCCACGGCCCTCGATGGTCAGCGCGAGCGTGCCCTGGACCTCGTCACAGGCGCGGACGCAGCGCGAGCAGGCGATGCACTTGGACGCCTCGAAGTCGAAGTACGGGTTGGAGTGGTCGGTCTCCAGGTCCATGTGGTTCGCGCCGGCGTCCACGCCGGAGCCGTACCGGACCTCGCGCAGGCCGGTCACGCCGGCCATGTCCTGCAGCTCACAGTCGCCGTTGGCCGAGCAGGTCAGGCAGTCCAGCGGGTGGTCGGAGATGTACAGCTCCATCACGCCGCGGCGCAGCTTGCCGAGCTTCTCGTTCTGGGTCCGGACCACCATGCCCGGGCCGACCGGCGTGGTGCAGGAGGCCGGCGTACCGCGGGCGCCGTCGATCTCGACGACGCACAGCCGGCAGGAGCCGAACGCCTCCAGGTTGTCGGTGGCACAGAGTTTCGGGATGTCGACACCGGCCTGCTTGGCCGCGCGCATCACCGACGTACCGGGTGGGACGGTGACGGCGATCCCGTCGACGGTCAGCTCGACCGTCGCTTCGCCCTTTCGAGCGGGAGTGCCGAAGTCGGGTTCCTTGAGCAGGGTCATGCGTCGAAGTCCTCTCCGAAGTGGCGGACAGCACTGCGTACCGGCAGCGGGGTGAGTCCGCCCATCGCACAGAGCGAACCGTCGGTCATCAGGTCACACAGGTCGTCCAGCAGGACGAGGTTCTTGCGCCGGTCCTGGCCGGCCACGATCCGGTCGATGGTCTCGACACCGCGGACCGCGCCGACCCGGCACGGGGTGCACTTGCCGCACGATTCCTCCGCGCAGAACTCGAACGCGAAGCGGGCCATCGCAGCCATGTCGACCGACTCGTCGAAGACGACGATGCCGCCGTGGCCGACCATCGCGCCGGCCGCGGCGAAGGCCTCGTAGTCCATCGGCAGGTCGAACTGGCTGACCGGCAGGTAGGCCCCCAGTGGCCCACCGACCTGGACCGCGCGGACCGGGCGGCCGGAGGCGCTGCCCCCGCCGAGGTCGTTGACCAGCTCGCCGAGGGTGATCCCGAACGCCGTCTCGACGACACCGCCACGGGCGATGTTGCCGCCGAGCTGGAACACGCTCGTCCCGAGCGACCGGCCGACACCGTACGCCGCGTACGCCGCGGCGCCGTTGGCCAGGATCGTCGGGATGGTGGCCAGCGACAACACGTTGTTCACCACGGTCGGCTTGCCGAAAAGCCCTTCCAGGGCAGGGATCGGGGGCTTGGCCCGGACCATCCCGCGCTTGCCCTCGAGGCTCTCCAGCATCGACGTCTCTTCACCGCAGATGTACGCACCCGCGCCGACCCGGACCTGCAGGTCGAAGGTGAGACCCGAGCCGAGGATGTTCTCGCCGAGCCAGCCGTTGTCGCGGCACGTCACGATCGCCGCGTTCAGCGCCTCGACGGCGTCTGGGTACTCCGAGCGCAGGTACACGTAGCCCTCGGTGGCGCCCACGGCGTACGCCGCGATCGTCATGCCCTCGATCAGCACGAACGGGTCGCCCTCGATCAGCATCCGGTCGGCGAAGGTCCCGGAGTCGCCCTCGTCGGCGTTGCAGCAGACGAACTTGAGGTCGGACTCGGCGCCGAGCACCGTGCGCCACTTGATCCCGGTCGGGAAGCCGGCGCCGCCGCGGCCGCGCAGGCCGGAGTCGACGACCTCCTCGACCACCTCGGCCGGTGTCATCGTGAGCGCCTTCTTCAGCCCGGCGAAGCCGTCGTTGGCGGTGTAGTCGTCGACCGAGCGCGGGTCGACGAGGCCGACGCGCTGGAAGGTGAGGCGCTGCTGCCGCTTCATCCACGGCAGGTCCTCGACCAGACCCAGGTACGGGCCCGCTGTCGGGTCGTCACCGGCCGCGGCCAGCGCGGCGCCTTCGAGCATGCCCGCGGCGACCAGGCCGTCGACGTCCTCGGGGGCGACCGGGCCGTAGCCGACGCGGCCCTCGGCGGTCTCGACCTCGATCATCGGCTCCAGCCAGAGCATGCCGCGGGAGCCGTTGCGGACCAGCTCGATCTCGGTCCCGGCGGCGCGAGCCGCGGCCAGCACCCGCTCGGCGACCTCGTCGGCGCCGACCGACTTGGCCGCCATGTCGCGCGGCACGAACACCTTGGTGGTCATCGGGCCTCTCCCAGGATCGCGTCGAGCCGGGCCGGCGTGACCCGGCCGTGGACCTTGTCGCCGACCTGGACGGCCGGGCCGAGCGCGCAGTTGCCGAGGCAGAACACCTCGTCGACGGTCAGGCGGCCGTCGTACGTCGTCTCGCCGAAGCCGAGGCCGGTCGTGCGCTTGGCGTGGTCGGCGAGCTCGACACCGCCGACGGACCGGCAGGCCTCGGCCTGGCAGATCCGCACGGTGGTGCGGCCGCCGGGCTCGCGCCGGAAGTCGCGGTAGAAGGTGACGACGCCGTGGACCTCGGCCACCGACAGGTTCAGCACGTCGGCGATCACCGGCACGTCGGTCTGGCTGACCCAGCCGAACTCCTCCTGCACGGCGTGCAGGATCGGCATCAGGGCACCGCGCATTCGGCGACGTTCGGTCGCGATCTCGCGGACGCGTTGGGGGCGCCCGGCACCGGGCACAGGGGCGGAATCCGTGACAGGCATCGTCATGCAACCACGGTCCCTGCCCGCAGGGCTGGGGTCAAAGCAATGCTGCCTATCACGTGATAGGCAGCTGCTATCAATATCCAGTATGCAGGGGCCGGTATTTAGAGCACAGTATGATGCCCTTAATCGCCGGAACGCAAGGGATCCTCAAGCAGGGCAGCGAATCCGTCCAGGTGCCGGGCCAGGCTGTAGGCGAACAATCCGTCCAGATCGGCCACGGTCTCGTCGGAAACCCTGGCCAGCAAGGGAAACTGCCCACTGGTGAGCAGCTCGCCGGCGCGTTCGCGCTGGTCGAGCGCCCAGAGCTCGAGGGTCACGCCGGTCTCCTGCTCGGCCTCGACCTCGTCCGCTCGCGCGAGTGCGGACGAGACCACGAGTGCGTGCAGCGTCAGCGCTTCTCGCATCCTCGTCGTCATCGACAGGTTCAATCCGTCGAGCGCGGCGAGGGTCCACTCGGTCTGCGCCATCATGTTCGGCGCGAGCAGCGGGCGGGTGAAGGAGACAGCGCGCGGCAGCCAGACGTGCCGGTGGCACAGGGCCCACTGCTCGGTGGCGAGTAGCTCGAGCTTCGCCCGCCACCCGTCGGGGCCCGGCGTCGGCAGCTCGATCTCGCCGAACACCTCGTCGGCCATCTGCGTCGTCAGCTCGTCCCGGCCGGCCACGTGCCGGTACAGCGACATCGGGCCGACCTCCAGCTCGCTCGCCAGCCGGCGCATCGAGACCGCGTCCAGCCCCTCCCGGTCCGCGATCCCGATGGCGGCGCGCAGCACCCGCTTGCGGTTCAGCCCCACGCCGGTACGCCGAACACGCGGCGCCGCCGCGCGCACGACGGTCCCGGACCCGACCTTGGACTCGACCAGCCCATCGGCCCGCAACGCCGCGAGCACCCGGCTCGCGGTCGCCGCCGCCACGCCGTACTCGCGAGCGATCTGCCGCACCGACGGCACCCGCTGCCCGGGCCGCAGCTCCCCGGCCAGGATCGCCGCCCGCAGCCCGGCCACGATCCGCTGGTACGGAGGCTCGGTCATGCCGTGAAGTGTACTAGTCCACCGGAACACTTGTGGTCGCCGATTCTCCTGCAGGCGTTGGGCTGCTGAGCAGGCGAAAATACGGTGTACGCATGGTGTCAGAGACGCAGGAACACGACCTCGCGGTGGAGATTCTCACCGCCGCCTTCGCCGACGATCCGCTGGTCCACTGGCTCTTTCCCGATCCAGCCGATCGAGACCACCGGCAGGCACGCTTCTACCGCGCCCAACTGCCCTTCGCGCAGACCCACGTGATCGGCACCGAAGCCGCGGCCCTGTGGCTGAAGGTCCTTGCTCCGGCGCCCGCGCCGGACGGCGACGGCCGGCTGCAGGAGCTCGGCCGCGCCCTGGCCGGACGTCATCCCCGGGAGCCGCACCTCTACCTGTCCTGCATGGGAGTGATCCCCGGACGGCGAGGTGCCGGGCTCGGGTCGGAGCTGCTGCGCGACGGGCTGGAGGGTGCGGAGCTCGGGGTCTACCTGGAGGCGAGCTCGCCGCGGAGCCGGGATCTGTATCTGCGCCACGGGTTCGCTGACCTGGGTGAACCCGTACAGGTGGCGGACAGTCCGCTGCTGTGGCCGATGTTCAAGGAGAACCGATGACCGACCAACCGACCGTGATCGTTGTCCATGGCACCAATTCCTCGTCGTACTGGTGCGCGGGGCTGGTGCGTGAGCTGACCCTGCGCGGTGTGCGGAGCGTCGGGGTGGATCTGCCGGGGCACGGCGACGAGGCGTTCTACCCGCGGGCCTACCAAGCACCGCAGGACCTGGAGGCGCTGGCCGTCGAGCCGTCGCCGTTGGCAAAGGTGACCGTGGAGGACAACGTCGCGCGCGTCGTCGAGACCGTACGGCGGGTGTCCGGGCCGGTGATCCTGGCGGGGGCGAGTCAGGGTGGCGTCACCCTGAGCCGGGTCGGGAACGAGATCCCGGAGCTGCTCGATCGGGTCGTTTACCTGGCGGCGTACTGCTGTGTGGACCTGCCGAACATGGTGAGTTACCTGGAGACGCCGGAGAACGCCGAGAGCCTGCTGCCGTTGATCCAGGCGGCGATCGTCGCCGATCCCGCGGTGCTGGGGGCGACGCGGGTGAACTGGCGGTCCGCGAACCCGGCGGTGTTCGACGCGGTCAAGCGGTGCCTGGCCGGCGACTTCACCGACGAAGGGGTCAGCCGGCTGCTGAACATGCTCGAACCGGACGAGTCGGCGAGCATCCCGCTCACCGAAGCGCGCGGCCGGGCCGAGACGTGGGGAAGGATTCCCAGGACCTACGTGCGCTTCACCCAAGACCGTCTGATCCCGCTCGCGCTGCAGGACCGCTTCATCGCCGAAGCCGACCGGCTCACCCCGGACAACCCGACCGACGTGCGCAGCATCGACGCGCCGCACGTCGGCCCGTTCGACCGGCCGGACCTGGTGGAGATCCTGGCCGGCCTGGCTCAGCAGTGCGGGGAGAGCACCGGGCGCTCGACCGGCCCGTAGATCGCATGCGGCTGCTTCTCGGCGTACGCCCAGTAGCGGTCGCCGAACGACCAGTGCCACCACTCGGTCGGGTAGTTCACCAGCCCGGCCGCAGTCAGTACGTCGGCCAGCAGCGCGCGGTTGTTCCGGGCCTCCCGGCTGATGTTGGCCGCGTCGAAGAAGCACGCGCCGTCGGACTGCTCGGGGGTCGCGTCGATCGGCGTCCCCAGGTCGAACGGCCCGTGCTCGCCGACCAGCGTCAGGTCGACCGCGGCGCCCGCGACGTGCGGCGCGACCTCGACCGGCGAGACGAAGCGGCTGGCCAGGACGTGCACGTCGGCGTCGGAGATGCCCGGGTGCAGCTCGGTCAGCTCGGCGCGGTAGCCGTCGTAGATCTCCTGCTGCAGCTTCAGCTCGCGCAGCCCCTCGACGACGTACAGGCGGATGCCCGTCGGCAGGAAGCTGTCCGCGATCGCCAGCCGGTCGGCGAGACCGTCCCGGACGAACTGGCGGTCGCGGGCGAGCACGCCCCGGCCGTACAGGTCGACCAGTGCTTCGCCGCTCTCGATCGCCGGGATCCGGGTGATCCGTTCGTCACTCAGCAGCACGGGCACGCGCGGTCTCCAGCAGGTTCTGCACGACATCGGCGTACGACATCCCGGCGGCGGCCCACATCAGCGGGAACTGCGACGCGGGTGTGAAACCGGGGAACGTGTTGATCTCGTTGACCACCGGGCGGCCGTCGGCCGGCACGAAGAAGTCGACCCGGGCCAGGCCCGCGCAGCCGAGCGTCTCGAACACCTCCACCGCCGTACGCCGAAGCGTCGCGGCCAGATCAGCGTCCAGCGGAGCCGGTACGGCGAACTGCTCGCCCGCGCCCTCGGAGTACTTGGCGGTGGTGTTGAAGAACGGCTGCTCCGGGGTGCTGTGGATCTCCAGCGCCGGCCCGGCGTCGACCCGGCCGTCGGGGAACTCCATCACCGCGAGGTCGATCTCGCGGCCCCGCATCTCCTGCTCGACCAGCACCTGGCCGTCCAGCCCGGCGGCCAGCACGATCGCCTCGGCCAGCGCGGCCGCGTCGGTCACCCGCGTCACGCCGTAGCTCGAACCGCCGTTGCCCGGCTTCACGAAGACCGGGAACTCGATGCCGGCCTCCTTCAGCTGCTGGTGCGCGGCCTCGGGGTCCCGCAGATCGGCGCCGTGCAAGGTGATCCCGGGCGTGACCGGCAGACCGTACGCGCGCAGCACCGCCTTCGTCATCGGCTTGGCGAGCCCGACGGCGCTCGCGGCGACGCCGCTGCCGACGTACGGGACGCGGAGCTGGTCGAGGAAGCCCTGGATGACACCGTCCTCACCGCCCTGACCGTGCAGGGCCGGTACGGCGACGTCGCAGTCCTGCAGCAGCTCGATCGCCTCGTGCTGACCGTCGCGCCAGCTGCCGTCGCGCTCGATCACCAGCTGGACGACCGAGTGGCCGAGCTCGGTGGCCGCGGCGGCGATGCCGTTGCCGCTGGCCAGCGACACCTCGTGCTCGGGGCTGACGCCGCCCATGATCACTGCGACCTTCACCGGGTTGCCTCCTTGTAACGACGCGGCACCCGGGACCCGAGGCCGGTGTAGATCTCGTGCGGGATGGTGCCGGCCCACTGCGCCCAGTCGGCCGCGGTCGGCTCGCCCTGGTCGCCGGGGCCGAAGACCACCACCGGCTCGCCGGGCTCGACCGGCAGGTCACCGGCGTCGACCAGGAACTGGTCCATCGCGATCCGGCCGCGGACCGGCATCCGGACGCCGCGGACCAGCACGGAGGCCTCCGTGTCCGCGCCTGCGCCCCCGGCTCCGGCGGAGCGGGGGATTCCGTCCGCGTACCCGAGCGGAATCAGCGCGATGGTGGTGTCGGTCGGAGTCACGTAGGAGTGGTTGTACGAAACGCCTTCACCGGCCCGGATCCGGCGGACCTGCGCGACCTTGGTGACCAGCTGCATCGCGGGCCGCAGCCCGGCACCCATCTCGTCGATGCCGTACAGACCGGCGCCGATCCGGACCAGGTTGCAGTCCGGTGCGTCGAGGGTGAGCGCACCGGCCGAGTTGGCCAGGTGGATGACCGACGGTTCGAGCCCGGCTCGCCGGGCCAGTACGACGCCCGCCCGGAGCAGCTCGAGCTGCCGACGGCTGTGCGGCGCGGCGGCATCGTCGCCGTGCGACAGGTGCGACCAGATGCCGCGCACCTTGATCGCGCCGAGCGCCTCGTAGTGCGCGGCCGCGCGGGTCAGCTCGATCCACTGGTCCGGTGTACTGCCACCGCGGTGCAGACCGGTGTCGAGTTTGAGGTGAACGTGGTGCACGCTCGGCGCCGAGACCACCTGCTGCAGCTCGGAAACCGTTGCCACACTGACGTCGACGTCGGACAGCCACATCAGCTCGGTCGCGTCGTACAGCCAGGCGAGGATCGGGACCGTCAGGCCGGCGGCGCGCAGCTCCAGCGCCTCGTCGGCGCGGGCGACGCCCAGCCAGGTCGCGCCCGCATCGACCGCGGCCTTGGCGATCTGGACCGCGCCGTGGCCGAAGCCGTTCGCCTTCACGACCGCCATGATCGCCGTGCCGGGCCGGAGCTGTCGCTGGTAGTGGCGAACATTCGCCCGGACCGCGCCGAGGTCGATCGCCGCCTCCGCCAGGCCGATCACGGCCCGCGGTGGACTCTGCACCAGGTTCATGCCGACCATTGTTGTAGTTGGCAACGAGGTGCACATCCGATCGAGGTCGGAGGTTTCCGGGGCCCCGGCTACGACCCTGGTAGCATGCCGGGCCCTCCGCAACCGTCCCTTAGGACGAGTGCGGCCACGATCCGGGCGGTGTCATCGGTCATTGGTCGTTGATCCGGGCCGCTAGGGTTGTCCGGTGCCGGACACCGATCATCTGAGCGACTCGTTCCTCGCCGCCGTGGCGCTGGCGAACGTGTTCGGGTCCGGGTTCGCGCAGGGAAGGGCCCGGCCGGAGGGGGACGAAGCCGGAGTGGTCGCTTCGTTGCGGCTGACCACGCGGCGGGTGCCCGAGATCGATCTGCCGACCTTCGCCGAGGGTGGGCGCGAGCTGTACGGCGTACTGCGGCTGCTCGTCGACGACGACGTGGACGCCGCGGCCGATGGTGTGAACGCGATGCTCGAACGGACGATGGCGACGCCGCGACTGGTCCGCGAAGGAGACCAGCCGTGGCACCTGCACTTCGCCGGAACCGGTGTGTCCGTTGCGATCGGGTGGCTCGCCGAGTTCGCGACGGCGGTCGCGCGGGTGATCGGGAACGACGCGTCGCGGCTGCGTGGCTGTGAGGCGGAGCGGTGCGACAACCTGTTCCTGGACAGCACGCGGAGCCGGACGCAGCGGTACTGCTCGACGGCCTGCCAGAACCGGACGAAGGTCGCCGCGCACCGGGCTAGGCGGCCGTAGCCGTCAACATGGTTGCCTGAGGCACCCATCCGAGCCGGCGGTAGAGGGCGGCGCCGTCGACGGTCGCCATCAGGAGGCCGGTGGTCGCGCCTCGTTCCCGTGCGCGTTCGGCGAGTGCGCCCATGACGATGCTGCCGAGACCCTGACGGCGGTACGCCGGGTCGGTGTGGATGTCGTGCATGACGGCGTCGAGGTTGGTGATGGCTGCCATGCCTCGGGCGGCCTCTGTGGTGGGCGTTTCGTTTCGATCGCCGGACGCGGCGTCTTCTTGCCAACCGGGGATCCGGACGCGTTCGAGCGGGCCTTCGGTGGATTTCAGCACCGTGTGTCGGTGGGTCGGCACGGGGTGTGCGCGGAGTTCGATGGTCATCAGGAGACGGCGCTCGGGGAAGAGCGTGAGGCCGCCGTCGGTGAGCTCGGCGGCGGCTTCGTCGGGTGTGTTGGTGGTGACGGTCAGCCAGGTCGGCCGGGCGGCGTTGCGGGCCTCGTCGATCCACGGCGCCGGGTCGGCGTCGGGGCGGACGAAGAACTCGCGGTCGCGGTGCGGGAGGTTGAGGGTGACGTCGAGCGCAGTGCTGCGGTCGGCGGCGGGTTCGAGGCCGCGGCACAGACCCCAGCCGTACTGCCAGCGGCGGAGCAGATCATCCATGGGTAACTGTCTATCACGAGATAGATAGTTACGACAGGGGTTTCAGCTGCCGAGGACGAAGGTCTGGATGGCGATCACGGCGGCGCCGCGGGCCCACTCGTTGAAGCTCGCGTCGAGCAGCACGATCGGGGGATCGGTCGCCTCCGGGTGGCGGTCGAAGTGCAGGCCGTCGAGGAGCGCGTCGTGGGCGATCTCGACCAGGCGGACGCCCTCGCCGCCGAGGACGACGCGGTCGGGGAGCGTGAAGTTCGCCGCGGCCGCGACGAGGCGGCCGAGGGCGTAGCCGGCGCGGTCGATCAGGGGCTTGGCGGTCGGGTCGCCTTGGGCGGCGAGGTCCAGGCACTCGTCGTACGAGAGGTCGCGGCCGAGGGCCTCGCTGACCTGGCTGATGATCGCGTCGGTGGTGAGGATCGTGCTGGCACAGCCGACGTGGCCGCGCTCGCAGCGCAGGCCGTCGGCGAGCAGCGGCTGGTGGCCGATCAGGCCGAGGCTGGCGTCCGGGCTGTCGACGATCCGGTCGTGCACGACCAGGCCGAAGCCGATCCCGGCGCCGATCGTGATCAGGCAGAACCGCTCCGCCCCGCGCCCCGCGCCGAACCAGTGCGTCGCCTCGGTCAGCGCGGTCAGGTCGTTCGCGACCACCACCGGGACGTCGGTGTGCGCGGCGAGCAGGTCGCCGAGCGGTACGTCGTACCAGTCGAGGAAGGCACTGGAGCGGACCTGGCTCTTGTTCACCACATGCCCACCGAGCGAAACCCCGAGCCCGCTCAGCTCTGTTTCGGGCTGGTACGCCGCCAGCGTCTTCGTCAGCTCAGCCACCGTCGCCGCCACCGCTTGCGGACTGTGCTCCAGCAGCGGCAGGTCAGCCGTCGCGATCACTTCAGCTCTGAGCGTCGTCAACACTCCCACGGCGTGATCCCCGGTCAGCTTGATCCCCACGAAATGATGCGCCGCCGCGACCACGTCGAGCGGCTGCGAAGGCCGCCCCACCCGCGGATCACTCGGCCCCGCCGACACCTCGACCAGCAACCCCGACTCCAGCATCGGCTTCGTGATCCGCGTCAAACTCCCCGGCGACAACCCCACCCGCCGCGACAACTCAGCCCGCGACAACGGCCCGTCCAGCAAGATCTCCAACCCAACCCGCTGCGCCGGCCCCACCAACGGCTCCCACCCACCCGCCACCAGCCCACCCCCGTCCACAGCTCGATCTGCACGGCAGAATACGCAATCCTCTGTCGGCGCCTTGCCAGTTCCACCCGCCGGGCACCGCCGGAGTCGTCGGTGCTCGCCACACACCGAGCACCGACGACACCCGCCGCTCGCGATCCGCCGAGCACCAACGGCGCCCTCACCACTCACCACCAGCTTCCACGCCGGCCGGCGATCATGCGGCCGACAAGGTCGGCTTCGGCTGAGGCCGCGCCGGCCGGGAAAGGCGGAGTGGCACGCTCGGCCCTTCGGCCCTTCGGCCCTTCGGCCCTTCGGCCCCTCGGCCCCTCGCTGTCCCTTGGCTGCGCTTGGGTGCCGGGTGCTGCGCCCAGGGCCTTCGTTGCGATCGGCTGGCCTCGGCACCTGCAGGCGACCATGCGGCCGACAAGGTCGGTACGGGCTAAGGCCGCACCGGCCGGGAGAGCGCTGAGTGGTCCGCCCGAGGCATCGCTTCGCTCGCCGCCAGCGGGGTGCCCGCGGAGCCGCGGCGGAGACAGCAGGTGCATCCCCGCCGAGTGAAGCGAAGGCGGCTGCGAGCACTCCGCCTTTTCCCGGCCGGTGCGACCTCAGCCCGAGCCGACCTTCTCGGCCGCATCGCAGCGGCGGTCGAGGGGCACCTCGCCGGCGTACCGAGCGGTGCAGCAGCCGGCGTACGTACTAGTGGGGCAGTTTGCGGGTGTCGATCAGGTGTTGGGCGACGTCGCGGAGTTTGGTGTTGGTGTCCTGGGAGTAGCGCTTGAGGATGGCGAAGGCTCGGTCGCCGTCGACGTCGAAGCGTTCCATCAGGATGCCCATCGCCTGGCCGACGAGTTTTCGGGCGTCGACGGCCTGGGCCATCGTCTCCTCGTGGCGGGCGGTGGCGACGGCGACCGAGGCGTGCCGGGCGAGGATGTGGGCGATCGCCTCGTCGTCGGCGCCGAAGGCGTCGGGGTCCGGGCTGTAGAGACCGAGTACGCCGACCGACGCGCTGCTCCCGGTGCCGGTGGTGAGCGGGACGTCGAGGACCGAGCGGACGCCGAGCTGGGCGACCCGGGCGGTCCATTTCGGCCAGCGGGTGTCGGTGGAGGTGTCGCGGATCAGCACGTTCGAGCGGTCCCGCAGTGCGGTGACCAGCGGGCCGTCGCCGTCGTCGATCTGCAGCTCGTACACCTCGGCGACGACCGGGTCGGTGACCGCGGCGATCTCCGGCCGGGAGCCGCGCCGGTGCAGCGCCACCCCGGCGTACGTGCAGTTCAGCGCCTGCAGCGCGAACTGCACCACCGCGTCGATCGTCTCCTCGATCCCGGGCGCGTCGTGCAGCTCGACGGCGAGCTGGGCGAACGCGTCGGCCGACGTCGTCGCGGCGTGGTCGAACTCAGCCATCCGGGCTCCAGACATGGGTCAGTGTCAGGGCACCCCGAGGCTGGAGTGTTCCACAGTGCACATCATGCAGGGTGCGGCCGGAAATCCCCTAGCCGGGCCGATGTCAAATGTGTGTTGAGATCACAGCCCGAGGTCGGTCAACCCCGGGTGGTCGTCGGGCCGCGGTCCAGGAGCGTCCCAGTGGAACAACCGGTCGGTTTCCTCGATCCGCTGGTCGTTGATGCTGGCCTTGCGGACCCGCATCAGCCCGTGCTCGTCGAACTCCCAGTTCTCGTTGCCGTGCGACCGGTACCACTGCCCGTCGGCGTCGCGGCACTCGTACACGAACCGCACCGCGATCCGGTTCCCGGTGTAGGCCCACAGCTCCTTGATCAGCCGGTAGTCCAGCTCGCGCTCCCACTTCTGGGTCAGGAACGCGACCACCTCGGCGCGGCCGGTGACGAAGGTGTCCCGGTTCCGCCAGGAGGTGTCCTCGGTGTAGGCCAGCGAGACGGCCTCGGCGTTGCGGCTGTTCCAGCCGTTCTCGGCGGCGCGCACCTTCTGGGCCGCGGTCTCGGCGGTGAACGGCGGCAACGGCGGACGGTCATTCATCGGAACTCCTCGGATCGACTGACAACCCCTGGAGTACTGTATACAAACTCGTTCGCGGTTCAACCACCGTCAGTGGCGCAGATCTCCCCGCGATCGCGTCAGTGGTCAGGCCGGCCGCTGCTCCACCCGGCACTGCGGCCCGCCGGGCCCGGTCTCGCACACCAGTACGGCGTCCGCCGGCGACTCCGGGTGCCGCCACGGCATCACGGCCTCTCCCGCGAGCAGCGCCTCGAGCGTCTGCATCTCCGGGTCCCGGACCTCCGGGTGGTGCTTGTACCCCGCGGCGCCGAGCGCCAGCGCGGCCGCCATCCCCAGCAGGTTCACGTCGTTCGGCAGCTCCGGGGCGACCGATCCTTCGGCCGGCTCGAGCCGGAGCCCGCTGCCGGGCACGTCCACGATCCGCGCGACATAGGTCATGGGCCTGAGCGTAGACCGAGCCTTTTGGGTTCTGCATCCCAGTGGGCGACCCTGAGCCGCTGCGGGTGCCGCCGGATGCGATGCTGACCCTCGTGGAGTCCTACGCCGTACGCCGGCCGACCGGGCAGGGGGACTGAAGTGTCCGAGCCGACTTCGCGACTGTCGGGGCGGTCGTTGTGGACCCGGGGGATCGCGACGCCGATGCGCTCGTTCCTGCGGACCGAGGCGGGCAGCTCCGGCGTGCTCGCGGCGGCGATCGTGCTCGCGCTGCTCTGGGCGAACCTGATGCCGGACACCTACGAGAGCTTCTGGCACACCGACTTCTCGCTGAAGCTCGGTCAGGAGGAGCTCAGCCTCGACCTGCGCGAGTGGATCAACAGCGGTCTGATGACGCTGTTCTTCCTGGTCGTCGGGCTGGAGGCGCGGCGCGAGTTCGACCTGGGCGACCTGCGCGAGCGGAGCCGGTTCGTGCTGCCGGTGGTCGCGGGCGTCGCGGGGATGATTCTGCCGATCCTGGTCTTCGTCGCCTTCAACGCCGGCGGCGAGGGCTCGCACGGCTGGGGCGTCGCGATGTCGACCGACACCGCGCTGGCGCTCGGCCTGCTGGCGCTGGTCGGCCGCGGCGTACCGGACCGGGTCCGCGTCTTCCTGCTCACCGTCTTCGTGGTCGACGACCTGATCGCGCTGCTGGTGATCGCGATCGTCTACAGCGAGAACATCGCGATGATGCCGTTGCTGGCGGCAATCGTGGCCTTCGGCATCATCTTCGCGCTGTCACTGGCCGGCGTCCGGAACCCGTTCTTCTACGTGTTCCTCGGCATCGTGACCTGGGCGGCGCTGCTCACCTCCGGGGTCGACCCGGTCGTCGCCGGGCTCGCGATCGGGCTGACCGCGCCGGCGTACTCGCCCGGCCGGGACGACCTCGAGCAGGCCAGCGGGCTGTTCCGGCTGTTCCGTGAGCAGCCGACGCCGGAGCTGGCCCGCAGCGCGACGCTCGGGGTGACCTCGACGCTGTCGCCGAACGACCGGCTCCAGCACTTCTACCACCCGTGGACGAGCTACCTGATCGTCCCGCTGTTCGGGCTCGCGAACGCCGGGATCAGCATCCACCCGGACTTCCTGGCCCAGGCCTACACGTCGCCGATCACGCTCGGCATCATCCTCGGCTACACGTTCGGCAAGCCGATCGCGGTGACGGTCAGCTCGTGGGCGCTGAACAGGTTCACCAAGGGCCGGGTGAAGCCGCTGGTCGGCTGGGTCGGCGTACTGGGCAGCGGGACGATCGCCGGTATCGGGTTCACCGTGTCGTTGCTGATCGCAACGTTGGCGTTCGAGGGCGACGCGCTGGCCGAGGCGAAGGTCGGGCTGCTGTCGACGCTGGTGATCGCGTCGGCGGTGACCTGGACGGTGTTCCGGGCGGCGAAGCTGCTGTCGCCGCCGCAGAAGGCGGCCGCGCTGCTCGGCGACGCCGAGCAGCTGATCGATCTCGTCGACGAGGTCGACCCCGACAACGACCACGTCCGCGGCCCGGCGACGGCGTCGGTGACCCTGGTCGAGTACGGCGACTTCGAGTGCCCGTACTGCGGGCTCGCGGAGACCGTCGTACGGGATCTGCTGAAGGACGACGACCTGCGCTACGTGTGGCGGCACCTGCCGCTGACCGACGTGCACCCGCGGGCGCAGATCGCCGCCGAGGTGTCGGAGGCGGCGGCGGCCCAGGGCGCGTTCTGGGAGATGCACGACCTGCTGCTGGCCAACCAGGACAAGCTGCAGCCGAGCGACCTGATGCGGTACGCCAAGCAGCTCGGCCTGGACGACGACCGGATCCACGACGAGGTGAAGCGGCACGTGGCGGCCGGCCGGGTGGCGCGCGACGTCGAGACCGCCGACCTGAGCGGGGTGTCCGGGACACCGACGTTCTTCATCAACGGCCAGCGGCACTACGGCGCGTACGACATCGAGACGCTGACCAAGGCGATCAAGACGGCGCGGGCGCGGGCGATGGTCGCCGAGATGAATGGCGGGAATTAGCGGTACAAGGTCGTTTCTGCCACTTTTCTGTGGTGTCGCGCGTCGGCGACGCTGGGGACTCCCTAGGTGAGGAGTCCCGATGTCAGCAGTCCTGCAGGTCCCGCCGGCCCCGTCCGAGACCGCCGTCGCCCACTTCGCCGCCCGCCTGGCCTTCGAGACCGACTGCTCGGACGTCGCCACCGACATCGGTGCCGGCGTCGGCGGCTGGGCACTGATCGACACCCGCAGCCAGGAGAGCTGGGACCAGGGCCACGTCCCCGGCGCGATCCACCTCCCCACCCGCGAGATCCAGGCCCGCGCGGCGACCGTCGTACCGGCCGGGCTCCCGGTCGTCACCTACTGCTGGGGCCCGGGCTGCAACGGCGCGACCCGAGCCGCCCTCGAGTTCGCCCGCCTCGGCCACCCGGTCAAGGAGATGCTCGGCGGCTTCGAGTACTGGACCCGCGAAGGACTCCCGGTGGAAACCGCCGAGGGCACCAGCCGCCGAGCCGTCGACCCCCTGGTCGCACCGCGCGGGGTCGCCTGCGCCTGCTGATCATGTCCTCGAACAAGGACACTTACGCATTGTCTTCGAACGTGGACACTGGCAAACTGTCTACGTTCGAGGACAATGCGAGGAGGTGTCCGCGGTGGCCGAGATCATCATCAGTGATTGGACCAAACTGGGGTCCGCCCTCCATGCGGCGCGGCACCGGCAGCGACTGAGTCAGGAGGAGGTCGCGCAGCGCGCTGGAGTCTCGCGTTCGTGGCTGGCCAGAGTCGAGGCAGGACACCGCGGGGTTGAGTTCGAGCAACTTCTGCGCCTCGTGGAGGCGCTCGGCCTGAGCCTGGCCCTGACCGACTCCAAGACCGCGAACAGAGCAGTCGATGCCGAAGGTCTCGAAGCAGCCCGGCTGATCGCAGCGACCTACCCGGACGCAGACAAACGGTTGCGCCAACTGGGCGAGGCGGAGGCAGAGGCACGTCGCCGTTCATGGGGGATCCAGCCGGCCGCGGAGCCTGACGATGAGTGACCGGCTGGCTGTCCTGTTGTACGGCGACGTGGTCGGTCACCTCGACCGGACCGACGAGCGGTCCGCGGCGACCTTCGGCTACACCGACAGCTATGCCAGCCTCGGCGAGGTCGCTCTCACCGCACGTCTGCCGCTCGCAGTCACGACCTTCCCCGGCTCGCGGACCGAGCCCTATCTGCGCGGCCTGCTGCCCGAGAATCCGGCAACGCTCGACCTGTGGTCGCGCAGGCTCGGGACCGGCCCGGACGACCTGTTCGGCATTCTGGCGGCGATGGGCTGGGACTGCCCGGGAGCGGTCCAGTTCAGCGAGCCCTCCCGTGTTGACGAGTTGCTCACCCGCGGGTGCGAGTACGAACCGGTGACCGACGCGGAGATCGGGGAGCGGCTGCGGGCACTGGCGACGCGGCCGGCGTCCTGGACCATGCCTGACGAGCGCTGGTCGCTCGGCGGGCAGCAGGAGAAGTTCGCCCTCGCCCGGATCGACGGGAAGTGGCACACGGCGTACGGCTCAGCCGCGACGACTCACATCGTCAAGCCGGGGATCCAGGCACTGTTCCATCAAGCGCTGGTCGAGCACGCGACGATGGCCGCGGCGGCCGCGATCGGCGTCGACATCGCGCGCAGCGAGCTGAAGCAGTTCGACGACCAGTGGGCGATCGTCGTCGAACGGTTCGACCGAACCACGGATCCGGCGCGGGCGGTGACCCGGATCCATCAGGAGGATTTCTGCCAGGCGCTGGGTCGGATGCCTGCCCAGAAGTACGAGTCGCGGGGAGGCCCGGGGCTGCGGGACATGGTTCGGCTGCTGAAGCGCGAATCGACAGTGCTGCTTGACGACCTGCTGGCGCTCGCGGACTTCGCGATCATCAACCTGGTGGCCGGTGCCCCGGACGGTCATTCCAAGAACATCTCCCTGCTACGGGCACCGGGACGGACCTGGGTTGCGCCGCTCTACGACCTGGCCACAGGGCTGGCGTACGAGAACGAGCAAGTCGATCGAAGTGTCGCCCTGTCGATCGGCGGCGTGCGGCATCCGGCGCAGATCTTCGCCAAGCAGTGGGACAAGGCGGCCGCGGTTCTGGGCCTGGACCCCGACTTGGTTCGTTCGCGGGTCGGCAACCTCGCGGCGGCCTTCCCCCAGGCTTTCGCCGATGCGTTGACGATGCTCGGAGATGCTCCTGGAGCCGTGGAGGTCGCCGATCGTGGGCTGCCGGCTGTCCAGCGTCACTGCGATCTGGTGCTCAGCCATCTCTGATCTTGGCACCAGTTGGGCCGGCCGGCACCGAGCGCGGTCGGCAGCCCTAGCTACTGCGAGTACAAGTAGTCCGCGTTGCCCCGGATGGAGGCCTCGTAGCGCTTGATCTCCGGGGTGTCGACGCGGTCGGCGATCACCAGGAGCAGCGAGGCGAGGGCCTTGTCCTTGCGGCCGGAGGCGTGCAGGGTGAGGGCCTTGAAGACGCGGAGGGAGTCGGACTCCGGGAACTCCTGGCAGGCCTTGGTGAAGACGTCCAGCGACTCGTCGTACCGGGCCAGGTTGCGCAGGGTGCTGCCGTACTGGAGCAGGCAGCGTCGCCTGGTGTCGCCGGTCAGGCCGGGGAGGGCCCGCTCGTAGTAGACGAGCGCCTTCTCCTCCTGGCCGTCGGTGTCGTAGGAGCCGCCGACCTCGTACAGGACGTACGGGTTGCCGGGGTGCTCGCGCAGCAGGTCCTCGAAGAAGGCGATGGTCGGTGCCATGTTGGCCCGGCTCCGTCGTGCGAACGCTTCCTCGATGGTCGCCGCCAGCTCCGGCGTCAGCTCTTCACTCACGGCAACCATCATGCCCCTACAGATCGATCACCACATCGTCGGCCGGGCGCGCGCAGCACGGCAGCACCTGCCCGGATCGAGCCGGTTCCAGCGGCTGAGGCTCGTACGAGACCTCGCCCGCCACCAGATCGGTCACGCACGTGTGGCAGACACCGGTCCGGCACGACCAGCGCGCCGGTACGTCGCACGCCTCCGCCAGCTCCAGCAGCGACCCGTGCTGATCCGACCAGGGCACCGACAGCCCGCTCCGCGCGAACGTCACCAGCGGCCCGGTGCCTGGCTCACCCGCCGGAGCGTGCGGCGGTACGACGGTCTGCCCGACCAGCCCCGGGTTGATCGGCGGCAGCGCCCCGAACAGCTCGGTGTGGATCCGCGTGAGACCCGCCTCGGTCAGCAGCCCGCGCAGGTCGTCCATGAACGCCGTCGGCCCGCAGATGTACGCCGTCGCGTCCTTCGGTACGCCGAGCGCCCGCAGCTCGTCGGGGGTCGGCCGCCCGTGGGTGTAGACGAACCGGTGCATCTCCGGCAGCGCGTCCAGCAGCTCGTCGACTTCCTCGCCGAACGCGGGATCGCGGGTGATGTGGATCCACCACACCGGCCGGGGGTGCGGCGAGGCCGCGAGCGTGTGCAGCATCGCGAGCACCGGCGTGATCCCGATCCCGCCCGACACCAGCAGCGCCGGCCCGTCCTCGTCCTCCAGCACGAACTCACCGCGCGGCGCCGCGACGTCGAGCGTCATCCCGGCCTTCAGCTGCTCGTGGATGTACCGGCTGGCCACCCCGTCCCGCTTCACGCTGATCCGGTACGCCGTACCGCCCGGTGCCGTCGACAACGAGTAACTCCGCACGGCCGGCCCAGGCACTCGTACGGTCAGGTACTGCCCCGCCCGGTACGACGGCAGCTTGTCGCCGGTCAGGTGCACCGACACGACCGTCGGGCTCTCGCGCACGACACGCTCGACGGTCAGCGGCTTGAACCCGGCCCATCCAACCTGTGGGGCCTCAACGGGCTTCTCCAGCAGCTCCCGGAACGACCCCACCCACCCCGGACTCAGCGCCGGGACCCGCAGCGTCGCGCGCAGCTTCTCCTCGTCGCGGTCCGGCAGGTAGAGCAGCCCGTCCACGTCCGCGACCGACAGCTGCTCCGGCCCGACCCGCGTCCGGACGATCTCGTCACCCGCCTCGACCATGCCCTCGGTGATCACTCGCAGGTAGAACCCCGGCCGCCGGTGGCTGACCAGCAGCGACGGCAGCTCCGGCTCGCCCGTCCGCATGCCGACCCGGTAGCAGGTCACGCGCGGCTGGGTGACCTCGAACTCGGCGGTCCCGATCCGGTACCGGTCGCCGATGCAGACCTCGGCGTCGGGCAGCCCGTCGACGGTGAAGTTCTCGCCGAACACGCCGTACTCGAGCTCGCGGCCGAAGTGCTCCTCCCAGTGCCGGTACGAGTCGAGCTGGTAGACCATCACCGCCCGGATCTCGCCGCCGTGCCCGCCGAGATCGCCCTGCCCGTCGCCGTCGACGTTCAGCCGCCGGACCATCCGCGGGCCGTCGACCGGGGACTTCCAGATCCCGGTGTGGACCGTACGGCCCTCCCACTCGACGTCCTTCGGCATCCCGACGTTCAGCGAGACGAGGGTGGCCATCACGATCCTCCAGAGGTCAGCACCGACCGGGTCGGGGTGAAACGGACGGCCCGGCCGGTCTCGGTCGGAGCGTCCCAGTCGATGGTCGCCCGCCCGGACAGGTGAAGCGAGTCCCCGGTCGCGAAATCCACGAAGAGCAGCGCCGCGGTCGGGTCGGTGGTGAGGTTGCCGAGGCTGTTGAACATGTTGTTGCCCGGCTGGTCGGCCCACCACAGGGTGTCACCGTCGATGTGCACGGTGCCGCCCTTGTGCGAGGTGTCGGCGCCGCGCTCGGGGTGGGTGGTGCCGAGGAAGAAGGTGTCGGAGCGCTCGATCAGCTCCTGGCCGAGCAGCCCGTTGGTCATCTCGGTCACCTGCCGCTCCGTTGCTGGGGGCAATGGCCTGGGATGGATGTACTGCGGGCAGTTGCCGTACGCCTGGTCGGCGCTGATCGCGAGCAGGTCCGGCCGGCTGACGATGAGCGTCCCGTTCACGCGGAAGCGGCGGCGGATCGCGAACTCGATCACGATCAGGCCGGCCGGCTGGTCGGCGGGCAGCAGGTGCAGCGGATCGCCCGCCGGCGGCGCGGTGTGCACGGCGAGCGTCGTACCGGCGGCTTCGAGGAAGCCGGCGGGTCCGTGCAGCGGGGAGGTCCAGAGCCGGCTGTCGGGGTCGCGGGCGGTGATCACGGCGAACTCGCGCTGGGCCAGGAACTTGGCGGCGCCGCCGTCGAGCAACGGAGGCCGCAGCATGCCTTCCAGCCGGGAGGCGTCGTACTCGACTCCGGCGCGACGCTGGACCGCGAGCTCGCCTTCGTGGAAACCGGCCGTACGCCGGGCGGTGTCCTCGTGGACGCTCATGACTGCTTCCGGGTCTTCTCGTAGTGCCGGGCGACGCGGGTGCGGTTGCCGCAGATCGAGCCGACGCACCACTGCCGGCGCTTGTGCTCGGCCAGGAACAGCATCGAGCACTCCGGGTTCGCGCAGCGCCGCAGCAGCGCGAGCTGCTCCGCGTCCGCGAGCAGCTCGATCGTCTCCCGCGCGATCGCCGCGAGCTTCGCGTTCCCGCCGTACTCGACGTGGTAGCGGACCTGCAGCTCTCCGTCATCGAGCCGGACGCTCTGCGGCGCCGCCGACGATGCCGCGTTCAGATCCTCGACGGCCGTCGCCTCCGGCCGTCGCCCGGCCAGGTGCGCATCCAGCACCTCCCGCACCGCCGACCGGATCCTCCGTGTCGAAGCGACATCGGGGATCGGCCCTTCGGGCAGCCGCCCGGCCTGCAGCGCCCACCACTTCTCCCGCTGCCCCGCGGGCTCCAGCAGATCGATCGACGGATTCGGCACCAGCATCTCGGTGTCGGCCAGATCCAGCGCGACCAGTCGCTCACCGCCCATCGCGAAGCCCTCGTCCAGCAGCTCGTTGACATTAGGCCTTGTGTTCATGGCAGCATCGTACTAATACTTAATCCCAGATTTCAACATTAGGAAGGAACTTCTCATGGGACTGTCCTGGCAACAAGGCCCGCTCGGCGCCGGCCCGGTCGGCCGCTTCCTCACCCCCGAACCGCTCCCCGAACGACTCCTGTACGCCGAACGCCTGCGCCGCCGGATGCGCGTCCAGTACGACGGCCAGTGGATCGCCGACAGCGAGGACGTGATCCTGCTGCACGAACCCGGCCGCTACCCGGTCGCCTACTTCCCGCTCGCCGACGTCCGCGCCGAGGTCCTCACCGAGGCGCCGCGCCAGACCCAGCACCGCGATCTCGGCGCGACGACCTGGTACACCGTCGGCAGCACCGACCGCGCGGCGTGGCAGCACGTCGACCTCCCGAAGTACGCGGACGAACTGGCCGGCCGGGTCGCGTTCGCGTGGCGCGCGATGGACGCCTTCTACGAGGAGGACGAGCGGATCCTCGGCCACGCGGCCGACCAGTACCACCGCATCGACATCCGCAACACGTCGCGGCACCTGGTTGTGCGGGTCGGCGACCGGGTGGTCGCGGAGACCACGCGCCCGGTCGTGCTGTACGAGTCAGGCTTCGCCCCGCGCTGGTACGTCCCGCGCGAGGACATCGAGGACGGCGCGCTGAGCGCGGTCGAGGGCCAGACGTTCTGCCCGTACAAGGGCATGGCCGACTACTACGACGTCGCCGGCGCCGAGCGCGCGGCCTGGTCCTACCGCGACGCGTACGACGAGGTCGGCCGCGTCCGCGACCTGATCTCCTTCGAACCCGACAAGGCCGACGTGTACCTGGACGGCGTACAGCTGCACCTGGAGCCCGGCCAGCAGGTCCGCCCGCACGGCGTCGACCGCGACATCACCGATGGGAAGCACTGAGATGAGCCTGCACGACCGCACAGTCCTGGTGATCGGCCGCCCGAGCGGCATCGCGGCAGCGACCGTAGAAATGCTGGTTGAGGCCGGTGTCAACGTGATCCTTGCCGGACGTACTTCAGAAAAGTACCCGGTGGACCTCACCGACGAGTCCTCCATCGCAGCCCTCGCGGCCTCGCTCGGCAAGGTCGATCACGTCGTCTCCACCGCGTCGGCCCGAGCCCGCGGAGCCCTGGCCGACCTGCAGCCGGACACGATTGCCCTCTCCTTCGCCACCAAGGTCACCGGCCCGATCCTGCTCGCCAAACACTTCGCCCCGCTGATGCCGCCGGACGGCTCCTTCGTCTTCTTCTCCGGCCAGTCCGCCCGCAAGCCGATGCCCGGCATGCTCGCCGTCGGCGCGACGAACGCCGCGGTCGACACCGTCGTCCGCTCCCTGGCCGTCGAGCTGGCACCCCTCCGCGTGAACGCCATCTCCCCAGGCACCATCGACACCGGCGCCTACGACGCCCTCGGCCCCGACAAGAAAGTCGCCTTGTTCGCCGACCGCGCCACCACCAACCCCGCCCACCGCATCGGCACCGCGCCGGACGTGGCGGCGGCCGTCCTCTTCACCCTCACCAACACCTTCGTCACCGGCCACACGATCCCGGTCGACGGCGGCGAAGCCCTCGTCTAAGGAGCCCCGACATGCCCACCGACCCACCCGTCACCCCCGGCAACCTCCAGTTCGAACTCGTCCCTGTCCCAGTCCGCGACCTCGACCGCTCGAAGGCCTTCTACGCCGACCAGGTCGGCTTCACCCTCGACGTCGACGTCGAGCCGGCTCCCGGCGTACGGGTCGTCCAGCTCACCCCACCCGGCTCGTCCGTGTCGATCAAACTCTCCACCGGCTTCCCCAAACTCGACATGGAGCCCGGGACGCTCCGCGGCCTGCACCTGGTGGTCGCCGACATCGATGCCGAACGCAACCGCCTGATCGCCAACGGCATCGACGTCGAGCCGGTCGAAGACGTCCGCGGCGTCCAGTTCGCCTACTTCGCCGACCCCGACGGCAACACGTGGACCCTCCAGCACCTGCCCTGGCGGCCTATCCGGTGACGCAGTCAGTTGCCCCGTCGCGCCACTGGTGGTTGTAGCGGGTCGGGACCTTGGTGGCGAACGCCTCGATCTTGTCCGCGTCGAAGGTGGGCAGGAGTTGCAGGCGTTGCCAGCCGGTGAGGGCGATGCCGTGGCCGATTTCCGGGTACGGCGCGACGACGACGTCGCGCGGGTAGCGGCGGCCGATGGACTCCAGGCGTTCGACGTCGGCGGGTGAGACGTCGTCGGCGTACTGGAGCAGGACGTGGCCGTGCTCGAGGATGTGGACCTGGAGCTCGGGGGTGATCGGGCTGCGGTAGATGCCGGGTATGACGACGCGAGGGGAGTGCGGGCCGGACGTCGGGGGTAGCGTCTTGTACGGCTCGTGCGGCGCGCCCTGGTAGGCGATGTGGCGGTTGCCCTCGAAGGGTTGCGGCGTGCCGGGGACCTCGTTGCAGGGCAGCGCTTGTTTGTCGCCGAACTGGCCGAGCAGCACGCCGAAGGCGAAGCTCGACATGGTCAGGACCGAGAGTGTGGTGACGATGATGCCGACCAGTACGCCGTACTTCCGCGTCTTCATCGCGCGGCCTGCCGCCGGTTGCGGACGACCACCCAGAGCGGGAGGAACACGTTGACCGAGGTGAACAGCAGCAGCACGACACCCTCCCACCAGTACAGGCTCGCGATCGGCGCACCGACCAGTACGCCGAACGCCCAGCCGAACGTGACCTTTGCGCTCGGCAACAAGAAGTGCCAGGCGAACCAGAGCATCCAGGTGAAGCCGGTCAGGTAGAGCAGCCGGTACCAGCGCGCGACGCGCAGGTCGCGCGGGCTCGCGTCGCGCAGGATCACCTGCTCCTCGGGCTTCAGCCGCCGGACGAGCTTCTTCAGCGACAGCCGGGTGACCTGGTGCAGGTTTCCGCAGCCGGTGGCCGTTGCCATCACCAAGTACATGTCGGTGCGCAGGTACGCGAGCGTCTGGAACGCGAGCTTCGCGATCTGGCTCAGCACCACCATCGCGAGCAGCCGGATCAGCCCCGGCGGCAGGTCGATCCAGCCGCGCGACCACGCGTACCGCGGCGCGACCGCGGCGAACAGGATCACGCTGTCGATCGCCATCCCGGCGAGGAACGGCCCGTACCGCTTGGCCGGCGGCAGCGCCCACAGCCCGGTCAGGTCGGTCTCCAGCACCGGGAAGATCCCGCGCCGCTCGATCCGCAGCCGCGACCGTACGCCGACAGCCGCACCGGCGAACGCGTGCCACAGCTCGTGCACGATGGTGAGCACCACGACGACCAGGTTGGTCACCAGCAGGCTGAGCACGATGTCGGGGAAGATGAACGTGTCCTCGTACGTCGGCCGCAGCGACGGCTCGACGGCGAACATCAGCAGCGCCGTCACCAGGCACCCGGCGTACAGGACCCAGGCGAGCGGCGTGAACAGCGGCCGGACCACCCACGCCGGGATCCGCGACGCCGACCAGTGCCGGGCGGCGGGCCGCGGCTGGGTGGTGATGATCCCGGCGTCGAGCAGCACCTCGGCGAAGTCGAGCGCGTCGATCTGCTCGCCGGTCTCGCGTTCGAGCTCGGCGCCGGCCCCGGCCACGGTCCGGCCCTGGCCGAGCAGCTCGACGAGTCGCGCGCCGATCTCCGGTACGACGACGAAGGTGCCGGTCGCGGGATCGCCGACGACGTACTCGTCCTCGTCCTCGCGCCGGACGACCAGGTGGTCGACGGCGATCACGCTCTCGGCGGTCAGCCCGGCGGTGCGGACCTCGCTCATTCGCCGACCCAGCCGCAGGTCCCGCACTTCTCGCCGGGCGTCGGCCGGACGGCGTAGTGGTAGGTCAGGTCGGTCAGGCTCAGGTGGAACATCTTCCCGAGCGTGCTCGGCGGAATCCCGCCCAGGTGGTAGATCGCGTCGAGCGCCGCCAGGTGCCCGGTCAGGTTCGCGGTCGGCGCGATCACCGCGTGCCCCCGGAACGGGAACAGCTCCTCCGGCTCGAAACCGTGCTGATCGACGAGCCGGTCGCGCACACTCGGCAGGCACGCCTGGCAGCAGGTCTGCCCGGGGACGAAGAGCCCGACGACCGCCATCGGACCGGCGTACTGGGCGATCATCCAGGGGGTGTTGCTGCGCAGCGCGGCCTCGTTGGTCCAGTCGCGGATCTTGTCCATCGGCTGGTCGGCGCAGAGCACCAGCAGGTCGCGGTCGCGCATCAGACGGGCGACGTGGTCGGTGCTCTCGACGCGGGTCTCCTCGCCGGTGACGCGGACGTGGGAGTTGATCGCGCCGAGCCGGCGAACCGCGGTCGCGACCTTGGGCCGGCCGAGGTCGTCCTCGGTGTAAAGCAGCTGGCGGGTGAGGTTCCCGGCCTCCACGACGTCGAAGTCGACGCAGTGCACGGATCCGACCCCGGCCGCTACGAGTGACGACGCGACAGCGGATCCGGTACCACCGAGGCCCAGTACGACGACCCGGCTGCGCTTCAGCTGAGCCTGGACGGCGTACCGGGAAGGACGCGGGGTCAGGTCGACCCAGGCGTAGTAGTTGAAGGCGCGGTCGTAGCGGTCCAGCTCGTCCGGGCTCAGGTCGTCCGGCGGCGGCGCGGCCGCGTCCTCGACGTACCCGGCGGCGATGATCGTCTCCAGCATGTCCGCGGCCTCGTCGGCGGTCAGCGCGGTGCGCTCGACCAGCTCGGCGACGATCCCGGCGCGCTCCCGGGTGCCGTCCATCAGCCCGAGCAGCGTCCACAGGGCGCCGTCCTCGTCGTCGATCTCGGCCCCGATGCCGACCTGCCGGCCGCCGATGTTCACCAGCGCCGGCGTCAGCCGGACCGGCTTGTGGATCCCCTTGATCTTCGGTCGTTGCACGCGTGCCCCCTCCCCAGGACCGGGCGCACCGGGGCGCGGGTGATGAGCCCGCGCCCCGGTGCTTGCTGAACTAGCCGCAGAGCTCGTTGCGGCAGCCCGGGTCCGAGATGATCATCGCGGTGGTCTCGAGCTTCTCGAGCTTGCGGACCATGATCTTGCGCGGTTCGGGCTTCTCGGTCTTCTTCTCCATGATCTTTCCTCCCTTTGGCAGTGGCGGATTGCCGACGTCATGACAGCACCGGCTTTCGCGTGCGCACAAGACCCGGATTTCACGCAGCGTTGTCAAGCGAACGCATCAATGTCACCGTTCAAATACCTGCTTGCGGGTAATCCTGTGCGGGCTGGGGTTTCCGGGCCGGCCGCGCACCGGAATCACCGGTCGGCGACCGGTTTCCCCGGTGCTTGCCGCGCGCAAAGGTCCCGGGTACGGAATTTCGCTCGCCGGTCGCCCTTTCCGGGGCCAGAATCGCGGTATGAGCGAGAATGTGCTGCAGCTGCGCCTGGTCGTCACCGCCCCCGACTACGCCGAGACGGTCGCCTTCTACCGCGACGTGCTCGGCCTGCCGACCGAGGAGGCCTACTCGTCGGAGGACGGCAGCGTGACCATCCTCGACGCGGGCCGGGCGACGCTGGAGATCACCGACCCGAACCACGCCGAGTACATCGACCGCGTCGAGGTCGGCAAGCGCGTCGCCGGCCAGTTCCGGCTCGCCCTCCAGGTCACCGACGCCGCCGGTACGACGCGCACCCTCACCGAGGCCGGCGCCTCGCTGATCGCCGAGCCGACGCTGACCCCGTGGAACTCGCTCAACGCGCGCCTGGAAACTCCCGGCGGCATCCAGCTGACTCTGTTCGAGGAACTCGGCGACTAGCGCCCGCGGTACAGGTCGCGCAGCAGCGCGATCTCCGCGCCGTGGTGCAGCAGCTCGCGCTGGACGTGCAGCACGATCGCGACCACCGGCCAGCCCTCGGTCGCCGTGTCCGCGGTCAGCCCGTCGACGCCGAGCCGCTCGACGTCGCCCATCCACGCGCTGTACGCCGCGTCCAGCTGCGCGAGCGCCTCAGCCGCCGTACCGGCGTACGGGAAGGTGGCGAAGTCGACCGGCTCGCCGCCGAACGGCGGCATCGCACGCATCCCGCTCAGCACCACGACCAAGTGCCCGAGCCGCCAGGCGATGGTCGTGACCGGCGCCGGCTCGGGCGGCGGTACGGCGAAGTCGGCGGTGAAGCGGTCGCCGTCGCGGCGGACGGTCCAGGAGTCCGGGACGGGCTCCCAGAAGTACTCCGGATCGGTCAGCCCTTCGAGGCGGGGGCGCAGTTGCGTCGTCCAGTGGGTTTCGACCTGGCGGCGGATCTCGGCGTTCCAGTCCATCGCCGTAGTCTTCGGTGAACCGCGCCGAGGTTCAAACGCTTTTCTTCGGCCGGGGAGCGTGGCCGGGCCGAACTATGGGCTCTGGGCAAGCAATGATGTTGCTGTCTGCAACTAAATGGTGAACCTGGGTTCGACTAGGTTCGGGGTCCCGAAGATCCGCCCCTGATCCGAGAGGTCCCAGATGTCCCTTCGTTCTCGTGCGGTGGCGGTTGTCGCCGCTCTTGCCGTCTCGCTTCCGTTGACGGCTCAGGTGCTGCCGGCCGGCGCTTCGTCGTACCAGCAGCTCACCGTCGCGCAGCAGCAGGAGCTGCAGCGCGCCGTCGATGCCGAGCTCGCGGTTCGGGGTGGCGAGCAGGTGGCCCCGAACAAGGTCGTGTGGGCCGACGGTGGCGGCGACACCACGATCCCGTACCCCGGGCAGGAGAAGGCCGCGGGCGATTGGCAGACCTGTGCGTACGGAAACTTCTGCGTCTACGAACGCGGCAACTTCAACGGGACCAAGTACACCTTCTACAACTGCCGGTTTTACCCGTTCGAGACCGACTTCTTCTCGTGGGTCAACAACCAGACCGGCCACACCGTCGCCACCTTCCACTGGAACACCGGCAACGGCGAGACCCGCACGGCCGGGGCCTGGGCCATCGAGGACTACTGGCACGGCTACAGCTACAGCGGCATCACGCCCTGCTGACCGCTCACTGATCGCCTGCTGATCACCTGTTGATCGCCGTACGCCGGCCTCGATCGCCGAGGCCGGCGTACGGCGGAGCTGTCACTTGGCGTGGCCTGCTGATACCGCTAGTGACCAGGAACTAGTAAGGTGTCGTCGGCCGGCGGTTCGTTCCGCGCAGCTCCGAATTTGGGGAAGGTCCATGCAGCCTGAGTCACAGTCCACGGTGAACGAGTCCATTCCGACAGCGGCCCGGATGTACGACTTCTACCTCGGCGGAAAGGACAACTTCGCGGCTGACCGCGCGGCTGTCGAGGAGCTGGACAAGGTCGTCCCCAGCACCCGTGCCCTGGCTGTGAACAACCGGCAGTTCCTGCAGCGCGCCGTCCGGGTGCTGGCCGAGGAGCACGGCATCCGGCAGTTCCTCGACATCGGCTCGGGTCTGCCGACGCAGAACAACGTGCACCACGTCGCCCAGAAGGTCGACGCGGCGGCCGAGGTCGTCTACGTCGACAACGACCCGGTCGTGCTCGCGCACGGCCGCGCGCTGCTCGTCGAGGACGAGCGCACCACGGTCATCCAGGCCGACATGCGCGACACCGAGACGATCTTCACCCACCCCGACACGCTCCGCCTGATCGACTTCAAGGAGCCGGTCGCGGTCCTGTTCAACTCGGTCTTCCACTGCATCCCGGACAGCGACACCGATGGCCCGATGGCCGTCGTACGCCGTACGGCCGAGCGCCTGGTCCCCGGCAGCTACCTGGTCATGTGCCAGCTGGTCAGCGAGGACGCCAGGATCCGCGACTCGGTCACCAAGATCATGGACCAGGTCACCCAAGGCCACTGGGGCCGCGTCCGCGAGGAAAAGGACGTCGCCGCCTGGTTCGAGGGCATGGACATCCTGGAGCCCGGGCTGGTCGAGGTGTCGACCTGGCGCCCGGAGGAGGACCAGGACATCCCGCGGCAGCTCACCCAGGAGTGGATCGAGTACGGCGGCATCGCGCGCTTGCGCTGATGGGTTGTTGACCTAAAACGACACCGCCTCCGGCGGCGACAGCTTCTTTTTGAGGCGCCTACCGAGGTGCCCATGATCGCCGCTGGCGACTGCGGCTGGGCGATTCCACGCCCGCCGCTCTCGGGCCTTAGATGACCGGTAGATCCCGCGCCTGTGCGCGCTGACCAGTCGTCCAGGACGGATCCTCTCCGGCAGCGACTGGCCGCCGATGCTTCTCGAGGACCTGCTTCGGAGGCGGGCGCAGGCGTCGGACGGCGACGTCGTGGCCTTCGCGGCAGCGACGACCGGCTATGCGAGGCTGCTACGCCGCATCCGCTGGGATCTGCCTGCTGACCGCCGGGTTGCCCTGGTCAGCGTCAGAGGCTTCAAGGAGGCGAGGAACGTGTCGGGGCGGCTCGGTGAAGCCTGCACCTCATTCCTTTCCGGCGAGGCCCCAAGATCGCCGGAAACCATCCAAATTGAATTGCTGGCACCGTGAATACTGCGAGACACTTCACCATGGCGCGGTGGGGGATCGGCAGCTCGGATCGGGCCTGGGCGTATGAGTTCGGTGAACGTCCTTGGGGCGACATCAGAGCGTTCCTGGGCAGGATGGCGGCCGGGAGCCCGGAGTTTCAGTACTTGGTCGATGTGATCGACAGCGTGATCGACGCGAACGCGGACGAGGTGCTCGCGGGGAGTACTTCGATGCACGACCTCATGGTCGCGCCGCGCCCGCTCAGGAAGCCCGTTCGCGATCTGATCGTCGTGCGAGCGCCGGGGTCGCTGAGACCGGCCGGACGGGGCGGTCATGTACGCATCGAGCATCTCTCCAGCACCGGGTACGACGAGGTCGTCGAACGGCCGTCGGCTGACGCCGTCGCGCTGTTCTGGCGCTTCGTGATCGAGAAGTACGGCATCGAGCCGCCGCATCGTTCGGAGTGATCTGACGCGGGACGCCTACGCGGGCCTCACGAAGCCCTGGAGCCGAATGATGTCACCGAGCCCACCAGGACGCTCCAGGGGTCGTCAACGCGTTCATCGAGAACTGGCTGACGAAAGTAGACGCAGAACGGCGCCACGCAACCAGCGTGGCGCCGTCCGGTGAGGGCTTGTCTAGACCAGCTTGGTCAGGGACGACAGCGGTGCCTTGTGCAGGTTGTAGATGACGTTCTTGGTCTTCGGGTCGTTGCGGTAGGCGTAGGAGCCGGACTCGAAGACCAGGTAGGCGCGGCCGCCGAACTCGGTCAGGCCTTCGGACATGCTGGGGGCGCGGAAGCACTTCAGCTTCGCCTTGTCGAGGTCGGCGGTTCCGCGGCGTACGACGTACAGGTTGCTGAGTTTGTCGCGGCCGAGGGACGTGCTGTAGATGTAGTGCGTCTTGGTGACCAGCAGGCCCTGGGTCTTCATCGGGATCTCCCACGGGCCGCGGGTGGTGACCAGGGTGCCGTCGGGCTTGATCTTGTACTCGTACATCTTGTCGCGGCCCTTGTCGTTGAACTTGCCGGCCCACAGCGAGTCGCCGTAGCTGGTCAGGAACGACGCGCCGTACACCTTGCGCTCGGAGCCGGTCGCCTTCACGTACGGGACGCCGCCCTTCTTCATCGCGGCGGCCAGCGTCGACAGCTTGTACTTGCGGATGCCGCTGGTGCTGCCCTGGACGAACGCCCAGCCGTGCGCGGTGGTGATGCCGCCGGCGTGGCTCTCCGCGATCTGCACCGAACCGACGGCCTTGTTGGTGGCCGGGTCGATGCCGACGATGATCGAGTTCTGGCCCTTGTGGTACATGCCGACCAGCAGCAGGTTCTTGCTGCCGGACCAGTTCCACCAGGTGCCGATGCCCTGCGGGATGTACTTGTCCAGGTAGGGCTTCAGCGACGCACTGTTGCTGAAGGCACCGTCGTAGATCTTCGACGCGGACGGCTTGTCGTAGAACGGGTTGCTGCCGGGAGTGTCGTTGCAGGTGATCTTCCGGGTGGCCGACACCGTCCCCGCGGCGGACTGGGTGGCGGCCTGCGACGACTCCGGTCCGGTGACGGCGACGACGGTCGTGGTCCCGGCGGCGAGGAGCCCGGCCAGTCCGAGGGCGAGGGCGGCCCGGTTGCGGGTAACTGCGAAACGCACTTTTCTTCCTTCCCGAGTGAACACTTCGTCAAAACACAACCACCGCAGGGGTGCACGCGTCGAACGGTCACCGCCGTGACGGGGTGCGCCGGGTGACGAAGGTCACGGGCCGTCCGTCAGGCCGGAGTCGGGATCTCCCGGCGGGACGTGATGCCGAGCTTGCTGAAGATCTTGCGCAGGTGCCAGTCGACGGTGTGCGGGCTGAGGAAGAGCCGGGTGCCGATCTCGGCGTTGGTGAGGCCGGTCGCGGCCAGGTGAGCGATCTGGGACTCCTGCGAGGTCAGGGCGTTGGTCGGGGTCGCGGTCCGCGGGCGGAGTTTGGCGCCGGTGGCGTGGAGGGCCCTGCCGGCTCGTTCCGCGTACGCGTCCGCGCCGAAGCCAGTGAGCATCTCGTGGGCGGTGGTGAGGTGTTCGCGAGCGTCGACGCGGCGAGGCTGTCGGGCCAGCCACTCGCCGTACAGGAGGTGAGTGCGGGCGAGATGGACGCGGACTCGGGTCTGGGAGAGGTGAGTGATCGCCTGGCGGTAGAAGGGTTCAGGGTCGTCGGCCAGCAGAGCTTGGGAGCGGGCCTGGATGCCCAGAGACCATTCGGTTTCGCAGGCTGCGGTCGCGGTGGTGAGTTGCCCGAGCGCGTCGGCGGCGACGTCGGTTGCCCCGGTCCGGACAGCGGCTTCGACCAGTTCGGCCAGGGCCCAGCGAGGGGCGCCGAACTCTTCGGGGTGGATGGCAGCGGACTGCGCCGCTGTGATCGCCTCGTCGTAGCGGGCGAGGCCGTTGCACAGGACGGCGTCGTGGTAGTGGGCGACGGTGACGCCGAGGCCCTGGCCGTGGGGGGCGGCTTCGAGGATGGTGGCGTCGATGATCGCGCGGGCTTCGCGTTCCTGGCCTCGTACGGCGGCCAGGGCGAGCGCCCCGAAGGGTGGCTGGTTGCTGCCGATCGCCGTACTGATCTCGCGGACCTCCTCGATCACCGCGGCCGCGGTGGTGAGCTCGCCGGCGAAGACGTGGGTGACGGCGGAGGAGTCGAGGGCGAGCGGGAGCTCGCTGAGGGCGCCGGCCTCGCGGATGATCGCGACGTGGCGCGCGGCGACCTGGTGCCAGCGGTCGAGGTCCCAGAGGTCGGCCGCGATGACGCCCGCCAGCAGGAGCCAGCGCAGGGATTCCTGGACCGGTACGGCGTCGCCGGAGAACGTCGTGAGGACGCGCTCGATCATCGGCACCGATGCCGCGTACCCGTCCGCAAGCCGTACGCCGAGCGCATCGAGCAGCTCGTCGGTCGCCCGCGGCTGCTCGGCGGCCGGCGCCTCGCGGGCCGCCGCGCCCATATCCCGCCAGTCAGGATTTCGGGCGAGATGCCCGGCGAAGATCACCGCCGCGACCGCCTCCAGGTACACCTCCCGCGACACCCCGACATCCAGCGGCTCCAACCGCCGCGCAGCACCGAGCAGCAGCGCCGGCGCCTCCTTGCCGCGTCCTTGCGTGAACGCGATCCCGGCCCGCAGTACGTCGATCCTCGCTCGCGTGAAATCGTCAGGCCGCCCAGCCGCGGCCGCCGTCAACAGCGACGCCGCCGGCTCGAAGGCCCCCGCCCGGAACTTCGCCTGCGCCGCCTCGACCGACCGCTGCGAACGCCGTACCGGATCGTCGGTCAGCTCCGCCGCCCGCTCGAGAAATGCCGCGACAGCAGCGATCCCGCCGCGAGCCTGCGCCCGCTCCGCCGACCGCTCCAGCTCCGCCGCGACCTCCTCGTCGGCCCCGCCCGCAGCCTGTGCGCGATGCCAAGCCCGCCGATCCGGATCGCTCGCGGCGTCGAGCGACTCCGCAAGCGCCCGATGCGCCTGCTGCCGCTCGGCCTGCGACGCCGCGCGGTAGACCGCTGACCGGACGAGCGGATGCCGAAAATGCACCCGCGTCCCCAGCGTCAGCAGCTCCGCGGCATCCGCCGAGGCGGCCTCGACATCGATCCCCAACCGCTCAGCGGCCCGACGCAGGACCCGTACGTCGCCCGCAGGCTCGGCCGCGGCCGTGAGCATCAACCGCCGCGTCTGCTCCGGGTACGCCGCGACGCGCCGCAGGAACTCCCGCTCCAGCTGGCTCGGCACCGGCCGCGCATCCGGCTCCCCGAACCCGCCTGCCAGCTCGGCCGCGGTCCACTCGCGCGGCAGCTCGAGCAGCGCCAGCGGATTCCCGCGCGACTCCGCGACGATCCGGTCGCGCACCCGCTGGTCGAGCGGCCCGGCGACGGCCGAGTCGAGCAGCGTTCGCGCGTCCCGGTCCCGTAGCCCTTCGACGAGCAGCGAGGGCAGCCCGGTGAGGGTCTCGTCGGGTGTCGGCTCGCGGACGGCGAACATCAGCACGACCGACTCCGCGAGCAGCCGGCGCGCGACGAACGCGAGCGTCAGCGCCGACGCGCGGTCGAGCCACTGCGCGTCGTCGACCAGGCAGACCAGCGGTTGGTTGCCTCCGGCATCGGCCAGCAGGCTGAGCACCGCGAGGCCGACCAGGAAACGGTCGGGTGCCGGTCCTTCGCGCAGGCCGAACGCGGTCGCGAGCGCGTCGCGCTGCGGGCCGGGCAGGTGGTCCAGACCACCGAGCAGCGCGCTGCAGAGCTGCTGCAGTCCGGCGTACGAGAGCTCCATCTCGGACTGGACACCGGCGGCCCGGACGAGGCGGTCCTCGGGGGTGCGCTCGGCGACGTACCGGAGCAGCTCTGACTTCCCGATCCCGGCCTCGCCGCGGACCACGAGCGCAGCGCTGTGGCCGGCCTTCGCGCCCTCCAGCAGGACGTCGAGGGCTCGGCACTCGTCCCGCCGCCCGATCAGCCCGGCGGGCGATCGCCCGGGTGTCATCGTCCGAGCGTACGCCGGTCGGCCGCGAAAAATCAGCAGCGCCCGAGCAGTTGCTCGGCTACCGTTTCCGGCATGCACTACTACTTCTTCGTCTGATCCCCTGCGGGGAGTCGCGGGCCGTCGACCTTCTGTGTCGCGCCCGGACGGGTCGAGTGCTGCGCTGATCCACGACTCCTCGTTCTCGGTGTTCATCTGTCGTTTGCGACCGAGAAGTGAGATCTGATGAGGGACACAAGCAACTTCCAGGCCGTGCTCGCGGACGTCGTCCGCGCTCCGGGCGGGCGGACCGTGCTCGACGGGGTCAGCCAGTCCGTCGCGCTCGGCGAGCGGATCGGTGTGATCGGTGAGAACGGGTCGGGCAAGTCGACGCTGATCCGGGTGCTGGCCGGGATCGACCGGCCGGACGGCGGGCAGGTCCGGACGCACGTACCGGGTGGGATCGGTTACCTGCCGGAGACCCCGGAGCTGCCGCCGGGCGACACCGTTCAGGACGCGGTCGACCATGCCTTGGCCGAGCTGCGTTCTCTGGAGACGCGGATGCGGGAGACCGAGGAATCGCTGAGCTCGGAGCCGGCGAATCTCGACGAGCTGCTGACGGCGTACGGCGAACTGCTGGAGGCGTTCGAGGCCCGCGACGGCTACGCCGCCGACGCGCGGGTCGAGTCGGCAATGCACGGGCTGGGCCTCGCTGACATCAAACGCGACCGGCTGCTCGGATCGCTGTCGGGAGGCGAGCAATGCCGACTCGGGCTGGCCTGCATCCTGGCCGCGTCGCCGCAGCTGCTGCTGCTCGACGAACCGACCAACCACCTCGACGCGTCCGCGCTGGAGTGGCTGGAGGAGCGGCTGCGCAACCATCCGGGGAGCCTCGTGGTCGTGTCGCACGATCGGGTGTTCCTCGAGCGCGTGACGACGGCGCTGTGGGAGGTCGACGGGGAGCAGCAGGTCGTCGTACGGCATGGGAACGGGTACGCCGGTTACCTGCAGGCGCGCCAGACCGCGCGGCTGCGGTGGGAGCAGGAGTACGAGGACTGGCAGGTCGAGCTGGCTCGGCAGAAGGAGCTCGCGCGGAAGGCGGCGAACACGCTGGCGTCGGGGCCGCGGCCCGATGCGGAGGCGCCGGGGCGGCATCAGCGGAACGTGGAGAAGCAGATCTCGGCGCGCGTTCGGCAGGCCAAGGAGCGGGTGCGGCGGCTGGAGGAGGAGCCGGTACTTCGGCCGCCTGCGCCGATGCGTTTCACGGCCAAGGTCGCGGGAGGGTCTTCCCGGACCAGCACGCTTGCTGACCTGCATCAGGTGAAGGTCGACGGGCGGCTCGATGTCCGCAGCCTGGAGATCAAGGCGGGTGATCGGCTGCATGTGATCGGGCCGAACGGCGCCGGGAAGACCACGTTGCTGCGTGTGTTGGCCGGGGATCTTGCACCTGACCAGGGCGACGTACGACGGCCGGCGCGGATCGGGTGGCTGCCGCAGCAGACCGTTGTCACTCGGCCTGGCGAGCCGTTGCTGTCGGCGTACGCGAGAGGGCTCGGCGGTACGCCGGACGAGCATCGCGGCGCGTTGCTCGGGCTCGGGCTGTTCCGGCACCACGATCTGCACACGCCGGTCGGGAAGCTGTCGACCGGGCAGCTGCGCCGGCTCGATCTGGCGCGGCTGCTGCACCGGCCGGTCGACCTGATGCTGCTCGACGAGCCGACCAACCACCTGTCGCCGGCGCTGGTGGAGGACCTGGAGAACGCGTTGTCGGCGTACGGGGGTGCGCTGGTCGTGGTGTCGCACGACCGGATGCTCGCGCGGCGGTTCGCCGGCCGGACCGTCGAGCTGTGCGGAGGGCGCCTGGCAGGCTGATCGTCTATTGACTTTCGATCGATAATGAGCGATCTTCAATGCATGGAGAAGCTGCCTCGGAGATTGACGACCCTGGTGACGCGGCCCGCGGTCGCCGTACTGGCTGTGGCTGTGGTGATGGCCGGCGCCGGTACGGCGGCCGCGAAGGACTGGCTGCCGATCTTCCAGACCGAGAAGGTCGCGCCGATCAGCCTGAGCGCGGCCGATCTCGTCGCGCTGCCGGACCTGCGCGCGTACGGCGACGTGCAGATCACCGGCGCGAACGGCGTGCGCAAGGTGGACGACGCGGCGGCCGCTGCGAAGCGGTCAGGGCTCGACGTTCCCGAGGTGAGCAAGCTGCCGAGCGGGGTGACCGGTACGCCGACGTACCAGGTGGGTGGGAAGGTCAGCGTGACCTTCACGTACTCGGAGGCGAAGGCAACCAAGGCGGCCGGGAAGAAGTTGCCTCCGGCCCCTGCCGGGCTGGACGGTAAACCGCTGCGACTCGATGCCGGGCCTGGCGTCGGGCAGCTGTGGGAGTCGACGAGCGGGATGCCGGCGCTGCTCGTCGGCCGCGCGGTCGCACCGACGGCGCACTCGTCGGGGATCGAATTTGCTACGGCGCGGGACTATCTGCTGTCGCTGCCGGGGATCCCTGCTGACGTCGCGGCGAAGCTGAAGACGTTCAGCGCGGACGGCTCGACGCTGCCGCTGCCTGTTCCGGAAGACCAGGTCACCACGTCGTCGGAGTCGGTGAACGGGCACCAGGCAACGGTTCTGACGTCGCGAGACCGGTCGGTATCCGCGGTGGTGTGGGTATCCGGCGGCGTTGTCACCGCTGTTGCGGGATCGCTGGACAAGTCCGAGGTGCTCGACGTCGCACGGGGCCTGCGCTGAACGCCGTCGACGCTGTATCCCGTACGGCGGTGGAGCACGCTGTTAGTTGCTCTGGGCTACGGAAACGGTACGGCAAACGGATCGCGGTCGACGGCGTCTCACTCGAGGTCGCCCGCGGCGAGGTAGTCGGCCTACTCGGCCCGAACGGCGCCGGCAAGACGACGGTGATCAAGATGCTCCTCGGCCTGGTCGCACCGGACGCCGGCGAGGTCACGTTGCTCGGGCGCCCGGCGTACGAGCCTTCGGCGCGCTCCCGGGTCGGCTACCTCCCCGAGCTCTTCCGCTACCAGCCTTGGCTGAGCGCCGCGGAAGTCCTCACCCTTCACGTAAAGCTCGCCCGCACCGACATCTCGAAGGCCGACAGGCAAGCCGCACTGGAACTAGTAGGCCTGGGCCAAAGAGCCGCCGACCGAGTCGGCGGCTTCTCCAAAGGCATGCAACAACGCCTCGGCCTGGCCGTCGCCCTCGTCGCCCGCCCCGAGTTCGTGATCCTCGACGAACCGACCAGCGCCCTAGACCCGCTCGGCCGCGCCGACGTCCGCGACATCGTCCTCGAACTGAAGCAGCGCGAAGTCGCCGTACTCCTCAATTCTCATCTGATCGGCGAGGTAGAACGCGTCTGCGACCGAGTAGTCATCCTCGACCACGGCAAGGTTGCCGCAGCCGGCACCCTCGCCGAGCTCCTGGGCCAACGCGAAGTCCGCCTGCACCTGACGGACGTCAGCCCTGCCGCTGAGGCGCGCCTCACTGCGACTACCGTTCTCGACCACTCCGGCGACTGGACCACCGTCGCCCTCCCCGCAGACGACGACGCCACCGTCCCCCAACTGGTCAGCGACTTGGCCGCCCTCGGCGTACAGATCCACGCCGTAGAACCCGGCCGAATCACCCTCGAAGAACGCCTCCTGGGCATCCTCCGCAAGGCAGACCAATGACCACAGTCCTCACCATCACCGCCCTCACCCTCCGCGAAGCCTCCCGCCGCCGAGTGCTGCTCGCGCTGGGCATCCTCACCGTCCTCCTGCTGTCCCTCTCAGCCTGGGGCTTCTCCAAACTGGCAGCAGAATCCGGCGGCACCCTCACCTCAGGCGAAGCCCGCCTAACAGCCTCAATCCTCCTGAACCTCGTAATGTTCGGCTTCAGCCTCATAGCCGCCCTAGGCACAGCCTTCCTAACCGGCCCCACCCTCGCCGGCGAAACCGAATCCGGCATAGCCCTAACCGTCCTGGCCCGCCCCATCCGCCGAAGCGCCTTCCTCCTAGGCAAATGGCTAGGCCTAGTCATCTTCGGCGCCGGCTTCGTAGTCCTGGCAGGCCTAGCCCAATGCCTAGTAGTCCTAGCCACCACCGGCTACTGGCCCCCCAACCCCATCGGAGCCCTACTCCTCCTAGCCACCCAAACCACAGTCCTCCTAACTCTCGCAACCCTCCTCTCCACAGCCATCTCCCCCATGGCCTCCGGAGTAGTAGCAGTAGGCCTCTTCGGCACCACCTGGGTAGCCGGCGTAGTAGGTGGCATAGGCGCCTCCCTAGGCAACGAAGCCATCGCCCACATCGGCACCCTCTCCCGAATCCTCCTCCCCACCGACGCCCTCTGGCGAGGCGCCATGCACGCCTTCCAAGACCCCGCAGCCCTAACCCAATTCACCAGCGACGAAGGCGGCCAGGCCTTCCCGTTCCTCGGCCCAGCGTCCCTAACCCCGGCGTACCTCGCCTGGGTCGTCCTCTCGGTAGCCATGCTCTGGGGGCTTGCCGCGTTGTCCTTCAATCGCAAAGACCTCTGAACCAGCCGGATCGCCAAGTTCCCAAGCGGACCCGAAAGGCGCCGTCGAGGACGAGCCGCTGGCGCTGCGATCAGCGCTGGAAACAATCGAGGCCCCTCGCGGTTGCGAGGAGCCTCGATCTGTCGTTCACGATGGTGTCCCCGAGATGGCGTTGGGCGGGTTGTTCGCTCCCGCGCGCCGATCCCCTTAGGGAAAGACCCGTTGCGAAGCGAGGGGCCTCTCGCTTCCGTCGATGGTGCTCGACGACCAGAGAACCACGCGGACCGAGGCGGCGCCTCCGGGAACATCGGCCGGCACGTCCCGGACGTCCCATGTCATCGCATCGCCGCAGACCCTGGGCGTGATTCCGTAGGACCCAGCATCGATCTGATGCCCACGCGAGTTGAGCGCCTCAACCCGCACCCAGCGGCAGTCGCTCGCACTCACCGACTTGAACGAAACCGTGGCCGCGACCCCGCGATTGAAGAAGGTCACGGTGCCCTTCGCGTAGGTGTTCCCGTACGGCACATCGAAGTCAGCCGTCGGGTACGCACTGACAGCCGCCTGGCTCGAGCTCGGAACGGCAGCCAGACACGCCACCCCAGCGGCAAACGCCACCGCAACAGAAACAGACCTCTTGATCATCCTTACGACCCCTCATCGTCGTAGCAGCAACCTCAGCCGCACCAGCCTGCGGCAGCAACCGCCACGACAGAACCCCTTCTGCAACAACTTGCAAGCCGGGTTTCGTCGGTCAAGGCGGCTCCAGCTGCGTCCGACGCCCGCCGGCGGTCACCGGATCGATGCCTGCGTGTAGTCGCACCCGATCGGCGCGATCAGTTGCGGCTCTACTTTCAGTGCGGCTTCGAGGAACCCTGCTCGCAAGCCGCCAGCGGTGCTCGGTGGGCACCCACGGTAGGCGCCCGCGCCGAAGGCGCCGGTAGCACTGTGGTCGTCGAAGGCGACGTCGTTGTACTTGTAGGTCCCTTCGGATTCAAACCGACAACCCGCGGATTGGGCATCCAGGCTATTCAGCGGTGTGCATCGTCGGTCGAATCTTCGGCTTGACCTGGGAAGTCTTACAGAGAGTAGCCGTCGACGATTCGCGTTGGTTGGCACTGCTCGCCGTTCAAAATGGTGGGCAATCTGGTGGGCGGGCAGTCAGGTTCGCCGCAGATCGGTTGGGCGACCGTCTAGGGTGCATGATGGCATCCACGAATCAGCGGATCTCCACGCAGACCGCTGGTGCTTTGTCGCAACGCAGGCTTAGTTGGGGGGAAGGGTGATCATTGGCGAGCACGTTGTTCTTCTCGGGGCTGGCTCATCTGTGGAGGCAGGGCTGCCCACATCAGTTGGCCTTACGAGGAAGATCACGGACATTATCGGCACGAGCGGTGTTCGCGAAACCGCGCATGCGCTCAATTTTGCGATCGGCGCACTGGTTGCGCACGATACGGCTCGCGGTGGCAGCGTCTACGCTGGCGTTGATGTAGAGCGCCTTTTTGCCGCCATCCGAATGCTGTCCGACCGGGACTCGCTAGAGATCGCCCCATTCGTAGCAAATTGGAACCCTGCATTGGAGGGGATTTCTCGCCAAGACCCATTCGGCAATGCTGTCAGTCGACTCCAGCAAGAGTTCCTCAAGGTCCACCCCAATTCTTTCAGCATGAAAACCATGTTTGATAGAGCGGTTCGCGACGCAATTGGCGGTGGGCGCTCGGACGCTGTCTATCGATCGCTGCAGATCCAAATGATCGACGCACTCCGAGATTGCCTGGAACTGGAAGGCGACACCGTCGACTACCTCGCTCCCCTGCTCGCGATAAAGGAAACCGGCGATGGACCGATCCGGATTGCGTCACTGAACTATGACCGATCAGTCGAACTTCTATGTGGCCGAGCAGGCATGGAAGTGACGACCGGTGTTTCACTATGGTCTGGGGGATACGACTGGTCTTGGGAAGCCGGCGCGGATGTGCGGTTGCTGAAACTCCATGGATCAATCGACTGGATGCTCGGATCTGTCTCTCGCGGTGCAATGTCCGATGAGGGGATACACGTTGGTCCGCGAGGAGACCACACCGGGCTCTCGAATGGCCGGATTGGCGTGGTCTTCGGACAGAGAGAGAAATTGCGCTCCGATGGCCCCTTCCTCGCGATGCTCCGAGAACTTGATGAATTCTTGCGAGCGGCGGATCACCTCACCATCGTCGGATACTCTTTCCGAGACGATCATATTAACGCCGCTGTTCGCCGTTGGTTCAATTCTTGCGCTGACCCTCACCTGACGATTATCGATCCAGGGTTGTTCAAGTCGCAGGAACGATCCCCCTTCATCAACAGCCTCCGTGATGCGATGCTCATGCCATTCGATTCTGATACAGGGACGCAGAGTCTCAGCCCCGCTCATGAGATCTTGGATGTAGGTGCTGGCGAGGGGCTACGGCAAGTCTTTGGATCGGGCCCCGACTTGACATCGGTCGTGGAACTCAGAGCCACCCTGACCGAAGATTGACGGTTACGTGTCAAGTGTACGAGCAGACCTCGCGCATCGCCCCGATAGCTGCCGGGCGTCCCTTCCATGATTGCTAGCGGGGCGATGCGGGAAAGGACAGGCGGGCAGTCTGGGCAACCCGCGCGAGGTGGTAGCCGGCCATTCCGGGCAGGTGGTGCATCGACAGGGTGTCGGGCGTTGATGGCGAGTCCTGCTGTCTTCGACCCGGCACCCTTTGGCACGTGCGCGCAAAGCCAAGGGACGCGCCCAGGAGCGCAGCGAAGCGGAGCGGGAGGCAGGCAGCCCGCCCTGCGGTGGCGGCGCGCTTTCGGGCCCTGAAGAGGCCCGTCTTGAAAACGTAGAGAAAGTTGTCAGGTGAGCGGGTTTCCGTCGACCAGTACGTGGTTCTAGCTGCTATTGGGCGGTCGACGTTGCGAACAACGCGCTTTGGTGTCGCCATCCGCAGGCCGCCAGCGATGCTTGTTGGGCACCTGCGTTAGGCGCCCGCGCCGAAGGCGCCGGTTGCACTGTCGTCGCCGGAGGCGACGTCCTTGTACTTGTAGGCCCCGTCGGACTCGAACCGACAACCCGCGGATTGGGTATCCAGGCTTGCCGCTAGTACGCGCTGATCATGGAAATTGCGGCCTGACCTGGGAAGTCTCACCAATCGTAGTCATCGACACTTGCCGTCGTCTTGTGGCGTCTCGTGCTCAAAGAGGTGGTGAAGAAGGTGGGGATGAGACCTGCGCCAGAACTGCCATGAACGCGTGTGACCTGTTAATCAGTCTGCGGCTCTCACCCGCTACCGTGAGCGTGAAGCCAACCAGACGGTGTGCTCGCGGCTGATGGCCTCCTCCGCATCGTCCACCTCGATAGCCCATGAATCGTCGGTCGTTGCTAGATTGAGCTTAGCCTCAGCGCTCGCAAGGTCAGCGGTTGCTGCCGAGTACGCCCGTGAAAGCGAATCGTGTTGCTTCGTCTCAATCCAAGCGACCACCGCGCCGACGAGGGCTGCGATTGCAGGCGCGAAGAATAGGTCTACGTCAATGAGGGCGCCCGCGAGCGACGCAGCGGCTCCAAGAATCTCCAGAATCACCAGCAGGAGACGCCATTGCTTCGAGCGCCTTTTGTTATACTTGGCTTTTCTGGAATACCAAGTCTGCTGGTCCTCAATGCGCGCCTTTAGATACGTATATCGCCGGTCGTCAATAGGTGCTCTCCGTTGCTCAAGCATCCATGGCGAGACCAGAGGGGCAGCCACGGGATGCAGCTCCAGATCAGGGAATTGCGCCTTTACCTTATCTAGCCGGTCAGCGAGCCCTCTAGCTGCTCCCGCTTCGTCCATTGTCGAAGGAAACGGACTGCCACAGACGGCAAACTTCCACGCCAACGTCTTAGCGGACTCCGCCACCGCGCGTCCGTCATACCAGACTTTGTCTGGGCGATCACGCCAGAGCGACGTCTCAATAACTAGCGCACCGATGAACAGCGCGGTACCTAGGATCCCAAGAAGGTCGACATCACCCTCCCCTACTCGCCATGAAGCGATTCCGCAGGCAGCAGCCACGCTGATCAGGACAAGACGGAGGCGCGTTCGTCCAATGTAGGACGCCTGAGCCTCCAGCGAGGCGCCGTCGGCCGCCTGGAAGAGCTGTGGCATGTCAGTGTCAGGTACTTTGTCGACGCGGGTCACAATGGCATGATGACAGGTGCGCAGGGGGGAGCAAAGCTCCGCGCATCATCGGGATCCAGGGAGGGCCATGAACCACTACCAGCAGCGAGTCTTGCAGGTCATCGCCGAACGAGCGGCCGCCAAGAAGGTCGACTCCACTCGCCATAAGTGTTTTATTTCTTACCATGCTGAAGATATCAAAGAAGTAGAAACCTTCCTTGAGGATTTCGGCACGGAGTTCATCGCTAAGACTATCGGCGTGACCGATGAAGATGATTTCATTGACAGTGAAGACACCGACTACATCATGGATCAGATCCGAACCAAGTACTTAGGCGATTCGTCTGTGACGATCGCTTTGATTGGAAAATGCACCTGGGCTCGAAGGTACGTCGACTGGGAAATCTACTCATCTTTGCGTGACAGCAAGCACAGCAAAGTGAACGGGCTAGTAGCGATTGCCCTTCCCAGCATCGGATCCGGCGGGACGCTTCAAGCTCGCATCAATGACAACGTGCAGCGAGATTCGTCCGGCAAAGACATTGGTTACGCCCGTTGGTATGCCTATCCCACATACAAGTCATCGTTGAGAAGTTGGGTCGACGACGCATTCTCGGCCCGGACTGGCCGGGCGCACCTGATTGACAACACTCGCGCGAGGCGCCAACGCAGTGCGAGCTGTTGACACATACGTGTCAACAGCGGCCAGTCCGCCGGATCGTCCCGATAGCTGCTGCCCAAGGGCCGAAGTGCCATGGGTCCAGGGTCGAGCTTGCTCGATCGCGGAGCGACGCCGGAGGCGCCCTTGACGCGTGGCGCGTAGGGCCGTCCCTCCCATGATTGCTGTCGGGACGATCCGGTAGCCCACGGTCAGACGGCAGGCATGCCTAGTCCGTCGCGCGGGTGGCCGAGCCAATCGGGGGAGCGATACAGAGAGGGGTGTCGAATCGTTGATGGCGAGTGCTGCTGTCTTCGCCCGGCACCCTGTTGGCGCGTGCGCGCCAAGCCAAGGGCCGCGCCGGGAGCGAAGCGAAGCGAGAGCGGGAGGCAAGCGGCCCGTCCCCTGGTGGCGGCGCGCTCTCGGGCCCTGAAGGGCCCGTCTTGAAGACGTAGAGAAACTTGTCAGGCTGGCAGCCTCAGTGATGGCGGCTTACGACTCGGTGGGTCCCGGAATCCTGAAGAGCGATTGAGGAGGAACCCAGACCGTGCGGCCACCCTCGAAGGCGACTTGGACTCGGCGATTCGAGCTGCTCCCGTCGCCGCTCTGAGTGGCCCTTACGCCCACCACCGTCCCACGACCGTATTCGGAGTGGTCAACTTCCGAGTCGATTAGAGTTCCATCGAATTCGACACGTTGTTTGCCGTCAAGGTTCCTGGATCGCTTGTAACCGAATCCGGCACTTACCCGCCCGGTGTATAGACCTTCAATCAACCTCTCTGTCATTCTAGATAGATGGGCGTTGTCACGTTCAAGCGCCCGGATTCTGTCTAGAACTTCGGCTAGAATTTCGTTACTATTCCTGGTTGGTTTCTGGTGCGGGGATGGCCTGGATCTCAAATCCTGCAGGAATTGATCTAATTGAGGCCATTCTCGATCGAAAGTATGCTTCAAGATCTCGTCAGGCAAGGGATCTTGGCATTTGCTATTGATCGACTTCACTAAATCGAAGACATCGCCTTCGTTCGAGAGTGCGGTATGTTGAAAGCTCGCGAGTGGACCAATGACCTCTGACGGAGCCAAGTCGAGTAGTACCGGGCGAACCGAAGCTTCTGCCGTGGCCTTCGCGAGTGCGCCTGCCTCAAAGTTCAGCCACGGGGCAGATTGATTCTCTCGTGTGACGCAAATTATTCCATCGCTTGTCCCTTCGAGTTCCTCTGCGACAGCCGAGTTCCATTGCTTACCTTTGGCGATATCTTGGGTTGAAACGAACGGTCGGAGTTGCTGGATAACGCGCGTCAGCCATGGTTTGAGATACTCTGCCAACTCTCGGCTTGAGGTGCCGGACCAACTAATGAATATCTTCATTGATTTCCTGTCGATGCAATTGATGCGGCTGTTCGCGTGGGTGCGACTTGGAATCTGGGTGGCGGAGCCCAACTCGTGAACGAGGGTGTTCAGGATGCCCCGTCGGCGCCCAGTTGTGAAGGATGATGGTCGGGTGTGCTAGAACAGTGGCGTGGAGCTGCTGCATCGAGGCAAGGTTCGGGATGTATACAGCGATCGCCCGGGGGAGGTGATCCTGGTTGCGACTGATCGTGTGTCGGTCTACGACGTGGTGTTGCCTACGCCGATCCCTGACAAGGGGAAGTTGCTGACAAGTCTGTCGCTGTGGTGGTTCGAGCAGCTGGCGGACGTGATGCCCAATCACGTGATCTCGGCTTCGGATGTGCCGGCCGAGTTCGAGGGTCGGGCTGTGCGGTGTCAGCAGGTCGACATCATCCAGGTGGAGTGCATCGCCCGCGGCTACCTTGCTGGGCTGGGCTGGGATGCCTACCGGGAGTCCGGGAAGATCTCTGGGGTTGAGATCCCGCCGGGGCTTCGTGAGGGCGACAAGCTCCCGCAGCCGGTGTTCACGCCCACTACGAAGACGGCGCCTGAGGATGGGCATGACGAGCCGATGACCTTTGAGGAGGTCGCGGAGGCTGTTGGGGCGGAGCTCGCGAAGACGCTTGAGGCGAAGACGCTTGAGCTGTTCAGCAGGGCTACCGAGATCACGGCTGGTCGGGGTGTGCATTTGGCGGATACCAAGTTCGAGTTTGGGCTTGCGAAGGATGGGACGTTGGTCCTGGCCGATGAGGTGCTGACTTCGGACTCCTCGCGCTACTGGCGGGATGAGGACTGGAAGCCTGGGCAGCGTCAGGTCTCGTTCGACAAGCAGTTCGTGCGGGACTGGGCTCGTGATCTGGGTACGTGGGACAAGACTCCTCCGGGTCCTGAGATCCCGGCTGAGGTCGTCGAGGAGACTCGTGCTCGCTACGTGGCGATGTACGAGCGGATTACCGGTCTGAAATGGGAGTGACCATGCCGACCTGGGAAGAGATCCAGGAAGCTCGCCTGGCTGACGTCCTCGAGCTTCAGAAGGTCCACAAGCGACTGCTTGCGGCCAAGGAACAGGGGATCGAGCCGGATCCGGCTGACGTCGAGGTTGCCCGGTCTGTTGCTGCGACTGGACTTGGCGGGATTGACCGGGTCAACGCGCGGGACGATTACTAGACCTCGTCAGGGCTGCCATCTATGCTGATGGTGTTCTAGAACAGCGATTGGAGCCTGAGGTCTAGCTATGCCCCCGAAGTTGGTGCGCCCCGCACCTCCGTATCAGCAGATTGCCAACGAGATCCGTGCGCGGATCTCCAATGGTGAGTTGCAGGCTGGCGATCTGGTGCCGTCTGTGCGGTCGCTGATGCGTGACTACAGCGTGGCAATTGCAACGGCTCAGCGGGCTCTGTCGACTTTGCGGGCTGAGGGGTATATCAAGCCTGAGCGTGGCGTCGGCAGCATCGTTACGACCGAGGAAGAGCGCGGTCGGGCGGCCAACGATCGCGTCGATAAGTCTCGTCGTACGGGCAAGGTGTATCCCACTGGCCAGTACGCCAAGATCACCTCAGCAACGTTGGGGGAGGCCTCGGAGCAGGTTGCCGACGCACTAGGGCTCCAGGTGGGCGCCCCTGTCATCCAGCGCGTGCGAACCACTTACCGTGCTGACGGGAAGCCGATCTCTGCGTCGACCTCGTACTTCAAGGGCGATCTTGCCGAGCGGGCGCCTTTGCTGCTGAATGCGGAGCGAATCAAAGAGGGAACGTTCGCGTACATCGCCAACACTCTCAAACGGACCGTTGAGGCCTGGCAGGACCAGTTCGAGCCGGGCAACGCTACCGCCGAGCAGGCCGGCCAATTGGGGCTGGATGAGGGTGCTCTGATCATGCTCGGTCGCAACTGGATCTATGACGATCGCGGCGAAGTGCTGGAGTACGGCGAGAGCATCACCTATGGGCGAGTGACCTACCGCGGACGCCTCGGCGACTAGATCGAGTCGCATCGTCCGTTGACGCTTACGTGTCAACGTCTAGTAATCAATCTGTGACCTTCAGTGCTTGTCGACGTGGCGTAGGTGTTCTAAGCTCTGAACTAGAACACCTGCTCAACGGGAGTGGGTCGGACGCCTAGAAGGGGCGATTCCATGAACCTCAGCATCGACATCACGGGCAAGACGTTCACCGTCACCAAGGCTGTGGAGGAGAAGAAGGACCAGAACGGCCGGCAGAAGGCGGACAAGAACACCAACGAGCTGCTCTGGACGGTCCAGATGATGGCGCTCGACGAGACGGGTGGCGAGGTGATCAACGTGACTCTCACGGGCAATGCTGCCCCGAAGGTGAACGTTGGCGCTGTCGTCACGCCGGTCGAGCTGATTGCCATGCCGTGGGCCACCAACGGGCGGAACGGTGTTGCCTACAAGGCGAAGTCGCTCAACGCGCCGGGTAACGCGAAGGCCTGATCTCCACTCGCTCCGTGATTCGTGCAACTGCTCAGCAAGGGGTAGTCATGTCGCAGCCGATGGAACACCGAACCATCACCGCGAATCAGGCACGGACCGAGTACCTGGCCACGTGCAACGAGATCATCGAAATCGAACTGGTCCTCGGATTCCTGGACCAGGCCATCACCAACAGCCTCAACACGGCTGAACCCGTCGTTGCGCTGAGCAACGACAAGGTCGCCATGTACGCGTCGAACGCGTTCTGGGAACTGCTCGACCTGTACCGCGAGGCCTCGAACCGTCGCCTCAACCTGTGCGCCGCCCGCGATTACTGCTTCGCGGTCTGGGAGTCGGCTTCGGCCGAACCCGCCAAGGCTGACACCTACGTGTCAACGCCGCTGAACAACCGCTAGAAACCAAGAACGGCCCTCGAAAGGGCCGCTCCCTGGAACCGAGACACGAAGCCGGGTCAAAGGCCTGAGAAACCGTCCTGGCTTCGTGTCTTTCCTGACTCAACCCCCTGATCGGGAGGTCTTGTCATGCCCAAATCTACCCGCAAGCGCTCGACTGGTCGAGTATCCGGCCGTCGTGGACGTGGCACCGCCACAAGTGCCGTCGAAACCATCACCCGCCCGCAGCAGACGCTGCCGGTCATCATCTTGCTCACGTTCTGGCGCTGGCGCTGGGAACTGCTCGTCCTGGCCCTCGTGGGCTACATCGTCCTCGCCCACGGCGCGGCCATCACCGGCTACTTCGAGTCCAACCCGTTGTGGCTGAACGCCCTGCTGATCATCGTCCTGAGTGGATGGATCTTCACCGACAACCTGGTACGGCGCTTCGTCCGCAACCGGATGTGGTGCGTCATCACCCGGCACCGTGTCCGGGCCTGCCTCACCGAAATGCGCACCCTGAACTGGTCGGGCAACTTGCCGTTCATCGTCGGGTGCCTGTCCACCAAGACCGGTCAGGTCGTCTGGCTGTTCATGCGTCCCGGCCTGTCGGCCGAAGACCTGGAGAACAAGGCCGAAACGCTGGCCTCGGCGTGCTGGGCACGCACAGCGAACATCACCCGCTCCACGCGCAACGCCGCACTCGTGCGGATCGACATCGACCGGCGAGACCCGCTGTCCAAGCAGCACATCGTCTCGCCGCTGCTCAACGACACCAGCGACATGCCTGAACAGGCCGTCGCCGACGACGCGGTCATGGCCTTCCTCGGCCCCGACCCCGCCAACGAAACCCCGGCTGTGGACTCCACCGACTCAAGGCCGGCCAAAACCGGCAGCGGTGAGACCCGCACCAAAACCGCGAAGACCAAGACCACCGCCGCCGTGAACGACGGCACGAGCGTGATCTTGGGCGCCAACGGAGAAGACGTGTCCGACTATGTCTAGCTTCAACCGACAGGTGTTCCCCCGGCGCACGCCGGGGGGCACCCCCGCGCCCCGAGGCGCACTGTCCATCTACAACCCGGCCTACCTGGGGCTCGACGCTCGCGGCAAGCGAGTCCACATCACACTGCCCTACCGCAACATCCTGATCGGCGGAGAACCCGGCGCAGGAAAATCCGTCGCCCAGGGCAACTTCGTTGCCCACGCCGCACTGTGCACCGATGTCGATCTCATCCTGATCGACGGCAAGATCGTTGAACTCCTGCCCTACGCCCCCGTGGCGAAAGAATTCGTCGGCAACAACATGCCCAAAGCACTACGTGTGCTGAAGGACCTGCAAGCCGACCTGGACGAACGCTATCTGCACCTGGCCCGCACAGGCCGCAAGAAGATCGTCCCCGGCGACGGGTTCCGCGCCAAGTTGCTCGTCGTCGACGAGCTGGCGTACTTCACCGTCACCGTCGGCACCAAAGAACAGCAAGAAGAGTTCCGCGTCCTAGTGCGGGACATCGTCGCTCGTGGCCGCGCCGCGGGCATCATCACGATCGCATCCACCCAGCGCCCCAGCGCTGACATCGTCCCAACCTCGCTGCGGGACCTGTTCGGCTACCGCCTCGCGTTCCGCTGCGCCACCGACTCCAGCAGCGACATCATCCTCGGCACCGGCTGGGCCTCCCAAGGCCACACCGCCGTGGACATCGCACCCGAATCCCTCGGTGTCGGGCTCCTGCGCGCCGAAGGCGGCTTCCCCCGCCGTCTCAAGACCGCACACCTCAAAGACCACGAGATCAACCAACTCGTCCGACGCGCCGCGTACCTCCGGAGGACCGCATGATCACCGTCAAGCCCGTCCCCGCGGGGACACTCACCGCCGTCAACGACGGCAAAGGCAACACCGGCTGGCTCCACAACTGCGGAGCCTTCGCCTGGTCACCGGTCCAGCCCCACCGCTGCGGCGTCTGCTGGTCGGCCATGCGTAATCGCCAAGCCTTCAACGGCTCCTGGACCAAGGCCTACACCAACCGGGAGGCGTCATGACCTTCTACGACGCCGACGGCGGCGAACGCGAAGACCGCATGATCATCGGCTACGACTTCACCGACCACTCCGTGGCCGGCATAAATCTGGCCTGCAACGGCCAAACCCCGAAGGTCGTCATCGACCTGGGAGCGAACCCGATTGAAATCGAGCTCGTCACCGGCTCCGTCACCGCGATCAGCCACCTGATCGACGCCCTGTACGAAGCCCGAGCGCTCCTCGAAGAGCACCAGATCCAGCACGCCACCGACAACGCGTCCTGGACCCAAGAACCTCTCTACATCCCCGGCGACTGGACGGAGGAACAGCGATGAGCAACGCCCGTGACGAACTCCAAGAGATCTTGCAGACCCACCGCCCGCAATTCGACCTCGCGATGACCGGCCTTCTGGCCGACCTGCGGGCACACGTCAAGACGCTCGAACAGCAGGCCAGTGCCGATCTCTACGACACCAACGCACTTGGCATCTTCAACGAAGCCCACGAACTCGGCCTTCAGATCCAGTCGTTCTTCGCGACCTGGACCAATGAATGAAACGCGCGGCAACTAAACGTCGCGTGACACGTAACTGTCAAGGACAACAGGCCATCCCGGCTGACCTCGACACCACCCCGGCCTCTGAGCCGGTGGCCAAGAAAACCCAAGCCAAGAAGGCCTACCGCACACAGCGGGCCGACGACTGGGCCCACGCCCAAGTCGGCAATCCACAGCCCTGCTTCCTGTGCGGATCTCCAGCCCTCCTGCGCGACCCGGCCAATGGCCGCGCCTGCCACATGACCTGCGCCAAGCAAGACGCCATCCAGAAGGGAGAACAGTGGTGACCACCGACACCCTCACGGCTCCGGCCTCCGCGAAGCCCGCGACCACCACCAAGCTCACAGGCTTGACCAACTCCAACACCAACGCCCTCACCGGGCTCACCGGCTGGGAGGTCACCAAGACCACCGCTACCTACGCAGGTAGCCCCACAGCAGCCCTCCAGGCCGTCCAGACCCACATGGACAAGGTCAAGGCCACCGAAGGCGGCAGAGCTACCGGCTACGCCTCTCTCATCGCGGTCCGCAACAAGCTCCGTGAGTGCTCCACCGGAGCAAGCCACCCGGCCGTCACCGTCACGGTCAAACGAGCTAAGAAGACCACCACCAAGACCCGCACGGGGTCACCGGCAGCGCGACTGACACGTAAGCGTCAAGACACTTACACCACCGCGCAGCTCGTCGCCGCACTCGAATCGGCGTGGAGCGCTATCCGCACCAACCACCAAGAGATCCCCGCCGTCGTCGTGATCGTGGGCTCCGGCACCGCGACCAAGCGCGCCAGGTACGGGCACTTCGCCCCGATCCGCTGGCAACACGGAGACAACCAACTCGCCGAAGTCCTGATCTCCGGCGAAGGCCTCAAACGATCCGTGGAAGAGGTCTTCACAACCCTCCTGCACGAAGCAGCCCATGCCCTCGGGCACGTCCGCGAGATCAAGAACACCAGCCGTCAAGGCCGCTGGCACAACGAGAAATTCGCCGAACTCGCCAAAGAGCTCGGCCTCGACACCGCCAAGGACGACAAGCACGGCTGGTCCGTCTGCACGCTCCGCACGGAGACAGCCACCACCTACAAGGCCGTCCTAGCCGAACTCAAGTCGGCCCTCATCGCCTACCGGCACCCCGAAGTCACCGGAGGCGAAACCAAGAAGAACAACAACAACGCGGTGGCCTGCGCCTGTCAGTGCCCACGCCGCATCCGCGTCGCCAAAGCAGTCCTCGCAGAAGGCGAGATCACCTGCAGCGTCTGCGAATCCACCTTCGAACCCGACGAGTAACCGCGGCTTCGTTGCTGGCTCCCACCTCCGGGACGAACACCTCGGAGGTGAGGGCGAACACCGAACCCCCACAGCCAACGACAGAAAGGAAGACCACACATGGCCGCCAACCAGCACCGCGCCAACCAAGACCTCGCCGCCTGGCTGATGGGCTCGATCTTCCGCGCCTTCTACTGCAACGGCTGTGGCCGGCCAATCGTCGCCGCCCGGATCGAGTGGCTGAACCCGGTCTACGTCTGGTCGCTCACCGCCCGCACCGGAAGCCCTGTGATTGCTCACTGCCCCTACCAGCACTGCGACAACGGCATCACCCACCACTCGACCCCCGTCACCTCCCACTGAACCACGACACCCACCGGAAGGACACCACCATGACTGTCGACCTGAACGCCTACGCCGGACTCACCGCCCTGCGCGACATCGCCACCGACACGTTCCTGTGTGACTGGGTCGCAGGCGACCACATCGGCGGCCACGACTGGTGCCCCACCGTCCTGGAACCCGGCGACACCTACGCCTTGGTCGTCATGGGCGAAACCATCGTCGGCCGTTACTGCACCGGCTGCGGCTACCACCTGTTCGGCACCCCCGAACTAGAACCCGCACCGCTCCCCGTCGCCTGACACGTAACCGTCAAAGCGGCTCCGGCGCTGGCTGCTTAACGCCGAAGCCTCGACCACTCCGGCACTCAACAAACATCGGGGCGGCCGTACCGCCCCGGTAGCCCCACCAAACGGACCAAAACGTCTCGAAAGGAGGCCACCATGACCACACACCCCACCCAAGACCCGCTGGACGTCCTGGACGGCCTCCTAGGCCGCGTGGAGATCATCTCCGAGCACAAGCACACCCTTGACCCCGGCAACCGCACCAACCCGACCTCAGGGGTCGAACAGGCCGTCCAGCGCGCCGCGACGACCGCCAACTACGGCGAGTGGCTCGACCACACCGCCTCCGCAGGCGGCTGCGTCCGCCCGATCCAGCTACGCGGCGAAGCCCACGTCGTGTCCACCCGCACCGGCCGGATCATCTCCACCCGCCACACCGACGACATGCCCGACGGCGTCATCTACAAAGCCTGCGGCAACCGGCGCGCCGCCGTCTGCCCCTCCTGCGCCGAGATCTACCGCGGCGACACCTACCAACTCGTCCTGGCCGGACTCCACGGCGGCAAAGGCATCCCCGCGAGTGTCACCCAGCACCCGTGTGCCTTCGTCACCTTCACCGCACCGAGCTTCGGAGCCGTCCACTCCGCACGCAAGCACCGAGGCCGTGACGGGCAACTCCGCAACCAGGTCTGCCGACCCCGCCGCAACCCCGACCCGTGCCCCCACGGCGTCGACCAGCGCTGCCACCAAACCCATCACGACGGGGAGAAGATCCTCGGCAAACCGCTGTGCCTGGACTGCTACGACCACGACCACCAGGTCGTCTGGAACGCCCTGTCCGGCGAACTGTGGCGACGCACCATGGAACGCGTCAAAGACACCCTCCGCACCTGGGGCAAGCATCACGGCCTCCGCGTCAAGCTCTCCTACGGCAAGGTCGCCGAAATGCAAGCTCGAGGCGTCGCCCACTTCCACGCCCTGGCCCGCCTCGACGGCATCAACCCCATCGCACCCCACGAAATCGCCGTACCCCACGCATCCGCCGACTTCGCGCTCCTGGCCTACGCGATCCGTCGCGCCGTCGAAGGCACCCGCTTCCGGTCCCTGCCCCACCCCGACGCCCCCAACGGCTGGGAGATCGCCTGGGGCACCCAACTCGACCTGCGCCCCGTACGCCAGACGGTCGATGGCGTTATCACCGAAACCGCCGTCGCCGGATACCTGGCCAAATACGCCACCAAAGCAGCCGAAGCGACCGGCCACTCATCCGCCCGACTCACCAACTCCACCGTCCGCCGCTACGCCGCCCTCAACACCCACGCCGGCCGACTGGTCGACGCCTGCTGGCGACTTGGACGCCCCGGCTCCGATCTCGACGAAGACGAAGCCGCGAAGAACTCCGGACGGCTGTCCTACCGGCGTCTCCAGAAGTGGGCGCACATGCTGGGCTTCGGCGGCCACTTCTCCACCAAGTCCCGCCAGTACTCCACCACCCTCAAAGCCCTCCGTGAGGCACGGGCGAACTGGCGGCAAGAACGACACCGCTCCGCCGACCACACTGACGACGTCGAAACCACCCTCATCGTCGGCAACTTCACCTACGCCAACACCGGCTGGCGAACCATCGGTGACGCGCTCCTGGCCAACACTGCCGCCGCCAAGGCCCGCGAACACAGACGGCTCGTCAAGGAACTGATTGCCGAGAACAACGAGGACTGACACGTAACTGTCAACGAAGGAGGAATGGAATGTCTGTGCCGAAGCATCGCGATGAACGGCTGTGGAGTGTCGAGGACCTGTCGGAGTTCCTTGGCGTTCCGGTGCCGACGCTGTACCGCTGGCGGACGACTGGCTACGGCCCGAAGGGGCTCCGGATCGGTCGGTATATCCGCTACGAGCGCGAGGTCGTGTACTGCTGGCTGAGGTCGTTGGAAGGAGCGGCCTAGCCATGCCAAGACAGCCACTCGCGATTGGCACCTGGGGCCTCATAAGGACACACGAGGTCACTGACTCCAGCGGTCGCAAGGCCTACAGAGCCATCACAAATTTTCGTGACTTCAACGGCAAGCTCCTCCGTATCGAACGGCGAGGAAAGACCAAAGGGGCCGCGAGGGCGAACCTGCAACAGGCACTCAGTGAGCGCGCGAAAATGGGGAAAGCAGGTAGCTGGACGCCTAGTCACCGATTCAGCGAAGTTGCTGACGAATGGGTCAAAGAGATCGAGGAACTGGTTCTGGACGGAGCCCGTTCCCCTGGCACGGTGCAGATCTACAGGTCAGTCTTGGAGAAGCACGTTCGGCCCGCGCTCGGCGAACTCAGGCTGGTCGAGGTAACGACCGCGCGAGTGGACACCTTTATCCGCACGGTCAAAACAGACGTCGGGGTTCCCACCGCCAAGCTGTGTCGGAGTGTGACCTCCGGAGTGATGGGGCTGGCGGTTCGAAGCGGTCCGCTCGACGTCAATCCCGTCCGTGAGATCCGTCGGATCGAAAGGCCGCGGGGAAAGAAGCTCGCACGATCGCTGACGATCGAAGAGGTAGAACTCTGGCTCAAGGCCGTGTCGGAGAACGAGCTCGCGGTCAGAAAGGACCTGCCTGACCTGAGCCTGTTCATGCTCGGTACCGGGGTTCGGATCGGCGAAGCCCTAGCGCTTACCTGGGCGGAAACTGACCTGTCGGCAGGTGCCGTTGACATTGAGTGGACTATCAGCCGGATCACCGGTCAGGGGCTGGTGCGGCGGCCTACCAAGTCCGAAGCGGGGGAGCGTTCGCTCGGGCTGCCTCAACGTGTCCACGACATGTTGCGTCGTCGCTTTGATGCTGGGGTCAGGCTCGATTGGCCGGTGTTCCCTGACAGCATTGGTGGGTATCGCGACCCGACGAACATCTTGCGAGATCTCCGGAAAGTCCGTGCTGAGGTCGCCTCGCTGGAGTGGGTCAAGTCGCACAACTTTCGCAAGACGCTCGCGACCATGCTGGACGACGCCGGCCAAAGCGCCCGTCAGATCGCCGACCAGCTCGGGCACAGCCGGGTCTCGATGACTCAGGACGGATACCTCGGTCGGAAGATCAAGAACCCGCTCGTGGTCGAGGCGATGAACCGGGTGCTCGGCAACGAGCCAGACGGTGAAAAAGGTGGCAAAGATGTGGGCTGAATGGCTGGTCGCCGCGGTCATGTGTGCTCTGACCTGCGGTTTTGGTAGGCCCCGTCGGACTCGAACCGACAACCCGCGGATTAAAAGTCCGCTGCTCTGCCAGTTGAGCTAGAGGCCCGGGTGTGGGGACCAGTGTGACAGGTCGGAGGGGTGGGGGGCCAACTGGAAACGGAGTTCGGAGGGATGGGACCAGTGGTTGGGGTGGTTTCTTAGGGTGACAGGGGGATCACTTTGGGTTGAACCGGATGGGGATGCTGGTCGTTCTGTGGGGTGAAGGAGCGCCCCTGTCAGCGTGAGGCGGGTGGGGGTGGGAAGCCGTCCATTCACCTGAGGAGTTTTGGCATGGAGCGTTGGCAGGGGCACACGGTGGGGTTGTTCAGGGTTGTGGTGGGGTTCTTGTTTGCGAGTCATGGGGTCGCGGCGTTGTTTGGGGTGCTCGGGGCCACGCGGATCGAGGCATTCGTGTGGCCGAGTTGGTGGGCGGCGGCGATTCAAGGGGTGGCGGGGGCGCTGGTGATGGTGGGGTTCGGGACTCGGTGGGCTGCGTTGTTGTGCTCGGGGTCGATGGCTTACGCGTACTTCACGGTGCATCAGGTTGACGGGGTGCTGCCGGTGGAGAACGGTGGGGAGAAGGCGGCCTTGTTCGCGTTCGCGTTCCTGTTGATCGCGGTGCTCGGGAACGGGCGTTGGGCGCTGGAAAGTAGCCTTCCTTCCAGGAGCAGGACGAGCGGCTGAGTACCGCCGTGGCGGTGCACGACGACAGAGCTGGAGTGCCGATGGCCGACGACCGGGCGGCGCTGCTGCGTGAGCTGCACGATGTGCATGCGCCGTCGCTGTGGCGGTTCGTGGTGCGGCTGACCGGTGACGACCGGTTCGCGGAGGACGTCGTGCAGGAGACGCTGCTGCGGGCGTGGCGCCGGCCGCAGATCCTGACCGAGGACGAGGCGGGGGCTCGGGCGTGGCTGTTCACGGTGGCGCGGAACCTGGTCATCGACGACCGGCGCAGTGCCCGGGTCAACCGGGAGGTCGCCAGTGACGACCTCCCGGAGCGGCCGAGCGCGGACCACGCGAACGCCGTACTGGACGCGTGGCTGGTGTCGGACTCGCTGGCGCAGCTGTCGGAGGACCACCGGCAGGTGATCGTCCGCGCGTACTACGGCCGGCGGACCGTCACCGACATCGCGCAGGAGCTCGACATCCCACCGGGCACGGTGAAATCGCGGTTGCACTACGGGATGCGGGCGCTGAAGCTCGCGCTGCAGGAGAGGGGGGTGACGCAGGAATGAGCGATCCGTACCGGGACTGGGACGCTGCCTACCTGCTCGGCGCGTTGTCGGCGCAGGACCGGCGCGCGTACGAGGAGCACCTGCGCACGTGCACGGACTGTTCGGCGGAGGTGGCGTCGCTCGCGGGCGTCCCCGGGACCCTGGCGCTGCTGCCGGGGGACCGGGCGCTCGCGACCCTCGACCCCACCCCGCCGAACCTGTTGCCCGGGCTGGTCCGGGCCGTCACGCGGGACCGTCGCAAGCGGCGGTTCCGCGTGGCGGGACTGGTCGCGGCGACCGCCGCCACCGCGGCCGCGATCGGCGCCGTGGTGGCGATCCCGCTGGCCCGCGAGGAGCCCGAGGGCGACTACGTCGTACTCGCGCAGACCGTCGCCAGCAAGCTCACCGCCGACGCCCGGCTGGTCGAGGAGCGCTGGGGGACGACGATCGAGATCAGCTGCCGGTACGACGACCTCGCGACGCCCAGTGAACGGGCCCGCGGCTACGACCTGTTCGTCACCGACGACAGCGGCAAGTCCACGCTGATCGCCAGCTGGACAGCCTCACCCGGTACGACGGTCCGCCCGGCCGCGACCACGAAGCTGCACCGCAGCGAGATCCGCGCGCTCGACATCCGCAGTTCCGACAGCGGCCGCATCCTGCTCGCGGTGCACTTCTGAAACCGTCGCGGCCGGAACGCATGACGGCCGGGCGAACGGGAACCTGAGAGCCAGGAAGGGCCGGTCGCTCGAGAGGCAAGTCGTTCCAGGCCCCGGTGTTCAGACCCGACGCACCGGGGTCGCCTGCTGCCCGGGGGCAGCCTCGGGGTCGGTGTTAAAGTTCATCGCGGTTGGGAAGTCAGCCGGTGGCGCAGCATGCCGCCCGCAGTGATTTCGAAGCGTTGAGGACACACGCCGGTGAGACCAACCCCCCAACCGTCGGGCGCAGTGGCCCGGTGAACGACGAGTTCGCCCAGGAGCTGGCCCGGATGGCCCAGGTCCTGCACGAGCAGCCTGACGTGGAACAGACCGCCGAGCGCTTCCTGGAGTTCGTGCTGCCGCGGATCGGGACCGGGCACGCCAGCCTGCTGCTGGTGATGCGCGGCGGCCGGCTGGAGTCGGCGTCCGCGACCGACGCGCTGGTCGAGGAGGCCGACCGGGTGCAGCTCGAGACCGGCGAAGGGCCGAGCTTCAGCGTCGTGCAGGACGAGAAGAACGTGGTCAGCGGGGACGTGTCAGGGGATCTCCGCTGGCCACGCTGGTCGGTCGGTGTCGCCGGGGTCGGGTTGCGCAGCGTGCTGAGCGTCCGGCTCCGGACGCCGACCACCACCGTCGGCGTCCTCAACCTGTACGACGCCACGCCGGAGCGCTTCGGCGCGTACGACGACGTGGTGGCGCAGGTGTTCGCCGACCACGCGGCGGTCGCGGTCGCGAACGCGCGCAGCGAGTCGACGCTGTGGCAGGCGATCGACGCCCGCAAGCTGATCGGCCAGGCCCAGGGGATCCTGATGGAACGCTTCGACCTGACCGACGAGCAGGCGTTCGCCGTACTGCGCCGGTACTCCCAGGACCGGAACGTGAAGCTGCGCGACGTCGCGCAGCGGCTGATCGAGACCCGGAAGTTGTCCTGAGCCCAGAAAAGTTCCTGACGCGTGTAACACCGGCCGTGTCGCCACCGATACAGAGGGTGTAACGCTGCGATCCCGCTCCAGGTCAACCGCCCGAAGGGCCTGGAGCGGGATCCGCTCTCGCGCGAGGCGCCCGAAGTACCCGTTACACAGACAGGCCCCCGAGGATCATCCTCGGGGGCCTGTCTGTGGTCGTTCCTCCTACGACGCTCGCTCAGTCGGTCGGTCCGACTCCGGCAGAGCGATCCGGTCGGCCGGAAGCCGTTCGGTCCGCTCGACGCCGTCGTCGCCCTCGTACTGCACCAAGGCGGTCCATCCCGCGTCCTCGTGCTCGCGGCCGATCAGCCAGCCGCGGTACCAGACGCCGTCCACCTGGACGACGACATGGCTGGGCAGAGGGAGGCGGGACACCAGCTCGGTGTCGGGCTCGAAACCAGTCATGGCCGAAGGCTAGGCGTTTCCGCCGACAATCGCCTGTTGAAGGCGTGTTCCCTACCGGGAATCTCACACCCTGGAAGCGAGTTCTCGCACCACACCAACCGGAAGTCCCAGTGCGGTGAGCGATCCGGTGACCTTGAGAGCGCGTCCACCGGGGATCCGGCGGACCCAGCCCTGGTCGATCGCGTGCGTGCACAGGGCGGAGCCGACCGCGCCTGCGAGATGCGGCCGGCGTTCGGTCACGTCAAGACATGAGCGGACGAGCGGGCGGCCTCTTCCGGTCTTCACCGCGATGCCCAGTTCCTCCAGCCAGCGCGTGCCGTCGGGGGTCAGCGCGAGGCCGTCGGTCCAGTCGAGCAGGCCGCGTTCGGTCATCGTGTCGATGACCGCGATGCCGAGCCGTCCGGCCAGGTGGTCGTAGCAGGTCCGAGCGCGGGCGAACGCGTCGCGGCGGCTCGCGCTCTTCAGACTCGTCGCGACCTCCGTACGCCGGGGAGCCAGCGCCGACAGGCTTTCCAGCAGGTGCGCGGTCTCCGGGTTCGCGAGCTCGACGTACCGGTGCCGGCCCTGCCGCACCTCGCTGAGCAGCCCGCCCTCGACCAGCAGGTTCAGGTGCTCGCTGATCGTCGGGCGGGAGACGCCGGCCAGCGCGGCCAGTTCCGTCGCGGTCCACGCCCGGCCGTCGAGCAGCGCGAGGCAGACGGTCGCGCGCGTACCGTCGGCGAGCATCCGCGCCCACGCCGCCAGTTCCTGCCCCTCGGTCGTCGTCATCCACCCATCGTGCCTCGCCCTCGGTTCGGCGCGGGCCGAAGCGTCCCGGCCCTAGCTTCGCGCCATGACGCATCTCACCATCGAGCCCTCCATCCTGTACGCCGGTACGCCGGTAGCGCTGCTCACCACCGACAACGGCGACGGAACGTTCAACCTGGCGCCGATGTCCTCGGCCTGGGCGCTCGGCGACGTGGTCGTGCTCGGGCTCGGCGAGGAAGGCCGGACCGGGACGAACCTGCGCAGCCGGCCGGAGCTCGTCGTCAACTACCCGTCGCCGGCGCAGTGGGAAGCTGTCGCACTGTCGATTTAGATGCTGGAGGCAACTTTCTGCTCGTCCAGGCGAAGGTCCTGCGCGTCCACGAGACACCTACCGCAGCAGCAGGCGGTCCAGTTCCTCGTCGTTGAGTACGACGTCCAGCGCGGCCAGCGCTGGGCCGAGGTCCTCGGTGGTGAGGATGCGGTGCTCGATGCGCCCGTCGGCGTGCTCGGTGGTGAGCTCGGTGCCGACGAGGCGGCGGCTGACGCCGTCGGTGAGGCGCATCACGACCGGCTTGGTCGAGAACGGCGAGTGCGGGTTGGTCGCGACGTAGTGGTGGTAGACCAGGTAGTCGATCAGGCGTTGCGGTTCGTCGTCGGAGGCGTGCTGCGGGACCCAGCCGTCGGCGGTGCGCTTGGCGAGCGTCCAGGTGCGGCCGTCCTGGGTGAGGCGGTGTTCCCAGCCGGCCTGGTCGACGACCGCGCCGTCCTTGAGTGGCATCGGGTGCAGGATGCCCGCGCCGAAGCCGACGTCGGCCAGCCAGGGCTCGTCGTTGATGCGGACCAGCAGGTTCATGTGCGTCTTCGGGCCGGACTTGTGCGGCTGGACGCGGGCGACCCGGCGCTCGACCTCGAAACCGAGCGTCTCCAGTACGGCGGCGAACAGCAGCGCGTGCTCGTAGCAGTAGCCGCCGCGCTGCCGGCCGACGAGCTTGGCCTGGATCACGTCGAGCTCGAGCCCGGGATGGGTGCCGAGGATGACGTCGATGTTCTCGAACGGAATCGCGCGGACGTGCGCCGCGTGCAGGCGGTGCAGCGTCTCCACCGAGACGTCGCCGGCGGGCTCGCCGATCCGGACCAGGTAGGCGTCCAGGTCGAGCCGTTCGATACCCCACTCGTTGGTCATGAGCCCAGTGAAGCCGTTCAAGTCGACTTGAGGTCAAGAGTTGTCGGGCAGGATGGGAGGCGAGTTCTCGACGAAGGGGCGTTCTCGTGAGTCAGCTTTCGTACCCGCAGCCGGACGGTGTTGCCCCGGGCAACGGTTACAGCCATGTCGTGACCGGGCCGGGACGGTGGGTCGCGATCTCGGGTCAGGTCGCGCTGGACGCCGATGGTGAGGTCGTCGGGGTTGGTGATCCGGCAGCGCAGGCTCGGCAGGTGTTCGCGAATCTCAAGGCCTGTTTGGAGGCGGCCGGGGCGACGTTCGCCGATGTGGTGAAGCTCAATTTCTACGTGACGGATCTGGCGGTGCTGCCGGCCGTGCGGGTCGCGCGCGACGAGCACGTGGACACGGCGAGGCCGCCGGCCAGTACGGCGGTGCAGGTGGTCGCGCTGTTCCGGCCGGAGATCCTGCTCGAGGTCGAGGCGTACGCCGTGGTCAACGACTAGCGGAGGCGGTCCACGGCGTACCGGGTCGCCTGCGCGATCGCGTTGTCGACGCGGGGAAGGCGGCGGTCGGCGCGGGCGGCTCGGGTGAGGGCGGCGATGGCCACGGTCGGGCCGCCGGGGAGCTCGACGACGCCGACCTCGTGGCGGAGGGCGCCGAAGGTGCCGGTCTTGCCGTAGGTGCGGACGCTGTCGTGGGGGTAGGCGGCGGCGATGCGTTGGGTGAAGACCTGCTGGGCCATCAGGCGCTGGACGAACGCGGTCTGGTCGGCGGAGAGCAGGTCGCCGGACCAGAGGGCGCGCAGCAGCGTGGTCATGTCGCGGGCTGTGGTGGCTGAGGCGTTGGCAGCTTCGTAGACGCCGGGTGGGGTGGTGGCGTCGTTGTCCGCGAGGACGGCGAGGGCTGCGTCGGCGTCGGTTGCTCTCGTACGGCGTACGAGGTCGCGGAGGTTGTCGGCGGTGCCGCGGCGGATGCGGGTGCCGGTCAGGCCGGTGCGGCGCATGAGGTCGGCGACGTGGTCCAGGCCGACGACGTCGAGGAGGGCGTCGGCGGCGGCGTTGTCGGACAGCGCCATGGTCGAGGCGGCGAGGTCACGCAGCGAGAGGGTGACCGGGTCGGAAAAGATCGAGAGGCCGGTCGGGCCGGGGGTGCGGTCGGTCGGTTGCAAGGTGACCGGCTCCCGAGGATCCAAGCCGCGGTCGATCAGCTCGGCGAAGGCGATGACCAGCGGCAGTTTGTAGACCGAGGCCATCGGTACGACGTCGTCGGCGTCGAGGGTGATCGACTCGTCGGGGCGGTCGAGGGAGATCGCGTGGAACCAGCCGCGGGCGCCGGCGTCCTCGAAGATCGCGCGCAGGTGGGCGCTCACGGCGTCACCGCCGGAAAGGCAGCGCGGGGTCGGGCGCTCATGGCGTCACCGCCAATGCCTGGGCGATCCGGGCCAGGGCCTCGGGGAGCAGGGCGGACGTCGTACGGGCGGCCGGCCAGACCAGGCGGAGGCGGACCGGGAGCGGGTCGTCGACCAGCGGGTGGCGGCCGAGGCCGGCTGCGTGGAGACCCGAGTCCGGGGTGACGACGATGGCCTGGCCCGCAGCGGCCATGGCCAGCGCCGCACGGTCGTCGGTGACGACCACTGTGCCGCCTGCTGGTCTGTGCAGGTCGAGGGTGTCCAGCACGAGGTCTCTGGCTGCTGGTGCCTCAGCGCGCGGTCTGACGGCGATCGGTAAGGCGTCCAGGTCGCGCAGCTTGAGTGGTGTCGCGTCGTCCGGGTGCAGGGTGGTCGGTACCAGCGCGTGAGTCGGCAGGAGCGTCACCGGGCCGGCCTCCAGTCCGTCCAGCACCGCCGGGTGCAGTACGACGGCCAGGTGCAGCCGCGTCGACGTCAGCTGCGGCAGGAGCTGGCTGGTCGGAGCGGTGACGACTGTGACTCGGCCGGAAGGCAGCGCGGCGGCTACAGCCGCGCCAAGCGCTGGCGGGACCTCCGGAGTCAGCCCGAGCCGCACCTCCGGGCCCTCCGGGTCCTGCGCACCTGCTGCGTGGTGGAACTCGTCGAGCGAGCCCAGTGCGCGCCGGGCGTACGGGAGCAGGGCCGCGCCGGCAGGGGTGAGCTGGACTCGGCCAGGACCGCGTTCGAACAGCTTGGCGCCGACCAGGGACTCCAGGCGGCGCAGGCCTTGGGAGAGCGGCGGCTGGGTGATGCCGACGACCCGGGCGGCATCGCCGAAGTGCTGCTCGTCGGCGAGCGCCACGAAGATCTGCAGGTGGCGTTCAGTGAGCATGACCCGGCTGACCTGGGGTGATATGAGCAGGCAATCGGGTCATGTGTAAGAGCATATTCGACATCGCTGCAACGAAGCGCCTTGACTGAGCAACACGTCGAGGTGAGGAGACTGGGGATGACGGTGAGCCGGAGAGGTGTGCTCAAGGGAGCAGCGGTCGCGGCGGTGGGTGCTGCCGCGACAACCGCAGGAGTACGGGCAGCGACCGCAGAAACAGCAGAGACCGAGCGCGAGCCCGTGGAGCTGACCTGGTGGGGCAACCACGCGTGGCAGATCCGCTGCGGGGCTGCGGTGGTGCTGACCGACCCGTGGCTGACCAGGTTCCGCACGGGCACCTACAAGCCCGAGGGCGCGGACGACTCGACCAGGATCGTCAGCAAGCCCAGCGTGATCGACAAGTACGTCACCAAGGCCGACGCGATCCTGGTTCACCACGGGCACTACGACCACCTCCTCGACGTCCCGTACGTCGCACGCCGGACGAAGGCGACGGTGCTCGGCAACGAGACGCACCTCAACCTGCTGCGGGCGCTGCGGGCGCCGGGTGACCAGCTGACACAGGTGGTCGGCGGGGAGTACCTGCCCTTCAGCAAGGGCTTCACCGTGGAGGTGTTCCGGTCGCTGCACTCCTGCGGCGGGGCGCGGCACCAGTTCGCGTACCCGGGGACGCGGCCGGGCGCCGTACCGGCCAAGCCGCGGACGATCGCGGACCTGGTCGAGGGCGGGACGCTGGCCTACGTGCTGACGATCGGTGGGTTGCGGATCCTGAGTCTGAGCACGGCCGGGTTCGACCCGGTGGCGCTGAAGGACCTGCAGGTGGACGTCGTACTGGCTGCGCCTGGTGGCGAGCCGGGGGTGACCGATCGGCTGCTGTCGACGATCAAGCCGGTGCCGCTGGTCATCGCGACGCACTGGGACGACTTCGACGAGCCGCTGGACAAGCCGGCCGTCGACTGGGGTGGGCTCGCGAAGCTGCAGGCGTCGGTCGTTGCCGCGGGCGCCGAGTTCCGGAAGGTCGACCACCTGGAGTCGATCACGCTGTAGAAAGCTTCACGCCGGGCGCACTCCAGCGGCCAACGCGCCCGGCGTGAACCAGCTCAGGCGAGGCTGCTGTCGGTGGACGGGGTGAGGCGGTAGCCCTGGTGGGCCGAGAACTCCGCGGCCAGGGCGAAGCGGTCGCCGCGGACCACGGTGTGCCGCCACTCGAGCGGGCGGCCCTGCGCGTGGGCGAGACGGTTGATGGAGAAGACCGCGGCTCCGGCGGGACAGTGCAGGAGCGCCCGCTCGGCCGGGGTCGGGTTGACCGCGCGGATGTCCTCGCGGCCGTTCTCCAGGCGGAGGCCGGTGCGGGCCGCCAGTTCGGCGTACAGGCTGGTGTGGCTGAAGTCGGCTTCGAGCAGGCTGTCGGCGACGTCGGCCGGGAGCCAGACGCGGTCGAGGGCGAGCGGCTCCTCGCCGGCGAACCGGACGCGCTCGAGGTAGACCAGCGGCATCGACGCCTCCAGGCCGAGCCGGCTGGCGATCACGCCGTCGGCGCGCACGTCGAGAGCCCGTACGACGCTGTGCTGGGTCAGGCCGGACGCCTCGACCGAGGAGAACAGGCTGTAGAGCGCGCCCATCGGCTGCCGGATCTCCGGCGCGGTTGCGACCCGCGGCTGGCGGCCGCGCTCGGCGACGATCAGGCCGTCGGCGCGGAGCTGGCTGAGCGCCTGGCGGACGGTGTGCCGGCTGACCTGGTAGTCCTCGACCAGGGCCAGCTCGCCGGGGAAGACATCGTCGAACTCGCCCGCGCGGAGCCGGCGGACCAGCTCCTCCTGCAGCTGTTTCCACAGCGGGCGGCCGCCGCCGCGGTTGAGCTTGCGCTCGGTCATCGAGGCCTTCCTGTCCGATCCGTCGGTCACACTCGCTTGCCAAATGTCCGGTCATCTCTTAGCTTAAATGTGCGTACATTTAAGAGCGAGGGGTTCCGGCGTGCAGGTCGAGGTTAGGTCACAGGCGTCGCCTGAGGCGGCGGCGAAACCTCATTTCGTCGAGCGGCTGCCGGGGTTGCTGGTGGTGCTCGTGCTCGCGATGGCGGCGGTGCCGCTGGGGCGGCTGGTGCCGGTCGTGGGTGGGCCTGTCTTCGGGCTGGTGCTCGGGGTGCTCGTCGGTGCGGTCGTGCCGGTACTGCGTGGTGAGTGGGCGCGGCCGGGGTACGAGTTCGCGTCGAAGTTCCTGCTGCAGGTGTCGATCGTCGTGCTCGGGACCGGGCTGTCGTTGCAGCAGGTCGCGCACGTCGGTGTCGGCTCGTTGCCGGTGATGCTCGGGACGTTGGCGATCGCGCTGGGTGGAGCCTGGTTGTTCGGGCGGCTGCTCGGGGTGCGCGGGGACACGCAGACGCTGATCGGGGTCGGTACGGCGATCTGTGGTGCGTCGGCGATCGCGGCGACGACGGCGGCGATCGAGGCCAAGAAGTCGTCGGTGGCGTACGCGTTGGCGACGATCTTCACGTTCAACGTCGTGGCTGTGCTGGCGTTCCCGCCGCTCGGTCATCTGATGGGTCTTGGGCCGGAAGCCTTTGGGTTGTGGGCCGGTACGGCGGTGAACGACACGTCGTCGGTGGTGGCGGCGGGGTACGCGTTCAGCCAGGAGGCCGGCGATCACGCGCTGGTGGTGAAGCTGACGCGGTCGCTGATGCTGGTGCCGATCGTGCTGGGCTTGGTGATTCTGAAGTCTCGGCGTGACAACCGAAACAACACGGACTCTTCTCGTCAGAAGTTGCCGTGGCGCAGGATGCTTCCGCTCTTCCTCGTCGGGTTCCTCGTCGCGGCCGGTCTGCGGACAGCCGGCCTCGTGCCCGACGAGCGCCAGAGCGACCTCGCTCTGGTTGGTACCTTCCTGATCACCAGCGCGCTGGTCGGGATCGGGCTCTCGCTGCGCGTCGGCGAGCTGCGGAAAGCCGGATGGCGTCCGCTCGGCCTCGGCGCGATTCTCTGGGTTTGTGTGAGTTTGGGCAGCCTCGGCCTTCAGCTGGCGACCGGCACACTTTAGTGGTATGCGTATTCCGAATTCAGGGACAGGGCTAGAAAAACTCCCTGCATAAGTCTTATGGTCTGATTCCCGGTCCGCCGGGCCGGCAGCGGATGACGGCGCCCCCCGTCATGTACGTCAGGAGCAGACCATGGTGGAACCCACCGAGCGCGAAGCCTGGACCACGCCCGATTTCGTCGAGTTCGAGACCCCGACCGAAGTCACGTCCTACGCGGCCCGGGTCGACTGAGGCGCGGCCGGCGGGGTCCCTTTCCCCGGGGCTCCGCCGGCTGTCCGGCCGCCCTCGGCGCGCATTTGCGACAAATGTGTTCCACGCCGCGGGGTGAAATGTCCGATGGTTCCATTTGTGACGTTCCAAACCCCGGAGGTGCCGTGGCTGCCGCATTGTTGGACGCCGAGGAATTCCGTACCGCATTACGCGGTCTCGAGCACCGGTACTGGGGTTCGCACCCGTTCCACCGGCGGTTGCACGACGGCGACCTGGACGAGCGCGAGCTGCGGTTCTGGGCCGCGAACCGCTGGTACTACCAGAGCATGATCCCGCAGAAGGACGCGGCGATCCTCAGCAACTGCCCGCTGCCCGGCGTACGCCGGCAGTGGCTCGACCGGATCGTGTACCACGACGGCCGGACTGCCGGCGAGGGTGGACTCGAGCGTTGGCTGCGGCTCTGCGAGGCCGTCGGGCTGACCCGCGAGGAGGTGCTCGACGAGCGCCATCTCGCACCGGGGACGCGGTTCGCGGTTGACGCGTACGTGACGTTCGCGCGGACCCGGCCGTGGGTCGAGGCGGTCGCCTCCGGGCTGACCGAGATGTTCTCCGGCCACCTGATGAAGCAGCGCGTCGTCGACATGCTGGCGGCGTACGAGTGGATTCGGGCCGAGGACCTGGCCTACTTCACGAACCGGATCGACGCGGTCTCCGGTGAAGGGCAGGAGACGCTCGAGCTGGTCGTCGAGCACTGTGTGACCCGCGAGCAGCAGGATGCCGCGGTCGCCGCGCTGTCCTTCAAGTGCGACGTGCTCTGGTCGCTCCTCGACGCCATCGAGCGCGCGGCGGCCAAGCAGTGAGCACCCGGCCGAGGCTGCGACGCGGAGTACGCGTGACGTACGACCGGACCAGGGACCTGCAAGTCCTCCTCTACCCAGAGGGTGTCCTCGTTCCCAACCCGACAGCCTTGGCGGTCCTCGGGCTGTGCGACGGCGAGCGTACGCCGGCCGACATCGCCGTTGCCCTGGGCAATCAGTACGCCGACGTCCGGATGGCCGACATCCACGCCGTCCTGGACCGCCTCGCCGACCGTCAGGTGGTGGAGTGGGTATGACCGAAGCGCCGCTCGGCCTGACCGCCGAGCTCACCCACCGCTGCCCGCTGCACTGCCCGTACTGCTCCAACCCGCTCGAACTCCTGGCCCGCGAGGACGAGCTGAGCACCGAGCAGTGGAAGGACATCCTGACCCAGGCCCGCGATCTCGGTGTCCTCCAGGTGCACTTCTCCGGCGGCGAACCACTCGGCCGCCCCGACCTGCCCGAACTGATCGAGCACACCGCCGGGCTCGGGGCCTACGTCAACCTCGTCACCAGCGGACTCGGTCTGAGCCGGACCAGGCTCGACGACCTCGTCGACCGCGGGCTCAACCACATCCAGCTCTCGGTCCAGGCCGCCGAGGCGACTCGCGCCGACAAGATCGCCGGCACCCGCGCGCACCACCTCAAGATCGTCGCCGCCGAACTGATCAAGCGCGCCGGCCTGCCGCTCAGCGTCAACGTCGTCCTGCACCGCGCGAACCACGACCAGCTGGCCGGCATCATCGACCTCGCCGAGCAGATGGGCGCCGACCGGCTGGAGCTGGCGAACACCCAGTACTACGGCTGGGCGCTGCGCAACCGCGACCAGCTGATGCCGACGCCCGAGCAGCTTGCCGCCGCAGAGCCCGTGGTACGAGCCGCGATCGACCGCCTCAAAGGCCGGATGCAGGTGATCTACGTGGTCGCCGACTACTACGAGGAGTACCCGAAACCCTGTATGTACGGGTGGGGCGCGCGGCAGCTGACGATCGCGCCGGACGGGACCGTCCTGCCCTGCCCGGCGGCGTCGGCGATCGAGACGCTGACGCTCGACAACGCGAGCCGGACGTCGCTGCACGAGATCTGGTACGGCTCGGAGTCGTTCAACGCCTACCGCGGCGAGGAGTGGATGAGCCCGACCTGCCGCAGCTGCGACCGGCGCGACGTCGACTTCGGCGGCTGCCGCTGCCAGGCGTTTCTGCTCACCGGCGACGCGACCTCGACCGACCCGGTCTGCCACAAGTCGCCGGACCGCGGCATCGTCGACCTGATCCTGAGCACCCCGCGGACCGAGCAGGAGTTCGTGATGCGGAAGCGCGCGCGGTGAAGGTCCTCCTCCTCGGTACGGCGGCCGGCGGCGGCTTCCCGCAGTGGAACTGCGCCTGTCCGACGTGTGCCGACCCGACGTTGCCGCCGCGGACGCAGGACGGGCTAGCGATCAGCGCCGACGGCGCCGGCTGGTACCTGGTCAACGCGTCGCCGGACATCCGCTCCCAGATCCTCGCCGCGCCCGAGCTACGCGCCGGGCCGGGGCCGCGGGACACGCCGATCCGCGGCGTCCTGCTGACGGACGCCGAGCTGGACCACACGCTCGGGCTGCTGATGCTGCGTGAAGGCGCCGGGCTGGAGGTGCACGCGCCGCCGGCCGTGCAGACCGCGTTGCGCGACGACTTCCCGGTCCGGGGGATCGTCGAGCGGTACGGCAGTTGGTCCTGGCCCACTGTTGGGATTCACCAACAGATCGGCGGACTCAACGTCCGAGCCCTGCCGGTGAGCGACAAGCGGCCGAAGTACGCGAACGGCGGCGCCGGCCCGTGGGTGGTCGCCTACCGGTTCGAGGATCCGCGCACGGGCGGCGTACTGGTCTACGCGCCCTGCCTGGCTTCGCTGCCGCCGGAGTTCGAGGAGTTCGTCGACGGCGCGACCACGGTGATCCTCGACGGCACCTTCTACGACGCGCAGGAGATGACCGGCCGGACGCAAGCAGACAGCCAGGCTCAGGTCGTGATGGGCCACGTCCCGATCGCCACCAGCCTCGAGCACCTGCGGAAGTTGAGCGCGCTGCAGCCCGGTACCAGCTGGGTCTACACGCACCTCAACAACACCAATCCGGTCCTTGACCCCCGCTCTTCGCAGCACAGGGGAGTGCGTGCAGCGGGGGTCAAGGTCCTGCCGGATCAAACCGCCTTGGAGCTCTAGCCCTGCTGCTCGAACGCGGCCGCGCGGATCTGCACCTTGCGGATCCGCTCCACGTCCAGCTTCGACGACCGGTCGAAGCGGTAGATCCCGTTCTCCTCCTGGAAGACGTCGGTCAGCTGCGTGTAGCAGTAGCCGAACATCCGCGGGTCGTCGAGCAGGACGTCGACCAGCCCGGTGAAGCGGTCGTAGAACTCGGCCTCGTCCTTCACCCGCTGGCCGTAGCCCCACGACTCGGCCCGGTCGGTCCCCGCGAGCTGGACCGCCTCCGGGTTCCACCAGATGCCACCGAACTCGCTGCAGAAGTACGGCTGCCCGTTGTACGGCTGCGAGATCGGCCGGTCCTCCCGCCCACCGGTGTTCCCGTACGGCGCTCCGTCGGCCAGCCCGGCCATCTGCTTGCCGAACTCGACCGGGTCCTGCTCGTAGTTGTGCGAGTCCCAGATGTCGGTCTCCGGCACCCGGTGCGAGTAGCCGGAGGCGTCCAGCACCGGCCGGCTCGTGTCAGCCGCCTTGGTGGCCAGGAACATCGCCCGGGTCACGTCGTCGAGCTGGGTGATCCGGTCGTGCAGCAGCTGGTGGGTCTCGTTCAGCGGGCACCAGCCGATGATCGACGGGTGGCTGTAGTCGCGCTCGACCGCCTCCAGCCACTGCGTCACGAACGACGCCGTCGGCTGCTGGTTGTCGACGTTGGTGTCGCCGACCCCCGCACCCCAGTCGCCGAACTCGCCCCAGACCAGGTAGCCCATCTTGTCCGCGTGGTAGAGGAAGCGCTCCTCGAACACCTTCTGGTGCAGCCGCGCGCCGTTGAAGCCGGCAGCGAGGCTCAGCTCGATGTCGGCGACCAGCGCCTCCTCGGACGGAGCGGTCATCAGCGACTCCGGCCAGTAGCCCTGGTCCAGCACGAGCCGCTGGAACACGTGCTTGCCGTTGATCAGCACGGCCTGCCCGTTGATCGACACCGACCGCAGCCCGGCGTAGCTGGCGGCCTGGTCGACCACAGCGCCGTCAGCGTCGAGCAGCTCCAGGCGTACGTCGTACAGGTGCGGGTCGCTGGTGTCCCACAGCCGCACCCGGTCAGCCGGTACGGCGAGCAGCAGGCGCGGGGCGAGGTCCAGGTCGGCCCGGACCTCGGCGGCGACCACCTCTCCGTCCGCGTCGGACAGGACCGCGCGGATCTTCCAGCCCGGCTTGTTCGCCGAGACCGGGACGGCCAGGTGGAACGCCGAACCGGCCACGTCGGGGGTGATCCGCGGGCGACCCAGGTGGACGGTCGGGACGGCCTCCAGCCAGACGGTCTGCCAGATGCCGGTGGTGCGGGTGTAGTGGCAGTCGCGGTTGAAGTAGAGCGTGCTCTGCTTGCCGCGGGCCTGGGCGCCGGACTTGCTGTCCCGGGCGCGGACCACGATCAGCGCCTCCTCGCCCGGCGCGGCGACGCCGGCCAGCGGTGCGCTGAACGGTGTGAAACCGCCGCGGTGCCGGACGACCTCGACACCGTTCACCCAGACGGTGGCGTCGTGGTCGACGGCCTGGAAGTGCAGGACGGCGTCGTGGCCGGTCCAGTCGGCGGGGATCGTGACGGTGGTCCGGTACCAGACCGCCTCCTGGTAGTCGACGTCCTCGATCCCGGACAGCTGCGACTCCGGGGCGAACGGGACGGTGATCCGGCGCTCGAGCTCGCGCTCGGCCAGACCGCGTTCCAGGCCGGAGTCGGACTTGTCCGCCTCGAACTGCCACTCGCCGTTCAGGTTCAGCCAGTGCGGGCGGACGAACTGCGGCCGGGGGTGCTCGGGGCGGGGCTGGGTGCTTGGCATCGAGTTGCTCCCGTGAGGTGTGCTGAGCAGGTCGGCGCCGACTTTACAACGTTGAAATGGACCGGGCAACGGGGTGATCGAGGCGTGAACAACGTTGTCAACGGTTTGCGGCAGAACGAGATGACAGCAACCTGTCAGTCCCGGCGTGCAACTCTGTGGCGACCAGGTCGTTCTTTGTCAGAAGAGGCAACTCGGCATCGGGCACAACAATCTGTCCGTCCGGAGCGTCATGCTGGTGGGAGCGGGGAGAGGGAGAGGTCGATGGGTGGCAACTGAGCGCACCGCCGAGGTCCGTGAGCTGAGGCTGCGGGTTCCTCAGGCAGAGCTCGACGCGCTGTACGACCGGCTCCGCGCGTTCCGCGACGGGGGCGGGTACATCGCCGCGGGCCTGGACCGGGTGGTGCCGGCCGCGTACGCCGACGAGCTGCTCGACCACTGGCTCGGCGAGTACGACTGGCGGGTGCACGAGGCCCGGCTGAGCGCCTACCACCACTACGGCACCGAGATCGGTGGCCAGTTCGTCCACTTCCTGCACCTGCGCTCCCCGCATCCCGACGCCCGGCCGGCGCTGCTCACGCACGCCTGGCCCAGCGGTGTCATGGACGTGCTGGACGCGGCGATGCGGCTGGAGGTGGCCGGCACGCACCACCTGGTCATCCCGTCGATCGCCTGGACCGCACTGAACGGTCCGGAGGGTGGCTCGCCCAGCAGCCGAGCGGCAGCGGGCTGGGACGAGCTGATGCGCCGCCTGGGGTACGACGAGTACCAGGTCGGCGACGACCGGGAGGGGCTCGGCGCCACTCCGGCGTACACGGCGGTGTCGGAGGCGGTCGCGCAGCAGCGCGGGCTGGACGCTGCTGAGCTGGCCGAGGTCCGCTGGTTCAACGAGAACCTCACGGCGTTCAACGAGGGGCAGCAGATCTCCGCGCTGGTGCTGAGCACGGCGCTGCTCGCCTGGAACGCGCAGCTGGTCAGCCTGGAGATCGACCGGGACGCCCTGCTCACCGGGCTGACGCTGGCCTGGTTCGCTGGGCAGCTACCCGTCGAGGAGCCGTAGGCCGTTCTCCCAGCAGACGGCGCGCAGCCAGTCGTCGCCGAGGTCCAGGCGCTCCAGGCCTTCCAGCTGTACGCCGTACGCGTAGGGGATGTTCGGGAAGTCCGAGCCGAGCACGACCCGGTCCTGCAGCGCGGCCATCCGCGGGCGAAGCTCCCGCGGGTAGGGCGCCAGTGACTCGGTGAACGGCGTCAGAGCCATCGTCGTGTCCAGGTGCACGTTCGGGTACGTCTCGGCGAGCGCCAGGTGCTCGGCGTACTCCGGCATGCCCAGGTGCGCGATGACGGCGGTCAGCCGCGGGTGCCTGGCCAGCACGTCGCCGAACGGGCCCGGCCCGGTGTGGCGGCCCGGAATCGGCCCCGACCCGCAGTGCACCACCACCGGTACGCCGGCCTCGGCGAGCTGACCCCAGACCGCGTCCAGCTCCTCGTCGCGCGGGTCGTAGTCACCGACCTGGACGTGCACCTTGAAGATCCGCGTCCCCAGCTCGAGCGCCTCCTTCACGTACGCCGACGCGCCGGGCTCCGGGTAGAACGTCCCGCTCACCGCGCAGCCCGGCGTCGCGGCCGCGAACTCGCGGGCCCACTCGTTCAGCCAGGCGGCCATCCCCGGCTTGTGCGGGTAGACGAGCGCCGGGAACCGCCGGACGCCGAGGTCGCTCAGCGTCTCGACCCGCTCGGCCGCCGAGGTCCGGTAGTTGATCGGCCAGGCGACGCCGTAGTGCTTCTCGGCCTGGTCGAAGTACGCCCAGACCGCGTTCATCACCTGGTCGGGCAGGAAGTGGACGTGCACGTCCACCAGCCCCTCGAGCCCCAGTCGCTGCCACCACGCAGGCACCTCGTCGTCACGCACCCGAACACTCTAGACACGCTGACGCTTTGTAGAAGTTACGTAGCTACGTAGTATCCACAGTGTGGAGAAGCCTGTGGATAACCGGCTCGCGGCGCTGGAGCAGCGGGTCGCCGCTCTGGAGTCCGCGCGGCTTCGTCCACAGCAGAGCGCCGACTGGGCCGCGCAGGCCTCGGCGCTGGCCGCGCTCGGGCACCCGGTCCGGCTGACCCTGCTCCGCGAGATCCTGCGGGGACGGACGACGGTCAGCGCGCTCAGCGAGGTCGAAGGCCTCGGGACGAGCGGGCAGATCTACCACCACCTGCGGCAGTTGACCGCCGAGGGCTGGTTGCACACCCCCAGCCGTGGCGTCTTCGCCGTCCCCCCGGCCCGGGAGGTCGCGCTGCTCGCGATCCTGGCCGCTCTGGAGAGGTAGCCGATGAAGCTCACCGCCGTACTGCTCGCTGTCGCACTCGCGATCGGCGGCTGGCTGATCAGGCCGGGCGCGCTGCACCTGGCCGAGTCCCGTACGGGCGACACCGAGCTGCAGCGCTTCATCGACGACCACTACGAAGGGCCGGGTCACCGGTTGTCCGTGGCAGTCGTCGAGGACAGCGGGACGCGGTACGCCGGACGCGGCACCGACGAGCACGGCAGCTTCGAGATCGGCTCGATCAGCAAGGCGCTCACCGGGATCCTGCTCGGGGAGGCGGTCCGGAGTGGTGAGGTGAAGCTCGACCAGCAGGTCGGCTCGCTGCTGCCGCTGGACGGCTCGGAGGTCGCCAGCGCGACTCTCGAGGACTTGGCGACCCACCAGTCCGGTCTGCCCAACACCACCAGGAAGCCGCTGCCCGCCGTGCGGTCGCTGCTGGCCAGCCTGGCCGCCGACAACCCGTACCCGTACAGCGTCGACCAGTTGCTCGACCAGGCCCGCGCGGCGAGCACGAAGGGCCGCGGCGAGTCGACGTACTCGAATCTCGGCGGTGCCCTGCTCGGACAGGCGCTGGCCCGCCAGGCCGGGACGACGTACCCCGAGCTCCTGCAGGACCGGGTCTTCGAGCCGGTCGGCATGCAGGAGTCCCGTACGCCGATCAGCGACGCCGGCGCGGCTCCGGACGGCTACGGCTCGGGCGGACGACGCCAAGCGCCCTGGGTGCAGACCGGCTACGCCCCGGCCGGCGGAGTCGTCTCCACGGCCAACGACCTCGCACTGCTCGCTCGGACCCTGCTGAGCGGCAAGTACGTCGAGGCACTGGCCCCGCGCCGCGACTTCGACGAGGACCGGGTCGGGCTCTTCTGGCTGACCACTCCGCTCCCCGACAATCGCAGCATGGTGTGGCACAACGGCGGCACCGGTGGCTACCGGTCCTTCATCGGTCTGGACCTGGAACGGCACCGTGCGGTGGTCGTGCTGTCCGACGTCGCCGTACCGGTCGACGACTTCGCTACCGAGCTCCTGGAGGACCAGTGAGAGACCTCTTCCTGATCGCCCTCGCGGTCGGCTACCCGGTCCTGGCGCTCTGGCAGCTCTACGCCCGCAAGCTGCGCGATCGCGCCGACGTGGTGATCGTCCTGGTCACCGGTGTCCTGTTCCTGCTCGTCGTCCGGGCCACTGCCGACTGGAACGCGCTGCCGGCCTGGCTCTGGCTCGTCGGCCTCGCGCTGATGGCCGGTGCGACCGCGCTGGCCGGATGGAGGTGGGCGGAGCTGAGCTGGGCGAAGTCTGCTCGCCGGGGCGCCTCCACCGTCGTACAGCTGCTGTTGGCTGGTGCGTTCTGCGCGGTGCTGCTGTGAGCGACGAGCTGGCGCGGGCCTGGGACGAGGCGGCCGACGGCTACGAGCAGTACTTCGTCCCGCGCTTCCGGCCGTGGGTCGAGGCGGCAGTAGCCGAGCTGGGCGACCTGCCGCCCGGCCCGATCCTGGTGCCCTGCTGCGGCACGTTCCCCGAGCTTGACCTGCTGCTGGAGCAGTTCCCCAACCGGGAGATCGTCGGCATCGACCTGTCCGCCGGCATGGTCGAGCTGGCACGTCAGCGGGCCAGCGGGCATGACCTGGTCAGTTTGGTCGAGGGCGACGCCGCCACGCTCGACCCTCAGTGGCACCGGGCGTGCAGCGCGGTCGTGTCGGTCTTCGGCCTGCAGCAGCTACCGGATCCGCAGCAGGCGCTCAGCTCCTGGTACGACGCCCTGCGCTCCGAGGGGAGGCTCTCCGTCGTCTACTGGCCGTCCGTCACGGAGGAGGACGGGCCGTTCAGCCAGATGAAGGCGCTGCTGCGTCCCGGAGCACCAGCAGCCGAGGAGGACCCCGCTGCGGTCCTCACGCTCGACCGCGACGAGCTGGTGCGCTTCCCGATCACCCACGACGACGCCGCGACGTTCTTCGAGGCCTACGCGCACTCCGGCCCGATGCGCGCCACCGCGAACGCCCGCGGCGCGGCGTACGTCGAGGACCTGCGCGCGAAGTTCCTCCAGCAAGCGCCGGACGGTGAGTGGACCCACCGCCCGGCAGCCCGGCTGATCAGCGCGACTGGTCGAGCACCCACAGACCGGTGAGCCCGCGGAAGTGGGCCTGGAACTTGTCCTGCTCGTGGGCCGGGTACGTCGCCGCGACCGTCTCGGTGAGGATCCGGTCGAAGTCAGGCCCGGAGACCCACTCGACCAGCTGCTCGTCGAAGTGCGGCAGGTTCTGCGCGCACCACTCCTGGTACTTCGCGGTCTCGAAGTGCTCGTCGGCCAGCGCCAGGTAGGCGTCGATCTTGGCGTCGTAGTCCAGCGACTCGTCGTCGGCGATCGCGAAGTACCGCTCGGTGTGCAGGTCGACCTTGGTCCGCCGGCCGGTCGCCAGCGAGAACACCGACCACTTCACCAGCGCGCCGATCGCCCACGGGAAGTAGTAGTGCAGCGAGGTGACCGCGACGTCCGGGCAGGCGTTGGCGTAGTCGATCGGGTGCACCGAGTCGCCCGCGACCAGCATCTCGCAGGAGTTGAACTCCCAGCCGAAGAACGCGTTCACGATCCGGCTGATCGCGACCGCCTGGTGGCCCGCGGACGGCGACAGGAAGTCGTGCGAGACGGCGTACCGGTTGTGCATCGGCTCGTCGGGGCGGAAGTCCATCACCATCGTCTCGGCGCCGATCGACAGCGCCCGGGCGAACTTCTCGTACTCGACCGTGGCCTGCAGGTGCATCAGCATCTCGCCGGACTCGTCGTAGGCCGCGTGCAGGTCGTCGCGGTTGTTGATCCGCGAGACGCCACGCCAGCCGCCGCCGTCGAACGGCTTCATGTACATCGGGTAGCCGAGGTCGTCGGCGATCTTGTCCAGGTCGAACGACTTGTTGTACTTGGCCGACGTGTAGGCCCAGCGGACGTTGTCGACCGGGTTCTTGTACGGCACCAGCACGGTCCGCGGGATCTTCAGTCCGAGCCGCAGCATCGCGCAGTACGCCGAGTGCTTCTCCATCGACTGGAAGGTGAACGGCGAGTTCAGCAGGTAGGTGCCGTTCATCAGCGCGGCCTTCTTCAGCCACTCGCGCGGGTGGTAGTACCAGTAGGCCAGCCGGTCGATCACCAGCCCGACCCGGACCGGGTCGTTCAGGTCGAACGGCTCGATGGTCAGCCGCTCGGTACCGAACTCGTGCGTGCGGCCGTCGTACTGGACCGGCCCGACCCGGCGCAGCAGCGCCTCGAACGCCTGCGGCCAGTCCTCCTCGGCGCCGAGCAACAACCCGATCAGATGCTGAGAGCGGTCAGGCACGGTTGGACTCCTAACAGAATCGGGGCAGGTGATGGGCCAGCTGCTTTCGCCACCAAGGCCAGTCGTGGGCGACATCGTGGCCCCACAGATCCAGCTCGTGCGGGATGCCCTTCGCCGCCAGTACGGCGGCCGTCGCGCGCGCCGACGGCAGCGAGCCGGTCGGGTGCGTCTCCCAGTCGCCCTGGCCGACGGTGAGCAGCAGGAAGACCCGGTTGCGCAGCCACTCCAGGTGGTCGCCGTCCAGGTTCGGCAGGTAGTCGGCCGGGTTGCTGAAGTACGTCGCGTCGCCGCGGTCGCCCCACGCGTGCCAGCTGGCGGCGTCGTAGTTGCCGGACTGGCAGATCGCGATCGGGAACAGGTCAGCGCGCTTGAGCGCGAAGTTCAGCGCGTGGAAGGCGCCCAGGCTGCAGCCGGTGGTGATGATGTCGGCAGCGCCCGGCGTGTCTCGGCCGATCGCCGGCACCACCTGCTCGAGGATCCACGACTCGTACAGTCCGTGCCGCTGGGCGCGCTCCTCGAGCGGGATGCTCCGGTCGGACCAGCTCACGTGATCGTAGGAGTCGACGCAGTACAGCTTCACCCGACCGGCCTCGATCAGGTCGGCGACCGCACCGACCATGCCGTTGTTCTCGTAGTCCCAGGCCCGGCCCTGCTCGCTCGGGAACACCAGCACCGGCCGGCCGTAGTGCCCGTAGCGGATCAGTGTCCCGGGCCGGTCCAGCCCAGGTGCGTCCAGCTCGACCTGTTCACGCTCCACCCGGCCTCACCCCTTCGCGCGCAGTCTCGCTACCCTCGCACGATTTCAGCTCCAGAGATACTTCAGCAACGTGGTGAGTGTCGGGTCCAGGACGTCGCGCCAGGCGGTGAAGTTGTGCATGTCGGGAGTCTCGTCGAACTCGACGTCGAGCCCGAGGCTGCTCAGGTGGGCGGCCATCACCCGGTTGTTGTGCACGTTCTCCTCCGGCGTCCCGGCGGTCATCGCGATCCGCGGCGTGCTCGGGGCGGCGGTTGCCGCGAGCACCTGGTTCACGAAGCCGGTCACCTCGGCGTAGTACTCGAAGCCGGACTCCTGCGGGTCGGTGGTGAGCGTGAAGAACGACCCCGACTGCAGGAACAGGCCGTCGAACGTGCCGGGGTGGTTCCACTCGGCGTACAGGGCGGCGAGGGCGCCGAGGCTCGCGCCTATCAGGACCGGCGCCTTGCTGGCGTACGCCGAGGTGAGCGCAGGCAGCACATGGTCGACGAGCGTCTGCGCGTACGCCGGGTTGGCGGCGTACCAGAGGTTGCGGGAGCCGGGCCGGACCAGCGCCAGCCGGAACGGCGGAAGGGTGCCGTCGGCCACCATCGCGCCGGCGTAGTGCGTCAGCCCGGCGTACAGGGCGAACTCGGGGCCGTCGTGCGCGAGCAGCAGCGGCAGCTCGAACGACGGCGCGATCCCGTCCGGCGACCAGACCTGCACGTCGACCGGGCCGACCGGCGACTCCGCGACCGGCAGCGGCGTCAGCGAGGACGCGATCGGCTCGACCTCGATCCAGGCCGGCTCGACGTACCCGGGCAGCGGGAGCCAGGAGTGTTCGCCGAAGGCGCCGCCGACCACCCGCGGGTTGGTCGGGTCGGTGCGCATCCCGGCGTCGGCGACGTCGAACAGGTACTCCATCCGGTGCACCGACGGCCGCGGCAGCCGCAGCTCCCAGCCGTACTCGACCGGTTTGAACTCGAGCAGCTCACCGGCCAGCCCGAGCTCCTCCCACAGCCGTACGCCGGGCAGGGCGTGGCCGGGGTCGGCGAGGCGGAACACCACCTCGGCCCCTTCGACCGCGCTCTTCACCTCATCAGGCATCCGACCACGGTACGTGCCGGTAGCCGAAACCTGGGCATCCGCGGGTCCGGACGTAATCACTGACACGTTCTGGCAGTGATCCGCGTTACCTTCGACGGATGGTGGATCTCAGCGACATCCGGGCGGTGACCGAGGGTCTGCCGCGCAGCTACGAGGTGCTGGTCCGGGACCGGGTGAAGTTCCGGGTCGGGCAGATCGTCTACCTCGCGCTGTCGGCCGACGAGACGACGATGGGGATCGGCTTCCCCAAGGAGGAGCGGGACGCGGCGATCGCCGCCGAGCCGCACAAGTTCTTCCGGCCGCGGCCGTCGGAGGAGCGGTTCCGCTGGATCCAGGTGCACCTGGAGGCCATCGACCAGGACGAGCTGCGCGAGCTGGTCCTGGAGGCCTGGGCGATGTGCGTGCCGCAGAAGGTCCGGGCCGCCTACTTCGGGTGAGCGGATAGTGGCCTGAAGCAACGGTCTCCTCCTGGAGGATGAGACTGCTGCGACCTGGGGGCGACTTCCGTCACCGCGAGATCGTCCCCGCGGCCGATGGTTGGCGGCCGGATTCCTTGCAGGCTTGGGGGTATGACCGGAGACTTCCTACCCCGCCGCCGCCAGGCGTCGGTGCTCAGCCAGATCCTGACCGTCCTGCTCGTGCTCGCCGTCGTCGCGGGCGGACTCTGGCTGTACCTCTAGGACTCCCAGCGCACTTCGGCTTCACCCGGCCGGACCACTCCGGCCTCGTACGCGACGACGACCGCCTGCACCCGGCTCGACAGGCCGAGCTTCGACAGCACGCTGCTGACGTGGGTCTTCACGGTCGTCTCGCTCACGAACAGCTTCGCCGCCAGGTCCCGGTTCGACAGCCCGCGGGCCATCCACACCAGTACGTCGCGCTCACGCTCGCTCAGCTGCGACAGCACTCCGGTCCACCGCCCGGCGTCCTGCGGCGCGGGCGCGCTGCCGCCTTCCCCGACCTTCCGCTCCAGCTCCACGCAGCGCTCCAGCAGCACCCGCGTCGACGCCGGATCGACCAGCGAGTCCCCGCGATGCACCGCCCGTACGGCGGACACCAGCAGATCCGGGTCGGTGTCCTTCAGCAGGAACCCCGAAGCCCCCGCCCGTACGGCGCTCAGCACGTACGCCTCGTCGTCGAACGTGGTCAGCACCAGTACGGCGGGCTTGCTCCGCCCGGCCTCCTGGTTGGCCCGGGTGATCCGCTCGGTCGCGACCAGCCCGTCCATCACCGGCATCCGGATGTCCATCAGCACCACGTCCGGGTCGAACTGGTCGATCAGCCGCAGCGCCTCCTCGCCGTCCCCGGCCTGCGCGACCGTGGTCAGGTCCGGCTCGTGGTCGAGGATCATCGCCAGGCCGGTCCGGATCACACCCTGGTCGTCGGCGACCAGCACCCGGATCTGGTCCGTCATCTCTGCGGCGGCAACCATGCCTGCACTCTCCATCCACCCAGGGGTCCAGCTGCGACAGCCAGTGTGCCGCCGACAGCCAAGGCGCGTTCGCGCATCCCGATCAGTCCGTTGCCGCGGCCGCTCGCGCTCCGCCGGGCGTTCTCCAGCACGTTCACCGGTGGCGGGCCACCGCTCCCGTTGTCGTCGATGGTCAGCAGCTCGCCCTGCGGCCCACTCTGCCAGCTCACCTGGGCCGCGGACGCCTTCGCGTGCACCATCACGTTGGTCAGCGCCTCCTGGATGATCCGTACGGCGGTCAGGTCGGTCGCGCTGGTCAGCTCGCGGTGCCGGGTCGGCAGGGTCATCGTGACGTCCACGCCGACCGCCTTCAGCCGGTCGCCCATCCGGGCCACGGCGGCCAGGTCCGGCACCGGCGTCGTCTCGCCACCGCTGCCCGGCGAGGCCGTGTTGAGTACGCGCACGGTCTCGCGCATCGCGGTCAGCGCCTCCTTGCCGCTGGTGATGATCCAGCGGACCGCCTCGCGCAGGGCGGCCGGGTTCTGGTCGGCGACCCGGTCGGCGGCCTGGGCCCGGATCACCACCGCGCTCATGTGGTGCGAGACGACGTCGTGCAGGTCGCGGGCGATCCGGGTCCGCTCGGCGGCGGCGACCCGCTCGGCCTCGATCTTGCGCAGCCGGACCAGCTCGGCGTTCCGGTTCTCCAGCACCAGTACGGACTTCCGGCGGCGCAGGGCGTTCGCGCCGAGCAGCACCATGCCCCCGATCAGCGCCTCGGCGAACACGAACAGGGAGACGTCGATGTACCCGTACAGGCTGTAGAGATCGGTCGGGAGGTTGCGGTAGCGGCGGCTGATCACGACGTCGGAGTTGGCCAGGACGAGCGCGACCACGGTCGGGAGCCCGATCATCAGGCCGGCCAGGCTGCCCATCGTGAAGAACAGACAGGTGAACCGCCGGACGCCGCTGGCGGCGGCGACGTACCCGACGACGAGCAGCGGGACGAGATGGATCTCGGACTGCAGCGCGGCGTTCGCGATCACCGGCTGGCCGAAGACGTGGAAGCCCGCCTGCGAGGCGAGCCCGGTGCCGGCGGCGGCGTACACGAAGGGGTAGAGCAGCGCGACGAAGACCAGCGTCGTCCGCGGCAGGCTCCGGCCTGCGGCGACGGTGATCACCAGGAAGAGGCCGGTCACGACCGAGACGCTCGGGTTCGCCGGGCGCAGCGAACTGTCGCTCACCACCGCCAGCGCGAGGAACCAGCCGACGCCGATGAGCGCAGCCAGCAGCACGTCCCGCTGCAACTGCGACATCCCCCGCCAAAGGCTCCACACCTAGCTCAGCGTAGTCGCGGCAATCATTTACCGGTTCCTTCGCCCGAACGGGCAAAAGCTCCAACTTTCGGACGAGGGGCCGCGTCGGACCTGCTACCCAGGTCCGACTTCCGGTCGCGCAGGACGGTCCCTGGGAGGGATGTGACCAGCGCGGCGAACCGAGAGGCTGTACCCCATGACGAACGACGAGCCACCGCCGCGGAGCCTGTCGGTCCGGGCCCGGTTGCTGTCCGTGACCGGGATCGCAGTCCTCGCCTCGTTGCTGGTCTGGCACGGCCAGATCGCGGACTTCCTCGGCTTCGGGTCGCCCGGTGACAAGGCGCCCGTGGTCGGCGGATCAGGACCGGCCGGCCGGGTGCTGGACGCCGAGGGCGACGTCCCCGGGACCCCGGAGCACAAGCCGACCACCACGCCGCGACCGAAGCCGAAGCCCAGCAAGACGCCCAAACCCAAGCCCATCAAGACGAAGAGCACCGACAACCAGACGTACGACGAGGAGTCGACCGAGGGGATGTCGCCCAAGCTGCGGTCCCGGTTGCTGAAAGCGATGGCAGCCGCGAAGGCCGACGGGGTCGACGTCAGGATCAACTCCGGCCGCCGCAGCGCCGCCAAGCAGCGCCGGCTGCTCGACGAGGCGATCGAGAAGTACGGCTCCTACAAGGCCGCCGTCCGCTGGGTGCTGCCGCCCGAGTTCTCCGAGCACGTCAAGGGCCGGGCGGTCGACATCACGCCGGCCACCGGCGCGAAGTGGCTGGAGCTGAACGGCTACAAGTACGGGATCTGCCGCCGCTACGACAACGAACCGTGGCACTTCGAGGCCCTGTCCGCCCCGGGCCGCAAGTGCCCGCCCCGCGAACCCTACGCACTCGCCAAGTGAAACCAGGAGCGCCCGACATGCCGATGACCCTGCCCGTGACCAGCACCCGGCCCACCACCCGGCGCGAGCACCGCCCGGTCGTCCCCGCGCTGTGGCGGCAGGTCGTCCGCGGCGGCGCCCGGGGAGAGGACCACGCAGTGCAGCCCGAGCCCGACCGGTCGGCGTACACGCAGCTGGAGATCTACGACGCGGTGCTGGCCGCGTTCGAGCGCCGCGACGAGGTGCTCGACGTGATCGCCGCGGCACCTGACCGGCACGCCGCCGTACGCCGGGTGCGCGCGCTGCTCGCGGTCAGCCAGGGGCAGGCGGCGGCGGTCGTTGATCTGCCGTTGCACCGGTTCACCACCGGCACCCGGGACCGGATGCGGTCGCGCGCGACCGAGCTGCGGCGGGCGCTGTCGCGCTGAACCGTTGCTGGGAGCTGCCCGCCGATCTTTGGGATTTGCCTCGGTGGGGAGGATGGAAAGCGTGATCACGGTCGAGCAGGCAAGACGGTTGCGGAAGGCCGGCGCGCTCTGGGTGCCCGGCGCGGGGGACCGGTTCGTGGTCCCGGACCGGGAGATGGACGACGACGTGTTCGTGGTCAGCGACATGACCGTCGAGGTGCACGACTACCCCGGCGGCAAGGTGATCGGCTTCAACGGGACCACCGAGTGGGCGCTGGACAGCATCGAGCAGCGCGAGGTGATCTGGCTGCCGCGCGAGGAGCAGCTGCGGACGCTGCTCGGGGCGCAGTTCGTCAGCCTGGAGGCGACGTCGGACGGCTACACCGTCCACACGACCGCAGGGTCGACGAGCGGACCCGATGCCGAGCAGGCGTACGCCGACGCGCTGCTGGAGCTGCTCGAGAGCTGAGTCTCAGCCTGCCCCGGCCCAGCCTGCCCCGGCTCAGCGGGACGTCGGGCGCCAGTACTGCTTCTTGTCCTGGTCGCGGACGACGTACCCGAGCTTGGCGACCTCCGAGCGGAGCTCCCGCAGATCGGCCGCGCCGGAGTCGGACTTGAAGGCCTTGGCGCGGGCGCGCAGCACCGCGTTCACCGCCGGCGGCAGCTCCGGGTCGTCCTCGACCCAGCGGCGGAAGCGTTCGCCGTACGGGTCGCCGCCGTCGGACCACGGGTAGCCGTGGGCGCGGAACGCGGCGCCGATCTTCTTCGTGTCACCCTTCAGCTGGTCGTGCTTCTCCCGGGCCAGCTCAGCGGACTCGCGGTCCTGGATCACGAGCTCCTTGCCGTCCAGGAAGACAGCGGCGATCCGCTCCCGCGGGATCAGCGTGGTCTTCTCGTTCCTCAGCAGCTCGACGTCACTGTTGGTGACCGTGATCCGCAGCGAGTCGTCCATCGCGATCGCGCCGAGGAAGAACCCGCCGACCAGGCCGACCGCGACCATGATCAGCTGCGCCCACCAGGCGTCCCAGCCGGCGACCAGCTCGAACAGGCCCTTCCACGGGACCCAGCGCAGGCCGGCGGCCCAGTCGGCGATCTGGGGCAGGAAGTAGCCGAGCGCGCCGCCGAGCAGCGGCAGTCCGCCGTACAGCAGGGCCTTGTCGGCCGCGGAGTGCCCGACCACCGTCCTGGTGTTCGTCGGCATCGTCGTACTCCTTCTCGTCGCAGGTCACCGACGGTAACAGCGCGCCACGCCCGCGGTCAGCCGTTGAGACGGTTCGCGATACCGAAGTCGGTGCCTGCGAACCTGGTCGAGACCAAAGTCGCACTGGGAGAGGAACGATCCGCATGGCTGAGGGAATCTGGTTGCGCTTCTTGTCCGGGCCCGAGATCGAGTCGCTCGGCCTGACCCGGACCGAGATCGTGGACGCCGTCGAGGAGGCGGTCCGCGACCACGGCGAGGGGCAGACCAGCTTCGAACCGCGGGTGCACCTGGTCCCCGACAACGGCGGCATCGGGCACTTCAACGTGCTGCGCGGGCACCTGAACCGGCTCGGCGCGCACGGAGTCAGCGGGGTCAAGGTGGTCGGTGACTTCGTGCCGAACTACCAGGTCGGGCTGCCGAGCGAGCTGGCGGTGGCGACGCTGTTCGACCCGACGACCGGGGTGCCGATGGCGATCCTCGACGCGACGATGATCACCGCCGCCCGGACGGGCGCGATGACGACTGTCGGGGCGCGGCATCTCGCGCGGCGGGACAGCAAGATCCTCGGGCACGCGGGGTCCCGCGGTACGGCGTGGTGGAACGTGACGATGCTGGACGACTTGTTCGACCTGGACGAGATCCGGGTGACGTCACGGCGGCCGGAGTCGCGGGAGAAGTTCGCGGAGGAGCTGTCGGCGGAGCTGTCGACGCCGGTACGGGTGGTCGTGTCGGCGGAGGAGGCGTTCGACGGTGCTGACGTGATCGTCGAGGCGACGCGGCTGAACGAGCCGGAGGTGCTGCTGAGGACGGCGGCGGTGAAGCCGGGGGCGTTCGTCGTACCGTACGGGACGGTGAGCGCTGTTGAGCTGGACCTGCTGGACGTGATCGACAAGGTGGTCGTCGACGACTGGCGCGAGGCGCAGTCCGGGCGGTTCGGGTCACTGCGGCGGCATGTGGACACCGGTCGGTTGTCACCGGAGACGCTGCATGCTGAGCTGGGTCAGATCGTCGCCGGCGCCAAGCCTGGGCGTGAGACCGACGCCGAGCGCACGCTTCTGTGGCACCGCGGGCTGTCCCTGCTCGACGTGGCGATCGCACACCTGATCCTGCGCCGTGCCGAGGAGTCCGAGGTCGGCACGATGCTCAGGTTCCACTGATGCTGATCGAGCGCGCGGAGGATCTGACTCTCGACGCTGCGCCTGTGGAGTTGTCGCCTGCTCTGCTCGAGTCGTTGCGCGCCAACCGTTCGGCACTTCTCCAGGCGTTGTCCTCAGGTGAGCCGGTCTACGGCGTCAACACCGGCATGGGCGCCATGAGCAAACGCCGCCTGGACGAGTCCGAGCAACGCGTCCACCAACGCAACTTGCTCTTGGGCCGAGCCGTCGGCGGCCCACCCTGGCTCCCATACGCCGAAGCCCGCGCGGTGGTGCTCGCGCGTCTGCGGACGTTCCTCACCGGTGACGCGGGTGTTTCGCCTGAGCTGTGCCAGCAGCTCGTCGCGTTGCTGAACAGCGGGTACGCTCCCGCGATCCCGGCCGAGGGGGCGGGGTCGGCGGGAGAGATCATCCCGCTGGCACATGCGTTCGGTCCGCTGGTGGGCATCGGGCAGCTAGTAGATGCCGAAGGCAACGTCCACAGCGCTGAAGCCGGCATCCCCGCCGCAGGCGGGGCGGGGTTTGAGTTGGGGCCCAAAGAGGGGATCGCCTTGCTGGCAGGCATTCCCGGAGCGACCGGACGGGCCTGGTTGCAAGTGGGGGTACTGGAGCGGCTGGTGGGGCGGATGGGGGAGGTGGCTGCGGGGGCGGTGGCTGTGGTTGGGGCCAATCGGGATCCGTACGACCCGCGGGTGGGGCGGGGGGATGAGCTGCTGGCCGCGGAGCAGGCTCGGATTCTTCGGTTGGCGGGGGAGGAGACCTCGCCGGGCGCGCTGCAGGCGCCGGTTTCGTTTCGGGTGGCGGGACAGGTGGTCTCGCATGTCAGGCGGACTGTGGAGCGGCTGGGGGAGGCCGTGGAGCGTGGGTTGGGCGGGGTGACCGACTCTCCGGCGTACCTCGGCGGGGAGTTCTTGGGGACGGCTGGGTTTCACGGGATTGATCTGGCGGCGCACTGCGATCACGTGGTGGCGGCGTTGACGCATGCGGCGGAGGTTTCGACGGCTCGGATTCATCGGTTGCTGGATCCGTCGGTGACTGGGTTGCCGGCGCAGTTGGCGCGGGTGCCGGGGCCTCAGGCGGGGCTGGTGACTGTACACAAGCGGGCCGTGGCGACGACGCACGCGTTGCGGCGGCTCTCGTTGCCCGCGGCAATCGGGGCGATGGAGACGTCGAACGGGCAGGAGGACGTGCAGAGCTTCTCGTGGGAGGCGGCCGGGAACCTTGCGACCGCCGTACGGTTGGCGCGCGAAGTTGTTGCGGGTGAGTTGCTGACGGTGCACCAGGCGTTCGCGCTGTCCGAGCGGGAAATCCCCGAAGGGCTGCGGGAGTTGCACGCGGCGGTGGGCGCGGTGGTGCCGCCGATCGACGTGGACCGGCCGCTGGGCGTGGATCTGCAGGCGATTCTCGAGCACGTGGTCTGAATTGCCGATGGCAACGGGCTGTTTACCGGCGGTGACGCCGGGTACCCGGCGATCGTAGGGATGTTGCCTTCGACAAGCAGAACGGGGATGACCGCGATGAGCACCGCGCAGGAGCTGGAACGCACCATGGGGCAGGACGTGTACGACGTGGAGGGCCAGAAGGTCGGCACGGCCGCGAACCTGTACGCCTCCGACCGGTCCGGGGAGCCGGAGTGGGTGACGGTGAAGACCGGCCTGTTCGGCAGCAAGGAGTCGTTCGTCCCGCTGGCCGGTGCGCACGCGGAGCAGGACGGGCTGCACGTGGGGCAGCGCAAGGACCTGATCAAGGACGCGCCGCGGATCGACGACCAGGGCCATCTCTCGGAGGCCGAGGCCGCTGAGCTGTACCGGCACTACAACCTGCAGATGGGCGGGGCGATGCAGCCGGGGCAGGACCAGCCGGGCGGGCAGGACCTGCGCGGCGACCAGAAGAAGGGCATGTCCGGGAAGAACAAGGACATGAAGGGCCGCGAGGAGATGATCCGCTCCGAGGAGCGGTTGCACGCGGGGACCGAGACCGTCGAGACGGGCAAGGTCCGGCTGCACAAGCGGGTCGTCACCGAGGAGCAGCAGGTCACCGTCCCGGTCAGCCACGAGGAGGTGCACGTCGTCCGCGAGCCGATCGAGGACGGTCGCACCGGCGGGAAGATCGGCGAGCAGGACGTCGAGGTGACGCTGCACGAGGAGCGCCCGGTGGTCGCGAAGGAGACCGTCGCCGTCGAACGCGTCGGGCTGGACACCGAGACGGTCCGCGAGGAGCAGCAGATCAGCGAGAAGGTCCGCAAGGAGCAGGTCGAGGTCGTCGACGCGGATGCGGATCCGAAGCACCGCAAGCGCTGACTCACAGATCCACGGGACCGCGAGTACCTAGGACAGGGTGCTCGCGGTCCCGTGCTCTGTCAGCTGTGGGTGACGGTCACGCCGTACAGGGTGGTTTGGCCGTAGTTGCTGGAGTCGCAGGGGGACGAGTTCGTGCAGTTCGCCTGGGTGTAGACGCCGGCCTTGAAGTAGCCGGTGGTGAAGCTGACCGGGATGGTGGTCTGGAGTACGCCGTTGTAGTACGCCTTGATGGAGCCGTTGCTGACCACGAACTTGGCCTGGAAGCGGGTGCCGAGGACGTAGTTGCTGGTGACCAGTTTGTACTTCGTGTCGTTGTCGCGGGTGATGTAGAGGCTGGAGCCGTCGATGCGGAACGTCGAGCGGTCGTTGCCGTCGTGGATCTGGCCGGCGATCAGCTGGCGCTTGGTGTTCGGGAGGTGGTCGATCGACTGGTCGATCACCATCGTGTGGGTGCCGGAGTTCGACGACCACTTGATCTCGCTGGTGCCGTTGCTCTCCATCTCGCGCAGCTCCGAGCGCGCGTAGCTGGTGTTCGGCGTGGTGACACCGTTGACGGCATTGCGGAACTGCACGCCGCTGCACGACGCGTTCGGCTTGAACCACGGGTTGACGACGTACGTGTTCAGCCGCGGCCGGGTGATCTGCAGGACCTGGGTGCCGGACTGGTTCGGGTCGTCCAGCGGGAGCTGCAGCTTCCAGCGGCTCAGGTTCAGCACCTCGGCGGGGTAGGTGCAGGCGGGAGCGGCGGTCGCCGGGCCGGCGCTGGTCAGGGCGGCGGTGCTCGCGGCGAGCGCGGCCAGAAGGGCGAGGGGGCGGGTACCACGCATGGTCGGACTCCTTCATCGGGGCGGACTTATGAGGCCTTGCAGAACCTCCGGGTCAGAACCACTGGGTCTTGTCGACGACGTTGATCAGGTCCTCGCCGGCGACGAAGCGCCGGCAGTTCTCCACCAGTACGGCGTACCGCCGCTCGGCCTCGTGCGGCCCGGCCCCGGCGACGTGCGGGGTGAGCAGGACGCGCGGGCGGTGCCAGAGCGGGTGGTGGGTGGGGAGCGGTTCGATCTCGTACACGTCGAGCGCGGCGCCGCGCAGTTCCCCGGCTTCGAGGGCGGCGTCGAGGTCGTCGAGATGGACGGTGGGGCCGCGGCCGACGTTGACGAAGTACGCCGATCGCTTGCACTGCTCGAGGAAACGGGCGTCGACCATGCCCTCGGTCGCGGGGGTGTGCGGGACGGTGAGGATCACCAGGTCGGCGGTGGGGAGATGCTGTTCGGGCTCGGGGGTGATGTCGGTGAAGCCGGGAGCTTCGGTACGCCGGGGATCAGCGCCGAGGACGCGGGTGCCGAAGGCGGCGAGCAGGCGGCCGATCTCGGCGCCGACCGCGCCGACGCCGATGACCAGGGCGGTTGCCTCGGACAACGGGGTGACCGAGCGCGGGTCCCAGTCGGGGTTCCACTGAGCGCGCGCCTGGTCGTGGACGTAGCGGGGCAGGCCGCGGGTGAGGGAGAGGATGAGGGCGAGGGTGTGTTCGGCGACGTGGTCGGTGTACGTCGCGCGCATGTTGGTGACGACGAGCGGGTGGGCGACGAGCTCGGGGTAGTAGAAGCCGGGTGGCGGGCCGGCTTGTTGCGCTTGGAGCCAGCGGAGGCGGGTGGTCGCCGCGAGGAGCTCGGCGGGGAGGACGCCGTAGGCGGCGTCGGCGGCGCGCAGAGCGTCCACTACTTCGGACGGTTCGGGGGCGAGGACGGTGAGTTCGGGGACGTCCGACATCAGTTGCTCGGCCCAACCTGCGGCACTTTCCCTTTGGGGAGGGAGAAGAACAAGAGTTGTGTTCATGCGGACCTCGCTTGGCCGGCCTCGAAGACCTCATGCTGCAGCGGTTCTCCGGCGACGTACCGGGCCAGCTCCTCCGCCATCAGACGCCCGTGGCGGCGGCGTTCGGTGTTGAGGGTGCCGGCCAGGTGCGGGGTGACGACGATGTTCGGGAGGGCGAAGAGCGGCGAGCCGGGCAGTGGAGGCTCGGGGTCGGTGACGTCGAGGACGGCGAACAGGTCCGGGCGCTCGGTGAGTACGGCGATCAGCGCGTCCTCGTCGATCAGGGCGCCGCGGGCCGTGTTGATCAGCGTGGCGTCGGGTTTCATCGAGCGCAGCAGATCGGTGCTGACGAGTTTGCGGGTCGCGTCCAGGACGGGGGCGTGCAGGCTGACCACGTCCGAGGTCGCGAAGAGTTCGTCCAACGACACGAGCCGGACACCGAGTGCTGCGGCGACCGCCGGGTCGACGTACGGGTCGTAGGTCTGGAGGACCAGGTCGTGCCGGGAGAGCAGGCGCGCGGTCGCGCGGCCGGTGGCGCCGAGTGAGAGCAGGCCGACGACCGAACCGTTCGCGCCCAGCTCATTGGTAGCCCGAGGCAACGACTCGCCGCGGGTGCGCGCGCCGAGGACGTAGCGCCAGCCGTGCTTGAGCGCGTACAGCACCTGGGCCAGCGTGAACTCGGCGACCGACTCCGCGATCACCGCGTTGGCGGTCGTGACCCGCACGCCGCGCGCCCACGAATCCGGTGTGACGATCGAGCGGACCGACCCCGCGCCGTACAGCACGAGCTTCAGCCGAGGCGCCGCGGCGAGCAGCTCGGGGGTGAGCTGCGGACCACCCCACGAGGTGACGAGGACGTCGACATCCGCGAGCAGCCCAGGCGTGAGATCGGCCGGCGTCAGCGGCGGCGCCGTCACCAAAAGGTGCTTCTCGATCGCCGCCCGCTCGTCCTCGCCGTACACGTCCGGGAAACGAGCCAGATCCATCACGTAGAGGCCGTTGAGCATCACTGCACCTCCTGTACGGCGGCCCGGATCGCCGCCTGGCGGGCCGGGGAGGCCAGCCCGGCGTGGTAGTAACGAATCTCGGACGCACCCGCCGCCACGAGCCGCCCGACCAGCGACGGCAGTTCGTCAGGTCGCTCGCCGACAGCGTTGACGTTGGCAACGAGCGGAACGTCGGTCCGAGCCGCCGCGGCCTTCACGGGGGTGTCCGACCCGTCCCAGCACTTCAGCGTGTACGTGGTCGGCGACATCGAGGTCACGTCGACCCCGACATCGGGCCCGGTGACCTGCAGGTCGTCGGTTGCCATCAGCAAGATCTGCCGATCACCGGTCAGCGCGGTGATGTCACGCAGGAGGTCGCCGATCACCCGCGTCCGGTGCGCGAACAGCGCGCCGGCCAGGTCGGGACCGAGCGCGTCGACCAGGTTGTCGCCGGCGGGAACACCGTCCTGCAGCTCACGGTCCAGCAGCGTCCGGATGCGCGCGCCAAGCTCCTCGTCGGGCGAGCAGGCCGCACAGACGCAGATCGACAGCAGGTCCCGCGCACACTGCGACAGATCCGCCCCGCTGGTCTTCTCGTGCGCCCCGAGATGCTCGAACCCGAGCCACCCGCAGGCCTCCAGCATCAACGCCGGTACGTCGTACTGCTCGCAGACCTCCCGCACCAGCGTCAGCGCGTACTCACGCACCTCGGCCTGAGCCGGGCACAACGCATGCTTGAACCGTTCCCCGTAGGCGTTCTGCACGGTGAGCTCCGGCACCGACCGCCCGAGGATCGACGAGTGCGTGAGCACCATCCACGCCTCGGTCCGCAGTCCGGCCGCGCTCAGCGCAGCCGACGCCGTACCGAAGCGGTCCGGGTCCTCGACCGCCCAGGTCGGCACCGGCGGACGAAGCCTTCCGGTCCACCGGTCGGGCCGCACCCGGAAATACGCCGCCGCATGCTCCGCATGCACGACTCGGTGCCTCGGGTGCCACGCGGTCGTCGCCCGTACGGAGTGGTACGCCGCCTGCAAGGTCACCGTGTCGACGCCCAAAGACGCGATCCGGTCACCCGCCGACGGATCGCCGACGAGGTCCCACGTGTAGGCGAAGGCGCCGTGCCTCACCACCGCGGGATCACCGGGTCCCAGTCCGGCTGGACGGCGTACATCGGCGTGATGTCGTCGCGGGTGTCGAAACCGCACTTCTCGTACTGCTCGGCCAGCCGCGCCAGCGCGTCCAGATCGAGCTCGACGCCGAGCCCCGGGCCGTCCGGCACCTTCACAGCGCCGTCCGCAAAGCCCAGCACACCCTCGACGACCACATCCTCGACCAGGTACGGGTAGTGCGTGTCGCAGTCGTACGTCAGCTCCGGCGTCGCCCCGGCCAGGTGGGTCATCGCGGCCAGGCTGATCCCGAGGTGCGAGTTGGAGTGCATCGACAGCCCGATCCCGAAGGTCCGGCAGATCCCGGCCAGCTCGCGCGACCGGCGCAGCCCGCCCCAGAAGTGGTGGTCGGACAGGATCACCTGGACGGCGTCGACGAGCACCGCCGGCTTCACGTGCGCGAACTCGGTCACGCACATGTTGGTTGCCAGCGGCATCGAAACCTCACGGGCCACCGCGGCCATCCCGTCGATCCCGCCGGCCGGGTCCTCCAGGTACTCCAGGACGCCGTCCAGCTTCTTCCCGACGGCGATGCTGCTCTCGACCGTCCAGCCCGCGTTCGGGTCGAGCCGCAACGGGTGATTCGGGAACTCGTCGCGCAGCGCGAGGATCACGTCGGCCTCGTCCTGCGGCGGCAGCACGCCGCCCTTCAGCTTGAGCGACTTGAAGCCCCAGCCGTCGACCATCTTCCGGGCCTGCGCGACGACGCCCTCGGCGTCCATCGCCTCGCCCCACGCGTCGGTCGGGTAGTCCGGCAACGGCGTGTGCGCCGCGGGCTTGAAGAACAGGTAACCGCTGTACGGTACGGCGTCGCGCACCTTGCCGCCGAGCAGGTCGACGACCGGCCGCCCGAGCGCCTTGCCCTGCAGGTCCCAGCACGGAACCTCGAACGCCGAGAGCACCGTCATCACGGTCTTCTCGTCGCTCGCCTCGCCGACCAGCCCGTGGGTGGCCAGCCCGGCGCTCGCGCCGAGCGTCTCGCGGATGATCCGCTCCAGCCCGTTCAGGTCGAGCACGTCGAGACCGGCCAGCCGCGGCGCGACCTTGCGCAGCGCGGTCAGGATCGCGAGGTCGCCGTACGTCTCACCGAGCCCGGTCAGGCCCTCGTCGGTGTGCACCTGCAGGATCGAGCGCAGCGCGTACGGCTGGTGCACGCCGTGGATGTTGCGCAGCGGCGGGTCCTTCATCGCGATCGGGGTGATGTTGACGTCGGTGATCTTCATGCGTTCGCCTTCCGGACCACGGTCAGGCCCTGCTCGATGATCTGGTCGAGCTCGTCCAGGTGCTCGGGCAGCGGGTCGGTCAGCGGCGACCGCACCGGGCCGACGTCGACACCACGACGGCGTACGGCGGCCTTGACCAGCGAGACGGCGTACCCGGCGCCCTTGTCGCGCAGCTTGACCAGCGGCAGGTAGAACTCCGGCAGCAGCTCGTCGAGCCCGGCCTCGTAGGCGTGCGCGATCTCGGGCGCGAAGCAGTGCACGGCCGAGGAGTAGGCCTTGACGCCGATCGCGGCGTACGAGCGGGCGGTCACCTCGGCGGTCGGGAGCCCGTTGAAGTAGGTCAGGTCAGGGGCGACGGCCATCATCCGCTGCAGCAGATCGAGGTCGCCGATGCCGTCCTTGAAGCCTTGCACGCTGGGGATCCGGGCCAGCTCGGCCACCGAGTCCGGCGTGAAGACGGCGTTGTCGCGCTGGTACGCGATCAGCGGCAGGCTGGTCGACGCGGCGAGCGCGCGGAAGTGGTCGAGCAGTCCCTGCTGCGACGGCTTGATCAGGTACGGCGGGAGCACGAGCAGCCCGTCGGCGCCGGCCTCCTGCGCGGCGGCGGCGTACTGCTTGGCCAGGGCGGTGCCGTAGCCGGTGCCTGCGAAGACGGGGAGCGCGCCGGCGGTCTCCTCCACGGCGGCGCGGACCGCGGCGGCGTACTCGTCGAGGGTGAGCGAGAAGAACTCGCCGGTCCCGCAGCAGGCGAAGATCGCGGCCGGGCCGGCGTCGATCTGCTGCCGCAGGTGCTCGCGGTACGGCCCGAGGGCCAGCTCGCCGGCGGCGTCGAACGCCGTCACCGGGAAGGACGAGAGACGGTCCAGCTGCATGGAATCACCCTTCACGTGCTTCGGTAAGCGCTTGCCGATTGACGGTAGCCGCCGGTCGGGATGCTGGCAAGGCCTGGTCTGAAAGCGATTTCAGATCTCCCCGACACGTTCCGCTGAGCGGCCTCGGCGGTTAATCTGTGACTCCGCCTGCAAGCGCTTTCTGATCAGGGAGGTCCGCCGTGCCGCTGCGTCCCGGCCGGCCGCCGCGCGTCACGATCAGCGACGTCAGTACGGCGGCCGGCGTCTCCGCCGCCACCGTGTCCCGGGTGCTGAACGGGACCGCGCGGGTGGACTCGTCGCTCGTCGACCGGGTGCACGCGGCGGTCGCGACCCTCGGGTACCGGCCGAACGCGGCCGCGCAAGGCCTGGCCCGCGGTGAGTGGGGAACGATCGGCGTCCTGGTCCCGGACTTGGCGAACCCGTACTTCCCCGATGTGCTGAAGGCGGTCTCGGCCGTCGCGCGGTCGCACGGCCGGCGGATGATGGTGATGGAGTCCGACGAGGACCCGGCGGTCGAGCACGACCTGGTCGAGGACTTGATGCGCTGCTGCGACGGCGTACTGCTGTGCTCGCCGCGGATGCCGCGCGCGGAGCTGGCCGAGCTGGTCGCGCGCAAGCATCCACTGGTGCTGTTCAACCGGATCGTGCCGGGGTTGCCGGTGCCGTCGATCTCGGTCGACTTCCACGGCGGGATGACCGCGGTGTGCGGACACCTGGCGCAGCTCGGGCACCGGCGGGCGGCGTACCTGAGTGGGCCGTCGGCCTCGTGGGCCAACGCGGAACGGCTGCGGGCGTTCGAGTCGGCGCGGGCCTTCGGGCTGGAGGTCGAGGTCGTCGAGTGCGGCGCGACGAGCGAGGCCGGGTACGACGCTGTCGCGGCGGTGCTGGCGGCCGCGGAGGTGACGGCGATCCTTGGCTACAACGACTTGGTGGCGCTCGGCGCGCTGGCGCGGATGCGTGAGCTGGGGGTCGCGGTGCCTTCGGCGTACTCGGTGGTGGGGTTCGACGACATCTCGCTCGAACGCGTCGCGCACTCCAACCTGACCACGGTCTCGATGCCGCGCGACGAGCTCGGTCGCCGGGCCGGTGAGCTGCTCGAACAGCTGCTGGTGAACGGCGACGACGCCGAACCGACGTACTTGCCGATGAGCCTTCAGGTCCGTGACACCAGCGGGCCACCGCGCGGATGATTCGCGCCGTACGCTCTGCGCATGACATCGGGTGAGGATGCTGCCGCGCAGTACCCGGATCTCTACCAGGCGGCGACGCACGGACCGGCCACCTTCCGGCATCTCGTGCAAGCTCATCAGCTAGCGGCCTCGACCGATCAAGCCGCCAGTACGGCGGGCTTCTGGCTGATCCCCGCGGTCGCGGAGAAGTTCTCCGAGCTGCACGGCGGGATCGAGAAGGAGTACTACTGCAGCACCGTCGTCGGTGGCTGCCTGCTGGCCAAGGACCGGACGGTCTACTCGATCCTCAACTCGCCGCCGCCCGAGCTCGTCGACGCCGAGATCGACTGCAAGGTGATGGCCAAGGAAGCCGGCTACGGGCTGCGCGGCAAGCACGTCGTGCAGCAGCTGGAGGAGGCGACCGATCACGCGTACTCCGGGCTGACGCGGGTGATGGTCGCTGCGGACCTGGTCGCGAGCGATGCACCGGTGGACGACATCGCCGCCGCGGTCGCGGCGGCGAAGAACGAGGTCAAGGTCGTGAAGGCGCGCGTCGAGGTCCTGCTGCAGCGGCAGGCGCGGCTCGAGTACTTCCAGGGCGTGCTGGCCGGAATCGTGCCGACGTTCCTGCTGGTGATCTTCCTCGGCCTGGCCGCGAGCGCCTGGTGGAAGGACGCGCTGGTCCCGTCGGCGCTGGTCGCTGCCGTTGCGATGTCGGCGTTGGGGGCGACGATCTCGGTCATCCAGCGGATGTCGAAGGGGTCGCTGGTCATCGACCACAGCGCATCGCGGTGGCACCGCACCTTGCTCGGCGCTTTCCGTCCGGGCGTCGGCGCGATCTTCGGGTCGCTCGCGTACTTCACGCTGCTCGCGGGGATCCTCGCTGGCGGTTCCGCGGTCGGTACGCCGGCCTCGGTGGCGGTGTTCGCCGTCACCGGTTTCGCTGCTGGATTCAGCGAGCGCTATGCCACGGACATGCTCGACTCCGCCGCCAAGCTGATCGGCAAGTAGCTTTCCGGGGGCCTGGGTCGTTGGGTGAGTGCAGTCCTAACGGAAAGCTGACCTGGGTGGGGTGTCTGGGGGTCGGCGGATCCATTAGCCTGGGTCGGGTTTTTCGTCGGCGAGGTGGAGGTCGTGGTGAAGCGGTTCGTCGTACCGCCGAACTGGCCCACGCCGCCGCGCCGGAGCTGGGTGCCGCCGAAGACGTGGCGGCCCGACCCCTCCTGGCCGCCCGCGCCGGAGGACTGGGACTTCTGGGTCGACGGCAAGGGCAACGCGGTCCGCGGCCCGGTCGGCCGGTACGGCGGGCCGCCGCGGCGCCTGGTGATGATCGGTGCGGGTGGAGTCGCCGCGGTCCTGGTGCTCGCGTTGTGGGGGTTGTCGACGCTCGATGGGGAGCCGCCGCAGTCGCAGGCCGCGCCGTTGCTCGACGACCGCAGTCCGACGCCGTCGCAGACGCCGACCCCGTCCGCTCCGCCGCCGCCGACCGTCCGCCCGAGTACCCCGGTGCCGACGAAGCCGACGGTCAAGCCGACCACCGCGCCGACCAAGTCGCGCACGACGCGAGCGCCGGAGCGCACCGAGGAGCAGGACCCGCAGCCGACGAAGACCGTCACCCGGACGCCGCGCCCGCCGCGCACCACCCCGACCCGCACGATGACCCGCGAAGAACTGCTCGCGGAGTACTGCCGTCAGCGCAACTGGCCCGCCGAGTGGTGCGACCCGGACAACTGGGAAGACCCCGAGGACCCGCAGGACACTCCCCGCACGCACCGCTGAGACGCCGGCGGTTGACAGCGGCCGCGGTACACCTTCATTGTTAACCACATGGTTCTGAAACCAGATGGTTATCAATGGATCAGCTGAGCGGAGTCTTCGGTGCCCTCGCCGACCCGACCCGGCGCGAGATCCTGGTCGCACTGCGCCGGGGCGAGGCCACCGTGGCCGAGCTGGCCGAGCCGTTCGCGGTCTCGCAGCCGGCGGTGTCCAAGCACCTGAAGGTGCTCGAACAAGCCGGCCTGATCACCCGCAGCCGCCGCGGTACCGCCCGCCTGAGCCGCCTCGAAGCAGCGCCGCTGCGGGCCGCGACCGAGTGGCTGATCGACTACCGCGCCTACTGGGGTGAGAGCTTCGGCCGTCTCGACGACCTGCTCGACGAGCTGAAGGAGCAGCCCTGATGGAGATCGTCGCCGACCCGGGCGTTCCGCTGGTGCTGATCACCCGGCGCTTCGATGCCCCGCGGCACCTGCTGTTCCGCGCCTACACCGAGCCTGACCTGGTGGCCCGCTGGCTGGGCCCGGCCGGCCTCACGCTCACGGTCAACCAGCTCGACCCCCGGCACGGTGGCCGGTGGCGCTGGACGCACTACGACAACGACGGCCGCGGCTTCGTGTTCCACGGCCTGTACCACGGGACGCCGAGCCCGGAGCGGATCGTGCAGACCTACGAGTTCGAGCAGTACCCGGGGGTCGTGTACCTGAACACGATCACCTTCGACGAGACCGGCGGCGTGACCACCCTGCGGCAGAGCACGGTGTTCCCGACCGTCGAGGACCGCGACGTGTACGTCGAGGGCGGCATGGAGACCGGGATCCGCGCCTCCATGGACCGGCTCGACGCGCTCGTCGCCCAACTGGAGAAGGAGTAGCCGTGCGTGAGTTGATCGTGGACATGTTCAGCACGCTGGACGGGTTCGGGGACGGCGGGCCGCAGTCCGCGGCCTACTGGGGGTACGACGGGCCGGGGCTGCAGGAGTGGGTGGCCCGCAAGCTCGCCGAGGACCACGTCGTCGTGATGGGTGCGACGTCGTACCGGATGATGGCGGAGATCGTCCAGGAGGGTGACGACCCGTCGTTCGCGCGGATGGCCGAGCTGCCGAAGCTCGTCTTCTCGAAGTCGCTGACGCCGCCGCTGAGCTGGGCGAACACGACGATCGTCGACGAGCCGCTGGAGACCGCGGTCCCGGCGCTGAAGGAGCTCGACGACCGGCCGATGATCACGCTCGGCAGCCCGTCGCTGGTGCGGAGCCTGTTCGACGCCGGGCTGGTGGACCGGCTGCGGGTGATGGTCTTCCCGACGATGCACGGGCGCGAAGGCGAGGGGCCGCTGTTCACCAAGCTGCCGTACCGGCAGCTCGACCTGCTTACCAGCGAGGTGGTCGACGGCCGTCTGGTCGCGCTGGAGTACAAGGTCAACTGAGGAAGTCGATCGTTCGCCCGACTCCCGTGGCCTGCGCCGCCTGGTAGACCGGCCAGGCGATCGCCAGGTCCTGCCACGGCAACCCGACCGGTGCGTACACCGTCACCTGAGCGGCGGATTCCCTTCCAGGCTTGGCGTTCGACAGCACCTCGCCCAGCGTCGCGCCGATCGACGACTCGTCCAGCCCGACGTTGCCGATGGCCCCCATCGCGGTCGCCAGCCGAGCGTCGTCGACCACCACGCGGGCGCCGGCGAGCAGGTCCGCGCCGACCTCCATCTTGCCCGGTTCGTCCGCGCCGAGGGTGGTGAAGTGCCGCCCCGGCCGTACGTCGGCCGCGGTCAGCAGCGGCGTACGCGACCACGTCGCCAGCACCACGATCTCCGCGCGGGCCGCGACACCGGTCGCGCTGTCGACCACCGCTCCCGGAACCCCCGCCTGCGCGACGAACGTCCGTGCCCGCCGCCGATCCACGTCGTACCCGACCAGATGCTCGACCTCGCGCAGCACCCGCAACCCGCGGACCACCATCGACGCTTGCGCCCCGGTCCCGACCACCCCGACAGTCCGCGCCGTCTTCGCCGCCAGCACATCAGTCGCCAGTGCAGCAGCAAGCCCCGTCCGCCACGCCGTGATCGTCGCCGAGTCGAGGATCGCCAGCAGCGCCCCGTCCCGCGCATCGTGCAGGCACACCACCCCGCGCAGCGCCGGCGTCGACTGTGGGAACTTCGCGTTCACCTTCACGGTGTACGCCGGGATCCCGCTGATCGTCCCCGGCAGCAGCGTCGTCGCCGTACCGGGCCCGGGCAGATCCGTGCGGACCCGCTGCGGCTCGACGCCGACGGACGCGGTGAAGCCGGCGCGCAGCGTCCGCAGTACGGCGGGAACGTCGAGCAGCCCGAGGATGTCGGAGCGTTTCAGCAGCAGTGTCATCAGACCACGTTGAATTCCGCGCGGGCCGCCGCGTCGCGGAAGCGACGGGCGTGCAGAGGGGAGACGTCGACGACCGGCGGTCGCCGCAGCCAGAGGTCGCGGATCACTTCGCCGACCGCGGGGCCTTGCAGGAACCCGTGCCCGGAGAAGCCGGTGGCGTAGAGGAACCGGCTCACGTCGTCCGCCTCACCGATCAGTGCGTTGTGGTCGGGGGTGTTCTCGTACAGGCCGGCCCAGCCGCCGGTCAGGCCGACGTCGAGCAGGCTCGGCGCGCGGCGTTCCATCGCTGCGGTCAATCCCGGCAGCCAGGCGTCGGAGCGGTCGAGGTGGAACCCCGGCTGCTCGGAAGGATCGGACATACCGACCAGCAGGCCCGGGCCTTCGCGGTGGAAGTAGAAGGTGCTGTCGAAGTCGATCGTCATCGGCAGGTCGTCGGGCAGACCGGCCACAGCCTCGGTGACGACGATCTGGCGACGCAACGGGGTCACCGGCAGCTCCACCCCGGCGTACTGGCCGAGCTCGGCCGACCAGGCGCCGGCCGCGCAGACCACCGTCGACGTCCGGACCGGGCCGAGCGAGGTCTGTACGCCGCGAATGTCGTTGCCCACGACATCGATCCCGGTCACGGCACACCCGGTGATCAGCTGCGCGCCGAGCTGGCGGGCCGCCGTCGCGTAGCCGAGCACGACCGATTCCGGCGAGCAGTGCCCGGCGTCGGGCGAGAAGCACGCGCCGACCAGTCCGTCCGGCGAGATCAGTGGCGCCAGCGCGACCGCCTCGTCGACCGAGATCATCCGGGTCGGCCCGCCGAGCTCGTTCTGCAGCCGGGTGCACTGTTCGAACGACGCGACCTGCTCGTCGGTCGAGAGCAGGAACAGGTACCCGACCTGGTGCAGGTCGATCTGCTGCCCCGGCCGCTGCGCGAAGTCGGCGAACGCGCGCAGCGACCGCGCGCCGAGCGCGACGTTCACCGCGTCGGAGAAGTTCGCCCGGACCCCGCCGGCCGCCTTCGACGTCGACCCGGCACCGAGCGCGTCCTGCTCGAGCAGCAGCACCCGCCGTACGCCGGCCTCGGCCAGGTGGAAGGCGATGCTGGTGCCCATCACGCCACCGCCGACGATCACCACGTCGGCGGACTCGGGCAGCGGCGTCGGGCTCAAGGCAGCAGGAACCCGAAGTCGGCCTCGACCGTGACCGTGTCCATCTGGGCCTTCTGCAGCTTGCCCGAGTAGTCCCAGTTCAGCGACTGCCAGCGGGTGAACTGGTCGAGCACCCAGATCCCGCTCTGCCGCGACCCGTTGCCGGACTTGCCGTTGCCGCCGAACGGCAGGTGCGCCTCGGCGCCGGAGGTCGAGTTGTTCACGCTGACCATCCCGGCCGAGATGCCCTGGGCGAACCGGAACGCCTGCCGCGGGTCGGTGGTGTAGATCGAGCTGGACAGGCCGTAGCCCGACTTGTTGCCGAGGGCAATCGCTTCGTCGAGGTCGCCGTACGTCGTGACGCCGACCACCGGGCCGAACGTCTCGTTCAGGAACAGCTCGTCGTCCGGCAGGACGCCGTCCACGATCGTCGGGTGGTAGAACAGCCCGGCCGCGGGGTCGCCGACGAACCCCTCGCGCGGGTTGTCCGCGCTCACCCGGCCGGTCCGGCCGAGGACGCGGTGGTGGTCGCCGATCCAGCCGAGCGACTTCTCGAAACCGGCGGCGAACTTCTCGTCGAGCAGCGGGCCGAACAGCACGTCCTGGGTCGGGTCGCCCATCTTCGCGGCGTTGACCGCCGCGGCGAACAGCTCGACGAAATCGGCGTGCACGGCCTCCTGGACGATCACCGTGCCGAGCGAGGTGCAGCGCTGCCCCGCCGTACCGAAGCCTGAGAACAGCGCGCCCTCGACGGCCAGGTCGAGCTCGGCGTTCTCGGTGATCACCATCGGGTTCTTGCCGCCGAGCTCGAGGCACGGGGTCTGCAGGTGCCGGCCGCACAGCTCGCCGATCCGGCTGCCGACCTCGCTCGACCCGGTGAAGCCGACCTTGTCGACCAGCCCGGCGACCAGCGCCTGCTCCAGCCCGGCGAAGGTGTCCGGGCCGTCGGCGTGCACGACGTTGAAGACCCCGGCCGGTACGCCGGAGTGCGCGAAGATCTCGTAGAACGCGTCCGAGACGACCGCCGAGTACTCGGCCGGCTTCCAGACCACGGTGTTGCCGCAGAGCAGCGCCGGGACGATGTACCAGGACGGGACCGCGACCGGGAAGTTGCCGGCCGAGATCACCGCGACGGTGCCGACCGGGCGGCGGAACGTGAACAGCTGCTTGTCCGGCATCTCCGACGGCACCGTCTGCCCGTACAGCCGGCGGCCCTCGCCGAGGAAGAAGTCGCAGGTGTCGATGATCTCCTGGACCTCGCCGAGCGCCTCGGCCAGCGGCTTGCCGATCTCGCGGGTGACCAGTGCGGCCAGCCGGTCCTTGTTCGCCGTCATCAGGCGTCCGACGTTGGCGATCACCTGTCCGCGCTGCGGCGCGGGCAGCGCCGCCCATCCGGTCTGCGCCGCCCGGGCCGCGCGGGCGGCCTCGACGAACACCTCGGGACCGGCCAGGCCGACCTCGCCGACCAGGTCGGCGGTGTTCGCCGGGTTGGTCGAAGGGGTGGTACGGAGCGGGTTCTGGACGCGCTCCCCGGCGACGACGGACAGGGTCAGGGACGGCACAAGTTTGTCCTCTCCACGGGCGGTGCTCGGTATCTGCCATCGTCCCATGTGAGCATGCACTGTGAGTGGCGTGCGGGTGACCGATGAGCAGATCGCGGAGATGTCCACGCAGGAGCGCCGGGAGCTGATCCTGCGGCTGGCGCCGGTCCCGGCCGGGTTGCTGCCGGCCCGGCGGGTGATGGAGCGGATCCGGCGCTGGCGGTTCGTGCTGATCCTGCTGTGCGTGGCCGCGCTGATCCCGTGGACGGTCTACCTCGCGGTGACGCTGCCGGAGCGGTACGAGGCGCGGAACTGGGTCGCGACCTGGGTCGGGTTCGACGTCGTGCTGACGATCATGCTGCTGCTGACGGCGATCTTCGGGTACCGGCGGCGGCAGTTGTTGTTCCCGACGGCGTTCGCGTCCGGCGTACTGCTGCTGTGCGACGCGTGGTTCGACGTCCTGACCAGCCATCCCGGCGGCGACCGGATGCAGGCGGTGCTGAGTGCGGTGGTGATCGAGCTGCCGCTCGCGTTCGTGCTGATCGCGGGGCCGCTGCGGCTGCTGCGGTACGTCGCCGTACGGAACGGGCTGGTCGATCCGGGGCTGCGGATCTGGCGGATGCCGATCCCGCTGCCGGAGCTCTGGCCGGAGCGGAGAGAAGGCTTGTGAAAACGTTCACAACATGGTTGTCTGGAGGCTGATCCGGGCAAGGTCCCGGGTGATCAGCAACCACGGGAGGCGATCATGACCGACCGGAAACCGCCGGGCATGAAGACCCAGGACTGGGTCGAGATCCAGATCAGGCAGGCCGAGCAGCGCGGCGAGTTCGAGGACCTGCCCGGCGCCGGCAAGCCGCTGAAGCTGGCCGAGGCGCACGACCCCGACTGGTGGGTCAAGGACTTCATCCGCCGCGAGAACATCGAGACCGACGCGCTGCTGCCGCCGTCGGTGCAGCTGCGCAAGGAGAAGGCGCAGGTCGCCGAGAAGGTCGCGACGATGCGCAAGGAGTCCGAGGTCCGCGAGTACCTGCGCGACCTGAACGTCCGGATCCGGGTGCAGATCCGGGACACCACCGGGGTCGTCGTACCGGTCGGGATGGTCGACGAGGAAGCGGTCGTGCAGGAGTGGCTCGCCGCGCGACCGGCCCGCGAGGCGCGCCGGAAGGCTGTCGCCGCCGAGGAGCCGGAGCAGCCGAAGAAGTCGTTCTGGCAGCGGCTGTTCAGCTGATCAGGTCGCGGGCCGCCTTCTCGATCGTCTCCTCGCTGAGCAGGACGTGCTGAGCGGCGGCACCGAGCGGCACGAAGCTGTCCTCGCTGGTCACCCGGGCCATCCGCCCGGTGAACCCGGCATCGACGAGCGCGGCCAGTACGCCCTCGGAGACGCCGCCGGAACGCCGGGTCTCGTCGACGACGAGCACCCGGCCGGTCGCCTCCGCCTCGCGGACCAGATCCTCGACCGGCAGCGGAGCCAGCCAGCGCAGGTCCACCACCCGTACGCCGGGCACCCGCGCGGCGACGCGCAGACTCATCGGGACGCCGTTGCCGAAGGTGAGCAGCGTCAGGTCCTGGCCGTCGCCGTACGTGCGGGCCCTGCCGATCGGGACGTGCTCGGTCGGCGGCGGCGCGAGCCACTCGCCGTCGCCGTCCTCGTGCAGGTCGCGGCGGTGGTAGAGCGCGATCGGCTCCAGGTAGACGCAGACGGCGCCGTCGTGGCGGGCGGCCGCCGTACAGGTGTGGAGCATCGCGGCCGCGTCGTCGGGGCGTGACGGCGAGGCGATCACGAGGCCGGGGATGTCGCGCAGGACGCCGATCGCGTCGTCGTTGTGGAAGTGGCCGCCGAAGCCCTTCTGGTAGCCGTAGCCGGCGATCCGCAGGACCATCGGGTTGCGGTACTGGCCCTGGGAGAAGAACTTCAGCGACGCGGCCTCGCCGCGGAGCTGGTCCTCGGCGTTGTGCAGGTAGGCGAGGTACTGGATCTCCGGGAGCGGGAGCAGTCCGGAGACGCCGGCGCCGAGCGCCAGGCCGAGGATGGACTGCTCGTCGAGCAGGGTGTCGAAGACCCGGGCCGCGCCGAAGGTCTTCTGGAGGCCGCGGGTGACGCCGTAGACGCCGCCCTTGCGGCCGACGTCCTCGCCGAAGACCATCGCCTCGGGGTGGGTGGTGAGGACCTCGGCGAGGGCGCGGTTGATGGACTGGCTGAGGGTGAGCGGGTCGGGGGAGGCCACCGCCCCGCCGCCCGTCGCTCCGCGCGGGTCGGTGCTCGCGCCGGTGGGGAGCGAGACGTCGGGGATCTTCGCCAGACGGAGCGGCGCTGTGACGGCTTCGGCGGAGGCGAGCTGCGGGAGACCGGCGACGTCCTGCGCGATCTGCATCACCTCGGCGCGCTTCGCCTCGTACCGGTCGACTATCTCGGCCGCGCTGCAGCCGGCGCCGAGCAGGATCCGGGCCGTCCCGAGCAGCGGGTCGAGCTCCTCGTCGGCGAGGATCTCGGCCGGTGACCGGTACGCCGCCTCGACGTCGGAGCCGGCGTGCCCGAGCAGGCGGACGGTGCGCAGCCGGAGGAACGCGGGACGGCGGTTGCGGCGTACGAAGGTCGCGGCCTCGGTCGCCATCGTCAGCGTCGCGTCGAGATCGGTGCCGTCGGCATCGAAATACCGGAGCCCTGGACGCTGCCCGTAGGCCTGCTTGATCCAGCCGTCCGGCGTACGGACGCTGATGCCGATCCCGTTGTCCTCGCAGACGAACAGCAGCGGCATCGGCAGCCCCTGGTACGACGCGTGCAGCGCCGCGTTGATCGCGCCGGTCGCGGTCGAGTGGTTCGCCGAGGCGTCGCCGAAACTCGTCACCACGACGGCGTCCGCGGGCCACGGCGACTCGACGCCGAGCTTGCCGGCCCGCGCGATCGAGAACGCGACGCCCATCGCCCGGGGGAGGTGCGAGGCGATCGTCGAGGTCTGCGGAATCACCGCGAGATCGTGGCGGCCGAACACCTTGTGGCGACCACCGGCGATCGGCTCGGTGGTCGCGGCGGCGACACCGAGCAGGATGTCTCTGAGTGCTGTCTTGTCACCATGCTGATCAGCTCGCGCCAGGTAGAAGGCGCCTGAGCGGTAGTGCAGCAGCGCTGGGTCGGTGGGCCTGAGGGCCGCGGCTACGGCTGCGTTGCCCTCGTGGCCGGAGGAGCCGATGGTGTAGAAACCCTGGCCCTGGGACTGGAGCCAGCGGGCGGCGAGGTCGGCGTGGCGGCTGCCGAGCTGGGCGTCGTACAGGCGGTCGACCAGCTCGAGCGGGTGCGCGCAGGGGGCGGGTTTCAGGGCGTGCACGCGCTCGGCGAACAACTCGTCGACCTGACTCACCGCGCCACCTCCGGCGGCTCAGAGGCCGCAGTCGAAGCCGTCGTCGTTGGGGTTCGCGTCGGCCAGTCGGTGCATGATCCGGGATGCTCGTCGAAGCTCCTCACCCGGAACATGATCCGCGAAGAACGTCGCGACCACCGCATCGACCACGGGTTGGGCAGCCTTCAGCGCCTCCCGCCCGGCCGGGGTGAGCTCGGCCCAGGTCGCTCGCCGGTCAGCCGGCGACGTCGTCCGGACCACCCAGCCGTCCTTGTCCTCGAGCTTCGACACCAGCCGCGTCCCGCCGCTGCGGGAGATCATCAGCGTCTCCGCCAGCGGCGCCATCCGCAGCTTCCCGCCGGCCTCGTCGAGCGCGCGCAGTACCTCGTGCTCGAAGTAGGTCATCTTGGCGATACTGCGAAGGGTCTGGTCGAGATGGGTGAACAGCAGGGTATCGGCGCGGTAGAGCGCGCGCCACGCGTCCAGCTGCTCGGTGCTCGAAGCGGTCATGGAGTTGAGTATACGAGTAAACGGTTGACAGGTGAACTGTTGATCTGAGTAAAGTGAGCGCCAATAGTTTCGCTGTCAACTCTTGAGGTGTGCATCGTGGGCGTCGGTTGGAAGGCAGTCAGGCCGCTACGGCACCGGGACTACCGCCTGCTGTGGATCGGGCTCGCCGTCGCGCTGCTCGGGAGCGGACTGTGGCTGGTCGCGCTGGCCTGGCAGGTGATCGAGCTGGGCGGCGGTCCCGTGCAGCTGTCGTTCGTGACGACGGCGTACAGCATCGGCCTGCTGGTTTGCGTGCTGTTCGGTGGCATCGCGGCTGACCGGCTGTCGCAGCGGTCGGTGATCGTGGTCGCCGACTCCGTACGAGGGGTGGTGCTGCTGGGGCTGGCGGCGCTCGCGCTGGTCGGGCTGCTGGAGATCTGGCACCTGGCGACCGCGGCTGTGTTGGTCGGCGCGGGGGAGGCATTCCTGATTCCGGCGTACACGGCTCTGGTGCCGCGGTTGCTGCCTGCCGACGAGCTGCTCGCGGCGAACGGGCTGGAGGGGACGCTCCGGCCGCTCGCGCAGCAAGCGACCGGGCCGGTCATCGGCGGGCTGGTGATCGCGGCGATCTCGCCCGGGGTGGCGATTCTGGTGACCGGGCTGACGTACCTGTTCTCGGCCGGGTGCGTGCTGGCGATGAACCTGCGGGACGAGCCGGGGAGTGCTGCTGCCGAGAGCGAGGTGACCGGCGTACGGGCGATGGTCGCGGATCTGCGCGAAGGATGGACTTATGTACGGCGTACGCGGTGGTTGCTGGCGTCGCTGCTGTTCGGGACGTTCTTCGTGCTGCTGATCCTCGGGCCGCTCGAGGTGCTGGTGCCGTTCGCGATCCGCGACCAGCTCGGCGGGGACGCGCGCGAGTTCGGGCTGGTGATGGCGGCGTTCGGGATCGGCGGGGCGGTCGGTGCGCTGCTGATCTCGTCACGGGCCTTGCCCCGGCGGTACCTGACGGTGATGACGCTGATGTGGGGCGTCGGGGCGGTGCCGATCGTGGTGCTCGGGTTCGCGCGGGACCTGTGGCTGATGATGGCCGGCGCCGCGATCGTCGGCGCGACCGGGTCGGCGGCGATGGTGATCTGGGGGACGCTCCTGCAGCGCCGGGTGCCCGATCACCCGCGCGGGCGGATCTCGAGCCTGGACTTCTTCGTGTCACTGCTGCTGATGCCGGTGTCGATGGCGCTCGCCGGGCCGGCGGGGGCGTTGTTCGGGGTGACGGCGGTGTTCATCGTCGCGGGGGTCGGGCCGGCGGTGGTGTCGTTCGCGGTGATCTGGTTCGGGAGGATGCGGTCGGACGAGCTCGCGCACCCGCTGGATCAGGAAGAAGGCGCAGAGAAACTGATCAGCGCGGAGACCTGATCGCCACCCCAGTCCACAGGCTGTCTGCCGGTTTCTTTCCAGCCGGCGCGGGCGTACAGGGCGATCGCGGCGGTGCAGTTGTCGGCGACGTCCAAGGCCAGCTCGAGGCCCTGCTCGGCGGCGACGGCGACCGCGTGGTCGAGCAGCTGCCGGCCGAGGCCCTGGCCGGTCTGCTTCGGGTCGACGAACAACCGCTCGACGGTCGCCCGGCCGTCGACGGCGGAGACGACGACGTGGCCGGCGACTTCGCCGTACGAGGTGATCACCCAGGCGCCGAGCAGGTTCGGCGGGGTCAACCAGGTCTTCGGGTCGCCCGGCCAGTTGATCGGGTAGCCGGCCGTCTCGTGCACGTCGCGCAGCAGCACCACGCAGTCGACGAAGTCGGCGTCCTCCCGCGATCTGATCATCCGCCCATCAGATCACGACGCCGTGTCAGGACTCCGGCTCAGGCTCCGGCAGGAGGTAGCTCTTCGGATCACTCGGCGCCCCGGCCTCGATCCACTGCTGGAACCCCGCCGGGTTCCGCCGCTCGAACTCGTCCAGACAGATCCGCCGTACCTCGGCCACCGCCTGCCGATCCCGCGTCCCCGCGTTGTCCGCCAGCGTCGCAGCGGTCTCGCTCCACACCCCGCACAGCTCCTCGATACTCAACGGACACCGCAGCGAGGCGATCAACCGCTCGTCATCCAGCTCCTCGTCCCGCGTGAGCCGCCGCTCCCGCCGAGGCAACCGCCCGACCACCAGATCAAGCCCCACGAACGCCCCGGCGACCACGAGCATGATCGCCAACCCAACAGCTCCCCAGGTGATCAGCCGCGCAACCCCCGGCAGGCACAACACAGCCCCCGCCGCGTACGCCGCGATCGCCGCCGACGACTGCGTGATCGGCTCGTCGGCCAAATGCTTGATCACCGCCGCCAACGGCCACACCAGCGCGAACACGATCCCCACCAGCGCCACCGTCGCCGCCGCCCCCAGCATCACGACAGCAACCAGCGCCCCAGCAGTCCCAACCCCGGCCGCAGCAGCCCCCGCCACCCGCCGACCCCTCGGAGAAAGCTCCATCGCCGCCCTCGCGCACTCCACCCGACACGACGAGAACGAACAAGCAACCCCAGAGGTTCCTGACAAATCAGCGAGTTTAGGCCGCCTTCTTCTTGGCCGTCTTCTTCGCCGGGGCCTTCTTGGCAGCGGACTTCGCGGTGGATTTCTTGGCGGTCGCCTTCCGGGCGCTGGTCTTCTTCGCGACCGTCTTCTTCCCACCCCCGGCGCGCTTGGCGCGGGCCGCCTCGACGCTGGCTCGGAGGGCGGTGACCAGGTCGGTGCTCGACGTGGCCTCGGGCTCCTCCTCGGTGAAGACGACTTCCTTGCCCTTGCGTTTCGTGTTGATCAGCTTCTTCACCCGGGCCGTGTAGCTGTCCTTGTAGTCGGTGGGCTTCCACGGGCCGGCCATCGCCTCGATCAGATCGGTGGCCATCTTGAGTTGTTTGCCGGAGGTCTTGGCCGGCAGCGTGCCGACCTCCTTGGCCGGGTCGCGGATCTCGTCGGCGAAGTACATGGTCTCCAGGACCAGCACCTTGCCGTCCGCGCGGATGGTCGCCAGGTACTCCTTGCCGCGCATCACGAAACCGGCGATCCCGGCGCGGTTCGTCTTCGCGAGCGCGTCCCGCAGCAGCGCGTACGACGACGCGTTCTCGCGGTCCGAAGGCGCCAGGTAGTAGCTCTTCTGGAAGTGGATCGGGTCGATCTCGTCCAGGTCGACGAACGTGGAGATCTCCAGCGAACGGGACTTGCCGGGTGCGATGTCGGCCAGTTCCTCCTGCTCGACGACGACGTACTCGCCGCCGCCGATGTCGTGGCCCTTGACGATCTTGTCGTAGTCGACCTCGCGGCCGGTGCGTTCGTTGACGCGCTTGTTGCGGATCCGGTCCGACGTGCCGCGCTGGAACTGGTGAAAGTCGAGCGTGTGCTCCTTGGTCGCGCTGTACAGCCCGACCGGCACCGACACCAGCCCGAAGTTGATGTACCCGCTCCAGATCGACCTCGCCATGACCAGCTCCTCTCCGGTCGGCAAGTACCCACTCAGAGCCGGTTGTAGCGCTTGCGCGCCTCCCGGCTCGCCTTCTGCGCGTCCCAGGCGACCTTCTTCGCCTCGTCCAGCTCCGCGGTCAGCCGGCGCACCTCCTCGCGGGCCTGGTCGAGCGCCTCCTGCGCGTCGGTGAGCTGCCCGTCGAGCTCCTCGACGGTCGCCTCGGCGCTCTCCGCCGCGGCGACCGCGGCCTCGAACTCAGCCTGCGCCTCCGCCTTCCGGGCCGCCTCGCGCTCTTCCTCGTCGCGCTCGGCCTTCTCCCGGGCCTTCCGCTCAGCGGCCGACTCCGCCGCGTCCTCCAACTCGGCCTCGGCGTCACGCGCCTTCGCTCGCCGGTCCTTCGCCGCCTGCCGGCGGTCGTCGGTCAGCGGCGTCACGTTCGACGGCTCACCGTTCTCGTCGACCACCCCGAACCCGACGTGCCGCAGCGCACTGCTCAGCCGAGCCTCCCGTACGGCGTCGCCCGCCGCCGGGTCGACCAGCGCCGCGTCGAGCGTCTCGCGCAACTTCTGCCCGACGTCCGCGCTGACCTTCTGCCCGTGCTGGTCGGCGAGCTTCCCCGCCGCCTTCACCAGTACGTCGATCGCCTTGTGCCGTTTCGGCGTCAGCTCCCGCAGCCGTTCGCCGTCGAGGTCGGTGGTCGCCTCGCGGAACTCGTCGCCGAGCGCCAGCAGGTCGTCGATCTCGTCGGGCTGCTCGCGGCTGACCAGGTTGGCCAGCCAGGCCGCGACGGTCGGTTTGCGCAGCGCCTTCAGCCGGGTCGACCCCAACTGGTCGCCGTCGGCCTTCAGCTGCTTGGCCAGCTCGTTGCGAGTAGCAATGAAGTCGGCCGCCGGCGCCGCGTAGAGCGCGTCCGCCGCCTCCTCGAAGTCCACCCGCCCGACGCTACAGGATCACCGGCCCCGAAACAGGGCCCGGACAGAGCGGATCCCCACCACCCTGGGGGGATTGAGGTGTGGTGGGGATCCACGCGTGGGGTCAGTCCCGGAACGCGTCCTTGGCCTTCTCGCCGGCCTGCTTCAGGTCGGCCTTGGTCTTGTCGGCCTGCCCTTCGGCCTGCAGGTCCTCGTTGTCGGTGGCGTCGCCGGTGCGCTCCTTGAGCTTGCCCTTGGCGCTCTCGGCCGCGTTCTTCATCTTGTCGCCGATACCCATTCCACTGTCTCCTCGCACTCGCGTTGCCAACGGCGCCCCGGTTCCCGGCGGCCGCCGCTTCATGCATGGGGCCGGGGTACCGACCGGTATGCGGCTGCGGCGTTCCACTCCCGACAAGCCAGGCCTGACCCGCAAGGGTCACGGTCGCGGCTTCAGCTACCACGACGAGCAGGGCCAGAAGATCACCGACGCGGACGTCGTCGAGCGGATCCGGACGCTGGCGATCCCGCCGGCCTGGAAGGACGTCTGGATCTGCCCGTACCCGAACGGCCACATCCAGGCCACCGGCACCGACGAGGCAGGCCGGCGGCAGTACCTGTACCACGACGACTGGCGCACCTCGCAGGACGCGGACAAGCACGACCGCGTACGCCGGCTCGCCCGCAAGCTCCCGGCGTTCCGGGAAGCCGTCGACAAGGACCTGTCCGGCAAGGGCCTCGGCCGCGAGAAGGTCCTCGCGGTCGCGCTCCGGATGCTCGACTACGGCGTCTTCCGGACCGGCAACACCCGGTACGCCGAGGAGTACGGCAGCCGCGGCGCCGCCACGCTGCTCCGCGAGGACGTCACGGTCCGCCGCGGCGGCACGGTGGTGTTCGACTTCGTCGCCAAGGGCGGCATCGAGCGCAAGCTCGAGCTGGAAGACGACCGGCTGGCCGCGGCCGTGCGGTCGCTCAAGCGGGCGCGGCACGACCAGGACCAGCTGCTGGTGTTCCGCGACCGCGACGGGTACCACGGGATCGACGCCTCGATGGTGAACGAGCGGTTCCACGCGCTGGTCGGCGACGACTACACGGTCAAGGATCTGCGGACCTGGACCGCGACGGTGGTCGCGGCGATCGAGCTGGCGGGCGCGGAGCCGCCGACGACGAAGAAGGCGCTGAACGGCGCGGTCAAGGAGATGCTCGACGAGGTGTCGGACCACCTCGGGAACACGCCCACGGTCGCGCGGGCGTCGTACGTCGATCCGCGGGTGGTGGACCAGTACGAGCGCGGGCGGACGATCCCCGCGACGGTGGACGACGTGGAGGAGCTCGACGACCCCAAGACCCGGGCGAAGGTCGAACGCTCGGTGAACAAGCTGCTCGACCAGGACGCCCGGGAGTAGCAGGGTTGGGCGGTTCGGCACGGGGAACCGGCGACGTGACAGGGGGAGCCGAGACGGAGGAGCTGTGATGCGGGCCTTGGTGCTGAACTGCACGTTGAAGGCGTCACCGGCGAAGTCGAACACCGACTCGCTGGCCGACGTGGTCGTGGACGCGCTGGAGAAGCAGGACGTCCAGGTCAGCCGGGTCCGGCTGGCCGACCTGGCGGTGAAGCCGGGCGTGACCAGCGACGAGGGCACCGGGGACGAGTGGCCGGCCGTCCACGAGCAGCTGCTGGCCTGCGAGATCCTGGTGGTGGCCACGCCGACCTGGGTCGGGCGCCCGTCGTCGATCGCGCAGCGGATGCTGGAGCGGATGGACGCGATGATCTCCGAGACCGACGGCGACGGCCGGCCGGTCGCGTACAACAAGGTCGCCGGGGTCGTCGTCACCGGCAACGAGGACGGCGCGCACCACGTGATCTCCGAGATCAGCGGCGGGCTGGGCGACATCGGGTACACGATCCCGGGCCAGGCGTGGACGTACTGGAACAAGGGCCCCGGGCCGGGTCCGAGCTACGACGAGACCGGGCACGGCCACGACTGGTCGGCCAAGACCGGCCGCGCGATGGCGAGCAACCTGGTCGCGGTGGCGAACGCCCTGGCCACCACGCCGGTCCCGGCCCCGCCGGACTGATTGCCCTCAGAGGCGAGGGGTACCGGGCGGTCAGCGCGAAAGGAGCGGACCATGCCCGCAGGGTCGAGCAAGAAGCGTGAGCGGCAGTACCAGCACATCAAGGCCGGGCTGAAGAAGAGCGGTCGCAGCGAGGACGTCGCCGAGGAGATCGCCGCGCGCACGGTGAACAAGGAGCGCGCCCGGTCCGGCGAGGCGAAGCAGAAGAGCCGCAGCTCCACGCACGACATCTCGTCCAGCCGGCGCGGTGGCCTGCGTTCGCACAGCGGTTCCCAGGGCCGGACCAAGGACCAGCTCTACAACGAGGCCAAGCAGAAGAACATCAAGGGCCGTTCCAAGATGAGCAAGGCCGAGCTGGAGAAGGCTGTCGGCCGTTAGAGGAGCACTTCGTGAAGGCACTGACCTGGCAGGGCAAGCGCAGCATCGAGTACTCCGACGTCCCGGACCCGAAGATCGAGGAACCGACCGACGCGATCATCAGGGTCACGTCGACCGGGATCTGCGGCTCGGACCTGCACCTGTACGAGGTGCTCGGCGCGTACCTGGACCCCGGCGACATCCTCGGCCACGAGTCGATGGGTGTGGTCGAGGAGGTCGGCTCCTCGATCACGAACCTGAAGGCCGGCGACCGGGTCGTCGTACCGTTCCAGATCGCCTGCGGCAGTTGTTACATGTGCGACCAGGACCTGCAGACGCAGTGCGAGACCACGCAGGTCCGCGAGCAGGGCATGGGCGCGGCGCTGTTCGGCTACACGAAGCTCTACGGCCAGGTCCCGGGCGGCCAGGCGGAGTACCTGCGCGTCCCGCAGGCGCAGTACGGGCCGATCAAGGTGCCGGACGGCCCGTCCGATGACCGGTTCGTCTACCTGTCCGACGTGCTCCCGACGGCGTGGCAGGCGGTCGAGTACGCCGACGTCGCGGACGGCGGCACGCTCGTCGTACTCGGTCTGGGCCCGATCGGCGACATGGCGACCCGGATCGCGATGCACCGCGGGCTGCGGGTGATCGGCGTCGACCTGGTCGCCGAGCGGCTGGAACGAGCCCGGCAGAACGGGGTCGAGACGCTGGAGTACTCCGACGACACCGCCGAGGCGATCCGGACGCTGACCGACGGGCGCGGTGCCGACGCGGTGATCGACGCGGTCGGGATGGAGGCGCACGGCTCCCCGAAGGCCATGCTGGCCCAGAAGGCGACCGGGCTGCTGCCGGACGCGATCCAGCGCAAGATGATGGAGACGATCGGTGTCGAGCAGCTCGCCGCGGTCTACCTCGCGATCGACGCGGTCCGCCGCGGCGGCACGATCTCGCTCAGCGGCGTGTACGGCGGCGGCGCGGACCCGCTGCCGATGATGACCTTGTTCGACAAGCAGATCCAGCTCAGGATGGGACAGGCCAACGTGCACCGGTGGTCGGACCGGATCCTGCCGCTGCTGGACGACAAGGACGTGCTCGGCGTCGAGAGCTTCGCGACCCACCACCTCGACCTGAGCGAGGGGCCGGCGGCGTACGAGATGTTCCAGAAGAAGCAGGACGGCGCCGTCAAGGTGCTGCTGAAGCCTTAGGAGGGCAGAGTGCAACGAATCGACGCCACTCCGTTGAGCGACGAGGAGTTGCAGGGCCTCGACGCGTACTGGCGGGCCGCGAACTACCTGTCCGTCGGGCAGATCTACCTGCTCGACAACCCGTTGCTGACCGAGCCGTTGCGGCCCGAGCACATCAAGCCGCGACTGCTCGGGCACTGGGGGACGACCCCCGGCCTGAACCTGCTCTACACGCACCTGAACCGGTTGATCCGGCAGCGCGAGCGCGAGCTGATGTACGTGATCGGGCCCGGTCACGGCGGCCCGGCGATCGTCGCGCACACCTGGCTCGAGGGCAGCTGGACGGCGACGTACCCGAACACCGGGCGCGACCGGGCCGGGATGGCCCGGCTGTTCAAGCAGTTCTCGTTCCCCGGCGGCATCCCCAGCCACGTCGCGCCCGAGGTGCCCGGGTCGATCAACGAGGGCGGTGAGCTGGGGTACTCGCTCAGTCACGCGTACGGCGCGGCCGCCGACAACCCGGACCTGGTCGTTGCCTGCGTCATCGGTGACGGCGAGGCCGAAACCGGGCCGTTGGCAACGTCCTGGCACTCGAACAAGTTCGTCGACCCGCGGCGCGACGGCGCGGTGCTGCCGATCCTGCACCTGAACGGCTACAAGATCGCGAACCCGGCCGTGCTGGCCCGGATCGACGACGACGAGCTGGACTCGCTGCTGCGCGGGTACGGCCACGAGCCGTACCTGGTCGAGGGTTCGGACCCGGCGGCCGTGCACCAGGCGCTCGCCGCGGCGATGGACCGCTGCCTGGACCGGATCGACGAGATCCAGCTGGAGGCGCGGACCGAGGGCGGTACGCCGACGCGCGCGGACTGGCCGATGATCGTGCTCCGGACGCCGAAGGGCTGGACCGGCCCGCACACGGTCGACGGCGAACTGGTCGAGGACACCTGGCGGGCGCACCAGGTGCCGCTGTCCGGCGTACGGACGAACGAGGATCACCTGCGCCAGCTGGAGGACTGGCTGAAGAGCTACCGGCCGGACGAGCTGTTCGATGCCAACGGCCAGCCGGTCGCGTCGGTGCTGGAGCTGGCGCCGTCGCCGGCGTTGCGGATGGGGTCGAACCCGCACGCGAACGGTGGGCTGCTGACCCGCGATCTCGAGCTGCCGGATCCCGCGGAGTACGCCGTACCGGTGAAGGCGCCGGGCGCCGAGGACGGGGAGCCGACGAAGGTGTTCGGCCAGTACCTGCGGGACGCGTTCACGCTGAACGCGGAGCACCGCAACCTGCGGCTGTTCGGCCCGGACGAGACCGAGTCGAACCGGCTGAACGCGGTGTACGACGTGACCGGCAAGGCCTGGCTCGGCGAGCGGCGGGAGACCGACCAGCATCTCGCGGCCGACGGCAGGGTGCTGGAGATGCTCAGCGAGCACACCTGCCAGGGCTGGCTTGAGGGGTACCTGCTGACCGGCCGGCACGGGCTGTTCTCGTCGTACGAGGCGTTCGTGCACATCGTCGACTCGATGGTGAACCAGCACGCGAAGTGGCTGAAGACGATCAACCGGCTGGAGTGGCGGCGCAAGATCCCGTCGCTGAACTACCTGCTCACCTCGCACGTCTGGCGTCAGGACCACAACGGGTTCTCGCACCAGGACCCCGGGTTCATCGACCACGTGATGAACAAGAAGGCCGAGGTGGTCCGGGTCTACCTGCCGCCGGACGCCAACACGCTGCTGTCCACGATGGACCACTGCCTGCGGACCCGGAACTACGTCAACGTCGTTGTCGCCGGCAAGCAACCGCAGCCGAACTGGCTGGACTGGGAGGCAGCCGCGCTGCACTGTGCGCGCGGGATCGGCGTCTGGGACTTCGCCTCGAACGACGACGGTGATCCGGACGTGGTGATGGCCTGCGCCGGCGACGTCCCGACCCTGGAGACGCTCGCCGCCGTCGACTTGCTCCGCGAACACGTTCCTGAGTTGAAGATCCGGGTCGTGAACGTGGTCGACCTGATGCGGCTGCAGGACTCGACCGAGCACCCGCACGGGTTGCCGGGGCCGGAGTTCGACGCGCTGTTCACCACCGACAAGCCGGTGATCTTCGCGTACCACGGGTATCCGTGGCTGATCCATCGGCTGACGTACCGGCGGACCGGGCACGAGAACCTGCACGTGCGCGGGTACGTCGAGGAGGGCACCACCACGACGCCGTTCGACATGGTGGTGCTGAACAACCTCGACCGGTACCACCTGGCGATGGACGTGATCGACCGCGTGCCGAAACTGCAGACGCGGGCGGTGAAGGCGCGACAGTACTTCGTGGACCAGCGAGTACGGCACCGTGCGCACACGACGACGTACGGTGAGGACCTGCCGGAGGTCCGCGACTGGCGCTGGCGACGATGAGCGTCGTCAGCCTTGTCGTTGCGGAGCGCTGAGCTCCTCGCGGAGCCGTTCGAGGATGCCGCGGAGCAGCCGGGAGACCTGCATCTGGCTGACGCCGAGCTCGTTGCCGATCTCCTCCTGGGTGAAGCCGTTGCAGAACCGCAGCTCCAGGATCCGGCGGTCGCGGTCGTCGAGGTCGGAGACGGCCGGCGTCAGGGTGTGCACGTTCTCGACCAGCTCGTAGCCGTCCTCGGCGTCGGCGACGGTCTCGATCAGCGTCGCGCCGCCCTCGGTCGACCCGGGCGCGTCGAGGGACAGCGTGCTGAAGCAGCCGCGCACCGACGACGCCTCGGCGACCTCGTCGGTCCCGGTCCCGAGCGCCTCCGCGGTCTCCTGGTCCGACGGCAGGTGCCCGAGCCGCTGGGTCAGCTCCGGCTCGGCGGCCGCGATCGTGCCCTGCATCTCCTGCACCCGGCGCGGCGGCCGGACCGCCCACGCGCAGTCGCGGAAGTAGCGCTTCAGCTCACCGCGAATCGTCGGTACGGCGTACGCGAGGAAGTTGGTCGCCTCGGCGGGCTTGTAGCCGTTGGCCGCCTTGACCAGCCCGAGGCAGGCGACCTGCTCGAGATCGTCGGCGTCGACGCCCTTGCGCCGGTAGCGCGACGAGATCGAGACGGCGATCGGGGTGTTCAGGATGACGACCTGGTCGAGCAGGTCCTGACGTTCGGGCTCGGGCAGACCGGCGGCCTGCTCGAGCAATTCCTGGGTGCGATCGGCGATCTGCTGCTTGCTGCCGGAAGGAGGTGCGGGTGCGAGCGTCACGGGAGAAACCTCGTCGTGTCGTCCTGCGGGAGGCGGCGTCATGGCTGAGCTGCTTCTCTTCCACCAGACCAAACCCGGACGCCGCACGCAACCCCGCAGTTGTTACAGGTGTTTGAAACCCGCGCTGGAATGGGCTTACCCCTCGCCGGGCACCGGTCGGCTGTGAACGACTTCACGGGAGCTGAACAGTTCGTTCCGCCGCGCGGCGGCCTCCGGGGGCTGCGCGCCGCCCTGCCGGACTGCCGCGGCTGTGACCTGTGGGAGCACGCGGAGCACGTCGTACCGGGGGAAGGGCCGGCGCGAGCGCGGATGATGCTGATCGGCGAGCAGCCCGGTGACGTCGAGGACAAGGAAGGACACGTGTTCGTCGGGCCGGCCGGGCGTTTGCTGGACAAGGCGCTGGACGCCGCGGGGATCGTGCGGGACGAGGTGTACCTGACGAACGCGGTCAAGCACTTCCGGTACGAGCGGCGCGGGAAGCGCCGGATCCACAAGACGCCGGCCGCCGGGCACATCGGTGCCTGCGCGCCCTGGCTGACCGCGGAGCTGGGGATCGTGAAGCCGGCGCTGGTGGTGGTGCTCGGGGCCGTGGCGGCGCGGGCGGTGGTGGGGACGGGGTTCAAGGTGACCGAGCACCGGGGCGAGGCGATCGAGTTGCCGGACGGGACTCCGGCGACCGTCACCGTGCATCCTTCGGCGGTGGTGCGGTCGCAGGAGTTCCGGCGGGACTTCGGGCTGTTCGTGGAGGATCTGCGGCGGGCGGTGGAGCTACTTCGTACGGCGTAGCTCGGGCAGCACTTCCTCGCGGTACAGGGTCATCATGTCCGGGGTGTGTGGGCCCATGTTGGCGACGTAGATCTCGTCGAAGCCGGCGTCGACGTACGGCTTGAAGGCTTCGAGGTGGGTGTCGGCCTTCGGGCCGGCGGCGATCGCCTTGGCGGTGGCCTCGCGGGTGACGAGTTGGGTGGCCTGCTCGAAGTGTCGCGGTGACGGGAGGACCTGGGCGAGCTCGCCGGGGAGGCCGGAGTTGCCCCAGATGCGGTGGGCCTGGTCGATGCCCTCGTCCTCGGTCGGGGCGTAGCTGACCTTGAAGCCGGCCTGGGCGGGTTTGCTGCCGCCGCCGTGGGCGCGGAAGCGGTCGAGGAGCTCCTGGTCCGGTGAGGTGGTGATGAAACCGTCGGCGATCCGGGCGGCGACATCCGTTGCCTCGGGCCCGAAACCGGACATGTAGATCGGCAGCGGCGCGTCCGGGCGGGTGTAGATCCGCGCGGTGTCGACGGTGTAGTGCTTGCCGTGGTGGGAGACGAAACCGTCCTCGGTCCACAGCCGGCGCATGATCTCGACCGCTTCCTCCAGCATCTCCAGCCGGACGTCGACGGTCGGCCAGACGTCGCCGAGCACGTGCTCGTTCAGCGCTTCGCCGCTGCCGATCCCGAGCCGGAACCGGTCCTTCAACAGCACGGCGCTGGTCGCCGCGGCCTGCGCGATCACGGCCGGATGGATCCGTACCGTCGGGCACGTCACGGCGGTCGTCACCGGCAGCTCGCAGACCTGCGAGATCGCGCCGATCGTCGACCAGACGAACGCGCTCTGCCCCTGCTCGTCGTTCCACGGGTGGAAGTGGTCGCTGATCCAGAGCCCGTCGAAACCGGCCTCCTCGGCCAGCCGGGCCTGCTCGATCAGCTCGGCCGGGGTGTACTCCTCGCTGGACAGGAAGTAGCCGATCTTCACGGGGTCTCCTTCGCTCGCGGTCTGTACCCGCCCGGTTCCCGACGGTCGCGCGCGCATTCGCCGTACTTTCGCCGTACTGCGGACCGTTTGCCCGGGTCGGCGCCGGGCACTGGAGGTGCGGGGCGGGCAACCGCCGCACAGCGGCACGGGGCACAGTTGCCGGACCGATCGTCCGGCGTCGAGAAAGGAACGACCATGACCTTGGTGCTCTTGATCATCGCGGCGATTCTCGTCATCTCCGGAATCGTCTCGCTCGTGCGCGGGCAACTGCTGATGGGCATCGCCCTGATCGTCGTCGGCCTGCTGGTCGGCCCGGGCGGCGTCAGCATCTTCACCTGATCGACGGGGAGTGCCGGAGGGCCGCAGCCACTGGGGTGCGGCCCTCCGGCCTGTCCGGAACGCTGACAGAGGATGACAGGTTTCGGTTGTTGACTGGGCGGCATGGATTCCTGTGCCGTGCTGGATCTGCGCCAGTACACGTTGTTCCCGGGGCGTCGCGACGAGCTGATCGAGCTGTTCGACCGTGAGTTCGTCGAGGGGCAGGAGGCGTACGGGATGCATCTGTGCGGGCAGTTCCGGGATCTGGATGATCCGGACCGGTTCGTGTGGTTGCGCGGGTTCACGTCGTACGCCGCTCGGGCGGAGGCGCTGGAGGGGTTCTACTCCGGGCCGGTGTGGAAGCAGCACGCGGCGGCGGCGAACGCGACGATGAAGGACTCGGACGACGCGCTGCTGCTGCGCCCGGTGATGCTGGGGGAGGACTGGCCGACGCTGGACACTCCGCGTCTGCCGCTCGACACCCCTCCCGTGGTCGAGCCCGCTTCGGTTGTCGCGGGCGCTGTGTATCACCGGCGCTCGCTCGACGACGGATTCCTCGACTACTTCCGCTCCGAGGTCGTTCCGCACCTGCCTCCGCTGGCCGGCGTCTTCGAGACCCTCCCCGCCGCGAACAACTTCCCCGCACTCCCGCTGCGCGACGAGACCGTGCTCGTGTGGTTCGCGCGCTTCGCCGACGACACGGCGTACCGGAAGTACGTCGAGAACCGGCCCGCACTGGACGGGCGCCGCACCCAGCATCTGCGCCTGCGCCCGACCGCACGATCGCAGTTCCGATAAATCAATTGCGCCGGGGAAAGACTCCCGGCATCCTGGTCGGGCTCGTGCGGCGACTCACGCTGCCTGGACCTGAGGAGGGCTGACGAATGGCCATCACTGTGCTGCGGCATGCCCGCGTCAGACTCACCTCACACTCCAGGAGCACCTCCGATGTCTTCCGACGTCTTTCGTACCGAGCACGAACTCTCTGACCTTCCCTGGACCGAGCTGCCCGAGCAGCAGTCCGCCGAGCCTCTCGACGAGCACTTCGTCTTCCAGTTCGCCGAGGTCGACGAACGGCTGGGGCCGGACCAGCGCTGGACCACCTGGCTCGACGTCGAACGCGGCTGCCGTGGTCCCGAACCTCGCCCTGACTGGGTGGTGACCGAGCAGGCCGCGATCGACACCGAGCTCGGGATCCTCAAGACCGGCAAGGAAGCCGACGTCTTCCTGCTGGAACGCGCCGTCGAGGCGATCGGCGACAGCCCGGCCCGCTCGTCGCTGCTCGCGGCGAAGCGGTACCGGACCGAGGAGCACCGCTCGTTCCACCGCAGTACGGCGTACGTCGAAGGCCGCCGGACCCGGAACTCCCGCGACAGCCGCGCGATGGCGAAGAAGTCGTCGCACGGCCGCAGCGTCGCGGCCGGCCAGTGGGCCTACGCCGAGTGGGACGCGCTGAACCGGCTGTGGAAGGCCGGCGTGCCGGTCCCGTACCCGGTGCAGGTCGACGGCACCGAGCTGCTGATGGAGTTCATCGACGACGGCGAGGGCGGCGCCGCGCCGCGGCTGGCCCAGGTCCGCCCGTCGAAGGACGTGCTGGAGCTGTACTTCGAGCAGCTCCGCGGCGGTATGCGCGAACTGGCCCGGGCCGGGCTCGCCCACGGCGACCTGTCGCCGTACAACGTGCTGGCCCAGCCGGACCGGATCGTGATGATCGACCTGCCGCAGGTGCTCGACATCGTCGGCAACCCGAAGGGGATGGAGTTCCTGCTCCGGGACTGCCACAACATGGCGACCTGGTTCACCAACCGGGGCCTGGAGATCGACGAGCAGGAGCTGTTCGCCGATCTGCTGTCGATGGTGTTCTAGATCGCCTTGCGCAGCAGGGGAACCAGCGGGACCAGCTGGTCGGGGTAGGCGTCGACGAGACCGTCGACGTGGTTGCCTGCCTCGACCCGCTGGTACTTCAGCAGCTTCTGCTTCCCGGCCCGGCGGACCATGGCGGCGTACACGTCGGAGTCCTGGGTGATCGGGAGCAGGCTGTCGTAGGTGCCGTGGATGGTGGTCAGCGGACGCTTGAGGTTGCCGGTGAGTTCTATGCGGCGGATCGCCTGCCTGGCTTGAGGGCTGATGGTGTAGTCGGCCTCGGGCCCGGCGTACGTGGGGTCGAGTTCGGCGGCGTAGATGCGCTGGGTGAGCTTCCAGTAGACGGTGTAGCGGTAGTCCCAGAGAAAGCTCGACCTGCTGTCGAACCCTGCTTGGGTGATGAGTTGCCGGTCTTGTTGCTCGTAGCCCTTGATTGCCTTAGGCAAGAAGGTGAAGAGGTTGGGCCCGTTGGCCGTCCAGAGGGTGCCTTCGAGATCGACGCCTCGGGTGTAGAGCTCCGGGTGGTTCTCGAGCTGCCAGCGGACCAGGTAGCCGCCGTTGGAGATCCCTGCCGCGATGACTGTTTGTGCTCTTCGCCCGTAGTGCTGGGCAACTACTTGCCGGGCTGCTCTGGCCAGCTCGGTCGTCCTGTTGTTCCACTCCACCATCGCGTCACCCGGCTTGGTCCCGTCCTTGAAGAACTCCGCGCCGGTGTTGCCCTTGTCGGTCGCCGCATAGGCATAACCCTTGGCGAGCACGTCGTCCGAGATCGCGCGGTCGTTCGCGTACTGCGCGCGCACGCCCGGCGAGCCCGCGACGACCAGACCGCCGTTCCAGCGTTGCGGGAGCCGGATGACGAACTGGGCGTCGTGGTTCCAGCCGTTGTTGGTGTTCGTGTGCGAGGTGTCGGGGAAGTAGCCGTCGACCTGGACGCCTTTGACAGCCCTGGGTTGCGGCAGCCCGGCGTGAGTGAGCCCGGCGTAGTCGGCGGGATTGGTCCGGCCGCCTGCTGTGGTGAGGTCCTGCAGACAGGTCGTCTCGCTGTACTCCGCTCTCGGGACCTTCAGCGGCTTGCAGCTGGCGGCTTGCGCCGGTACGGCGAGACCTGCTGTGAGTACGGCAAGAGCGAGCGAGGCAGCGAGGCGGCGCATTGACCCTCCAAGAGATCGGATGCGCGCCAAGGTAGGTGTCCGTTGCCGTGGTCCGGCAGGTGATCGAGCGCCACAAGCGGCGTACGGCAGGTGGCTCGTCGCCACATGCCGTACGCGCTGTGCCTACTTCTCCAGTACGCCGATGCTCCGGGCGGCTTCGATGACCTCGCCGAGGAGCTCGAGCCACTCGTCGACGTCCGCGGCCTTGAGCCCCTCGTCGAGACCGAGGCCCTGCCCGCCGGCGAGGTAGACCTGCGTGGCGCCGGTCGCCCGCGCCGCCAGCAGATCCTCGGCCACCTGCTTCGGCGATCCACCGAGGAACGGACGGTTGGCGCCGATCGGGTCCCGGGTGATCGGCGTCGGCCACGGCGACTGGTTCACGATCATCAGCTCCTGCGGATCACGACCCGCCTCGCGCGCGGACTCGTGCAGCAGCTTGACGATCCCGGCGAGCTCCTCCGCCGAACCGGTGATCGGGATCAGCCCGTCCGCGATCCGTCCCGCCCGCTTCACAGCGGCCGGCGCGTTCGCGGCGAGCAGCACCGGGATCCGGTTCTGCACGGGCTTCGGGTTCACCTGCGACGGCGCGATCTTGTAGAACTCCCCGTCGTGCTGCACCGGGTCCGGCCCCCACGACGCCCGCATCGCGGCGATGAACTCCTCGGTCCGCGCGCCCCGGCGACTGATCGGCACGTTCGCCGTCTCGAACTCGTGCGGCAGCCAGCCCTGCCCGAGCCCCGCGATCGCTCGCCCGCCGCTGAACCGGTCCAGCGTCGCGAACCGCCGCGCCAGCATCACCGGCACGTGCACCGGCGCGACCATGATCGCCGTACCCAGCTTGATCTCCGACGTCTCCGCGGCGACAAAGCTCAACGTCTCCAGCGGCTCGTACACCGACCCGTAGAACTCCGGCATCAGCGACGGCTCACCACCCGACCACATCGTGATCTTCTCCAGCGGCCGCACCAGCCGCTCGAAGGTCCACAGCGCGGCGTACCCCAGCCGCTCCGCCTCCCGAGCGACCTTCACGATCGCCTCCGGCGAGGTCTCCGGCCCGGCGACGGGCAGGGCGAGACCGAGTTCCATAGGTCCTCCAGCGTTCAGGGACCTGGTGGGTCCCGTTTCTTATATAATAGAGCTGTGTCCAATATAGTAGATCCGCTGGTCGAACAGATCGCCACGAGAATCAGCACCGAACGCGAACAACGCCGCTGGACCCTGTCCCAGCTGGCCGACGCGTCCGGCGTCTCCCGCGCGATGATCAACCGGATCGAACGAGCCGAGAGCAGCCCGACCGCCGTCGTTCTGGGCAAGCTCGCGGCGGCCTTCCAGGTGAGCGTCTCCGCCCTCCTGGCCCCCACGGAGCCGAGCGGCGTCCACCGCGTAGCCGAAACCCCCGAGTGGCGCGACCCCGCCACCGGCTACCGCCGCCGCCAGATCACCGGCCCCGGTTTCCCCACCGACATCGCCGAGGTCCACCTCCCACCCGGCGCCCACATCCCCTACCCCGCCGCCTCCCTGGCGTTCCAGCGCGAAGCAGTCTGGGTCCTCGAAGGCCACCTGACCTTCCACGAGGGCGACGTCGTCCACGATCTTGGACCGGGCGACTCGATCGAGGTGGGCGAGCCGGTCGCATGCGTGTTCGCGAACACGAGCGAGGAGGAGTGCCGGTACGCGATCATCCTGACGCGCGTGGGGAGACCGTGAGGGGCGACACCCACCACTGATCAAGGCGCCGATCGGGCGGAGCGGTGAGCGTGAGGGGGTGTCGTGGGCTGGGTTGATCAGTGGTGGGTGTCGATGTGGTCAGCCGAAGGCGCGCCAGGGTAGGCGCGCGAGCACCTGCTTCACCTCAGCGCGTCAGCGCGCACAGGCGGGCGCCAGCCCGCAGCTGAACCAAGGGTGGGTGGGAGCAGGCACCGTAGTGAGCGCCAGCGAACGGAGGAGCCCGCGTGGGGGAAAACCTGGTCAGCTGACAGCGCGGGCGGCGGCGCGGCCTGCGGTTCGGCCGGAGAAGAGGCAGCCGCCCAGGAAGGTGCCTTCCAGGGAGCGGTAGCCGTGGACGCCGCCGCCGCCGAAGCCGGCTACTTCGCCTGCCGCGTAGACGCCGGGGAGTGGGGTGCCGTCGGTGCGGAGGACGCGGGATGACAGGTCCGTCTGCAGGCCGCCCAGTGACTTGCGGGTGAGGATGTTGAGTTTGACGGCGATGAGCGGGCCGGCCTTCGGGTCGAGGATGCGGTGCGGGGGCGCGACGCGGATGAGTTTGTCGCCGCGGTAGTTGCGGGCGCCGCGGAGGGCGGTGATCTGGAGGTCCTTGGTGAAGGTGTTCTCCAGTTCGCGGTCGCGGGCGACGATCTGGCGTTCCAGCTCGGGCAGCGAGATCAGCTCGGACCCGGTAACGGAGTTCATCCCCTGCACGAGATCAGCCAGGTTGTCCCGTACGACGAAGTCGGCGCCCTTGTCCATGAACGCCTGCACCGGCGCCGTCGCGCCGCCGCGGGCCCGCCCGAGCACCCCGCGGATGTCCTTCCCGGTCAGGTCGGGGTTCTGCTCCTGCCCGGACAGCGCGAACTCCTTCTCGATGATCTTCTGGGTGAGCACGAACCAGCTGTAGTCGTACCCGGTGCTCATGATGTGCTCGAGCGTCCCCAGCGTGTCGAAGCCCGGGAACAGCGGGACCGGCAGCCGCTTGCCGGTCGCGTCGAACCACAGCGACGACGGGCCGGGCAGGATCCGGATGCCGTGCATCGGCCAGATCGGGTCCCAGTTGCGGATGCCTTCGACGTAGTGCCACATCCGGTCGCGGTTCACGTACCGCCCGCCGGCGGTCTCGGTGATGGCGAGCATCCGCCCGTCGACGTGGGCCGGTACGCCGCTGATCAGGTTCTCCGGCGGCTTGCCCATCCGGGCCGGCCACTGCGCGCGGACGAGATCGTGGTTGCCGCCGATCCCGCCGGAGTTGACGATCACGGCCTGCGCGGTCAGCGCGAAGTCCTCCACCTCGACCCGCGAGCTCGCCTCCGCGCGCCCGACGGTGCTTGCCTCCAGCACCTTTCCGGAGACCCCGTCGACGACCCCGCCGGTGACGGTCAGCTCGTCGACGCGGTGCCGGAAGCGAATCTCGACCAGACCGCGAGCGACGGCCTCCCGCACCCGCCGCTCGAACGGCGCGACCAGCCCGGGCCCGGTCCCCCAGGTGATGTGGAACCGCGGCACCGAGTTCCCGTGCCCGTCCGCGTTGTACCCGCCACGCTCGGCCCACCCGACGACCGGGAACCAGCGCACGCCCTGGGCGTGCAGCCAGGGCCGCTTCTCGCCGGCGGCGAAGTCGACGTACGCCTCGGCCCACTGCCGGGCCCAGTGGTCCTCGTCGTCGAGCCGGTCGAAGCCGGCCGAGCCGAGCCAGTCCTGCAGGGCGAGGTCGTGGGAGTCCTTGATGCCCATCCGCCGCTGTTCGGGGGAGTCGACGAACATCAGGCCGCCGAACGACCAGTACGCCTGGCCGCCGAGCGACGCCTCGGGTTCCTGGTCGAGGAGCAGCACCTTGCGGCCCGCGTCGGCCAGTTCGGCGGTCGCGGCCAGCCCGGCCAGTCCCGCGCCCACGACGATCACATCTGCATCCATCGGCCCATCCCCTCGCGTCGGTCGTCCATGGATACCAGACAACGCGACCCCTGGACCGCACCTGCGCAGACTTGCAAGAATCAGCTAGGTGACGACCCTTTCTGCGCAGTCGCTGACCCTGCCCGTCGCCGCCCTCGGCGAGGAGAACCCGTTGCCCCCGCTGCACGGGAGCCGCGACCTGCACCGCGTCCAGAATCTCGACGCCCTCCCGGACGATCTCGCCGAGAACATCCGGTACGGCGGACTGCGCAGCGTCCTGCCCTGCCTCGACCAGGACGGCTACGGCCGGGCGCTGACCGACCAGCAGCTCCCCGCGCTCGTCCTCGAGAACGACCACCTGAAGGCAACGATCCTCCCGAGCCTCGGCGCCCGCCTCTACTCGCTCGTCCACAAACCGTCCGGCCAGGAGCTGCTCTACCGCAACCCGGTGATCCAGCCCGCGAACCTTGCCCTGCGCAACGCCTGGTTCGCCGGCGGCGTCGAGTGGAACCTCGGCAGCACCGGCCACTGGACCGGTACCTGCTCCCCGCTGCACGCGGCCCGCGTCGAAGGCCCCGACGGTACGCCGGTCCTGCGCCTGTGGGAGTGGGAGCGCAGCCGCAACCTCGTCACCCAGCTCGACTTCTGGCTCCCGACGGACTCCGACCTGCTGTACGTCGGCGCGCGGATCCAGAACCCGTCGCCGGACGTCGTCCCGGCGTACTGGTGGTCGAACATCGCGGTCGAGCAGTCGCCGGAGACGCGCGTGCTGGTCCCGGCGCGGCAGGCGTGGCGGTTCGGGTACGGCAACAACCTCGACCTGGTCGGGGTGCCGGAGTACGACGGGATCGACCTGACCTACCCGATGCGGCACAAGCGCGCGGTGGACTTCTTCTTCGAACCGGTGCCGGGGCAGCGACCGTGGATCGCGGCGGTGGATGCCGAGGGCAACGGGTTGCTGCAGGCATCGACCGAGCGGCTGCGCGGGCGGAAGCTGTTCGTCTGGGGCGAGGGGCGCGGCGGCCGGCGCTGGCAGGAGTGGTTGTCGCCGGGGCTCGACGGGCCGGGGTACTGCGAGATCCAGGCCGGGCTGGCACGGACGCAGCTGGAGCACCTGAAGTTGCCTGCCGCAACGAGTTGGAGCTGGTTGGAGGCGTACGGGCGGGTGTCGGTGGATCCGGCGCTCGCGCACGGCGAGTGGGGCGCGGCCGACGAGGTGCTCGACGCGCGGGTGGGGGACCTGGAGGAGCTGGAGCGGAGCTGGCTCGGGGTGGTGGATGCCGCGCCGGTGGAGCAGTTGGCGCAGGGGTCTGGGTGGGGCGCGCTGGAGCTGATGCGCACGGGATGGTCTGTGTCGGCGGGGACGCCGTTCGGTGAGGAGACGATCGGGGAGCGGGAACGGGCTTGGGCGCCGGTACTTGAAGGAGGCGCGCCGGTTGGCGCGGTCGATGGGACGTTGGTCGGGTGGAAGGACTTGCTGGAGCGGGCTGAGGACAGCTGGCTGACCTGGTATCACCGCGGTGTCGCGCGCTGGTTCGCCGACGACGAGCAGGGTGCGATCGACGCGTGGCGGGAGTCAGGCGACAACCCGTGGGCCCTGCGGAACCTGGCGATTGCGACGAGCGACCTCAAGGCGTACGAGCGAGCGGTCGAGCTGCTGCCCGATCTGGTGCCGCTGGTGGTGGAAGCGGTGACGGCAGCGCTCGCGGTCGACCCGGCTCGCGCCGGACGGATGCTTGAGCAAGCAGACGGTGAGGACCAGCGGATCAGGCTCGTCAAGGTCCGCTACCTGCTGGAGATCGGCGACGGCGCCGGCGCGGAGACGCTGCTCGACGAGGGCGTCGAGCCGTCCGGCGTACGGGAGGGCGAGAACCCGCTCGCGGAGTACTGGCAGCAAGCTCAGCAGCTGTTGGGTACCGAGAGGCCCGTGCCGGCGCGCTACGAGTTCGGCATGTTCGGCGACTGACCGCAGCACCCCGATCACCTTCGGCGACTTTGTCAGGACGTGGAACCAAGTGCCGGGTGGCGTCGTCTCACGAGTGTGCGGCGAGGGCCGCCGCAGGAAGTGACGAGAACGACGGTCGCGAACTGCACAGGTCGCAGGGACCGGCCCGTCGGGGGTGAGTGCGATGTTGACGATCATTGTGTTGGGCGGATTCGGCCTGGTGCTGCTGGTCACCGCATGCATCGTGTCGGACGTGTTCGCGGGTGGCCGGAAGCGGCGCCGCGGGCTCGGTGAGGAGCGGACCGCCGGCCGGGTGGTCCGGGTCCGCGGACCGTTGCGCGGACAGGTCGAGGGCGGTGTCCCGGCGGAGTACGTCGAGGTCCTCGTCGAGTACTACACGCGGCGCGGGGAAGGCCCGTTCCAGGTCAGCCGCCGGCTGCCGACTGCGAGCCGCAACCTGTACGCCGCCGAGGACCGGGCGATCGTGAGCTACGACGTCCGCAACCCGCGCCGGAGCCGGGTCGAGGGCCGCGTCAGCCACTGGCCGCAACTGGGCCCGAGATCCTCGGATCCCGGCCCCAGTGCTCTGGTGTCCTGAGCCCGACGACCGGCTCGGCCCCTGCCACTTCGGCAGGGGGATTTCGTGCTTCAGGGCAGGAACGGCTCCAGCAGCCGGTGCAACGTCGGCCGGCCCTGCGCGAGGACCACGTCGGCGTCCTCGGCGGGCAGCCGCTCGGCGAGGTGCGACAGCGCCTCGCCCATCGTGATCGTGAGCGTCACGGCGAGCCGGAACTCCCGGCTGTCGGTGGCGCCGAACCGCTGGGTGAGCAGCTCCGCGAACTCGCCCGAGTGCTGGTCGTCGAACTCACCCGGCGTCGCCTCCAGCTCCGGGTCACCCAGCCCGCTCAGTACGACGGCGCGGAAGCCCGGGTCGGTCCGGTGCATCTCGCGGAAGGTGTCCAGCGTGACGTCGACGGCCTCGCGCCAGTCCGCCACCACGGCCAGCCGCTCCCGGACCGCCTCGGTGTAGCGGTGCTGGTTGCGGCGCTCGATCGCCTGGATCAGCGTGCGCTTGTCCGGGAAGTACCGGTACACGCTGCCGACCGCGATCTCGGCGCGCTTGGCGATGCTGCTCGTCGACGCCGCGTCGTAGCCGCGCTCGACCACCTCGGCGCAGGCCGCGTCGAGGATGCGTTCGACCTGACGGCTGGCCCGGTCCTGCGTCGGCATCCGCCGCAACGGATACGCGCCCGGCTCCTCACCAGCGGTAGTGGAGACCATGAGGTCATTGTGCCCCGGGCAGGGGGACAACGTTGCCATCCACCGTCGTTCAGTTCGATGACAGCTTTTCGCCGTCCGGTTGTGACCTGCGGCGCGACACAATCCTCACCAGCAGTACCGCCCAGATCGACGGAGGGGAACCATCAGCATGCGGATCAGCAGCAAACTCACCGCCGGACTCGCGTCCGCGGCGGTCGCGGCCGCCGGGCTCGCGGGCGCGTCGCTCGGCAGCAACAGCAGCAACGGCAACGTGCAGCAGCAGGCCGCCGACCACGCCGACCGCCAGCAGCAGACCCGCTCGGCGCTCCGGATGAACCAGATCCAGACCCTCGGCGCACACAACTCCTACCACCGCGAGCTGAGCGCCGCCGAGAAGCAGGTTCAGCAGGCGCAGGACCCGGGCGCGGTCAACATCTGGTACTCGCACGCCTCGATCCCGCAGCAGCTGCAGGACCAGAACATCCGGGCCCTCGAGCTCGACCTGTTCCCGGACCCGGCCGGCGGCCTCTACACCTACCCGCTGATCCGGAAGCTGACCGGGCAGGGCCCGCTCACCGACCCGGAGCTGGCCAAGCCCGGTATCAAGGTGATGCACGTCCCGGACTTCGACTACAACACCAACTGCCGCAGCTTCGTCGTCTGCCTGCAGCAGGTGAAGACCTGGTCCGACCAGCACCGCGACCACGCGCCGATCGTGATCCAGCTGGAGCTGAAGCAGTCCGACCCGCGGATCGTCGCGGCGGGCGGCGTACAGGCTCCGCCGTGGGACGCGGCCAACCTGGACAGCATCGACACCGAGGTCCGCTCGGTGTTCGGCGAGCGCCAGCTGCTGTCGCCGGACGACGTCCGCAAGCCCGGGCTGACGCTGGAGCAGTCGGTGCTGAAGAAGGGCTGGCCGACGCTCGACCAGGCCCGCGGCAAGGTGATGTTCTACTTCGACAACGGCGGCGAGGGCGCGATCCGCGACCTGTACCGGACCGGCAAGCCGAACCTGGAGGGCCGGGCGGTGTTCACCCGCGGTCCCGAGGGTCAGCCGGACGCGGCCGTGACGATGGTCAACGACCCGCGCGGCGCGAACCAGGCCGAGATCGAGCGGCTGGTCCACAAGGGCTACCTGGTCCGGACCCGCTCCGACGAGCCGATGTCGACCGTGCTGAACGGTGAGACCAGCCGGGTCGGGATCGCGCTGGCCAGCGGCGCGCAGTGGGTGACCACCGACTTCCCGGTGGCCGGGATGGCCGCCCGGTACGACAGCGACTTCGTCGCGCAGCTGCCCGGGGGCGTCGCAGTACGCTGCAACCCGGTGTCCGCCCCGGCTTGGTGCAGGGGGAACGTCTCGGAAAGGTGAGTTCTGTGTCGGAGCACGTGGTCGACGTCAGCTGGAGCCGTGGTGAGCACGAGTTCACCTACCAGACCTACAACCGCGACCACGAGTGGCGTTTCGACGGCGGGATCACCGTGCCCGGGTCCGCCAACCCGGCGTACCTGGGCAACCCGGGGCCGGTCGACCCCGAGGAGGCGTTCATCGCGTCGCTGTCGTCCTGCCACATGCTGACCTTCCTCGCGATCGCGGCCAAGAAGCGGCTGGTCGTCGACTCGTACGACGACCACGCGGTCGGGGTGATGGCCAAGAACGAGCGCGGCAAGATCGCGATCACCCAGGTGACGCTGCACCCGAAGATCGTCTTCGCCGGCGAGCAGCCGGACGCGGCGACGCTGGAGCGGATCCACCACCGCTCGCACGAGGAGTGCTTCATCGCGAACTCGGTGACCACCGAGATCATCGTCGCCTGAGTCGCCGGAAAGCCTCCGAACAGCAGAGAACCACCCGGCCCCTGGCCTGAGCCTCGCGCAAGCGGCGTCAGGACAGGTGTGGCCGGGTGGTTCTGCGTGCACTGCTGTGGCAGTGCACTCGACGGAGCCGGCGGCGCCTCGCATGGGCGCCTCTGCGTTGGTGTGCGACATCCGTGCGGTCTACCTCGGTGGGGAAGACCGTCCGGGTGCGCCGCCTGGGCTCCGTCCGTCCGGTTCGCGCCTAGTGGTGCTCAGCGGCGGCGTCGCTCCGGTCGTCGGGGGTCTCGGTGGGCTCGCCGTCGCGCAGTGTGACCTGCTCGGTCGCGATGGCTGCCATCAGTCGGTGGATCGTCATGCCTGTGAGACGCACGTGACCGCCGGGTATGACGGAGATTTCGCAGAACTTCTCGGTGTGACCTAGGTCTCGCGCCTACTTCTCGTCCAAGCCGTCCGGCCGGAGCGGGACCAGCACCCGCGCTTCGTCGTACGTCGTACCGGTGAGCTCGAGCAGGTCGACGACCGTGGAACGGATCTGGCCGAGCACGACGACGGCCGACAGCGAGGCCGGGATCGGCATCACCGCCGTACGGCGACCCAGCTCGCCGAGGACGCGGTGCGCGGCGACGTCGGCCTGCGGCTCGAACAGGGACTCGGCGATCAGGCGGGTGCCGTCGGCGAGCCGGTCGAGCAGCATCGGGTACTCCGCGGGCATCTGCTCGTCGCGCCAGACCGACACCGCGCAGCGGCGGACCAGGACGCGGATGTTGCGGATCGCGCGGTCGAGCGGGACGACCAGGTCGGCGATCTCCTTCACGCGGCCGCGGTGCCGGCGGCGGAACGGCGACAGGCGGACCACGGCGACGCCCTCGTCGGCGGCGCTGCGCAGGTCGTCGAGCAGGCCCTCGCTGGCCCGGGCGCGGCGCAGGGCGTCGGTGACGGCGTCCTCGTCGCTGTTCCGCAGGCCTTCGGCGGTCTCGATCAGGATCGCCGCCAGCTCGTTCAGTACGCCGGAAGCTTGTTGCCTCGGGCGACGAATCGCCGCGGCCGGGGCGATCGTCGCGGCGGCCAGCGCGACCAGGCCGCCGAGCACCGCGTCGAGCCAGCGGTTGAAGCCGGCGCCGGCGTTCGGCATCAGGGTGGTGACGATCGCGGCCTGGACGCCGGCCTGCGTCGTCATCAGCGTGCCGGCGCCGAGCAGCACCGCGACGCTCATCGCCAGCGCGATCACGAACACGATCTGGACCACACCGGTACCGAAGAAGCGCACGAACAGGTCGCCGACGCCGACCCCGACCGCCACCCCGACCATCACCTCGGCGACCCGGCGCAGGCGCTGGCCGAAGCTGAACCCGAGGCAGACCATCGCCGCGACCGGCGCGAAGAACGGTTGCTGATGGCCCAGGACGTACCGGGCCAGCGTCCAGGCGACGGCGGCGGCCAGGGCGCACTGGACGATGAAGAACGACCGGTTCTGCCAGCGTTCGATCCGGCGCCGGACCGAGGCGGCGGAGCGCTTCGCGGCGTGCGGCGCGATGTCGTCGCGGAGCTCGCGCAGCTGATCCAGCGTCAGTCGGACCGGGTCCATGGGGCCATCATCCAGGACACGGGCGCGCGCTGGGTTGATTCGGGGCGGCCCGAAGGTTCAGGGTGTGTCCATGACCGAGAACAACCGTGAGGACTACGGCAGCTACAGCGTCGACGACGAGGACCAGTTGCAGCCGGAGGACACACTGAACGACCGCGGCGTCGACGACCTGCTCGACGAGGGGTACTCGCCGCCGGAGAAGTGGTCGGCGGGCGAGGGGTTCGGCACCACCGCCGACGAGGCGCTGCAGGGTGAGTCGCTGGACCAGCGGCTGGCCCAGGAGGAGCCGGACGTCGACCCGTACGCCGAGGACAACGAGAACGTCGGCGGCCCCGAGGTGGGCACCGAGCGCTCCGGCCGCCTGGTCGCCCCCGACGAGGGCGCCCACTCCGACGAGGACGAGGAACTGATCGCCACCGACGTGGGCTTCGACGGCGCCGCCGCCAGCGCGGAGGAGGCGGCGGTTCACGTCGTCGACGACGACGAGCCCTTCGAGCTCGACGACGAGGACGAGTCCGACCTCGACTCGCTGCGCGACGTCGACCTCGGCGACGTGGGCGACCTGGAGGACTGAGGGCGCGTCTCCCGATTCCCGCCTACTGCGCGGCACTCGGCACGGCACCTCGGAGCACTGGAGCAAAGGCCACGATGGAAAAACATCGAGGCCTTCACTCCAGCACTCCGAGCTACCGCACCGAGCACCTGCTCGCTACGGCGGGAATCGGGAGACACGCCCTAGCTCCGGGCAGTGATGACGACCTCGCAGCCGCGGGACGGGACCAGGGTCACGTTCCGCGGCTGCGCTTTTTCGGGGGTGTCGCGGACCGGGCGTACGTCGTACCGCGACAGCACCGCGCGGAGGATCTCGGTCGACTCCAGCAGGGTGAAGCCGGCGCCGATGCAGCGGCGGGCGCCGCCGCCGAAGGGAATCCAGGTGGACGGCGCCGGCGGGTCCTCGGAGAGGAAGCGGGCCGGGCGGAAGACCGCGGCGGCCGGATAGTTCTCGGGGTCCTCGTGGACCAGGCCGATCGCGGCCATGATCGTGGTGCCGCGGGGGAGGCGGTAGCCGGCGATGTCGACGGTCTCGGTGACGCGGCGGCCGACCTGGTAGACGACCGGGTGCAGCCGCATCGACTCCTTCGTGATCGCCTCCAGCCGCTCGTCGTCGCCCTCGTCGGCGGCCTGCTGACCGGCCGCGAGCTCCTCCGGCATCCGGGCCAGCTCGTGGAACGCCCAGGCCAGTGCGGTCGCGGTCGTCTCGTGCCCGGCGAGCAGCAGCGTCACCAGCTGGTCGCGCAGCTCCACGTCGGACCACTCGCCCGCGGCCAGCAGCCGGCTGAGCACGTCGTTGCGTCCGGCATCGTCGGTACGCCGGCGCGCGATCTCGTCGTACAGGATCTCGTCGACGCGCCGCTGGGTCTCCAGGTACGTGCGCCACGGCGGGTACTTCAGCATTCGCGGGTAGAACGCGCCGAGCATGGTCAGCGGCCGGACCTCGACGATCTTCTCCACCAGCGGCCGCAGCTCGTCCAGCCGGGTCGAGTCGGTGACGCCGAAGACGACCTGCAGGATCACCTCGAGCGTCAGCGTGCGCATCCGGTCGTGCATCCGGAACGGCGTCCCGACCGGCCACGTCCGCACCTCCTCGCGGGCCAGCTCGCCGATCATCTCGGCGTACCCGCGCAGCGCGTTGCCGAGGAACGCGGGCATCAGCTGCCGCCGCATCCGGGCGTGGTCCTCGTCGTCGATCAGCAGCAGCGAGTGCTCGCCCATGATCGGCGCGAGCACCTCGTTGCCCTCGCCGGCGTGCACGACGCTCGGCGGCGTGGTGAAGACGTCGCGGATGTGCTCGGGCCGGCTGAGCACCACGCAGACCCGGCTGGACGGGACCAGCCGGATCGTGAACGTGTCGCCGTACCGGGCGCGCATCCGGGGGAAGAACGTCTTGCGGTGCCCCGCGAACAGCACCGTCTGCACCAGCGTCGGCAGCTTCGGGCCGGGCGGCAGGGTACGGGCGGTCTGCCGGTCGAGCGTGCGGGCACCGAGCAACGGTGTCGGCGTCATGCCACCTCCCGAGGTGAGTGCCGCAACGCTACGACAGCCAGGTGAACGTCAGCTTGCGTCGTACGCCGCCAGCGCCGCGACGAGCCGCGGGAGGTCGTCAGCCTGCGTCGGGTCGAGGCCGGTGAGCCTGGCGACCTGGCGCAGCCGGTAGTCGACGGTGTTCGGGTGGACGTGCAGGTCGGTCGCGGTCTGGCGGCGGTTGCGGCTGTTCGCGAGATAGCAGCGCAGCGTCGCGAGCAGGTCGGCGCGGTCGGTGAGCGGCTGCAGCAGTACGGCGAGCCGGTCGCGCGCAGGACTCGGGCGGCTGAGCTGGTACTCCAGCACGAGGTCGTCGAGCCGGTAGACACCGGGTGGCCGCCGGTGGATCCGCACCACGTCGAGCAGGTCCCGGACCAGCTCGACGGAGCCGGGGACCTGGTCGGGGACAGCGGTCGACACGGCCAGGACGAGCTCGACACCGGCGGCCTTGCCGATCCGGGACCGCAGGAGGTCGAGGTCGGGCGCCGGAGCGGGCAGCAGAACGATGCCGTCGGCCACGGAGAGCGCGGCCATCGGCGGGCTGCCCGGGCCGGTCGTGATCCGGTCGAGCTCCAGGCGGATCCGGCGGAGCTTGCGGCGGGCAACGATCTGGACGTCGACGCCGGGCTGCTGCTCGTCGGCGTGCGCGCCGTACGCGAGCCCGAGGACGGCGTACTCCGCGGGCAGCTGGAGACCGGTGCGGCGGGCGGTCTCGGCCGCGGGACCGCCGTCGAGCAGCGTGGTGAGCAGCGACTGGCGACCGGCCTGCTCCTCGCCGGCGATGATCTGGCGCTCCTCGAAGTAGCTGGCCGAGACGGTCGCGGTGACCTGTTGCAGGAAGTCGAGGATCAGCCGGTTGAGCGCGAGCGCGTCGGGCAGTTCCTCGGGCCGGAAGCCGCCGGCGACGAAGTCCGCGCAGACCCGCCCGCCGAGGTGGTACGCCGCCAGCAGCGCCTCCAGCGGGACGCCCTCCTCGGCGCGCCGGGCGGCTGACTCGCGGAGCGGTTCGAGGGTCGCGCCGGTCGGGATCACGCCGGTGCGGAAGGTCTCGGCGAACGCGCGCAGCGTGCGCTCGGTGATCTGGCGGATGTCGCCCTGCAGCTCCTCGCGCGGGAGCTGCGCGTAGAGCGGGATGCTGCCGACCAGGTGCTCGAGGACCTGGTCGACGAGCCGGCCCAGCTGGCCGGTGAGGATCCGGTCGACGGGGATCCCGCCGGCCGTCAGCTTGTGATCCGTCACAACGATCAGCCCCGGAAGTCTGGGTCGCGCCCCAGCGACCTGGAGCGGCTTTGTGCTGGAACATTACCTGCAAGTATTCGGTGACCGCACGACTGCGAAGGGTGATGAGGATGCGACGAGGACGATGGGTGGCGGTGCTCGCGGCCGGCGTACTGGTGGGTGGGGCGGTCGCGGGACCGGCTCAGGCGGCCGATCCGCTGGAGTACGTCGCGCTCGGCGACTCGTCGGCCGCCGGGCCGCTGATCCTGCCGCAGATCGACCTGGCCTGCCTGCGCTCGTCGGCCAACTACCCGCACGTCGCGGCCAAGGCGCTCGGGGCGCGGCTGACCGACGTGACCTGCTCGGGCGCGGTGATCCCGGACTTCACCGGGAAGCAGTTCGGCTTCGTGCCGCCGCAGTTCCGCTCGCTGTCGGCGTCGACGGACGTCGTCACGGTCGCGATCGGCGGCAACGACACCGGGCTCGTCGCGGCGGCCCTCTCGTGCATCAACCTGCTGCCGCCTCCGGCCGGTACGTCGTGCAAGAGCCGCTTCACCGCAGGCGGCGTCGACCAGCTCGCTGCCCGTATCACGGCGACCGCGCCGGCGTTCGGCCAGGCGCTCGCGCAGATCCGGCAGCTCGCGCCGAACGCGAAGATCCTGGTCACCGGCTACGGCACGTACGTCCGCCCGAACGGCTGCTGGCCGACCGTGCCGGTCTGGGGTGTCGACGCCAACTACCTGCAGGCGACCATCGACCGCCTCAACCAGATGCTCGCCCAGCAGTCGGCGGCGCACGGCGCCCAGTACGTCGACCTGCGGACCCCGAGCGTCGGCCACGACGCGTGCGCGCCGATCGGAACGCGCTGGCTGGAGGGCCTGGTCCCGAGCTCGGTCGCCGCGCCGCTGCACCCGAGCGCGCAGGGCATGGCCGCGTTCGGGAAGATCGTCGCCGGAGCTGCACGATGACGCGCAAGTTGCTGGTGGCAATTGTTTCCTCGATCAGTCTGCTCGTTCCCGTACAGGCTTCGGCAACTGTCGATCCGAACTGGTCCCAGACCGGACCGAACGCCGTGAAGACCCAGATCCTCCCGGCGCACACCCTCTACTACCCGGCGACGATCTCCGGCCGTGCTCCGGTGGTTGTCTGGGGCAACGGAACCGGCGCCGTACCGGGCATCTACAGCGGTCTCCTCCGCCATCTGGCCAGCCACGGCTTCATCGTCGCCGCGGCGAACACCACCATGTCCGGCACCGGCGCGGAGATGCGCGCGGGCATCGACCTGCTGGCGACCCTCGACCAGCAAGCCGCCAGCGACCTCTACCAGCACGTCGACCTCGACCACATCGGCGCGGCCGGGCACTCCCAAGGCGGTCAGGGTGCGATCAACGCCGGCGCGGACGCCCGCATCGACACCACGATCCCGCTGCAGCCCGGCCCGCTCGCGGCGCCGGCGAAGCTGAAGGGCCCGAGCCTCTTCCTCTCCGGAGCAGCCGACACCGTCGTTCCCGCCGCGCTGGTCGCCGGCATGTGGCAGAAGGCGCCGGCTCCGACCGTCTACGCCTCACTCAAGGACGCCACTCACATGGAGCCGACCGGCGACGGCGGTGGCTTCCGTGGGGTGGTGACCGCCTGGTTCAAGTACCAGCTGACCGGCAACACGGCAGCCGCTCAGGAATTCACCGGTCCGAACTGCGGCCTCTGCACCGACGCCGCCTGGACCGACATCCGCCGGAGATAGCGAAGGGGCCCCGGGCAACAACTCCCCGGGGCCCCGACCAGCTAGATCACGCGCGCTTGAAGCGCAGCGTCAGGATCTGGAACGGGCGCAGCGCGACCGCCACTCCACCGTCGGCCAGCTCACGGTCGGCCAGCGGCCGCTCGAGCAGGTCGACCTCGGTGACCGACGCGGCCGCGAAGCCCGGGGTCACGGTGGCCCGGGACTTGCCGCCGGTCGACTCGTACAGGCGGACGACGACGTCGCCCGACTGGTCGTCGGCCAGCTTGACCGCCTCGATGATCACGTTGCCGTTGCTCACCTCGAACAGCGGGGCAACCCCCTCGGCGCCGGTGACGACGCGCTCGGGCAGGTTGATCCGGTAGCCCTCCTCGATCGCCTCCGGGATCCCGGCGCCGACCACCAGGGCGTGGTTGACCACGTGCAGGCCCTGGTCGGTCTTCGGGTCGGGGAAGCGCGGCGCGCGGATCAGCGACGTACGGATGGTGGTCGTGGTGCCACCGTCCTCACGCGCGGTCCGGTTCACGTCGTGCCCGTACGTCGAGTCGTTGACCACGGCGACGCCGTAGCCGGGCTCGCCGACGTGCACCCAGCGGTGCGCCGCGATCTCGAACTTCGCCGCGTCCCACGAGGTGTTGGTGTGGGTCGGCCGGAAGATGTGCCCGAACTGGGTCTCCGAGGCCGACCGGTCGGCGTGCACGTCGACCGGGTACGCCGCCTTGAGGAACTTCTCCGACTCGTGCCAGTCCATCGCGGTCTCGATGTCGACCCGCTTGGTGCCCGGCCGCAGCCGCAGCGTCTGGGTGACCGTGGACCGGTTGAAGGACCGCTTGACCACCACGGTCGCGACGCCGTCGACGGAGCTGAAGTCGACCGAGTCGACCTCGGTGACGTCGCGGACGTTGTTCTTGTAGAACGAGTCGACGTCCCAGGCGTCCCAGTGGTTCGGGGTGTCGACGTGCAGCTGCAGCAGGTTCGCCGCGGTGCCGGGGGCAACGACCTCGCGGTCGGCCGCCACGTCGTACAGGGAGGTGATCAGGCCGCGCTCGTCGACGGTGACCCGGATCAGGCCGTTGTCGAGGACGTTGCCGTCGATCGTCGCCGCCTGGCCCTCGCCGGCCGCGATGCCCGCGCCCAGCCCGGCCACGCCACCGCGCGTGTGCGGTGCGGCGTTGAAGACGATCTGCGCGTCACCGGAGCCGGCCAGCGCCTGCTGGGCCTTCGCGATGATCGCCTCGAGCTCCTCGGCCAGCCGCGCGTACGTCGCCTCGGCCTCGCGGTGCACCCAGGAGATCGACGAGCCGGGCAGGATGTCGTGGAACTGGTTCAGCAGCACGGCCTTCCAGATCCGGTCCAGGTCGGCGTACGGGTAGGCGTCCAGCTTGCCCGCGACCACGGCGGCGGCCGACCACAGCTCGGCCTCGCGGAGCAGGTGCTCGCTGCGCCGGTTGCCCTGCTTGGTCTTGGCCTGCGAGGTGTACGTCGCCCGGTGGATCTCCAGGTAGAGCTCACCGGACCAGACCGGCGCGTGCTCGGCGTACTCCTCCTCGGCGGCGCTGAAGAACTCGGTCGGGGACTCGATGGTGACCCGCGGCGAGGACTCCAGGTTGGCCACCCGGCGGGCGGTCGCGACGAACTCGCGGGTGGGGCCGCCACCGCCGTCGCCGTACCCGAACGGGACCAGCGAGCGGGTCGCGGCGCCGTTCTCCTGGAAGTTGCGCTGGGCGTGGGCCAGCTCGCGACCGGACAGGTCGGAGTTGTAGGTGTCGATCGGCGGGAAGTGGGTGAAGATCCGGGTCCCGTCGAGGCCTTCCCAGTTGAAGGTGTGGTGCGGGAAGCGGTTCTCCTTGTTCCACGAGATCTTCTGGGTCAGGAACCACTTCGAGCCGGACAGCTTGACCAGCTGCGGCAGCGCGGCGGTGTAGCCGAACGAGTCCGGCAGCCAGACCTCTTGGGTGTCGATGCCGTACTCGTCCAGGAAGAACCGCTTGCCGTGCACGAACTGCCGAGCCAGCGCCTCGCCGCCGGGCAGGTTGGTGTCGGACTCGACCCACATGCCGCCGACCGGCACGATGGTGCCCTCGGCAACGGCCTTCTTCAGCCGCTCCCAGACCTCGGGGTAGTTGTCCTTCACCCAGGCGTGCTGCTGGGCCTGCGAGAACGCGAAGACCAGCTCCGGGTACTCCTCGGCCAGCGTCGCGACGTTGGAGACGGTCCGGGCGACCTTGCGGCGGGTCTCGCGCAGCGGCCAGAGCCAGGCCGAGTCGATGTGCGCGTGGCCGACCGCGGACAGCTGGTGCGCGCTGGCGTGCGCCGGACGGCTCAGTACGTCGGTCAGCTGCGCGCGGGCGTCGGCGGCGGTGCCGGCGACGTTCTCGTAGTCCAGGGCGTCCAGGGCGCGGCTCAGCGCGCGCAGGATCTCGCGGCGGCGCGGCTCCTGCGGCGACAGCTCCTTCTGCAGCCCGTCCAGCGACTCCAGGTCGAGGATCAGGTTCCAGACGTCGGCGTTGAACACGGCCAGGTCGGCGCGGGTCAGCTGGTAGATCGGGGTCTCGCCGCGCTTGGCGCCGATGTCGACCTTGGCGTAGGCGTTGTCGAGCGGGATCTCCGGGTTCGCGGCGCCCTCGACGTAGAAGGTGATCTGGTCACCCGGCTGGGCGGCGGTGCCGTCCGGGCCGAGGATCGACAGCGGCGCGTAGGTCTGCCGCGGGTGCAGGCCCTTCAGCGGTACGCCGGAGGTGGTGTGCACCAGGCCCTCGCAGGAGAAGCCCGGGCCGCCGCTGAAGCCGAGGTCGATCACGGCCTCGATCTCGGAGCCGGCCCACTCGGCCGGCACCTGGCCGCTGAACTTGAACCAGGCGGTGCCCCAGGCAGGACCCCAGGGCAGGCCGATCTCGGCCGGCTCGAAGGTCTGGGCCAGCGCCTCGGCGGGGGACACCGGCTCACCCGGGGCGTGCCACACCTCGATGGCCAGCGGGACGGCGGCGCCGTAGACCGCGGGGCGGATCCGCTCCCGCAGGGCGCGCTTGAGCCGCTCCTCGATCAGTTGTCGGTCGTCGTGCACGAAATCATCCTCCGCTGACGGGGTTCCGCGGCCATCCAGGCCGACTGTGTTGACAACGCTGTCACACAATCCCGGGGCCCGTCCAGACGCAAACCGCTCCGCAGCCCCTCCCAGCGCCCGCCGAGCACCACTTTGGGCACCGGCCAGTCACTCCCGGGCCCGATTTCTGGCTGAACGGTGCTCAAAGTCGCCGGAGCGGGACGTGGGGTGAGCAGTCGTGACCGGACCGCGATGGCATCCGCACCCTGAGCCCGACTAGGTTGTCCCCATGGATCGTCCCCGCCTGCTGACCCGCCGCCACGCGCTGGGACTGGGGGCCGCGGCCGCCGGGTCCCTGCTCCTCCCGGGCTGCTCCCGCGGCCGCTCCGACGAGCCGGCTCCCGCCGGACCCGCCAGGTTCGCCACCGGTAACGAGGGCGGCGTGTACGCCGTGTACGGCGCCGGCCTGGCCAAGCTGGTCACCGAGCAGACCGGTGTGGAGATGAAGCCGGTGATGACCGACGGCTCGGTCGCCAACCTGCGGATGCTCGCCGGCGGGACCGCGGACATCGGCTTCAGCCTGTCCGACTCGGCGCTGGACGCCTGGGAGGGGACCCCGGGCACGGCGTTCCGCAGCGGCGCGCTGAAGAGGTTCACGGCGCTGGCCCGGACGTACGACAACTACGTGCACGTGGTGGTCCCGACGTCGTCGACGATCGACACCATCGAGGACCTGAAGGGCAAGGTGGTCAGTGTCGGGCCGGCCAACTCCGGCACCCGCGTGGTGGCGCTGCGGATCCTGCAGACCGCGGGGATCAGCGTGCAGCAGAAGACGCTCGGCCTGGAGGCCGCGGTGCAGGGCCTGCAGGACCGGCTCACCAACCCGAAGAAGGGCATCGACGCGCTGATCTGGAGCGGCGGCCTGCCGACCAAGCCGATCCTGGACCTGCAGAAGACGATCGGGTTCAAGCTGGTCGACATCGGCGCCACCGCCCAGCAGATCGCCAGCAAGCGCTTCGGCGGCTACGTGCTGTCCTCGATCCCGCCGTCGGTCTACCAGCTGTCCACGTCGGTGCCGACGCTCGCCGTACCGAACTACCTGTTGGCCCGGAAGAACCTGTCCGACGCCTGGGCCTGGTGGACGCTGAGCACGATGTTCCGCCGGCAGGCCGACCTGATGGCCATCCACCCCGAGGCCGGCTCCCTGGACGCCCGCTCCGCGATCGCGACGATGCCGATCCCGCTGCACCCGGCCGCCATCCGCTGGTACAAGGAGAACCACGTCTGACCGCCGGTACCTCGGACAACAAACCGGGGCCGCGGACAAGTTATTACCTGTCCGCGGCCCCGGCTTCTTGTTCAAGGGGTCAGGAGTCAGTCCTCGTAGTCGTCGATCAGCGGGACCCGGACCTCGATCACCAGACCGCCGCCGATCGGCGGGCGGGCCACCACCCGCCCACCCACCCGGGCGGCCTCGGAGCGGACGATCGCCAGGCCCAGCCCGGTCCCGGGCATCTCCCGGTGGTGCGCGCTGCGCCAGAACCGCTCGCCGACCTTCTTCAGGTCGCGCGATCCGAGCCCGAGCCCGTGGTCGCGGACCGACATCACCACCTCGGTGCCGTCCCGGGTGACCGAGACCTCGACCGGCGGAGCGCCGTACTTGCTGGCGTTGTCGAGCAGTACGTCGAGGATGTCGTCGACCTCGAGCTCGGCGGCGACCCCGCCCGGGACCATCTCGCCGATGATCAGCTCCAGGTCGTCGGCGGCGTACACGGCCTTCCAGCCGACCAGACGCTCCTTGACGGCCTGCGCGAGGTCCAGGGGTGCCTCGCTGCCCTCGACGTCTCCCGGGCGGTCCGAACCGGCCAGGCGGGACAGCCGCTGGACGATCCGGCCGAGCCGGTCGATGTCGCTGAGCGCGAACCGCGCGGTCGGCGACAGCCGGGACAGGCCCTCGATGTGGATTCTTGCCGAGGTCAACGGTGTCCGGAGCTGGTGCGAGGCGTCGGCGACGAACTCGCGCTCGCGCTGACGGGCCTGGTGCAGGCTGAGCGCCATCGAGTTGAAGCTGTCGCCGAGCCGGCGCAGCTCCGGCGCGCGGCCGTCGGTGGAGACCCGGGTGTCGAGCGCGCCGCGGGTGACCTGGTGGGTGGCGTTGTCCAGGTCGTTCAGCGGCCGGAGCACCCAGCGGGTGACCGGGCGAACGATGCCGATGACAACGGCTCCGACCGAGATCAGCAGGCCGCCGAGCAGCAGGAGCAGACCGTTCTGGACGTCCTGGCGGCCCTTCTCGGTCGGCACCCGCAGCACCGAGGCGCCGAGTACGCGGCCGTTGTTCACCACCGGGCGGGAGACGACCATCTCGCCGGACTGCCAGGGCCACAGCGCCTTCGGCTCGGCCGGGAGGCGGCCGGACAGCGTGCTGTCCAGGACCAGCTTGATGTCGGGGTCCTTCACGTCCACGCCGGAGCGCGACGTGGCGACCACCCGGCGGTCGACGTCGACGACGAAGACGGGGGTGTTGTAAAGCTCGTGGTAGCGGACCGCCAGCTCGCGCAGGGTGGCGATGTCACCGGACTGCAGCGGCGACTCGGCCATGGTGGCGAACCAGTCGGCGTCGTTGCTGCGCGACAGGAACAGGTTGCGGGTGGTGTTGGTCGCGATGAAGTTGGCCAGCGGCACGGCCGCGACGATGGCCAGGATGGCGACCAGGGGGACGAGGGACTGCAGCAGGCGACGGCGCAACGGTCAGTCCGAACCGAGTCTGTAGCCGACGCCGCGGATCGTCTGGACCAGCTCGGGGCGGCCCAGCTTGGCCCGCAGGCTGGCGACGTGGACGTCCATCGTCCGCGAGGACGCCTCGAAGACGGACTGCCAGGCGTACAGCGCGACCTGCTCACGCGGCACCACCCGGCCGTGGTGCGCGGCCAGCACAGCTAGCACGTCGAACTCCTTGCGGGTCAGGCTGATGGGCTTGTCGGCGACCTGGACGGTGCGGGCCTCGATGTCCACGGTCAGGTCGCCCACTGTCACCCGGGGGCGGGGTTGGAGCAGTCCGGTACGGCGTAGTACGGCGTCGATCCGGGCCAGCAGCTCGGAGATCGCGAACGGCTTCACCACGTAGTCGTCGGCCCCGCTGCGCAGGCCGCGGACCCGGTCGGCCGCCTCCCCGCGCGCGGTCACCGCGATCACCGGGACGTCGGACACGGTCCGGATCTGCCGGCAGACGTTGATGCCGTCGCCGTCGGGCAGTCCGAGGTCGAGCAGGACCAGGTCGCCGGGGTCGGCCGCGAGGGCGTCGGCGGCGGTCCGGACGTGCGTCACCATCAGCCCGTACCGGCGCAGCGCGGGTATCAGCGCATTGGCGATGTCGAGATCGTCTTCGACCAACAGGATCCGCACCGCGCCGCTCATGCCGTGATCGTAGGGCAGGAGACGCTCACATGTGTCAGATCTTGGTAAAGACGTAATCACGTGACTGCGTGCCGTGGTCGGCGACACTAGTCTCCGACCACGGGAGGGAACCGGACAATGACTGTGGGTGTTGGTACGGGGGGCGGCACCGCCGCGCTCTCCGACGCCGAGCTGGCCGAGTACGAGCAGGAGAAACCCGCTCGGCGGCTCAGGCCTGCCCTGGACCTGGTGATCTCGGTCTGGTGCGCGGTGGTCAGCGTCGGGGTCCTGCTCCAGGTCTTCTTCCCGTTGTCGGCCGGCACGCAGTACTACTTAGTGATCTTTCTCGCAGCGGTTCTCCCGATCACTTTGTTGTGCTATCGGGGCTGGAAGGTCCCGGCCTTCCTGAACCCGTTCAAGGGCCGTACCCACGACGACCCGGGGATCCTGGACTGGGTCCTGGCCGCGGTCGCGCTGGTCGTCTGCCTCTACCCGCTGCTCGACTTCGACGGCTTCCTCGAGCGCCGCCAGGCGCCGACCTCGACCGACGTCCTGGTCGGTGCGCTGCTGCTGATCCTGCTGCTCGAAGCCTGCCGTCGTACGACGGGCTGGGTGCTCCCGCTGTTCAGCCTGCTCTTCATCGCCTACGCCTACTACGGCGGCTACCTGCCCTACACCTGGTCGCTGGCGCACCAGGGCTTCAACTTCGACGCGATCATCGCCCAGTTCACGATGGGCACGGCCGGCTTCTACGGCACCCCGCTCGGCGTCGCCGCCAGCTACATCGTGCTGTTCACCATCTACGGCGCCGTGCTCGACTACTCCGGCGCCGGCAAGTTCTTCATCGACCTGTCCTTCGCCGCGTTCAAGCGCAGCCGGACCGCTCCCGGCCGAACGGTGACGCTGGCCGGCTTCCTGCTCGGCAGCGTCTCCGGCTCCGGTACGGCGACCGCCGTGTCGCTCGGCACCGTGTCCTGGCCGATCCTGCGCCGCGCGGGCTACCCGCCCGAACCGGCCGGCGGCATGCTCGCCGCCGCGGGCATCGGCGCGATCCTGTCCCCGCCGACGCTCGGCGCGGCCGCGTTCATCATCGCCGAGTTCCTCCAGGTCTCGTACCTGACCGTGCTCGGCTTCGCGGTGATCCCGACCATCCTCTACTACCTGGGCATCCTGCTCGCGATCGAGATCGACGCCCGCCGGCACGGCACCACCTCGGCCGAGACCTCGACCCAGTCGGCCCGCAAGCTGCTGCTCCGGTTCAGCTACCACTTCCTCTCGCTGTTCGTGATCATCGGCTTCATGGCGGTCGACGTGCCGCCGTTCAAGGCCGTCGTGTACGCCGTACTGCTGCAGATCGTGCTGTCCTTCCTGGACCGCGAGCACCGGCTCACCCCCGGGCCGCTGTTCAAGGCGCTTGCCCAGGGCACCCGATCGGTGCTGCCGGTGGCGGCCACCTGCGCGACCGCGGGCGTGATCGTCGCGGTCACCACCCAGACCGGGCTCGGGCTGAACCTGGCCGAGATCATCGTCGAGGCCGGCCGCGGCGTCACCGACGACCCGACCGTGGTGCTGATCCTGACCGTGGCGCTGTCGGCGATCGCCGTGCTGATCCTCGGTCTCGCGGTGCCGGTCACCGCGTCGTTCATCATCGCCGCGGTGATCATCGCGCCGGCGCTGGTGCAGCTCGGCGTCACCCAGGCCGAGGCGTACATGTTCATCTTCTACTACGCCGTCCTGTCCGAGGTGTCGCCGCCGACCGCGCTGGCCGCCGTGGCCACCTCCGCGATCACCGGCGGCCGGACGATGGCGACGATGTGGCAGGCCTGGAAGTACACGCTGCCGGCCTTCCTGGTCCCGTTCGCGTTCGTGCTCACCGAGAACGGCGCGCACCTGCTCGGTCAGGGATCGTTCGTCGGCATGGTCTGGACGCTGGCGGTTTCGATGCTGGCGGTCGCGGCGCTGGCCGTGGTCACCGGCGGCTGGATCCTGGTCGCCACCAGCTGGGTCGAGCGGGCGCTCTGCGTCCCGGCCGCGCTGCTGCTGCTCTACCTGGCGCCCGTAACCATCGCCGTTGGAATCGGTTTGCTACTTGTTGCCGTCGTCATCAACCTGGTCCGGCGGCAGCGCCAGGCCGGCCAACCGGAAGGATCCGTCACTTCATGAGAACCCGACGCCTGCCCGTCGCCGTACTCGCTCTCGCCGCCTCGGTGTCGCTGGTGGCCTGCGGGGGACAGCGTGAACCCGAGGCCGGTGGCGCCGGGACCGACGGTGGCCGGCTGACGATTGCCACCGGCAACACGACCGGCGTGTACTACCAGCTCGGTGGCGCGCTCGCCTCGGTGATCTCGGACAAGGTCGAGGGCTACCGGGCCACCGCCAGCGAGACCGGCGCCTCGGTGCAGAACGTGCAGGGCCTGGTGGCCGGCAACTACGACATCGCGTTCTCGCTCGGCGACACCGCCGCCGACGCGGTCAAGGGCCAGAACAGCTTCCAGCAGCCGCAGGACGTCGTCGCGCTGACCCGCCTGTACCCGAACTACACCCAGGTCGCGGTCCGGTCCGGCGCGGGGATCACGAAGTTCGCCGACCTGAAGGGCAAGCGGGTCTCCACCGGCTCGCCGAACTCCGGCACCGAGGTGATCGCGCGCCGGCTGCTCGAGGCGGCCGGGCTCGACCCCGCCAAGGACGTCACCGCGCAGCGGCTCGGCCTGCCCGAGTCCGTCGACGCGATGAAGAGCGGCTCGATCGACGCGCTGGTCTGGTCCGGCGGCATCCCGACCGGCGGCATCACCGACCTGACCACGAGCCTCGGCAAGGGCGTCCAGCTGATCCCGATCACGGACCTGCTGCCGGCGCTGACCACGAAGTACGGCACCATCTACGCCGAGGGCACCATCCCGGCGGCGGCGTACAAGCAGCCGGGCGACGTGAAGACGATCATCGTTCCGAACGTGCTGCTGGTCCGCAAGAACATGCCGGACGAGCTCGCCGAGAAGCTCACCAAGGTGATCTACGACAACAAGGACGCGCTGGTCCAGGTCAACGCGGCCGCCAAGGACATCACCTTGGAGACCGCCGCCCAGACCGACCCGGTGCCGCTGCACCCGGGCGCGAAGAAGGCGCTCGAGTCCCTCAAATAACTCCACAGCTCGCTCTCCCCCGCACACCAGGCGCAGCGGGGGAGGGTGCCGGTCCCATCTCCGCTCGTAGGCGCGACGGAGGCGGGAACCACACCTTCTCCGCTTCCAGGCGCTGTGGAGAAGGCCCCGCTCCCGCCACAACCAGGCGCAGTGGCAGGAGCACGATCGGGCCGGCCCGCGGGAGGCATCCCTCGGGCCGGTCCGATCACCTGTTTCAGCTGCCCTGATCCTCCGGGATCTTGGCGCCGCGCAGGTAGTGCGACAGGGCCGAGTCGCGCTTGGGGTGGGCGTGGTAGTTCGTCGGTACGACGCGACCCTCCGCGCTGTCCCACGCGGTGTCCGCGACCCGCCACATCCGGTGCGCCAGCCGCCCGGCCATCCCGGTGTGCGGCGAGAACGGGTGCGCCCGGGTCGGCGCGACCTCCTCGGCGCTCAGCAGCCGCTCGGTCAGCGCGCTGACCTCCTCGCCGCCGAGCGTGTCGCACAGCTGCCGGCTGTACTCGGTCTCCATCCGCTCGTGCTCGTCGAGCTGGCGGTCGAGCACCCGCCAGACCTCGTCGGCCCGCAGGTGCAGCACGCGGCTGTCGCCGTACTGGCGGGCCTTCAGGAACCGCAGCGAGCGCTCGAGCTGCTTGGCGTTGCCGACGTACGCGGAGACCAGGTACCGCCCGTCGGGGAGGCGCCGGACCTTCGGCAGCAGCACGTCCTCCGCGGCGGCCAGGTGCTGGGCCGCGATCGCGTAGAACCAGTCCGTCTCGTGCCGCCGGTGCGGCAGGCTCGCGTCCGGTTCGTGGGCCGGCCCGGCCAGTTCACGGATCTTCCCGTGCTCGTAGCCGAGCGCCACTTCAAGAGTAGAAGCGGTCATCGAAACCACCTCCTGGGGGGTTCTCCCCAGCGTGCGCCTGCTGCCCACCACGCGCAACCGCGCGTGATCGGACCGTAAGCGGCTCGGGCGTCCCGAGCCGCTCACCGGTGTTCGGCTAGTGGTCCGAGCTCTTCTTCCACAGGTTGATGCCGGCCTCGACCGCGTCCGCGTCGATGGCGTCGAGCTCCTCCTGGCTGAACTTCAGGTTCTTCACCGTGGCCAGGTTGTCCTCGAGCTGCGCGACGCTGGAGGCGCCGATCAGCGCGCTGGTGACCCGGTCGTCCCGCAGCGTCCAGGCCAGCGCGAGCTGCGCGACGGACTGCCCACGCTGCTTCGCGATCTCGTTCAGCGCGCGGACGTGCTTCAGGGTCTCCTCGGTGAGCATGTCGGTGCTCAGCGACTTGCCCTGCGCGGCGCGCGAGTCGGCCGGGATGCCGTCCAGGTACCGGTCGGTCAGCATGCCCTGGGCCAGCGGCGAGAAGGCGATCACGCCGACGCCGAGCTCACCGACGGCGTCCAGCAGGTCCTCCTCGATCCAGCGGTTCAGCATCGAGTACGACGGCTGGTGGATCAGCAGCGGCGTACCGAGGTCGGCCAGGATCGCCGCCGCCTCGCGGGTCTTCTCCGCGGAGTACGACGAGATTCCGGCGTACAGGGCCTTGCCGGAGCGGACAGCCGCGTCGAGCGCGCCCATCGTCTCCTCGAGCGGGGTGTCGGGGTCGAAGCGGTGCGAGTAGAAGATGTCGACGTAGTCCAGGCCCATCCGGTCCAGCGACTGGTCGAGCGAGGCGAGCAGGTACTTGCGGGATCCGCCGCCCTGGCCGTACGGGCCCGGCCACATGTCGTACCCGGCCTTGGTCGACAGGATCAGCTCGTCGCGGTACTTGGCGAAGTCGCGGGCGAAGTGCGTCCCGAAGTTCGTCTCGGCCGAGCCGTACGGCGGGCCGTAGTTGTTGGCCAGGTCGAAGTGGGTGACACCCAGGTCGAACGCGCGGCGCAGGATGTCGCGCTGCGTCGCGAACGGCTTGTCGTCACCGAAGTTGTGCCACAGACCCAGCGAGATGGCCGGCAGCTGCAGACCGCTGCGCCCCGTCCGCCGATAGGCCATCTGGTCGTCGTACCGGTTCTCAGCTGCTGTGTAGTCAGTCACGAATCTCAGTCTGCACCATGTCGTGACAAGACCGCGAACCCCTTGTATTCCAGCACAACCACCGTCGATCAGACCCAGAGATCCACCTTCTTGATCAGGCCGTCCCAGGGCCCCGGCGGGCCGCTGGCGACGAACCGCAGTACGCCGAGCACGCGGCTCGCAGGGGCCGCCGTCCAGTGCCGGCCGCCGTTGTGGGCTGGTCCGGTGAGGTTCGACAGCCCCCACTGCAGGTGGAACCAGAGCACCGCCGCCTCCAGCTCGCCGCCGTCGAACCGCCTGTCCGCGTGCTCCTTGTACGACGGCAGCACGCGCACGACGTCCTCCAGCCGAAGCTTGGCGAACTCCATCCCGCGCGGCCCCCAGGCGGCGTCACCCCAGTCGATCAGCGCCGCGAGCTCCCCGTCGTCACCGACCATCAGGTTCTGCGACGCCAGGTCCCCGTGCAGCAGCACGTTCGGCGAGTTCTCGTCGAAGCGCTGCCGCAACTCGTCCATCCACCCCTGCAACCACCGCCCGGTCTCGGCATCGAGACGCCCACCGTCGACCAACTCCTCAGCCGCGCGCCCGCTGGAGATGCCGTCCTCCGGCACCTCTGGGAGACTCTCCACCCGATGCAGGAGTGCGATCTCTCGCCCCACGGCCGGCCAGATCGCAGGCGACGGCCGAGTGAGGTGATCCCAACCGTGAACCCGCTCCATCAGCACGTACGGTGTGGGAACACCGTCCAGCGAAATGCTCGCCCGCTCGACCACCGCCGGCGTCCGCACGCCAGCAGCCCGAGCCACCGGGATGAGAGCGGCCTCCTTCGCCAGGTCCGCGACGAACTCCGCGGACCGAGGAATCCTCAGGATCAGCCCGGCCCCGAGCCCGAACACCTGGTTGGCGACCCCGCCAGGAAGCTCCGCGACCTCCCTCCCCGGAACGCCGTGGCCGGCGGCGACAGCGCGTACTGCGGCGTGAAGTGAGCTCATCCCCGCCAGTCTCCGGTGCGGGCCGGTTGCGTGCCCAGCGGATTTCCCGCGAGATACTGCACCGATGCGAGTCGATCTGGATCCGGAAGTCGTCGATGGCCGCGTCATCTACTCCGCGCTGAATTCGGTGGTGGTTCCGCGCCCGATCGCCTGGGTCTCCTCGGTGTCGGCGGACGGCGTACTGAATCTCGCGCCGCACTCGTTCTTCACCGTCGCCTGCGTGCGCCCGCCGATGGTGCAGTTCACCTCGGTCGGCCGCAAGGACAGCCTGAACAACGTCGAGGCCACCGGCGAGTTCGTGGTGAACTTCGCCGCCGAGCCGCTCTTCGAGCAGATCAACGCGACCGCCACCGACTTCCCGCCGGGGATCTCGGAGTTCGAGGCGGTCGGCCTGACCACCGAACCCTCGACGACCGTCGCGGTGCCGCGCGTCGCCGAGTCCCCGGTCGCGATCGAGTGCACGCTGCACACCACCCTCGAGCTGGGCGACTGCACGGTCGTGATCGGGCGAGTCCGTCACATCGCCATCGCCGAGGACGTGATGGACGGCGACCACCCGGACATCCAGCGCCTCCGCCCGCTCGCCCGCCTCGGCAAGAACGAGTGGTCGACGATCGGCGAGATCCTCGACATCACCCGCATCCGCTACGACGACTGGCCGGGGCACTACGACCAGAAATAGCTGACCTGGCAGGAGTTCCGCCTGCTCTGAAGAATTTTCCTGCAGCGACCCATCCGCTCTGAGCACAGGTCCGAAGTCCGGGCATGACTGTGCGGCAGCGAGTACTCGGAGCGGTAGGTGGCCTGGTGGCCGCCGGCGCCGGCCTTGGGCTCGGCGAGCTGACGGCGGCGATCGCCGGCGGCACCTCACCGGTCGTTGGCGTCGGCACCCAACTGATCGACCTCGCCCCGGGCCCGGCCAAGGACTGGGCGGTGAAGAACCTCGGTACGGCCGACAAACCGATCCTGGTCGGCGGCGTACTGGCTGCGGTGGCGATCTTCGCGCTCGCTGCGGGAGCCATCGGCGTCAAGCGGCCCCGGGTCGCGCTCGGAATGACCGTTCTGCTGGGTTTGCTGGCGATCCTCGCAGCGGCGACCGGTCGATCGCTGGCCTCCAACGGATTCGTCCGGGTCCTCCCCGGCGTGATCACGTTGCTGGTAGCAACGATCGGGATGTGGCTCGTACTCCGGGCTGGTGGCTACCTGACCCGCACGAAGCCCGAGGCCGAAGCCCCGGAGGGCTTCGACCGCCGCAAGTTCCTGGCGACGACGTTCGCCTTGGGTGCTGCGGGTGTCGCGGGCGGCGCAGTCGCTCGGTTCCTCCCGGACGGTGTCGACGAAGCAACCCGTCGCGGCATCCGCTTGCCCGTACCTGCGAGTCGAGCGAAGCCCTTGCCTGCAGGCGTCTCAGCGGAGGTCGCCGGCGTCAGTCCCTTCACCACCCCCAACAAGTCCTTCTACCGCGTGGACACGCTGCTCACCGTTCCGAAGGTCGACCCGCGCAACTGGGAGCTCCGCATCCACGGCATGGTCGACCGCGAGCTCCGCCTGAACTTCGCCGACCTGCTCAACCGCCGCGTGATCGAACGCGACATCACCCTGACCTGCGTCTCGAACGAGGTCGGCGGCCCGTACGTCGGCAACGCGCGCTGGATCGGCGTACCGATCGCTGAGATCCTCCGCGAGGCCGGTGTCCAGGACGGCGCCGACGCGGTGAAGTCGACCAGTGTCGACGGCCTGACGATCGGTACGCCGCTGCAGGCGCTGACCGACGGCCGGGACGCGATCTTCGCGATCGGTATGAACGGTGAGCCGCTGCCGTTCGATCACGGCTTCCCGGTCCGCATGGTCGTCCCGGGTCTGTACGGCTACGTGTCGGCGACCAAGTGGATCGTCGACTTCGAGGTCACCCGCTTCGACGACTTCAGCGCCTACTGGACCGACCGCGGCTGGTCGGTCGAGGCGCCGATCAAGACTTCGTCCCGCATCGACGTCCCCAAGGGCTTCGCCCGGATCAAGCCCGGCCCGGCGGTCGCCGCCGGCGTGGCCTGGGCCCAGCACCGCGGGATCGCCAAGGTCGAGGTCCAGGTCGACGACGGCCCCTGGCAACCCGCCCAGCTCGCCGACGAGGCCGGCATCGACATCTGGCGCCAGTGGACGTTCCGCTGGAACGCCACCCCCGGGAACCACACCCTCACCGTCCGGGCCACTGACCGCACCGGCCAAGTCCAAACCGCCGACCGCGCCGCTCCCCGCCCGAACGGCTCCAGCGGCCTGCACAACACGGTGGTGATGGTCGAGTAACCACCCCGAAGCCCAACCCCAGCACCCGACAGGCCCTGGCCCGCCCGCACCAGCTCCACCGGCAGGCCCGGCGAACGCCGTATCGAACAAAAGTCTTCGAGAACCGATCCAGCAGCACCCAAAGGAGAACGATCATCATGGCGAACACCCTCAAGCGCGTCACCATCTCCGCCGCCGCCGTTTCGTTGCTGTTCGCAACGGCTGCCTGTGGTGGTGGCGACGACAACGCCGACAGCGGCAGCAACCCGTCGACCAGCACCTCCTCGACGCCGATGGACACCCCGAGCGCCACCCCGTCGGCCGACAACATGTCCGGCCTGGTCGGCCCGGGCTGCGCCGACTACGCCAAGGCCAACTCCACCGGCGCCGGCTCGATCGACAGCATGGCCGCCGCCCCGGTCGCGACCGCCGCCTCCGGCAACCCGCTGCTGAAGACCCTGGTCGCCTCGGTCTCGGGCAAGCTGAACCCGAAGGTCGACCTGGTCTCGACCCTCAACGGCGGTGAGTTCACCGTGTTCGCCCCGGTCGACTCCGCGTTCGCGAAGATCCCGGCCGCGACCATCAACACCCTGAAGACCGACAGCGCCCTGCTGACCAAGATCCTGACCTACCACGTGGTCCCCGGCCAGCTCGACCCGACCGCGGTCGTCGGCAAGCAGACCACCGTCGAGAAGGGCGCCGTCACCGTCACCGGCTCCGGCGACAACCTGATGGTCAACAACGCCAAGGTCATCTGCGGCGGCGTGAAGACCGCCAACGCCACGGTCTACCTGATCGACACCGTCCTGATGCCCCCGGCCGCCTGATCTGCAACACACCCGCTGAGCCCGTCGGTAGCTCCCACCAGGGAGCCACCGGCGGGCTCGCGCGTACGCGGAATCCACCGGTGAGTTCGTTCGCATGAAAACCCAGCGTCGGGCTCGCGCACATGGGGAGTCCGGCGGCGGAGCCCGTCGCCACTGGAACTCCAGCAAGACGCGCTGTTCCGACGGCGTCACCAGCGCTCCACCTGCCCTCGCCTCGCCGCGGGCTTCACCCGGCTACTGCGGTGTTGCCGAGGAGGTCCGCTGTCAGTTGCTGCCAGTGCTCGCGCAACTGTTGGCCCACCCGCGGGAGCGGGAAGCGCAGTCAGCCAGGCCACGGTGTGGCGAGGCGGGCGACTCTACGACGGCTGGCGGGCTCGGCAGTTGGTGAGCGCGGCGAAGGCAAGACGATGGGTTCAGGCGGATGCGAGGGATGGGCTCGCGTGTGGAACCCGGCGGTGGGCTTGCAGGCATGAAGAGGCCAGCCGTGGGTTCGTGCACGTGAGCAAGGCAGCGATGGGTTCGCACATGAGGCAACTCAGCGGTGGGCGCGTGTGGATATGGGGAGGAGTGCGGTGGGCTCGTGCGCGAGAGGAAGCCTGCGTCGGGGCTCGTGCGCGTGGGGAAGTGCGCGGCGGGCTCGCGCACATGGGGAACTGACCGGTGACTCGCGTACGGGGAATCCAGTGGTGGGCTTGCGCAGGTGAGGAGTCCATCGGTGGGCTCGCGCGCATGCGGAGGTCCGCGGGCGGCGTGGGAAGAGCGGGTAGTTGTTGAACGTCCTGCCTGGTGGCGCGGCGAAGTGCGCCACAGGCGCCCGTGTGATGGCTGGGGGAAACGAGTGGTCGGTGGGTGTGTGGCAGGGGGACGTCGCGCTCGTTGGATGGTTGGGTTGGGCGGTCTGATTGCGGCCTGCGTGTCCGCGGCCGGCGCGTTGGTGGTCGCGGTTGGTCGTCGGTCTGTAGGTCGTGGGTGGGGTCATCTGGCGTCGTGGCGGCGTTGGGTTTCGTTGGCGGCGGTGATGATTGCTTGGACTGACAGGGTGACGTCTGCCTCGGTGGTCAGGTGGTTGGAGACTGAGATTCGCATGTAGCGGCGGTTTTGCCAGGTGGTGCCGCCCATCCAGCAGGTGCCGGAGTTCTGGACTGTGGTGATGACCTTGTCGGTTGTGGTGTTGGAGCCGAAGGAGACCAGGACCTGGTTGAGGACTACCTGGTTGGCGATTTCGTAGCCGGCGGCTTCTAGTTGGGTGGCGAAGGAGCGGGCCAGGGTGCAGGTGCGGGTGATCAGGTCTGCGACGCCTTCGCGGCCTAGTTCCTGGAGGCCGGCCCAGGCGGCCAGGCCTCGGGCTCGGCGGGAGGATTCGAGGGCGTAGTCGCCGGGTTCGGGTTCGCCGGAGGCGACCAGGTACGACGCGCTGTAGGAGAGGGCCTCGGCGTGTGACGTCGGGTGGGCGGAGAAGACGAAACCGCTGTCGTACGGGAGGTTCAGCCACTTGTGGCCGTCGCAGGCCCAGGAGTCGGCGCGGTCGAGGCCGGCGACCTGGTGGGCGTGCTCGGGGCTGGCCGCTGCCCAGAGGCCGAAGGCGCCGTCGATGTGGGCCCAGCCGCCGTGTTCGTGGATCAGGTCGCAGGCCTCGCCGAGGGGGTCGGCGGCGCCGGTGTTCACGTTGCCGGCTTGGAGGCAGACGATGAGCGGGCCGGTGTGGTTGATGAGGTGGGACCGCAGGGCTTCCAGGTCGAGGGCGCCGTTGCTGTCGGCGCGGACCAGCTCGAGGGAGCGGGAGCCGAAGCCCAGGAGGCGTAGGGAGCGGTCGATCGTCGCGTGGCGTTCTTCGCCGGCGACGATGCGGACCGCGGGGGCGCCGTTGAGGCCGTCGGACTCCACGTCCCAGCCGGCTTGGTTGAGGACGTGGTGGCGGGCCGCCAGCAGGGCGACGGTGTTGGCTGACTGGCCGCCTGTCGTGAAGCCGGTCGAGGCTGTGGGTGGGAGGCCCAGGAGGTCCTTCAGCCAGTCGGCGGCTGCTTGTTCCGCAGCGGCCGTGGTGGGGGAGAGGACGCTGTTCCAGGCGTTCTGGTCCCAGCCGGCGGCGAGAATCTCGGCGGCGGTCGCGGAGGGGAGTGCGCCGCCGACGACGAAGCCGAAGTAGCGGGGGCCGGCGCTCGCGACGATTCCTGGGTCTGCGGTCGCGATGAGGTCCTCGATGATCTCTGGTGCTGGTCGGCCGATCGCGTTGAGCGGGCGGCGGAAGGCGGCGCGGACTTCGGGGTAGGACTGCGCGGCACGGACCGGGCGCTCGGCGAGGGAGTCGCGGAACGCGGCGGCGTGGGCTGCGGCGCGGGTGAAGAGCTCGTGGGAGGACGACGAGGGCTGCATGGTCTGACTGTCCCATTCGGTCGGGGGATCAGGGCAAGGTGCGGGTCAGGGATTGGAGCGCTGGGGTCAGGTGGACGGATCGCAGGTCGTCAGGCTGGGTGGTCGCGGGGGACCAGCCGGCGGCGGTGACGTGGTGGATCCACGGGGTCAGTGGGCCGGGTTGGGTCGTGTGGGTGCGGAGGGAGAGGCCGAGCATCACGGCCAGGGCGGGGAGGATCGCCAGGTCGTCGATGACGTGGATCAGGAGCAGGCTGCGGGCTGGGAGAGCGACCAGTACGCCGTGAGGTGGGTTCTCGGTGTGCAGGGTTTCGCGGAGGACGGTGTCGAGGACGAGCGCTCGGGAGGCGGCGAAGGTGGAGCCGCTGAGGGCGGTGATGGTGGCGCCCTCGTGGGTGAAGTGCTCGACGTGGTCGGGGTGGTGGCGCAGGTTGGTCAGGGCGGTGTCGAGAGCATCCTCGCGTGTCATGCCGAAGTCGTTCGGGTCGAGGTGGAGGGTGACCACCCCGTCGGTGTGGGTTGCGGGGACGGCCAGGAGACCGGGGAGGAACTCGGGCATGCCGGCTGTCCAGCTGGATGGGAGTGCGGTGGTGGGGACGAGTCGGGCGATCAGGTCGCGGGTGGGATCGGTGGGTGGTGGAGGTGGGCCGTCGCTGAGGTGGGCGCCCAAGCGATTGAAGTGGTCGTGCACGAGGCGGGGCCAGCGGTGGGGGTGTTCGGGGGCGACGACGCGGGCCAGGTTGCTCAACCCGGCGACGAGGTCGGAGCTGAGTTGAGGGAGCAGCGGGCCTGGCGAGAGGAGCAACGCGTCGGTGCCGTCGAAGGTGGCGTGCAGGCCGTTCTCGCCGGCGGCGTCGAGCGCGAGCCGGATCAGCTGAGCGGTCTGCGGGCCGGTCAGCGGAGCCAGCACAGGGTCGGGAGCGGTGCCTGGCCTGTGTGCAGAGTTGTTGCCTGGGGCCCGTTCCGGGGGTCGGTGGATCGTCATGTTTGCCTCCTTGCCAAGAAAAGTACGAGGACTTCGGCGGCTGGAGACGACGAGTTCGCAGGCTGTGGACAAGGCGACCGTTATCCTGCCCGCAGTCGAGTTCCTGGAGGGTGAGGTATGGCGGAGACCCCGGCGTCGCGACCGTCGTCGGCGGCGCGGTTGTCGTTGTCGCACATCACGGCGCAGAACGAGACCAACCTGCTCGGCACCGTGCACGGTGGCGTGATCATGACGCTGGTCGACTCGGTCGCGGGCGTGGTCGCGGCCCGGCACTCGGGTGGTCCGGCGGTCACCGCGTCGATGGACGAGATGCAGTTCCTGGTCCCGGTCCGGGTCGGCGACGTCGTGCACTTCACCGCCCAGGTGAACTGGACCGGCCGCAGCTCGATGGAGATCGGGGTCCGGATCACCGCCGACCGGTGGGACTCGGTCGGTCCGCAGGTGCACGTCGCCACGGCGTACCTGGTGTTCGTCGCCGTCGACTCCGACGGTCAGCCGCGGCTCGTTCCGCAGGTCGAGCCGGAGAGCGACGAGGACCGGCGGCGGATGCGCGAGGCCGAGATCCGGCGCAGCCACCGGCTGGCCCGGCGCAAGGCGATCATCGCCTCCCGCGAGGATCTCGATGACGCTGGTCACTAGCGCCCGGCGGCACCCGTCGGCCGTGCTGCTGGTCGTGCAGCTGCTCGGCGTCCTGGTGTATCCCGCGATGGAAGGGTCGCGGGCGGGCCGGGTCGGGTTCGAGACGCTCGGGATCATCGTGCTGGTGCTGGCGGTCTTCTCGGTCCGCTCGACGCCCGGTCTGACCTGGGTCAGCGTGTGTCTGGGGATCCCGGCCGTGGTGCTGTCACTGGTCGACGCGATGCGGCCGACCGAGGCGATCGTGCCGATCTCGGGCGCCTTCCACGCGGCGTTCTACTTCTACGCGGCGTACAGCCTGCTGCGGTACATGCTGTCCGACCACGACGTCAGCGTCGACGAGCTGTACGCGACCGGCGCGACGTTCACGCTGGTGGCGTGGGGGTTCGCGTACGTCTTCGTGGTCGTCCAGGCGCTCGACCCGGGCAGCTTCATCGCCGCGGTGAACCCGCAGAACGACCGGACCTGGATGGAGCTGCTCTTCCTGAGCTTCACCACGCTGTCCAGCACGGGCCTGAGCGACATCGTGCCGATCAAGTCGTGGGCGCGCTCGGTGGTCATGCTCGAGCAGCTGGCCGGTCTCGGGTACGTCGCGATGGTGGTCTCGCGTCTCGTCGGTCTCACGGTCGCCAAGCGCAGCTAAGCGCGCGGCCACCCGGCCAACAGATCACCGGCAGCCCGCAGCGCCACCTCTGGCGCCTGAGGCATCACCCGGTAGCTCACCAGCGCCCCCTCATGCAGCAGCAGCAACCGATCCGCCAGCTCCTCCACCTCAGCGAACCCGGCCAGCTCCGCCTGGGCCACGAACTCCGCCCGCATCCACTGCTTCTGCCCCACGATCACCGGCATTGCCGGGTGATCCGGCGCCGCCAGCTCGATGCTGGCGTTGATGAACCCGCAGCCCCGCTGCGACTCCTCCATCCACTCACCCAGCGCAGCGAACAGTGCCACGATCACGTCCTCGGGCCCCGAAGGTGCCCGCCGCGCGAGCTGGGCGTCGAGGAACGCGTGCCACTGCCGGTTCCGTTCCTCCAGGTACGCCGCGATCAGCCGGTCCTTCGACCCGAACCGGTCGTACAGCGTCTTCTTCGTCACCTCGGCCGCGTCCGCGATCGCGTCCACCCCGACCGCCCGTACGCCGTACGCGTAGAACAACGTCGAGGCCGCGGAGAGGATCCGCTCGCCGGCCGGCGTCAACCGCTCGGCCGGGACCAGGGCACGCTCCACGAGCAGGGCGGGTCTCAGCTGCTGATCGACCATACTGACAGTATACCGACCGGTATGGTTACGTCGCTCGTATGACCATCGCCGTAGCCGTCCGCCAGAGATCGCAGGCCGTCCCGCTGCTGGCCGGCGCCGGGTTCGTCGTGTTCTGGAGCTCCGGCTTCATCGGCGCCCGCTGGGGTACGACGTACAGCTCCGCGGTCGACCTGCTCGCCTGGCGCTTCCTGCTCGCCGGGACGATCGCCGCCGTGATCCTCGCGATCCGCCGCCCGAGCATCAGTCGCCAGGACCTGATCACCCACGGCGCGATGGCCTTCCTGACCCAGTTCGTCTACCTCGGCCTGATCTTCACCGGGATCGACCACGGCATCCCCGCCGGAGTCACTGCCCTGATCGGGTCCCTCCAGCCGATCCTGATCGCGACCGTCGCCGGGCCGCTGCTCGGCGAACGCGTCACCGCGCTGCAATGGACAGGCCTGCTGGTCGGTCTTGGAGGCGTCGGCCTGGTCGTCGCCGACGACCTCGGCCACGGCTCCCCGCTGCTCTTCCTGCTCCCGTTCGGCGGACTCCTCGGCCTGGCCGCCGGGACCGTTCTCGAACGCAAGCGCAAGCCGCGGGCCCACCTCCTCGACGCGCTCAGCCTGCAGAGCCTGGTCTCCGGCGTCCTCTTCCTCGGCTTCGCCCAGGCGACCCGGCAGATGACCGTCCCGCACGACCTCGGCTTCTACGGCGCCGCGGTCTGGCTCGTCGTCCTCTCGACCACCGGCGGCTGGGGTCTGTACCTGGTCAACCTCCGCCTCTCCGGCGCGACCAGGGTGAGCTCGCTGCTCTACCTCGTCCCGCCGACGACGATGCTGCTGGCGTACCTGATGTTCCACGAGACGATCGGCCCGCTCGCGGCCGCCGGGATCGTGGTCTGCGCGGTCGCCGTTGGACTGATTCGCCGTCCCGACCACCGTGCCGTCCGGACGTGAAGACCCCGGGATGGCTACGCTTCGGTGATGGCGGAATCCCGGTGGCTGGACGATCGAGAGCAGCAGGCCTGGCGCGCGTTCATCGCGGCGCAGCGGGTGGTCAACGGGCGGATCGAGCAGCAGCTCCAGCGCGACGCCGGGATGCCGCACACGTACTACGAGATCCTGGTCCGGCTCTCCGACGCGGCCGACGGCCGGCTCCGGATGAGCGAGCTCGCCGTCGCCACGCTCGGCTCCCGCAGCCGCCTGTCGCACGCGGTGAACCGGCTCGAGCAGGTCGGCTGGGTACGCCGTGAGGGCATCGCCTCGGACCGCCGCGGCCAGGTCGCGATCCTCACCGACGAAGGCCGCGAGAAGCTCAAGGAGACCGCGCCGGGACACGTCGAAACGGTCCGCTCCGCGGTCTTCGACCCGCTGACCACCGAGCAGGTCCAGCAGCTGCACGACATCTGCGCCGCACTGGTCCGCCACTCCGACGACAGTGCCTCCTGGGAGTCCAGCTGAGGGCTGCGGTAACAATGGGCAGCGATGAAGACCTTCCAGGGAGTCGCAGCCGTCGCAGCCACCGCCCTTCTGCTGACCGGTTGCGCTGACACGAGCTCACCGACGGCCGGCCCGAGCACCGCGCCCTCGTCGTCGGTCCCGCTCCCGCCGTCGGACACGCCGCCGCCGGTCAGCACCCCGACCGACCAGCCCAGTACGCCGACCAGCACGCCGCAGACCGGCTGCCTCGACCAGAAGCTGGCCGGGCTCACCCTGCGCGAGCGCGCGGCGCAGCTGATCATGACCGGCATCACCGCGACCGGGATGACCTCGGCCGAGCGGACCGTCGTACGGGGTCGTAAACCCGGTGGCGTCCTGCTGATGGGCAACGGCGGCAGCCTCGCCCACACCCGGACGGCGATGGCCGCCGCGACCGCCGCGGCCACGGTCGACGGGATCAGGCCGTTCGTCGCCGCGGACCAGGAAGGCGGCAAGATCCAGCGCCTGAAGGGAACCGGCTTCGACCGGATCCCGGCCGCGACGGTGCAGGCCGGCTGGTCGGCGCAGAAGCTCACCAGCGAGGCGACCCAGTGGGGCCGGCAGCTCAAGCAGGCCGGGGTGAACCTGGACCTCGCTCCGGTCGCGGACGTCGTACCGAAGTCCCTCGGCGACGGCAACGCGCCGATCGGTGCGCTCGACCGCGGCTACGGCAGTACGCCGGGCCCGATCGGCGTGCACGTCGCCGCCTTCGTGAAGGGCATGGACGCCGCGGGCGTGATGACGTCGGTCAAGCACTTCCCGGGCCTCGGCCGGGTGCGCGGCAACACCGACTTCTCCGCGGGCGTCGTCGACACCGTCACCGTCCGCGGTGACGCCGACCTGGCGCCGTTCGCGGCCGGGATCGAGGCCGGCAGCGACCTGGTGATGGTCTCCACCGTCACCTACACCAAGATCGACAAGACCAACCGGGCCGTCTTCTCGCCGACGATCGTCCAGGGCATGCTGCGCGGCGACCTCGGCTACGACGGCGTGGTGATCACCGACGACGTCGGCGCCGCCGCCGAGGTCGCCTCGGTGCCGGCCGGCGACCGCGCGACGCTGTTCATCGAGGCCGGCGGCGACGTGGTGATCACGGCCAAGGCGTCGCTGACCGCGACGATGGTCGACGCGGTGGTCGCGAAGGCTCAGCAGGACAAGAAGTTCTCCGCCCAGGTCGACGCCAGCGTGCGCCGGGTGCTCGCGCTCAAGCAGAGCCGGGGGCTGGTGAGCTGCGGGTGATCCCGGACGAGGAGCCCGACTACCGATTCACGCTCGCCAACGAGCGCACCTACCTGGCCTACCTGCGGACATCACTCGCCTGTTATGCCGGTGGGCTGTCCGCGGTCCAGTTCCTCGACCTCGGACGGGACCGCTGGCCGGCCCGGATCATCGGCATCGTGCTCGTCGGTGCCGGTCTGCTCACCACGGCAGGCGCATTCCGTCGCTGGCAGGCGAATCTGACCGCGATGCGCAGCGGCGGGCCGCTGCCGGTGACCCGGCTGCCGTTGGTGCTCGGGGCAACGATCGTGGTGGTCGGGCTGGTCGGCCTGCTGTTCGCGCTCTGGCGATGACCCGCGACCCCGGCCTGCAGCCCGAGCGCACGCTGCTCGCGTGGCGGCGTACGGCGCTCGGCCTGGTCGCCAACGGGGTGCTGCTGTTCGCCTCCGGCCACGGGACGTCCGGTGTACGGACCGGGCTGGGCATCGTGGTGATCGTGCTCGCGCTGGCGTGCTGGGCGGCTGTCAGCGCGGTTTTCCGCAAGGCCTCCGGGGATCGGCCGCCCGGCTTCCTGGGCCAGGAGCGGGTGCTCCAGGCCGCCGCGGGTCTGGTCCTGCTGGTCGGCCTCTTCGACCTGTACGCCGTGATCACCCGCTGAAACCGCCCGGTCACGGATTGGTTGCGCTGAGTCCATGTGTTCACCATCTCGCGGTACTTTGCGGGGACGGATGCCTGCTCAACGGTCCGTTGCCCCTAGCATGTTCACGGTTTGTCCCTCGTTCACCCGGAGCTTGAAGTGCCGTTACGTCTGCGTCCGAACGACCCGACGTTCTACGACCTTTTCACCGAGTCCGCCAACCACCTCGTTGACGGCGCCCGCATCCTGGCCGACCTGCTCGGCAGCACGGCGGGGACCGGACTGTCGTCCAGTCACCAGATCGCCGCCCAGATGAAGGACGCCGAGCACGCGGCCGACGAGACCACCCACTCGATCATCCGCCGGGTGAACTCGACGTTCGTCACGCCGTTCGACCGCGAGGACATCTACCGTCTCGCGTCCGACCTGGACGACGTGATGGACTTCATGGAAGAGGCCGTCGACGCCATCCACCTGTTCAACCTGGAGTCGCTGCCCAGCGAGGTCGCCGAGCAGATCGAGGTTCTGCAGCGGATGGCCGCGCTGACGTCGGAGACGATGCCGCGGCTGCGCACCATGAAGGACCTGGCCGAGTACTGGATCGAGATCAACCGGCTGGAGAACACCGGTGACGCGGTCCACCGGCGGATCATCGCGAGGCTGTTCAGCGGCGAGTTCGACGCGCTGACGGTGATGAAGGTGAAGACCGTGATCGACCTGCTGGAAGACGCGGTCGACGCGTTCGAGCACGTCGCCAACACGGTCGAGCAGATCGCCGTCAAGGAGAGCTGAGCGTGGAGCTCGCGCTCGTCGTCGCGGTCATCGCGATCGCCCTGATCTTCGACTACACCAACGGGTTCCACGACGCGGCCAACGCGATCGCCACCTCGGTGTCGACCCGGGCGCTGACGCCCCGGGTCGCGCTGCTGATGGCGGCGGTGATGAACTTCGTCGGCGCCTTCCTGGGCACCGAGGTGGCCGACACCGTCGGCAAGGGCATCATCGTCACCCCGAGCGGGCAGCACGGGCTGGTGATCGTGCTGTCGGCGCTGATCGGCGCCATCACCTGGAACCTGATCACCTGGTACTTCGGCCTGCCGAGCTCCTCGTCGCACGCGCTGATCGGCGGCCTGGTCGGCGCCGGCCTGGCCTCGACCAGCGTGGTGCTGTGGTCGGGCATCGTCGACAAGGTCGTCATCCCGATGGTGCTGTCGCCGGCGATCGGCTTCCTCGGCGCGTTCGCGCTGATGACCGCGATCCTGTGGATCTTCCGGCGCAGCAACCCCGGCAAGACCACCCGTGGCTTCCGCCTGGCGCAGTCGCTGTCGGCGGCCGCGATGGCGCTCGGGCACGGCCTGCAGGACGCCCAGAAGACGATGGGCGTGATGTTCCTGGCCCTGCTCACCACCGGGCACGTGCAGCCCGGCCAGGGCATCCCGATCTGGGTCAAGATCTCGGCCGCGACCGCGATCTCGCTCGGCACCTACTCCGGTGGCTGGCGGATCATGCGCACGCTCGGCCGCCGGATCATCCACCTGGACCCGGCCCGCGGCTTCGCCTCCGAGGCGGTCGCCGCGACCGTGCTCTACGTGATGGCGATCGGCCTGCACGCCCCGGTCTCGACGACGCACACGATCACCTCCGCGGTGATGGGCGCCGGCGCGACCAAGCGGCTGTCCGCGGTCCGGTGGGGGGTCGCGAAGGGGATCGTCACCGCCTGGGTGCTGACCATCCCGGCCGCGGGGGTCGTCGCCGCGGGCTGCTACTGGCTGGCACACCTGGTCCTCGAGTAGTTCACGCCGGGTTCACCCGGAAGGATTAGCGTCGAATACGTTCCTGACGCCGCCCTCCTCCGGGATGTGATCGTGATGGATCTGTCGTTCCTCGTCGTCGTGGTGATCGCGACCGCACTGGTCTTCGACTTCACCAACGGCTTCCACGACACCGCGAACGCGATGGCCACCTCCATCGCGACCGGCGCGCTCAGACCCAAGGTCGCGGTCGGGCTGTCCGCCGTACTGAACCTGGCCGGTGCGTTCATCTCCACCGAGGTTGCCAAGACCATCTCCAGCGGGCTGGTCGACGACGCCAAGGTGACCGTGCCGATCATCTTCGGCGGCCTGGTCGGCGCGATCCTGTGGAACCTGCTGACCTGGTACGTCGGCCTGCCGAGCTCCTCGTCGCACGCGCTGTTCGGCGGCCTGATCGGCGCCACCTGGATCGCGGCCGGCAGCGGCGCGGTGCACTTCGGCACCGTCGTGCAGAAGATCGTCATCCCCGCCGTCGCGGCGCCGATCGTGGCCGGCGTCGTCGCGCTGCTCGGCACCTACCTGGCGTACACGATCACCCAGCGCGGCCGGAAGAAGACCGTCGACGACGGCTTCCGGGCCGGCCAGATCGCGTCCGCCTCGCTGGTCTCGCTGGCGCACGGCACCGGCGACGCGCAGAAGACGATGGGCATCATCACGCTGGTGCTGATCACCTCGGGCAGCCTCGCACCGGGTTCGCGGCCGCCGGTGTGGGTGATCGGCGCGGCCGGGCTGGCGATCGCCGCCGGTACCTACCTGGGCGGCTGGCGGATCATCCGCACGATGGGTAAGGGCCTGGCCGAGATCGAGTCACCGCAGGGGTTCGCCGCGGAGACCAGCTCCACCGCCGTACTGCTGGCGTCGTCGCACCTGGGCTTCCCGCTGTCGACCACGCAGGTCTGCTCCGGCAGCATCCTGGGCGCTGGCCTCGGCAAGCGGCTCGCTGAGGTCCGCTGGACTGTCGCTGGGCGGATGGCTCTCGCCTGGCTGTTCACGCTGCCTGCTGCGGCTGTGGTCGGCGCACTGGCCGGGCGGGTGGCCAACTCGGGCAACGCGGGCGTTGCGATCATCGCGGTCGCTGCCGCGGCTGCAGGGTTCGCCATCTACGTCGCCTCCCGGCGGAAGCCGGTCACGGCCGGCAACGTCAACGAGTACCCCAGCACCTCGGTGCCGGTGGCCTGAGAGGAGTCAGCGGATGCACATCGACTGGAGCGCACTCGGGCAGGTCGCAGTGGTCAGCCTGCTCTTCGGGGTCGGCGTGGCGGCGCTGTTCGCGTTCGGCGTCACCGCGCTGTCACGGCGGGCGGTCGCCGTCGACGAGAAGCGAGCGGTGTCGCCGGTGGACACGGCCGTCGCCGGGCTCTGCTTCCTGGCCTGCGTCGCGGCGGTGCTCTACGGGCTGTACCTGATCATCCCGCAGTTCCACTGAGCAGCTAGCGGTTCCAGCGGCGTACGGCCTTGGCCATGTCCTTGGGGCGCAGAGAGTTCAGGTAGGCGTCCCAGGTCGCGTAGAGCTTGTCGCCGAGCATGCCCACGTCCAGGAACGCCTGCGGCCGTACGGCGACCACCCAGGTCGCCGCGGCCGCGTGGCCCTGCGTGAGCAGCAGGTGGTTCGACGTGTCGTCGATGCGGCGCTTCGCCTCGCCCGTACGGCCATGGTCGGGCAGGGCCCTGGTCGCCCAGCGACGCAGGATCTCCGGGTCCTCGGCGGTCATCCGGGCCAGGTACGTCAGCGGGCCGGGCCGCAGGCCGCGCAGGGCGACGCCGCTGAGGCTGCCGAGCGGGAACCAGCCGTTCGTGCAACGCCGGCCGTTCACCGCGGACTCGATCTCGCGCGCCTGCCCCTCGCGCAGCCCCTGGGTCGCCCAGGACAGGAAGAAGACCCCCGCGTCGGGGATCTCCTCAGCGATATGAGGGGCCACCTTCAACCGCCCCGGTTCGAAGAGATGCAACTCCTCGGAATCGAACACCACGCAACTTCCCCCGACCACCTGGAACCGTCAGCCGGCGCCCCCGCCCAGGGAGCCGTCGACCGTGCCGAGGGACCCCCCAGGTCCAGCACGACAACCAAAGGCCTTTCGTACCCCCGGGACCGCGCGGGGTCAAGGGGTTGTTCACCGGTGCACAGGTTCGGTTCAGCGGCTGCGGCGGCGCGCGAGCTCCTCCTGGTCGAGGCGCTCGGCCTCCTCCGGGGTCGGCGCGCCCCCGCCGTACGAGGCCGGCAGCCACCAGGCGCCGGCAGGCTGCTCGGGGTAGGCCCGGATCGTCTCGTCGAGCATCCCGGCCATTGTGGACCGCAGGTGCTCGGTCGCCTTCGCCGCGTCGTCCTGGCGGGTCACCGTGATCGGCGCCCCGACCGTGATCGACACGTTCCGGTGCCGGGAGAAGTCCTTCGGGTGGTCCTTGGTCAGCATCCGCTGCGTTCCCCACAGGATCATCGGGATCACCGGTACGCCGGCCGCCGCGGCCATCCGGACCGTGCCGGACTTGAACTCCTTCAGCTCGAACGACCGCGAGATCGTCGCCTCCGGGAAGACCCCGACGATCTCGCCGGCCTTCAGGTGGCTCAACGCCTGCCGGTACGACGCGGAGCCCGCCTCGCGGTCGACCGCGATGTGGTGCATCCCGCGCATCAGCGGCCCGGACCACCGGTTGCGGAACAGCACCTCCTTGGCCATGAACCGGACCAGCCGCTTGCTCGGCTGCGCGCCGAACCCGCCGATCACGAAGTCGACGTAGCTGATGTGGTTGAGCGCGATCACCGCTCCGCCGGTCCGCGGCACGTGCTCGGTGCCGACCATCGCGAACTTCAGGTCGAGCACCTTGAACGCCGTCTTCGCGAAGGCGATCACCGGCGGGTAGACAATGTCTCGCATGGCTCGACGCTACCGGTCGGCGTCAATGACCTGCACCACCCACGGGATCGGGCGACGCGCGGGATCCAGTACGCAGTAGACGACCGATTGGTTATCGTAGGCGGCGGAAAGTCGAAACGCGGGAGCTCGCGCTGGAAGCGGGCTGAGAGGGCGGCTGGACTGCGCACCCCTGGTGGACCGGGAGACCGGACCGGCCAGGCTGGGCGAACCGGTGCCGCCGACCGCCGAACCTGTCCGGGTAATTCCGGCGTAGGGAGCAGCATCGTGACCAGCATCGGCAACAACTCCGTTCGCCCGACCGTCACCACCGGCCCGATCTCGGGCTCGGAGAAGATCCACATCGGCGACCTGCGGGTCCCCGGCCGCCGGGTGAACCTCACCAACGGCGAGCACTTCGACCTGTACGACACCTCCGGGCCGTACACCGACAGCGCCGCGACCATCGACGTACAGGCCGGCCTCCCGGCGATCCGGAAGGACTGGGTCGGCGGCCGCCCCAAGCTCACCCAGCTCGCGCACGCCCGGGCCGGCACCATCACCGAGGAGATGCGCTACATCGCCGTCCGCGAAGGCGTCGACCCGGAGCTGGTCCGCGCCGAGGTCGCCCGCGGCCGCGCGGTGATCCCGGCCAACCACAACCACCCGGAGTCCGAGCCGATGATCATCGGCAAGAAGTTCCTGGTGAAGGTGAACGCCAACATCGGCAACTCCGCGGTCACCAGCTCGATCGAGGAAGAGGTCGAGAAGCTGGTCTGGGCGACCCGCTGGGGCGCCGACACCGTGATGGACCTGTCCACCGGCAAGAACATCCACGAGACCCGCGAGTGGATCATCCGCAACTCGCCGGTCCCGATCGGGACCGTGCCGCTGTACCAGGCGCTGGAGAAGGTCAAGGGCGACCCGACCGAGCTGTCCTGGGAGGTCTACCGCGACACCGTGATCGAGCAGTGCGAGCAGGGCGTCGACTACATGACCGTGCACGCCGGCGTACTGCTGCGGTACGTGCCGCTGACCGCGCGCCGGATCACCGGGATCGTCTCCCGCGGCGGCTCGATCATGGCCGCCTGGTGCCTCGCGCACCACCAGGAATCCTTCCTGTACACGAATTTCGAGGAGCTCTGCGAGATCCTCCGCGCGTACGACGTGACCTTCTCGCTCGGCGACGGGCTGCGCCCCGGATCGATCGCCGACGCCAACGACGCCGCCCAGTTCGCGGAGCTCCGCACGCTGGGTGAGCTGACCAAGGTCGCCTGGGAGCACGACGTCCAGGTGATGATCGAGGGCCCCGGACACGTGCCGATGCACAAGATCGCCGAGAACGTCCGGCTCGAGGAGGAGCTGTGCGGCGAGGCGCCGTTCTACACCCTCGGGCCGCTCGCGACCGACGTCGCCCCGGCGTACGACCACATCACCAGCGCGATCGGCGCGGCCCAGATCGGCTGGCTGGGCACGGCGATGCTCTGCTACGTGACCCCGAAGGAGCACCTCGGGCTGCCTGACCGCGACGACGTGAAGACCGGCGTGATCACGTACAAGATCGCTGCTCACGCGGCCGACCTGGCGAAGGGGCACCCGGGCGCGCAGGCGTGGGACGACGCGTTGTCGACGGCCCGCTTCGAGTTCCGGTGGGAGGACCAGTTCAACCTGTCGCTGGACCCCGACACCGCGCGCTCGTACCACGACCAGACGCTGCCCGCCGAGCCCGCGAAGACCGCTCACTTCTGCTCGATGTGCGGCCCGAAGTTCTGCTCGATGCGGATCACCGCCGACATCCGCAAGTACGCCGAGGAGAAGGGCCTCGACTCCGAGGAAGCGATCGAGGCCGGCTTCGCGGAGATGTCGGAGACCTTCAAGTCCCACGACAAGAAGCTGTACCTGCCGCTGGCTGACTGATCGACCTGTGGTGGCCCCGGGCAACCGGGGCCGCCCTACGATGGCGTTCCATCGTCCGCCGCCGCACGGGAGCCCGCCATGACACCGCAGGAACAAGCCAAGACCGACCTCGCCGAGCGTCTCGGTGTGTTCGTTGACGAGATCACGCTCGTCAGCGCCGAGGAGGTCACCTGGCCGGACAGCAGCCTGGGGTGCCCGGAGCCGGGGATGATGTACGCCCAGGTGCTGACGAGCGGGAGCAGGATCGTCCTGACTGCTGGTGGGCGGACCTATGAGTACCACGCGGGTGGGCAGCGGGCGCCGTTCCTGTGCGAGAACGCGCGTTGAGTGGGTTCCTGAAAGTCGCCGGCGAGGTCCGGTCGCTCGCCTGGGACGGCGACGAGCTGGTCGACGCCCTCGCCGGCGGTCGCCGCTGGACCCTCGACGGGACGGAGTTTCCCGCAGGCATTCGCTGGGGCTCGCTGTTCGATCGGGCGACCAGTCACGGCGAGTACTCCGTGCTGTACGCCGCCTACGGCACCAAAGCCCTGCTGGTGAAGGGCGATGAGCTGATCCGGGAGCTCGATCGGAGCTACTACAACGCAGAGGTGTACGAGTACCCCGTCGCGCTCGGGACGTTGCCGGATGGGCGGGACGTGCTGGTGCACTGTCCGGACGAGTACAACCTGTTGGAGGTCGAGGAGGTCGAGTCCGGGCGGCGGATCACCGTGGGGGAGCGGGCGCCGGAGGACGTGTTCCACTCGCAGTTGCGGGTGAGTCCGGACGGACGGCGGGTGTTGTCGGTCGGCTGGGTCTGGCATCCGGTCGGGGTAGCGCAGGTGTTCGAACTGCCCGGGCCGCTGGACGGGGACGGAGTGCTGCCGCTTGCGCTGGCCCATGACGCGGACATCGTGGCCGGGTGCTGGCTCGATGCGGACCGGGTGGTAGTTGCCGCGGGCGAGGATCTCGGGGGTGCGGAGGACGATGCGGCGGTGCTCGGACCGCGGCAGTTCGGCGTCTGGTCGTACGCCGAGTCGGCGTGGGTACACCGGCACCGGACCGAGTACGTGCTCGGGTGGGTGCTTGGGCAGGGCAACTGTCTCGTGTCGTTGTCGGGACACCCGCGGGTGCTGTCGGTGCGGACCGGGGAACTGCTGGCCGAATGGCCGGACATCCCGCTGCCGGAGCGGGTGGCGAGTTACGGGTTCGACGTGGAGCCGGCTCCCGTGGCGGCTCTGGATCCGACCGGGAAGCGGCTCGCGATTGCCGTCGACGGCGGGATTCGCGTGCTCGAAATCCCTGACTCCGCGTGAGATCTCGCGGTGAGTCGGTGGGCGAAGACCCCGGTTCTGAGCGGAGAATTGGGAGATCGGCGAGTCTCGGAGGCGATCACTGGGAGTGATCGGGCGAACCGGTTCAGGTTTTTTCCTTCACTCTACGTGAATAAGACTGTAGCCTTAATCTTGCGTCGAGAAGGAGGTGCAGGGCGGTGGTCTTCGTTCTCACGGTAGATCAGCGGGGCAGTCGTAGCGCCGGTGATCTCGTACCCGAGCTGCTGAACACGCTGAACCGGCGGCCGCGCCGGACCGGGCTGCTGCGCAAGTTCGAGCGGACGGCGGGCGACGAGGTGCAGGGTGTGCTGTCCGAGGCGCGGGCGACGGTCGAGGTGATCGTGCAGCTGATCCGCGCCGACCACTGGTACGTCGGGCTCGGCATCGGCGCTGTCGACCAGCCGCTGCCGCGCAGTACGCGGGCGGGCAGCGGGTCGGCGTTCCTGAACGCGCGGGAAGCCGTCACCAAGGCGAAGTCGAGTCCGCACCACGTGAACGTGGTCGGCGACGACCCGCGGGTGGCCGACCAGGTCGAGAGCGTGCTGTGGCTGATGGCGTCCGTACTGCGGCGTCGCAGCGAGCGCGGCTGGGCGGTGGCCGACCTGCTGGCGGAAGGGCTGACCCGCCGGGAGATCGGCGTGAAGCTCGGCATCAGCCAGTCGGCGGTGACGCAGCGGGCGCAGGCGGCGGGGTTCGCCGAGGAGCAACGGGGGCGCCTGCTCGCCGCCGAGCTGCTCGTACCGGGTGCTGCCGCGTGAGCGCCGCGAGCTGCTGCACGAGTGCCGCGCACCTCGTCGTACAGGCAGCTGCATGACGGCGGCTGTCCTGGCGCTGACCGCCGTCGGGCTGGTCCTCGCTGTCGTGGCGTGGATCCTGCCCGCTGGGTCGACGCAGGAGATCGTGGTCAGCGGCGTGATGCTGGCCTGTCTGGTCGCCGACGGCATCATCCTGCTCGCCGGTGACGGTGTGACCGGCTGGCGCGAGGGCTGGTGGAACGTGCTGCTCCTGGTGTCCGGCGGACTCGCCGTCGCGGGTGGCGGCCCGCTGACGACGTCTGTGCTGTCACTGGTCGACCGGAACAACACCAGGTCCCAGTCGACCCAGCAGGCCGGTGAGGTGCTTCGCGGTGGCGCGCTGATCGGTGCGCTGGAGCGCGGCGCGATCTACGGCTCGATGGTGGCCGGCTGGCCCGAGGGACTGGCGATCGTGCTGGCCATCAAGGGCCTGGCCCGGTACCCCGAGCTGCGCAGTCCGGACCAGCCGGCGTCGGTCACCCCGCAGGCCGTCGCCGAGCGGTTCATCATCGGTACCTTCACCAGCGTGCTCTGGTCGGTGACCTGTGCGGGGCTACTGCTCTCCCACTAGAGCTTGATGACGATGTCCGACGCGACCTTGTCGTGCCAGGTCTGGTGCTTGTCGTCCCACAACGGCCAGAGCACGTTGAGGAAGCAGAACTGGTTGAACACGAAGGCGCAGACCTCGCGGCCGAGGTTGCGGCCGAAGCCGATCAGCTCGCCGGTCTCGGGGGAGACGACCTTGAGGCCGACCACCTTCTTGCCCAGGGACTGCCCCGTGCGGCCCTGCCGGATGATCCGGTTCCAGATCTGGAAGAGGATCGACCCGAGGTAGCAGATCACCAGTACCGCACTGCCCGCGTCGCTCATCGTCTCCAGGCTGCCGCTCATCGCGATCGAGGTGAACACCCCGACCAGGATGATGACGATCGGGACCAGCGAGTCCACGATCGACGCCAGCACGCGGGAACCCCAGGAGGCCAGCGGGCCGGGCAGGGCGTAGTTGAAGCCGTACCCACCGCCGCCACCGGAGTACGGGTTGTAGCCCGGCTGCGCAGGCCCGTAGTTCCCCGGCTGATTGGGGTAGCCCGGCTGCTGGTTCGGGAAGCCGGGCTGCTGGTTCGGGTAGCCGGGCTGACCCGGGTACGGCGACGGCGGGCCGCCGTACTGGCCGGGCTGCTGCGGCTGCTGCCCGGGGACGACCGGGTACTGCGGCGGCTGGTCCTGCGGGCGGTTGGGGTCGAACGGAGGGGTGCTCACAACAGTCCTTTCTGGACAAGCAGAACGCCGTGGCCGGTGAGGGCCACGGCGTCCGGTACGCAGACGGGTCCGGCGTCAGAGCTTGACGACGTACGTGGTGTTGATCTTGTCCGCGAAGGTCTGCTTCTTGTCGTCCCACAGCGGCCACAGGTAGCCCAGGTAGCACGGCAGGGCGTCCAGGATGTGGGTGATCTCGCGCAGGAACGCCTTGCCCACGCCGACCGTCTGGCCGGTGTCGGCCGAGACCAGCTTGAGGCCCAGGGCCTTCTTGCCCCAGCTCTGACCGGTCTGGCCCTGCAGGACCAGACGGTTGTAGATCCACAGGCCGAGGCCGACCAGGCTGAGCAGCAGACCGATGATGGTCGCGCCCGCGTTGCCGTCGCCGGCGCCGGAGATCAGGTTGCCGATCCAGGACGGGATGGCGACGATGATGCCGTCGATCAGCGAGGCGCCGACACGCACCGGCCAGGTGGCCAGTTCACCGCCGGGGTTGCCGTAGCCGTAGCCGCCGTAGGGCTGCGAGGACCCGTACGGCGTCGCACCGGCCTGCGGGTAGGACGGGTAGGAGGACCCACCCGGCTGACCCGGCTGGCCCTGCGGCTGCCCGTACTGGCCGCCCGGCTGACCCGGGTACGCGCCCGGCTGCTGCTGGCCGTAGCCCGGCTGCTGCCCGTACTGACCCGGCTGCTGCTGACCGTAGTCCGGCTGTCCCGGCTGCTGCCCGTACCCAGGCTGCTGGCCGTACTGGCCCGGCTGACCCGGGTAACCGCCCGGCTGGTCCTGGGGCTGCTGGCCGTACTGGCCCGGCTGCTGACCGTACTGGCCCGGCTGGTCCGGCGTCTGATCCCCGTTGCCCTGGTTCGGGTCCTGGGGGTCGAAACCCGGTGGTGGCGTCGGAGTGCTCACGACGATCCCTTCTGATCTTCGTTGAGGAGTCAATGCAGGCTAGCGAGTCTGGGGCTCACCGGCCACGCACCGCACCGGAGAGTCCGGATGACGGTCTACCGTGGAGCCATGCAACCGGCACACCCTAGAGGCATCGAGGCGCAGATGGCCATGCCTGAGCCGCTGGACCGCCGGGTGCGGGGGCTGGCGGCGGTGCTGGCCGGTGGCGCGGTGCTTGCCGCGGTCAACGGCCTGTCGGGTGGGCGGATCGGGTTGCCGTGCCCGTTCCACGCCGTCACCGGGCTGGACTGCCCGTTCTGCGGGACGACGCGGATGGCCGCCGCCCTGCTCGAGGGCGACGTGGCGCGTGCCTGGCCGTACAACCCGCCCATGTTCGTGGTGCTCCCGGTGGTCGCGCTGGTGGTCGGTTACCTGCTGCTGGCATGGACGCTGGAGCGGTTCGCCCGGTTCCGTCTGCCGCGGCCCCGGCCGGGCGCGCGGTTCGCGCAGGTCGCGCCGATGGTGTTCCTCGGCGCGATGGCGGCGTACGGCGTCCTGCGGAATCTGGTCTAGATCCCTTCCAGGCAAGGAAAAGCGCCGCGGGCGAAACTGCTTGCCCGCGGCGCCTAAAAGGACGGCTCAGCCGAAGCGTCCGGTGATGTAGTCCTCGGTCGCCTTCTCGGTCGGGTTCGAGAAGATCTGCTTGGTCGGGCCCATCTCGATCAGCCGGCCGGGCTTGCCGGTCGCGGCCAGGTTGAAGAACGCGGTCTGGTCGGAGACCCGGGCCGCCTGCTGCATGTTGTGCGTGACGATCACCACGGTGAAGCGGTCCTTGAGCTTCTCGATCAGGTCCTCGATCGCCAGCGTGGAGATCGGGTCCAGCGCCGAGCACGGCTCGTCCATCAGGATCACCTCGGGCTCGACCGCGATCGCCCGGGCGATGCACAGCCGCTGCTGCTGACCACCGGACAGGCCGGCGCCCGGCTTGTCGAGGCGGTCCTTGACCTCGTTCCACAGGTTGGCACCCTGCAGGGACTGCTCGACCACCTCGGTGAGCTTCTTCTTGTCCTTGACGCCGTTCAGCTTCAGCCCGGACGCGACGTTGTCGAAGATCGACATCGTCGGGAACGGGTTCGGCCGCTGGAACACCATGCCCACGACGCGGCGGACCGCGACCGGGTCGACGCCGTTGGCGTACAGATCCTGCTGGTCCAGCAGTACCTTGCCCTCGACGCGGGCCCCCGGGATCACCTCGTGCATCCGGTTCAGGGTCCGCAGGTAGGTGGACTTGCCGCAGCCGGACGGGCCGATGAACGCCGTGACCGAGCGGGGCTCGATCGTCATCGACACGTCCTCGACGGCCTTGAAGTCGCCGTAGTAGACGTTGAGGCCGCTGACCTCGATGCGCTTTGCCATATCGGTTCAGTACCTCTCGACTATTTGGACTTGATCGTGCTGAAGCGGGCGACCAGGCGGGCCAGCGCGTTGAGCAGCAGGACGAGCAGGATCAGGGTCAGCGCGGCCGCCCAGACCCGGTCCGCGGCCGGCTGCAGCGCCAGCTCGGTGCGGTCCTGGTTGATCATCGTCGGCAGCGCGCCCATGAAGCCCTCGAACGGGTTCAGGTTGATGTTCTTGGAGTAGCCGACCAGGATCAGCAGCGGCGCGGTCTCACCCATCACCCGGGCCAGGCCGAGCATCACGCCGGTGACGATGCCGCCGAACGCGGTCGGCACGACCACCTTCAGGATCGTCTTCCACTTCGGCACCCCGAGCGCGTACGACGCCTCGCGGAGCTCGTCGGGGACCAGCTTGAGCATCTCCTCGGTGCTGCGCAGCACCACCGGCAGCATCAGCAGCACCAGCGACAGCGACACCGCGAAACCAACCCGGTTGAACCCGAAGACGGTGATCCAGACCGCGTAGACGAACAGCGCCGCGACGATCGACGGGACACCGGTCAGGATGTCGATCATGAAGCTGACCGCGCGGGCGGCCTTGGTGCCCTTGCCGTACTCGACCAGGTAGACCGCGCCGAGGACGGCGATCGGGACCGCGATCACCGCGGTGATCAGGGACATGATCAGCGTGCCCATGATCGCGTGGTACGCGCCGCCGCCTTCACGGCGTACGGTGATGCCGCGCTGCGACTCCGACCACCAGCCGGCGTCGAAGAGCAGGTGGTAGCCCTTGCTGATCACGGTCCACAGGATCCACAGCAGCGGGACCAGCGCGATCAGGAAGCACAGCACGATCAGGACCGTGGCCAGGGTGTTGCGGAAGGCCCGCGCCCCGGACTTGCCGGTCAGGTCCAGCGTCTTGCCGTCGTAGGCCGGACGGTTCGCCGCGAGAGTGGTCACAGCGATGCTCCTTCACTCTGCGGCTTGTCGCCGACGCGCTTGACCTTGCGGGTCCGCTTGCCGCCGGGGGCGCTGCGGGCCACGATGAGCCGGGCCGCCGAGTTGACCAGGAAGGTCACCACGAACAGCACCAGACCGGCCGCGATGTACGCGCCGGTCTTCTCCGGCGAGTCGAACTCGGCGGCGTTGTTGGCGATCTTCGAGGCGAACGTCTCGCCGCCGGCGAAGATCGAGGAGTTCCACGGGTCGTTGCCGTTCGGCACCGAGAGGATGATCAGCACCGCGACGGTCTCACCGAGCGCGCGGCCCAGGCCGAGCATCGACGCGCTGACCACACCGGAGCGGCCGTACGGCAGCACCGCCATCCGGATCATCTCCCAGCGCGTCGACCCCAGCGCCAGCGCGCCCTCACGGTGCGCGATCGGGGTCTGCGCGAAGATCTCCCGGCTGATCGCGGTGACCACCGGCAGGATCATGATCGCCAGCACCACCGACGCGGTGAAGACGACCCCGACGTTGTCGGTGGCGGGCTTCTCGAACAGCGGGATCCAGCCCAGCGCCGAGCTGAGGCCGTCGATCACCGGGCGCAGGATCGGGGCGAAGAACATGATGCCCCACAGGCCGTAGATGATCGACGGTACGGCGGCCAGCAGGTCGATCGCGTGCGAGACCGGCGCGGCCAGCCGCTTCGGGGCGTAGTACGTGGTGAACAGCGCCACCCCGACCGCGATCGGGACCGCGATCGCCATCGCGATGATCGAGCTGACCACGGTGGTGTAGAACAGCGCCGCGATGCCGAACTGCGGCGGGATCGCGCCGGGCTCCCAGATCCGGGAGAAGAGGAAGTTGCTGTCGTTCTTGGTGAGGGCCGGGATCGCCAGCGCCAGCAGGAAGATGCCGACGAAGGCGACGATCAGGACCACCAGTCCGCCGGACCCGCGGGCCAGACCGGCGAACAGCCGGTCGCCGAGGTGGCCGACCGGGCCGAGCTCCAGCTTCTTGTCGTCGGACGGAGCCGCGGGCGGGGCCGTGCCGTCTGTACTGCTCATAGGTGCTGCTCCAAGCGCCTGGGTGGAAGGAGTGCTCGGTCACGAGGCGAGCCCCGGCTGCCCAGTGGGAGGGAAGCCGGGGCTCGCATCACGCCGTACCGCGGGTGTCGCAGGTCAGCTGATGCCCTGGATGGCGGCGTCGACCTTGGTCCGCAGCTCCTCCGGGAGCGGCGCGTAGTTGAGCTCGGTCAGCGCGCCCTGGCCGTCGGCGCTCGCGAAGTAGCTCAGGAAGCTCTTCACCAGCGCGGTCTTCTCGGCCGGCAGGCCCTTGCTGCAGGCGATCTCGTAGGTCGCGAGGATGATCGGGTAGACCCCCGGCGCCTTGGTCGCGTAGTCCAGCTTCAGCGACAGGTCCGCACCGGTACCGGCCGGCTTGGCCGCGGCCAGCGCCTTCGAGGCCGAGTCGGCGGTCAGCTCGACCGGGCCGGCGCCCGAGTCGACCTGCGCGATGCCGAGCTTGTTGTCGACCGCGTAGCTCCACTCGACGTAGGTGATCGAGTTCTTGGTGCTCTTGACGCCCTCGGCGACACCGGCCGACTTCTCCTTGCCGGCGCCGGTGCCGGTCCACTTCTTGGCCGGCTTGCCCTTCCAGGCGCCGCCACCGGCCGCCTCGAGGTACTTGGTGAAGTTCTCCGTGGTGCCGGACTCGTCGGAGCGGAAGAACACCGCGATCGGAGCCGACGGGAGGGTGACACCGGGGTTCAGCTTGGCGATCTCCGGGGCGTTCCAGGTCTTGATGGTGCCCTGGAAGATGCCGGCGGCGGTCGGGCCGTCGACGATCAGCTTGCTGACGCCGTCGACGTTGTACGAGATGGCGACCGGGCCGATGACCATCGGCAGGTTCAGCGCCGGGCTGCCCTGGCAGCGCTTGGCGGCAGCGGCGGCCTCGGACTCGCCACCGTCGGCACCCTCGGTCTTCAGCGCCGAGTCGGAACCGGCGAAGTCGACCTGGCTGGCGTTGAACTGCTTGATGCCCGCACCGGAACCGGTCGGGTTGTAGTTCACCGTGACGTCGCCGCACTTCTCGTTGTACTTGGCGATGACTTCTTCGATGGCGTTCTTCTGCGCCGAGGATCCCTCGGCGTTCAGGGTGCCCTCGGGGCAGTCGGCGCCACCGGTGGAGGCCGAGCTGTCGCCCGACGGGGTCGAGGAGCCGGACGGCTCGGGGTCACTGCCACAAGCGCTCAGTGCGAGCACGCCGAGAGAAGCCACGGCGACGGTGCCGACGCGGAGCAGGCGATTGACGGACACGAGAGTGTTGCCCTTCTGCGGGAATTCAGACTTTGTGAACTGCCACAGACGGTAGGGAGAGCAGATGACCGCACGGTCCGTCGCGGATGAACGAGCGGTGAACGGTTTCGGTAGCAATCGCGACGACTGGCGTGCCGTCAGGAGGCCATCAGGTGAACTGAGTTAAGGACCGTGACGCTGAGTGATTTCAAGCACCCATTGGTCACGGTCCGGTATCAGCGCACGACCAGCGGAAGCGACGCCGATGTCGTCCAGGTGATCGCGCGGCCGCCGTACGTCGTACTCGGAACGAAGAACCGGTACGCCGTGGTGCCGCGGGCCGCGGTCTTGAAGGTGTAGGACCCGCGGCCCTGGGAGAGGATGATGTCCTTCACCCCGACCCACGCCTTGCCGTTCCAGCGCTGCAGCGTCGTGCGGACCCCGGTCGCGGGGGCGATGGAGAGGCTGGCCGTGACGCTCTGGCCGAGGCCGACGACGTTCGCGCTGAACTTGGCGGTGCCGATCGAGTGCCTGGTCAGCGAGGTGGTCACGCCGGTCGCGTACTCGAGGGCGACTCTGTCCTGCCGCTTCCAGGCCGGCGCGTAGAGCCGGTACTGCCGGGCGCCCGGGGAAGGTGCCTGCAGGCGGAAGACGCCGTCGAACCCGGAGTAGGTGCTGGTGAGCGTCACCCACGGCCTGCTCGCGGAGTCCCGGGCCTGGAGCGCGATGTGCTGCTGCCCGTTGCCGGTCGTGCCGCTGACGGTCAGCATCTTCCCGTACGCCGCCGAGTTGGGGATCGCGCCGCCCTTGATGACCGTCTGGTCGAAGGTGAACGTGCGCCCAGTGTCCGAGCGGCCCCAGACGTTCTCCGCGATCACGTCGACGTAGTACGGGCGCGGGCGGGACTTGATGACGGAGAACCGCAGGTTGCCGGGCACCGGGATGGCGGTGCCGCCGTTCGGGTCCAGCGTCGAGTAGTGCACCGGACCCGGACCGTCGAACGGGTCGCCGGGGTTGTAGTCGTACTGCGGCGTCGCGTCGTGCCAGGAGATCAGGAGCGAGCCGTCCGGGCGCGGGGCCGCGTAGGTGATCGGCACGGCCTCGGTCGTCGACGTGTCGAACTCGACGGAGCTCGCTGCGGGACCCGCCGTGCCGGCGCTGTCGACCGAGGCGACGGTGAAGGTCGCCCGCGAGCCGCCGTACAGGCTGTCGGTGGGAACGAGCAGCTCGTTCGGTGCGCCGGCCGCGACCGTGGCGACGTCGTCGGTGCCGAGAATCGCACTCTTGAACTGCAGCTTGTTGGCCTCGCCCGCATCCGTCCAGGTGATCCGGATGTGCTCCTGGCTTGCGTCGGCCCAGGCGATCTTCACACCACTTGGTGCGGCGGGCCCGGCCGCGGAAGCGGAGGTGGTGAAGGCAGCGACGGCGGCGACGGCCAGGCCGGCCGCGATGACGGTACGGCGGATACGCATCTGAGGTCCCCAGGTCGATGCCCGGAGGTCACCCCTGCCGCCGGCGCACGCAGAGGCTAGCGCACGCTCAGCTGGAGAAGTCCTCGGGCGCCACCCCGTCGAGGAACTGGCGGAAGCGTTCCAGCTCGGCCTGCTCCTCCTCCGGCGTGGCCACGCCGGCCTCGCGCAGGACCTGCTCGGTGCAGCGGATCGGCGTACCGAGCCGGACCGCGAGGGCGACCGAGTCGCTCGGGCGGGCCGACACACGGGCGCCGTTGGCGAGCACGAGCTCGGCGTAGAAGACCGCGTCGCGCAGCTCGACGATCTCGACCGCCTCGATGTGCACGCCGAAGGCCTCGATCAGGTCCCGCATCAGGTCGTGGGTCAGCGGCCGGGACGGGCGCAGGCCCTGCTCCTCGTAGGCGATCGCGGTCGCCTCCACCGAACCGATCGAGATCGGCAGGTAGCGGTAGCCCTCGGTCTCGCGCAGCATCATCACGGGTGCCCGGTTGGGCGACTCCATCCGGATCCCGATCAGGGTCAGTTCGCGCATCGATGTCATGGTGCGGTCCCGGCCTCTCCATGCCGCCGGCTCCCGGTAGGGCGCCGGTTTCCTCGGTAGGAACATACCCGGCAGGCCCCGGCGCACCCGTCGGCGACCCCGACTGTGACGATCTCTTTGCATTGGCGAGGTCGCGTGGAGTCACGGTCGCTACGGCGCGCTGAACCGCTCGTGGGCGACCCGGCCGTCGGCCAGCAGGTGCGCGACGACGAACGCGCCGGGGGAGAACTTGCCGACCGGGAGCCCGAGCTCGCGGGCCAGCGCCGGCAGCACCGGGCGGTGCGAGCAGATGACGGTGACGTGACCGTGCTTCCAGGCGCTGCCGGCCAGCCCGTCCATGGCGCTCGGGTCGGCCTCGAAGCCGCGCTCGGAGATCTCCGGGTGCAGGTGGATCTTGCGGCCGATCGAGGCGGCGTACGGCGTGACCGTGGTCGCGCAGCGCTCGGCGTCGCTGCTGCGGACCCGGTCCACCCCGAGCGCGGCCAGTACGTCGACCAGCCGCTCGGCGGTGTCGTGCCCGCGCGCGGTCAGCGGGCGGTCGGTGTCGTCGGCGTCCCAGTCCTTGCGCTTGACCGCCTCCGCGTGCCGGAGCACGACCAGCGACGCGACCACCGGTACGGCGTACTCGAGCTTGCGCAGGATGTCCACGTCGCGCGGGTAGCTGAGCCGGCGCGCGGCGTCCTCGACCGGGAGCCACTCGACCCGGTCCACCTCGTCGTTCGGGACGAACGCGGAGTCGTCGTAGGTCTCGGCCGACCAGTAGTGCACCAGCTTCGGCACGGTGCCGCCGTTCTTGCGGACGTCGTACCGCTGAACGCCGAGCGACGGGCCGAGCACGACCCGCAGGCCGGTCTCCTCCTCGATCTCGCGGCGCGCCGCGGACAGCACGTGCTCGTGCGCGGTCAGCTTGCCCTTCGGCAGCGACCAGTCGTCGTACCGGGGGCGGTGCACCAGCAGGACCCGGCGCGTGCCACGGTCCTCCCGCCACACCACACCACCCGCGGCGATCACGGTCGCCGGGTTGTTCATGGTCTCCTCGGTCAGGCTTGGGTGGGGTCGGTCTGGCGGCGGCGGCCGCGAGTCGAGATCAGCCGCTCCTGCAGGTCGCGCAGCGGCTCGCCGTCCGGGCCGCTGAGCCGGGCCTGCCAGGTGTCGTCGGGCTGCAGCCACCACGACCCGGTCCGCTCGTCGAAGCCCAGGTCGAACAGGTCGGTCAGCTCGGTGATCTGGTCCGGCTGCTTCAGCTGGACCAGCACCTCGACGCGGCGGTCCAGGTTGCGGTGCATGAGGTCGGCCGAGCCGATCCACACCTCGGGCTCGCCGCCGTTCTCGAACCAGAACACCCGGCTGTGCTCCAGGAACCGGCCGAGGATGCTGCGCACCCGGATGTTGTCCGACAGCCCCGGTACGCCGGGCCGCAGCGTGCAGATCCCGCGGATCCACAGGTCCACCGGGACGCCGGCCTGCGACGCTCGGTAGAGCGCGTCGCACAGGGCCTCGTCGACCAGGCTGTTCACCTTGATCCGGACCCGCGCCGGGCGGCCGGCCAGGTGGTGCTGGACCTCGCGCTCGATCCGGTCGAGCAGGCCACGGCGTACGGACTGGGGAGCGACCAGCAACCGCCGGGAGCCGGTACTGCGGGCGAAGCCGGACAGGTGGTTGAACAGGTGCGCGATGTCCTCGGTGACGACCTTGTCGCTGGTCAGCAGGCCGAGGTCCTCGTACATCCGGGCTGTCTTCGGGTGGTAGTTGCCGGTGCCGATGTGGGCGTAGCGGCGCAGGCCGTCCGGCTCGTCGCGGACCACCATCGACAGCTTGCAGTGCGTCTTCAGGCCGATCACGCCGTACACGACGTGGCAGCCGGCGTGCTCGAGCTGCCGGGCCCACTTGATGTTGGCCTGCTCGTCGAACCGGGCCTGGATCTCGACCAGGACCAGCACCTGCTTGCCCGCCTCGGCGGCGTCGATCAGCGCGTCGACGATCGGGGAGTCACCGCTGGTCCGGTACAGGGTCTGCTTGATCGCCAGCACGTGCGGATCGGCGGCGGCCTGCTCGATGAAGCGCTGCACGCTCGTCGAGAAGCTGTCGTACGGGTGGTGGACGAGCACGTCGCGCTGCTTCAGCGCGTGGAACATGTCCGCCGGGTTCGAGGTCTCGACCTCGGCCAGCTGCGGGTGCGTCGACGGGACGAAGCCCGGGTACTTCAGCTCGGCGCGGTCCAGCGAGGCGATGTCGAACAGGCCGCGCAGGTCGAGCGGGCCTGGGACCTCGAACACCTCGGCCTCGGTGACGCCCAGCTCGCTGACCAGCAGCGCGCGGACCTTCGGGTCGATCGACTCCTCGACCTCGAGCCGGACCGGCGGGCCGAACCGGCGCCGTAGCAGCTCCTTCTCGAGCGCGGCGAGCAGGTTCTCCGCGTCGTCCTCCTCGACCTCGAGATCCTCGTTGCGGGTCACCCGGAAGGTGTGGACCTGAGTGACCTCCATGCCCGGGAACAGCTGGCCGAGATGGGTCGCGATCACGTCCTCGAGCGGGACGAACCGGCCCTCGGCGACCTGCACGAACCGGGGCAGCAGCGGCGGCACCTTCACCCGGGCGAAGTGCTCGCCGCCGGAGTCGGGGTTGCGAACCACGACGGCCAGGTTGAGGCTCAGGCCGGAAATGTAGGGGAACGGGTGCGACGGGTCGACCGCGAGCGGGGTCAGGACCGGGAAGACGCGGTCCTTGAAGAACGTCGTCATCGCCTCGCGCTCGGCGTGCTCCAGCTCGTCCCAGCGGAGGATGTCGATGCCCTCCTCGACCAGCGCCGGCAGCACGCTCTTGCGCCAAGTCTCGGCCTGACGGTCCATCAGCTCCCGGCTGCGGGTCAGGCTCCGGTCGAGCACCTCACGCGGCATCAGGCCGCTGGCCGCCCGTACGGCGACGCCAGCGGCGATGCGGCGCTTCAGACCGGCGACCCGGACCATGTAGAACTCGTCGAGGTTGCTCGCGAAGATCGCCAGGAACTTCGCGCGCTCCAGCAGCGGGACCCGGTCGTTCTCGGCGAGCTCCAGCACCCGCTGGTTGAACGCGAGCCAGCTCAGCTCCCGGTCCGAGAACCGGTCCTCGGGAAGATCGCCGGCCTCCGCGATGTCGTACGGGGGCTCGACGTCGTACTCCCGGTTGTGCGACGCCAACAAGTCTCCTGCCACGTTGACCAGCATCCCATCCTTTGGTGAACGTCAGGTGGCGCAGGGCATGTCAGGGTCGTGTCTGCGCGATCTCGCTGATTGTTGCTAGCGTCACGCTTTGTGAACCCACGAGTGGACGCGCTGCTGCGGACCGGGCTGACCGCGGTCCAGAAAGCGGTCCAGAGCCATGCCCTGACCCCGGTCTACGCCCTGCCACCCGCAGTCCGGCACCGCCTCGCGGGCGCCCCGGTCGTGATCGACGGCAACGTGCTCGACCCGGACGTGCAGCTGCTGCTCAAACTCGAAGCGATGCTCCCCGGCAGCGGTGGCGTCCCCAAGTCGGTCGCCGCCGCCCGCGCCGGCCTGCTCCGCGGCACCGCCCTGGTCGCCGGCCCGCTCCGCGAGGTCCAGCGCGTGACCGAACTCACCGTCCGAGGCGCAGACGGCCAGCTCGGCGCCCGCCTCTACGTCCCCCGTACGCCGGGCCGCGGCCTGCTCGTCTTCTTCCACGGCGGCGGCTGGGTCGTCGGCGACCTCGACACCCACGACGCCTACTGCCGGGATGTCGCTGCTGAGACCGGCGTACGAGTGCTGTCGGTCGACTACCGCCTCGCCCCTGAAGCCCCCGCCCCGGTCGCCGCCGAGGACGCCATCGCCGCCTTCAGCTGGGCCGTCGAACACGCCGCGGACCTGGGCGCCGATGCCTCGTTGGTGGCGGTAGGCGGCGACTCAGCCGGCGGCAACATCGCCGCCGTCGTCGCCCAGCAGTGCGTCGTACGGGACATCCCTGCACCCGCCCTCCAGCTCCTCATCTACCCCGCCGTAGACCTGGTCGGCCGCCGCCCCTCCCGAGACCTCTTCTCCGAAGGCTTCTTCCTCACCGAAGAAGAAATCCTCTGGTACCGAGAGCACTACACCCCCGACCCAACGCTCCGCCCCGACCCGCTGGTCTCCCCACTCTTCGGCTCGCTGAAGAGCTTGGCCCCCGCCTACGTGGTCACCGCCGGCTTCGACCCCCTCCGAGACGAAGGCAACGAGTACGCCGAAGCCCTCCAGACCGCAGGCGTCCCCACCGTCCTCCACCAGGAACCAACCCTCATCCACGGCTTCGCCAACATGCTCACATTGGGCGGGGCTACGCGGGCGGCCCAGCTACGAATCCACGCGCATGTGAGGTCGGTCCTCAACCCGTAGGCTCCACCAACACGGGTACGGCTTCGCGAACCTGCAGAGAGGTCGCTGGTCCGGTGACAGCAACCGTTCCATCGATCGGCTGCCAACCTGCTCCGCCGACACTGAACCGCGCCCGATAGTTCGTCGTCACGGTCAAGCTGACAGAACCGCGCTTCATGTATTTGTGGGTGACTTCTTTCGCCGGGTACGGCTTTCCCGGCGTCCGGGTCGTTACCGGCGCGCTGCCGTCTCCGAAGTTCCACGTGTAGCTCACGGGAGTTCCCTCGATGACGACCGGGTAGCCCAGCACCGAAACGTTGCTGGACGACAGCGTGTTGGCATCGGTGTAGACGATCGTGTCCAGGTTGACCAAGGTTCGTCCGGCGGGCTGGACCTTCACCTTGAGTTGGGGAAAACGAACGCTGACCTGCTGAGTTCGGATCTGCGTACGGACCTGATCGACGGCATCTTCGACCGTTGGCCGGTTCTTCGGTACCCAGTCGTCGCAGCGGGCAGGACCTTCGACCGTGCCATCAGGGCGACGGGGGCCGCAGATACCTTCGTTGAGCCGTCTGTCGATCAGCCTCTGGGTCTCGGCATCCACGGGACCGAATCTCCCCAGGTGCACCTCGCTCGGCTCGCGTCGCCCAGTGCCTGGCTTTCCCGATCCCCGGCGCCATTTCGTCGAACCCGGATCGTGAAGTCGGGTGTGCGCTTTCGTCTGTCCTCGGACGTAAGCATCCTCCTTCCCGATTCCACCGGTGATGACCGGAGGTTCCGGATCGCGAATGCTCTCCGTCTGGTGCGGCCTGGATTCGGACGCCAGTGCGACCGGGGACTGGGACATGACGAGAGCCATCGACAACGCCGTGACCGTCGCTGCTGCCGCTCGCATCATCATCGTTTGGTCAGCTCCATTTCGAAAACGGTCCAGCTTCCGCCGCTGGGAGCCAACGCCATCTCCTGCACGTACTCCGCGGCTGCGATCGAAACCGGCTTGGCGGTTGAGGACTCTTGTGCGGTGTACGCGCCGACCTTCAGTTGCGTCGTTGCGGCCAGTTGACCGTCGTCGGCGCGGGTCAACTCGCTGACCTCGATCAAACGCTCAGCGAAGTCCCCTTTCAGTCCTCCGTTCGCCGCGTTGATCTTCGTGACCGATTTGATGTACGCGGCACAGCCGAGACAGCCGGGATCACTCGCGGTTTGGATCGCGGAAACGTCACCGGTTCGCGCGCCGTAGTTGAGCAGCTCGATGTAGTGCCGGATAAACGCCTCGCCTGCCGCCAGAGACAGCCCGAACGCCGCCGCGGGCCTTTCGGGTGCAGTGCTCGGGCCCGACGGCGCCGTGGTGACCGCTACTGAGGTCTGTCCAGCGGTCGGCGTCGAGCTTGCTGACTCAGGTCTGATGTCTGGGCGACCGGCGGGGGGACTCGAGGAGCCGCAGGCACTCAGCGTCACCGCAGCTAGCAGGCACGCCACAGTTGTGGTGGACAGTCGCTGACTCCTGGTCACAAGATTCCAGCCCTCCGTAGTCGACTCGTTGATCGTAACTGTCGGTGAGAGGGCGTGGCGTGGCGAAAGCTGCAAGCTGTGGATAACCAGTTGGGGGCCAGGAGCCGCCCGGCTGGGGGGTGAGAGGCTCGGACGGCTCCTGGTTGGTGGTGGGACGGACGAGAAGCGCGTTTATGACGCGGTGTGAGCAGATGATTTCGGTGTGACACCGTTCACACGGTGGTGGGGGCGTACTGGACGTGCAGGGCGGCGGTGGTGAAGCCGAGGGATTCGTAGAGGCGGCGGGCGGGGGTGTTGGTGCCGTCTACGTAGAGGGTGATGGTGTCCAGGGCGCGGGTTTCCTGGAGGTGGTGGAGGCCCTGGAGGGTGAGGGCCTTGCCTAGGCCGGTGCCTTGGTGGGTGGGGGAGACGCCTACTACGTAGACCTCGCCCTCGTTGTCCTCGACCTTGGTCCAGTGGAAGCCGGCGAGTTCGTTGGTGTCGCGGTCGACGGCCAGGAAGAAGCCTTCGGGGTCGAACCAGGGCTGGTTGAGGCGGTCCGTCAGGTCGGCCTGGGTCCAGGAGCCCTGTTCGGGGTGGGTGGCGAAGGCTTCGGCGTTGACCTTGAGCCAGGCGGTGTCGTCCTGGCCGGGGACGAAGGTGCGGACCTCGATGTTCGACGGCCAGGTGATCTCGGGGAGGGGCGCGCTCGCGCGGCTGAGGAAGTAGAGCTCGCGGGCGACCTCCAGGGAGAAGTGCGCGGCGAGTTCGTCGGCGCCGGGGAGGCGGCCGTGGGCCCAGAGGCGGAGGGTGGTGGGGGCGTGGTCGAGGAGGGTGCGGAGGAGCGTCGTGCCGGTGCCTTGGCGGCGGGCCTCGGGGGCGACGACGAGCTCGGCGGAGCCGTCGGGGCCGAGGGAGGCGTAGCCGACCAGGTCGCCGGGGGTGGAGTGGAGGCCGGTGACGTCGAGGGTCGCGGGCTCACCGGCGTACGCGAGCACGTGCAGGTCGCCGTGGTGCTCGCCGTTCAGGTGCAGCAGGGTCTGCTCGGACAGCGGGTTGACGTCGTCGCTCTGCGCGGCCAGGCGAGCGAGTTCGGTGACGGCGGCGGCGGTGGCCGAGGGCAACGGTGAGGGAACTGCTTCGAGGGTCACCTGAATACCGTAAAAGGTCCGAGTGAGTTCATGCTCAGGTCCTGTTCCGGGCCGCCGTACGTCGGGTAACTTCGCGGCACCGCATCGAAAACTATGACGGAGTAGACATGGCCTTCACAGGACGAGACAGGACGTGGTTCAGGGGTCCGCGGGCGGTTGCCCTGCTGGCCGCCGGAGCCGCGGTGGCACTCGGCTTGGCCACGGGGGGAACCGTGACCCAGGCAGCACCCGCGAAACCGAAGCCGACGCACACGCAGATCAACCTGCTGGCGCTGAACGACTTCCACGGAAACCTGGCGCCCAACCCGGCGACCAGCTCCAGCGGCAACGTGAACGGCACGCCCGCCGGCGGCGCGGAGTACCTCGCCACCCACCTGGAGAACCTGCGCGCCGCCGCGAAGGCGCAGGGCCAGGAGAGCGTGACGGTCGCCGCGGGTGACCTGATCGGCGCCTCCCCGCTGCTGTCGGCCGCTTTCCACGACGAGCCGACCATCGAGGCGATGAACGAGATGGGCCTGGACGCCGCCTCGGTCGGCAACCACGAGTTCGACGAGGGCTGGCACGAGCTGCTCCGGATGCAGACCGGCGGCTGCCTGAACGACGGCGACGGGCAGAACAACCAGAACTCCTGCCCGGACAAGAAGGCCAAGTTCAAGGGCGCCGACTTCGACTACCTGTCGGCCAACGTGTTCTTCGAGAACACCCGGCAGACCCTGCTCGCGCCGTACACGGTGAAGAAGTTCCGCAGCGGCCAGAAGATCGCGTTCATCGGGATGACGCTGGAGGCGACGCCGAACATCGTCACCAAGTCCGGTGTCGAGGGGCTGACCTTCACCGACGAGGTCGAGACCGCGAACGCGTTGGTCCCGAAGCTGCGCAAGCAGGGCATCGAGTCGATCGTGGTGCTGCTGCACGAGGGCGGGTTCCCGAGCGACCCGCGCGCGTTCAACAGCTGCCCGGGGATCTCCGGCCCGGTCACCGACATCGCCAAGAACCTCGACCCGGCGATCGACGCGGTGATCTCCGGTCACACCCACACGGCGTACAACTGCTCGATCAACGACCCGGCCGGCAAGCCGCGGCTCGTCACCAGCGCGTCGTCGTTCGGCAAGGTCGTCACCCAGGTCCGGCTCAGCATCGACAACGCGACGCACGACGTCGACCGGCTGAACACGCTGGCCAACAACCTGATCGTCACCCAGGACGTGCCGAAGAACCGTGACCTGACCAAGCTGATCACCAAGTACCAGGGCCTGGTCGCGCCGATCGAGTCCAAGGTGATCGGGCACATCACGACGCCGTCGGTACTGCGGACGGCGGACGACTCCGGCGAGTCCCCGCTGGGCAACCTGATCGCCGACGCGCAGCTGGCCGACCCGTCGACGGTCACCGGCGGCAAGACGCCGGTGGTCGCGTTCATGAACCCGGGCGGGATCCGCGCCGACCTGGCCTCGACCGGCGGTGCGGTGTCGTTCGGGCAGGCGTTCACGGTGCAGCCGTTCAACAACTACCTGGTCTCGATGGACATGACCGGGACGCAGATCAAGGCGCTGCTGGAGCAGCAGTTCTCCGGCGCGAACCAGGCCGCGAACAAGGTGCTGCAGATCGCCGGGATCACCTACACCTACAACCCGGCCGGTACGCCGGGCGCGAAGGTGGACGCGGCGTCGGTCAAGATCGCCGGGCAGCCGATCGTCGACGGTACGTCGTACCGGATCGTGACGAACAACTTCCTGTCCGACGGGGGCGACGGCTTCCCGGCCTTCACCACGGCGACGAACAAGTTCTTCGGCGGGCTCGACATCGACGCGTTCGCGGCGTACCTGGCCGCGCACGACCCGTACACCCCGGGTCCGACGGACCGGATCAGCATCTCGTAGTAGCCAGCGGTACGACGCTCGCCCGGGTTGCCTTCCAGCGGAGGTGGCCCGGGCGGGTGTGTTTGGGGCTGAGTCTCAGAGCACGAACTTGAGGATCACGAAGGTCAGCGCGACGCCGGTCGCGATGGCGGCGCGGCCGGAGCCGATGCCGCGGCGGACGCCGGTGCCGAAGACGGCCACCGTGAGCGGGATCAGCATCACCAGCAGCGTGATGCCGGCCGCGTGGACGCCGACGTGGGCGCGGCTGCTGAGCAGCAGCCCGAGACCCAGGGCGAAGGTCAGGCCGAGCCAGGTGGTCGTCTGGATCGGTCCGTCGGACGGATCGCTGCGATGCGAAGCGTGAGCACCACCACCGCGGCGGTGCGAAGTCGGAGCGTGCGCCATCGGTCACCTTTCGTGAACAGACCGAATACGCAAGGTAGCACCCCGCCTACGCGGTGGTGCAAGCCCGATCTTCTGCGGGGCTGTTCGGGCGGATTCCGTTGCAGGGCTGGAAAAGCCCGGTGCTGTGACTGGCGTGACTGATGTGACTGGTGGGACTCAGGCCCGGGAGTCGGCGGTTTCGCGGTCCTTGGTGGTGGGCGGGATGACGAAGCGGTAGCCGACGTTGCGGACCGTGCCGATCAGGGACTCGTGCTCGGGGCCGAGCTTCGCGCGCAGGCGGCGGACGTGGACGTCGACCGTGCGGGTGCCGCCGAAGTAGTCGTAGCCCCAGACCTCCTGGAGCAGTTGCTCGCGGGTGAAGACCCGGCCCGGGTGCTGCGCGAGGAACTTGAAGAGCTCGAACTCCTTGTACGTCAGGTCGAGCGCGCGGCCGTTCAGCTTCGCCGTGTACGACGCCTCGTCGATGACCACGTCGCCGCTGCGGATCAGCGTGGTCTCGGGGTCCTCGTTGCGGGCCGCGGCGAGGCGGCCGATCACCAGGCGTAACCGGGCCTCGATCTCCGCAGGGCCGGCCGTGTCGAGCAGGACGTCGTCGGCGCCCCAGTCGGCGTTCACCGCGGTCAGGCCGCCTTCGGTGACGACCAGGAACAGCGGTACGTCGATGCCGGTCGTGCGGATCAGGCGGGCGACACCACGGACAGTGACCAGATCGCGGCGGGCGTCCAGCAGGACGGCGTCGGCGTCCGGGGCGTCGACGAGCGCGGCGACCTCGGACGGCAGGATCCGGATGTGGTGCGGGAGCAGGGCCAGAGAAGGCAGGACCTCGGTGGAGGCCTGCAGCGCGTTCGTCAGCAGCAACAACGTGCTCACGCTGTCTCCTTGTGCGGGTCGGCGGAGCGCGGGTGAGCGATCCGGTCCTGAAGCACGTCAGGCCCCGACGGCGTCGTTGCCGGGGGCCCGAGACACACTGGTGTGGAACAGCAAGCTGACATAATACTCCAGGTCCCATCGATGAGTGAGGCGTCTTCCACATGCCGGAAGTGACGATCAGGTATTTCGCCGCTGCGCGCGCTGCCGCCGGCGAGTCCACCGCGACGGCTCGGGCTGGGTCGGTGAAGGAGTTGGTGGGTGCGGTTTCTGCCGATCGCCCTGAGCTGGCGCGGGTGCTGGGCATCTGCACGTTTCTGGTCGACGGGGAGCGGGTTGAGCTGACTGCCAGCCTGGAGGACGGGGCGCTGGTTGACGCACTGCCGCCGTTCGCGGGTGGCTGATTTTCTGTACGCCGTTGTGGTGCGGGTTGGCTTTGATGCGGCCGGTGAGGTTGGCGGTGGCTGAGGCCGCGGCGGCCGGAAGAGGTGTAGTCAGAGCTTGGACTGGAGTGGTCGTTGTCCCTGGGGCCACGGGGACCGTGGCTCGGGTTAGCGATGGTTGTGGTGCGGGTTGGCTTTGATGCGGCCGGTGGGGTTGGCGCTGGCTGAGGTCGCTACGGCCGGAAGAGAAAGAGCCTGAGCGCTGAGTGCTCGGCGACGTGTGGGCGTTCCTCCTCCCGAACGGCGAGCTGACGATCGCGCTGGACGACTCGTGCGGCCAGAGGGTCGTCGTTCGGCGTGTGGGGACCTGTTCGGGCGGTAGATTGCGCGGTTGTGGCACGGGATACGGGGAACCTGCTGACGACGGTCGGGCGGGCTGCTGGGTTGTTCGGGCGGGCTTGGCCTCGGTTGTTGGCTGTGTTTGTGGTTGCCGAGCTGGTGCATCGCGGGGTGTTGTGGGTCGCGGTGCAGGCGGGGGCTCGGGTGCAGGCGGCGGGGATTGCGGTGCTGGCGTTGCTGGTGGTGGTTTCGCTGGCGATGTACGTCGCGATGTTCCTGGTGCTGCGGGGCGAGTTGCCGTACCACCGGCGGGCGGTGTCCGAAGGGGTGCTCGCGCCGGACGGGGTCGAGGCGGGGAAGGAAGCTCGGGCCGTTGACGCGCTCGCGTCGGCTTTGCTGCCGTTTCTGGCGTTCTACGCGGCGTACAAGTTCCTGCAGGCCGAGGCGCTGAACTACGAGTACCAGTTGGCCGTGCACAACCTGATGGACGACGCCGTCACCACTCTCACCGGTGGAACGGTCGCGCAGGCGCCGACCGGGTTGCAGGCGTTGTCGACCTGGCTGTTCATCGGGCTCGGCGTCGCGGCGTACCTGCTGCGGCTGGTGTTCAAGAAGAAGAAGGGCGCAGACGAGAGCGGCCCCGCGCGCAAGCTGTTCGCGACCTATCTCGAGGCGCTCTGGATCTTCGTCGTCGCCTACCAGGCGTCGGCGTACCTGCCCTCGCCGAAGAGCTGGCTGCAGGAGCGGGTGCTGTGGCAGTGGGGTCACGACGCGTACGGCTGGGTGCTCGACCATGTGCTCGGGGTCGAGCGGATCCGCGAGATCTGGGACGCGGTCACCGGATTCGTTGCCGCGGGCATCGGTGATCTGTGGAGCGCGGCGGTGCTGCCGCTGATGTGGATCACGATGACCGCGGTGATCTACGGACGGGTGGTGCCGAAGGCCGAGCGGATCGAGCAGCTGCGCTGGCGGTTCGACCGGATCAGCAACCGCTGGCAGCGCACCCCGCGCCTGGTCCAAGCGGCCGGGAACTCGATGGTCTCCGACTGGCGCGACCGCTGGCGCCCGGTCCGGGATGCGTTCCGGCTGGTCGCGCGGTCCGGGATCCGCCCGATGCTCGGCTACTTCCTGGCCTGGGCCGTCGTCACGTACGCCGCCGGCGCGGTCTGGATCCTGCTCCGCGACTACGTCGTCGGGCCGCAGTCGCTGGCCTTCTGGATGGTGATCGACGAGCCGATCGAGCTCGCCGTCGAGGCGCTGAAGATCATGCTGCAGATCGCGCTGCTGGCCGCGGCGTACGACCGGATGGTCGGCGGCCTGGCCGGCTACCTCACGCCGCGGACCCGTCCGCTGCACCCGTCCGCCGACGCAGGCGAGGACCAGGGCGTCACTGACTTGACCGCGGCTACCTCGGGAATGCCAGGTACTGCGGAAGACGGGTCGCCCACGTGATCGTCGGCTTCACCTCACCGGCCACGGAGGTCGGTACGACGAACACCGCGACGGTCTCGAACGGCTTGCCCGCCACCGGCTTCAGGTAGTACGGCGCGAGCTGCGGGTCCCGCCAGCTCTGCAGCTTCTCGTCGTCACCGCCGGTGCAGCCGCTCGGGCGGTCCTGGAACTCGTCGTCCAGGATCGACTCGTCCCACGTCCGCCCGTCGTTCGCGCGAAGGTGCATCAGGCAACCACCGAGCTTCTCCAGCTTGGCGACGTCGTCGACCTGCAGCCGGAAGTAGACCCGGACCCGCGTCGTGCCGTCCGGTAGAGGTGTGCCGGTCCGCCCCGCCCGCGGTGAAGGGTCGGTCTCGACGCTCGCCGCGAACCAGGTCGCGTCCTGGTACGCCGTACCGCCGGCCGCGACCTCGACCGCGTCGCGCGGCTCGGCGTCGTACCAGGAGTCGTAGTCGCTGCGCACCGACCACCAGCCGAGCAGCGGGACGGTGAGCACCAGCGAGGCGAGCGCGATCGTGTTCCGCCGGATCCAGCCCGGGCGGGCCCGCCGGGCGGTCATCGCTCCACCGCCGGGTTCAGGATCGCGACGTCCTCGTGCAGCGCGGGCAGCTGGTCCTCGTCGATCTTCAGCGCGATCGTTGCCTGCGGCTGCAGATCGTTGAAGATCTGCTGCTCCAGCACCAGCAAGGTTGCACCGGGCAACTGGTCGGCGGGCATCTCGACGACGATCGGCCCGCGGACCGGGATGCCGGGGGCGAGCTGGAAGTGCAGGAGGTCGATCCGTTCCAGCCCGCTGCGATTCGCGGCGGCGTACGTCGTACCGTCGGCGGCGCGGATGCCGATCTTCTGCAGGTGGATGGGCTCGCGGTTCGCGGTCACGACGGCGTCGATGACGACGAAGTCGGTCAGCGTGTCGCGGTCCGGCGTGGTGCGCGGGACGCGGAGCTTCTTGCTGGTCCGGACCTTCTCGACCGTCACGTCGAAGCGCGGGGTGTGCACGGCCTGGCCGGTGACACCCTTGACCGCGACCGGCTGCTGGAAGTCGGTGTCGTCCGGCGTCACCCGGTACAGGCCGACGATCGCGACCAGGACGACGACCACCAGGACGCCGTCGACGAGCTTGCGGCGGGTCATCGGGTGTTGTCCTTCACCGGAGAAGTCACCTCGGCGGCGATCGTGTCCTTGGTCCAGTTCACGTGGTGGTCGAGGACCGACTCCCGGAACTCGTAGTGCTGCACGCTCAGCTCGACCTCGGTCGGCAGGTCGGTGGCCTTCGGCAACTTCCAGACGTAGGCGACGTCCTCGGCGTGCTGCGGGGTGAGCACGGGGTCCTGGGTCTGGTCGCGCAGGTTCGTCGTACCGTACGGGCGGTCTTCGGGTTTGACGCCGTTGACGTTCAGCAGGCGGATCAGGTCGCTGGGGACCTTGACGCCGGTCTTGTCCGTCAGCTCGAGCTTGAGCACGACGGCGATCAGGGCCCCGCCGTCGTCGGGCTTGAAGAGCGGTTCGAGGTCCTTGACGACGACCACCCGCTGGACGGTGACGCTGAACTGGCCGGCGTCGACCGCTGTACCGGGACCAACCGCCGGGGTCTCGACGGAGGCCTTCGCGAGGCCGCCGAACGCGGCCGAGATCGCGAGCAGCACGACCGCCGCGCTCACCACCCAGGTCTTCACCGACCGGCCGCGGACCTTCACGTCCTTCAGCTCGGGCAGTTCCTCCCGTTCCCCGCTCCCCGTTTCCTGCACGGGCGAAGCGTATCCAGCCGGAGGTTCGTCAGTGGCGAGCGAGTGGGCTGAGGCGGCTTGCGATGCGGCCGGAGAGGCGGCAGGCGGCGAGGCCGCTGCGGCCGGAAGAACAGAAGGAGCGAGGGCAATCGGCCCGCGAAGCGAGTGGCTGGGGTCAGTCGGACGGGCGGCCGCGGAGGCGTTTGGTCTCGCCGCGGCGCTTCTTGTCGTCGAGGCGGCGGCGGACCGCGCCCTTGGAGGGGCGGGTGGGGCGGCGCTGGCGCGGCGGGGCGGCGATGGCCTCGCGCAGCAGGCTGGCCAGGCGGGCTCGGGCGGCCTCGCGGTTGCGCCACTGGGAGCGGTGCTCCGAGGCGGCGATGGTGAGGACGCCGTCGACCAGGCGGGTGGACAGGCGTTCGAGGGCGCGGTTCTTGAGCGGCTCCCCGAGGGCGGTGGTCGCGGCCAGGTCGAAGATCAGCTCGACGCGGCTGTCGGCGGTGTTCACCGACTGCCCACCGGGTCCGCTCGACCGGGAGAACCGCCATCCCAGCTCCGCCTCGGGGATCACCACCCCCGCTCGCACTGTCAGCCCGCCGTCCACACTCCTATTCAACCCGATACGGACAGCAGAATTCCTCTGGTTTCAGGCCGCGCGGCCCAGCGCCCGGTAGTCCCAGCCGGCCGCCTGCCACGAGACCGGGTCGAGCGCGTGCCGGCCGTCGACGATCTTGCGGTGCCCGACCAGCGACCCCAGCCACGACGGGTCGAGGTCGCGGAACTGGTCCCACTCGGTCAGCAGCGCGACCACGTCAGCACCAGAGGCAGCCTCGGCGACCCCGGAGGCGTAGTGGAGATCCGGGTAGGCCTTCCGGGCGTTCTCCATCGCCTGCGGGTCGTACACCCGCACCACAGCCCCCTCGGCGACCAGCAGCCGGGCGACATCCAGCGCCGGCGCGTCCCGGATGTCGTCCGAGTCCGGCTTGAACGCCGCCCCGAGCGCACACACTGTCACCCCAGCCAGTGACCCGCCGGCCTGTGCCCGGATCAGATCCACCGTCCGCTGCCGCCGTCGTCCGTTGATCGCGTCGACCTCGCGCAGGAACGAAACCGCCTGCCCGACCCCGAGCTCCTCGGCGCGGTGGATGAACGCCCGGATGTCCTTCGGCAGGCATCCGCCCCCGAAGCCCAGCCCCGGCCGCAGAAATCGCCCGCCGATCCGCGGGTCGTAGGCCAGCGACGCGGCCAGCTGCTGTACGTCGGCACCGGTCTGCTCGCAGACCTCCGCCATCGCGTTGATGAACGAGATCTTCGTGGCCAGGAACGAGTTCGCGGCGACCTTGACCAGCTCGGCCGTCGGCAGGTCGGTCACGACGACCGGGACCTCCGCCTCCAGCAGCGGCGCGAACGACGCCTGCAGCTGCTCCAGCGCCCAGTCCGACGCGACGCCGAAGACCAGGCGGTCCGGTCGCAGCGTGTCCTCGACGGCGAAGCCCTCGCGCAGAAACTCCGGGTTCCAGGCCAGCTCGACGTCCGTAGCGGCCGGCGAGAGCGACTGCAGCATCGAAGTGAGCCGCGCCGCGGTCCCCACCGGCACGGTCGACTTGCCGACGACCAGGCACCGCCGGGTCAGGTTCGGCGCCAGCGAGCTGACCACCTGGTCGACGTACCGCAGATCGGCGGCCGGTGAGTCGGCGGCCTGCGGCGTCCCGACGCAGACGAAGTGGACGTCGCCGAAGGCGGCCGCCTCGGCGATGTCGGTGCTGAACCGCAGCCGGCCGGAGTCGAGCGCCTTGCGCAGCATCTCCGGCAGCCCGGGCTCGTAGAACGGGACCCGCCCGTCGGTGAGCGCGGCGATCTTGGCCGCGTCGGTGTCGACGCCGAGCACCTCGTAGCCGAGCACGGCCATGCAGATCGCGTGGGTGGCGCCGAGGTAGCCGGTGCCGAGAACGGTGAGACGTGGAAGTGCGGACATGGGTGTCCCCCCAAAAGAAGGTGTGTGATCGTTCAGCGGCAGGAAACGTTGCTGACGCCCTCGGCCGCGCCGGTGACCTTGTTGTCACAGGCAACGACGTTGGACTCGGCCGGGCGCAGCGCGAAACCGAGGCCCGGCCCGTTCACGGTGGCGGTGTTGCCGGTGAACAGGTTGTGGTCGCCCCAGCCCTTCAGGATCTGATGGGTCTGGAAACCGTCCGTGCTCGACCCGGTGCCGGTGTTGCCCCGGATCAGCCAGTTGTTGCCCTTGACATCCACCCAGGAGTCGGCGCCGCTGAGTGCCGACCCGTCGAAGGTGTTCCCCTCCAGCAACCCTCCGGTGGTGCCTTCCTTGACGTCGACCGCCTCCGACGTGGTCGGGCCGATCTTGTTGCCCTTGACGACGTTGCGGTCGCTGCGGTCGGGTTTGCAGTCGTTCACCGTGCACCAGTTGCTGACCGCGGACCCGATGTAGACCCCCTCGCCGAACTTGTCCCGGCGCTTGCCGGTGTCGCGGATGGTGTTGGCCAGTACGACGTTGTCGGTGCTGTTCGCGCGCAGGTGGATGGCCTCGTCGCCGATCCCGTGCACAGTCAGCCCCTGGATCACCGTGCCGGTGGTGGTGTCGGCCATCACGCCCTTCTGCCCGTTCGTGACGGTGAACCCGACCAGCCGCCAGTACTGCGCCTTGTCGAGGTGCAGCACGTAGCCGCCGCGGACGTTGTCGCCGTCCAGCACGGCGCCGGCGCCGCCGCACAGCCAGATCGGGCGGTCCGCCGTACCGGAGGCGGTGGTGACGAACTTCCCGGCGTACCGGCCGTCGGCGAGCGCGATGCTCGTCCCCGGCGCGGCGTCTTTGAGCGCCTCGGTCAGGCCGTCGGCGTCGGAGACCTGGACCGAGGCGGCCGGGCAACTGACCGACGCGGAGTTCGGTAGCGGGCCTTGGCCGGCCGGAGCGACGCCCGCGAGCAGCGGCGCGTCCTCGGGTTTGCGCTTGCCGTTGTCCGGCGACTCCTCGTCATCCGGTGACGGCGAGTCAGCAGAAGGCGAGTCAGAAGGAGAGTCAGCAGGAGAAGGATCCAGCGGTGGCATGCTCGGCGCCGGTGGCACCGTCGGCACGGACGGCGCCACCACCGGCTCGCTCGGCGACGGCCACACCGCCGCGACGATCCCACCACCGACCAGCAGTACGGCGGCCGCCGCGGATCCCGCGACGATCAGGTCACGCCGGTTCATCTCGCCCCCTGCTGGTCGACCGGGACCGCCGACGCGGGCACTGGCCGCCCGTCGCTCACCGGCGCCTTGTCAGCGTACGGGTGCACGAACCGGCGGATCCGCCGCGTGCCGCGGGCCGCGGTGAAGATCAGCAGCGCCGCGAGCAGCAGCCACATCGCGGTCAGTGGCTGCAGGAACCGCTTCAGCGTGACCAGGAACGGCGTCGTGTCGTGCCAGTTGCTCTCGTCGTTCTTCCAGCGCCGCATGTTCACGTCGTCGGCCCGCTTGCTGTCGATCGCGCTCGGGCCGCGGCCGCTGATCGTGTTCTCGCTGACCTTGGTCAGGCTGACCGTGCCGACCAGCGAGACCGCGTGCGAGTCGGCGTCGGACAGCGTGTTGCGGACGACGTTCGCACCGGAGTCGCGGATGTAGACGCTGGTGCTGCCGCCGCTGACGATGTTGCCGGACACCACCGACGCGTGCACGTCGTCGCGGAGCGCGATGCCCTGCCGGCCCGGATCGGTGACCCGGTTGCCGACCACGGACACGTCCCGCGCGCCGCCGCGGACCACCACCGCCATGTCGTTGCCGCGGAAGTCGTTGGCGTTGACGCCGATGTTGGTGCCGCCGACCACCTCCACGCCGTACCGGGCGTTGTCGGTCAGCTTGCTGTTCGACACGGTGTTGTTGCCGTAGCTGCCGAGGCTCGAACCGGTCGCGCTCGGGCCGTCGGCCAGCGGCAGGCCGGACATCGTCAGCCCGTTGCGGTGGTTGCGGCTGGCCTCGATCTCGGACAGCACGATGCCGGTGGTCGCGCGGGACAGCACGAAACCGTCGCCTGCGTTGCCGTCGGCAACGGTCGAGTCGACCACCGCGTTGGTGACGTAGCGGTGCATGACCAGCCCGTCGACCAGGTTGTCGTCGAAGCGGCTCTCCCGGATGTCCAGGCCGTTCGCGCTGGCGGCGAACAGGCCGAACGCGTTCCGCTTGATCGTGGTCTTCTGAATCAGCGCCGACACGTAGCTGTACTCCGGGGTGGCGATGCCGACCTCGGGCAGCGGCAGCGCGCCCGCGGGCAGGATCTGGCTGAGCGTCGACTTGCCGGCGCCGTCCAGCGTCACCGGTTTCTTGGTGTCGTCGGTCTTGGCCTTGGCGCGTTCCCGGTCGGCCTGCTTGCCGACCTGCATCGTCTTGCCGAGCTTGTCGAGCGACCCGCTGTTCGGGCGGTCGGTCCCGGTCAGCGACAGGCCGCCGGTGCGGCCGCTCCAGAAGCCGAGGTCGGACAGTTCGGCGTACCGGAAGCGGACCTGGCCGCCGAGCGAGCGCAGGTACGCGCGGCCGTCGTTGGTGAGCGTGTCCGGGCTGTCGGTGTCGCGGTTCCAGCTGCTGATCCGGACCGGTTTGCCCTCGGCGCCCTGCACGTTCAGAACGCCGCCGTAGTTGACGATCGAGACGAAGCCGTCGGGGTCGCTGGCCAGCCGCAGCTTCAGACCGCCTGACGACGAGAGGTTCAGCGTCGCGCCGGACTGGACCACGACGTGCTCGGACAGCAGGTACCCGCCGTCGGGCTGCCGCACGAAGGTCTGCGGCGCCAGCCCGAGCAGGTCCTTGATCGTGTACGCCTCCCGCCGCGGCGTCAGCACCAGCGTGTACGCCGACCCGGTGGCGATCCGGTACGGCGTGTTCAGCGACGTCTTGCTCCAGCGCGCCAGCGAGTCGACGGTCCGGACCTCGACCAGCCGGCGGTCCTCGTCGGCGACGTACGCCGACTCGGCCTCCGGGTCGCCGGGGTACGGGAGCCGGTCGATCGCCTTGTCCTCGGGCTCGGCGCTCCGGCTCGGAGCGGTCGGCTGGTCGGCGTCGGGCGGAGTGGTCGGTGCGGCGGGCTTAATGGGCGTGCCCGGTGTGACCGGTGTGACGGCCGGGCGCTTCGGCGTGGGCGTCGGGTCCGCTGCCGAGGCGCTGGGTGCGACGAGCGTGAGCGCGACGACGCCGAGCGCTCCGGCCAGAGCTGCCTTCCTCATGCCACCGTCTCCGTCCGCAGCGGCGTCGTCGTACCGGCTCCGCGCAGCGACGCAGCGTCCTGGCCCTCGCCGCCGATCGTGTCGGCGGACCGAGTCAGCCAGCCCTGCTTGTTCATCGTCACGAACGCGTACAGCTTGATCGGCAGCGCGATCAGAATCACCGTCGCCGCGACCACCGGCAGCAGCAGGATCTCGGCCGGGTGCCTGCGCAGGTGCGAGATGCCGCGGATGCCGCGGGCGATGATCAGCCAGGCGACCGCCAGCGTGATGCTCTGCCAGGTCAGGTCGAGGCGGCTGAAGATCAGGTAGCCCATCGTGATCCCCATCGTCACCGGCGTGAGCAGGATCTGCAGCACGGTGACCTTGGTGACCAGCGGGACCCGCCACAGCCAGCCCTTGTAGATCGCGGTCAGGTAGCAGCGGTAGGAGTTGCGGCTCCAGCGGATCCGCTGCTTGGCGAAGGCCCGGAAGGTGGCCGGGAACATCGACAGCGCCTTGGCCGACGACTGGTGCACGGTCTTGTAGCCGGAGGCAAGGACCAGCCAGGTCAGCCGGCCGTCGTCGCCGGACACGCAGCGGCGGCCGAGGAAGAACTCGTTCTCCAGGTTGTCCAGCACCGGCAGCACGACCGTACGCCGGTACGCGCCGGTCCGCCCGGACACACAGGCGACCGCGCCGGCGCGGCCCATCGCCGGGACGTAGTCGTAGTACCGCAGGTTGACCAGCCAGTCGGCGACCCGGCGCCAGATGCTGGTGGTCCGCTCGTGCACGTTCTGCTGCGTGCTGACCGCGCCGACCTCCGGGTCGGCGAACGGGTGCTGCACGGCCCGGAGCAGCCCGGGCTCCCAGCTGGTGTCGGAGTCGGTCAGCACCAGCACCTCGGACGTCGCCGCCCGGATCCCGACGCCGAGCGCGGACCGCTTGCCCGCGTGCTTGAACAGGATCGGCTGGATCACCGGGTCGTTCAGCGCGACCAGCCGCTCGTACGCCTCGATGTCGGCGACGTCGAGCACGATGATGATCTCGTCCGGCTGCTGCGACCGCCAGCTCTCCAGGCAGCGCATCAGGATGTCCGGGTCCTCGTGGTACGACGGGACGACGACCGACGTGGTCGTGGTGAAGTCGTTCTCGATCGGGCGGGCCAGCCGGGATAGCACGAACCGGTAGAGCCACAGCCCCCAGACCACCAGGCCGGCCAGCGCCAGCGGGACCAGGTCGCGCCAGCGCGACAGGTCGTCGACCGAAAAGGAAATGCTCGTGATCCAGTTCCACACGTCACCGAACGCCAGCCGGTTTTCGGCCAGGTGAAGCACCGTCATTGTTCCCCCCACCGCGATCGCGCGGTCGCAAGCGTCCGGCCCACCCCCGGGCCCCGTCGACGAAGGAAGCCAATCCCAGCAAGGTAAACGGCAGGCATTGTTCGGGAGATCGTTCATTGACAATTCATGCGGAGGGGCAAAGATCGGGGAATGCTGACAATGTCACGCCGCGTGCAATGGTGTTTACCTTCAATGATCGCCGTCGCCGCGCTGACCGGTTGTTCCGGCGGGAATCAAGCGGCTGAACAGCCCGCGCCGGTCACGGTGACGACGCCGTCCAGCACACCCTCCAGTACGCCGTCGGTCACGCCATCCGTGATGCCGCCGCCTGTTGATCCGGTGTGCACCCCCGGTCCCGGCCGGACCGTCAAGGAGCTCCCCGACCTCCAGGTCCCCGCCGTCACCGTCGCGCCGCTGAAGTCCGGCGACCGCACCGTCATGGACGGCTTCACCGTCCCGGCCCAGGTGATCGACGCCGGCTGCGTCGTCCAGTACGACGCCCCCGGCGGCTGCCTCGGCGCGATCAAGATCTCCGGCGCGGCCATCCCGCCGGTCACCATCCCGGAGAGCCGCGTCGAGGGCCGCGTCTTCGCCGCCGTCACGATCGCCGGCGCGCAGGCGCCGGCCGTCGACTCGCCGCAGGTCTGCCAGGTGGAGAAGGACGGCGAGCTGCCGACGGTCACCCGCAAGGGCGTCGTACGGCGTGAGGTGTCGCGCAACGGCGGCGCCCGGCCCGGTGGTTCCGCGGACGGGGTCGCGGTCGAGACCGTGAAGCTGGAGCCCGTGCGGCTGCCCGGTGTGGATGTCGACCCGGCCCGGCTGGAGTCGCGCAAGCTGCCCGGGCAGGACAAGGTCGACGTGTTCACCGGCGAGGGCAAGATCTCGTACGTCGCACCCGGCGACGTCCTGTTCGACACCGATCAGGCGGCGATCCGGCCGGACGCGGCGCGGGCTTTGCACGCGATCGCGGTGAAGATCAAGGCCGCGAACGCCCGGCCGCTGCTGCGCGTCGAGGGGCACACCGACGATCGCGGCGACGCGACGTACGGGCTGCGGCTGTCGGAGCGCCGTGCGCAGGCGGTCGCGACCTGGCTGATCCGCAACGAGGGCTTCGCGGGGAACACGATCACCACCAAGGGTTTCGGCGAGACGGCGCCCGCCGTACCGAACACCAGCGCCGCCAACCGGCAGCTCAACCGCCGGGTCGTGATCACGGTCGCCGCCCGCTGACCGTCCAAGGACTGGGACAGCGGTCTGGTCCGTCAAGTCGACCGACGTACTCTCGAATGCTGTGAGTACCGGGATTGTCGTGCTGGTCGCCGCGGTCGCCGCCGGGGTCCTGCTCAGCGTGCTCAAGACCTGGTACGACGGACGGTTCCGCAGGAGCGAAGGACAAGCAGTGGACAGCGCCGACCACCTCACCGCCGACGACCTCGGAGCCGAACTGGGCGAGCGGGCCACCCTGCTCCAGTTCTCCTCAGCGTTCTGCGCCCCCTGCCGCGCGACCCGCCGGATCCTGTCCGAGGTCGAGGGCATGGTCGACGGCGTCCGCCACGTCGAGCTCGACGCCGAGTCGCACCTCGAGCTGGTCCGCCGGCTGAACATCCTTCGCACCCCGACGGTCCTGGTCCTCGACGCCGCCGGCGACACCGTCACCCGGGCCAGCGGTGCCCCGCGCAAGGCCGACGTGATCGCCGCGCTGGGCGCGGCCGTGGACCGTCAGGCCAGCTGAGAGATCCCGCATCCTGATCAGTTGTCTCAGGAAGTGGGACCACGGGTGGTGGGCCTGCCGGGTTTCCGTACTCTCGACACGTGGCTTACACGACATGGCTGACCAAGCGCAGGGCAGTGGACAACTGCCGGATGCGCTCGTCCCTGTGTCGTCGCCCCTGACCAGGTGGCGTCCCGAGCGCTCCGGAACCGGTAGCTGAGCACGGTCCGGCTGTACGCCGCCTCCCGCAGTCCGTCGGGCGGGCGAGTCTCGATCCAGCTCCTTGCCGAGGAGTTCGTATGTCGGAAACTGTCACCCCGCAGGTCGATCCGCGTGGACTCCGGTTCGCGGCGGCGCTGACCACGGTCGTGCTGGCGCTGACCCTGATCCTGAACAGCCCGTGGCCGCTGGCGATCCAGGCGGTCGTGTTCGCGGTCTCGGTCGCGTTCGGCGTCCAGGCGTCGCCGTACGGGCTGCTGTTCAAGCGGCTGGTCCGGCCCCGGCTGGCGCCGCCCAAGGAGTTGGAGGACGCGGCACCGCCGCGGTTCGCCCAGCTGGTCGGGCTGGTCTTCGCCGCGCTCGGCCTGATCGGTTACCTGAGCGGCGCCGAGGTGCTCGGCGTCGTGGCCACCGGATTCGCCCTGGTCGCCGCGTTCGTGAACGCGGCGGTCGGGCTGTGCCTCGGTTGCGAGGCCTTCTTGCTGATCCAACGCATTCGTACGCCCAACCCCGCAACTACCAACTGAGAGGCAGCACACATGAGCAGGGAATCCGCTCTCGTCTCGGCCGACTGGGTCGAGGAGCACAAGTCCGACGACAACGTCGTGCTGATCGAGGTCGACGAGGACGTTTCGGCGTACGACGCCGGCCACATCGCCGGTGCGATCAAGCTGGACTGGAAGGACGACCTCCAGGACCAGGTCCGCCGCGACTTCGTCAACCAGGAGCAGTTCTCCGCGCTGCTGTCCGAGCGGGGCGTGAAGAACACCGATACCGTCGTCCTGTACGGCGGCAACAACAACTGGTTCGCGGCCTACGCCTACTGGTACTTCAAGCTCTACGGTCACGAGGACGCGCGTCTGCTCGACGGCGGCCGCAAGCGCTGGGAGCTGGACAGCCGCGAGCTGACCGACGAGGTCGTCAAGCGCGACGCCACCGAGTACGCCGCCAAGGCGCCGAACCTGGACATCCGCGCGTTCCGCGGCGAGGTCGAGGAGGCGATCGGCGTCAAGAACCTGGTCGACGTGCGCAGCCCCGACGAGTACGCCGGCCGCCTGCTGGCCCCGGCCCACCTCCCGCAGGAGCAGGCCCAGCGCGCCGGGCACATCCCGACCGCGGCCAGCATCCCGTGGAGCAAGGCGGCCAACGACGACGGCACCTTCCGCTCCGACGACGAGCTGAAGAAGCTCTACTCCGACGCCGGTGTGGACTTCGGCAAGGACACCATCGCGTACTGCCGGATCGGCGAGCGCTCGGCGCACACCTGGTTCGTGCTGCACGAGATCCTCGGCCAGGAGAACGTCAAGAACTACGACGGTTCGTGGACCGAGTGGGGTTCGCTGGTCGGCGTACCGGTGGCGCTCGGCGACGAGCCCGGGGAGGCCTGACATGTGCGGAGCCAAGCAGGGCGGCCTTGACCTCAAGGGCGTCGACATCGACAAGGAAGCTGTGATCCAGGGCCAGGTGCTGCGCGGCGAGGAGCCGGTCGGCGGCGCCTACGTGCGGCTGCTGGACTCCAGTGGCGAGTTCACCGCCGAGGTCCCGACCTCGGCGACCGGGCACTTCCGCTTCTTCGCGGCCCCCGGCAGCTGGACGCTGCGCACGCTCGCGCCGAAGGCCGAGCCGGTCGACCGGCAGGTCGTCGCGCAGTACGGCGAGGTGGCCGAGGTGGCCGTCGCGGTCTGACGCTCTGTAGATTGAACGACCCTGAGGGGCCCGGGCCTTGCGCGCCCGGGCCCCTCGTCGTTGCCGTCGTACTGGTTGCCGGGCGCCAGTACTGATGCACGGTAGGTGCCGAAACACCAATATTTGCTGGGTTTTCGGCGTGTCACCGGCGCGTCAGGGAGTTAGGTAACGGTTTGGTTACGGACTCCCTGCAGCTCGTTACCTACTGCGACCGACTGAGTTGTGTCTGTGTCCTGGCCTGCAGTTCGGGTCACGTCATCACTCAGGGAGGAGGGGTCATGAGACCCCGCATCAACAAGAAGTTCGCCGCCGTCGGCGTTGCCGCGGTCGTCGGCGTGGCTTCGACGATCGCGCTGACCTCGGGTTCGGCGAGCGCTTCGCCGGTCTACGGTTACAACGGTTACTCGATCGGCACGGACGTGCAGGGTGGCATCGCTGCCAGCGGCCCGCAGGTCAAGAGCGAGATCAGCTGCACCACCGACGCGAGCCGCAAGTCCCGCAACGACCTGGCGACCGCGAACGTGAACAACCAGGCCATCGCCAAGACGGTCACCACGGACACCTTCGCCTTCGCGGAGAAGCGCGGCAACGGCGTGACCAGCACCGCCACCGCCGCCGACATCCGGGTCGGCTCGCTGCTGCACCTGACCGGCGCCAAGACCACGACCACCGCGTGGATCAAGAACGGCGTCACCTACTACACCGGCAGCACCACCTTCGCCGGCGTGAAGATCGGCGCCGTGAACGTTCCGTCGCTGCTGAAGGCCAAGCCGAACACCAAGGTCGCCATCCCGGGCCTGGGCTACATCGTGCTGAACCGGGTCGGTGGCGTGAAGACCAGCACCGGCATCTACTCGTACGCGCAGGCGGTCGTGCTGCACGCGACGGTGAAGAACAAGTACATCCCCGAGGGTGTCGACGTCGCGGTCCTGAAGACCCGCGCCGAGGTCACCAAGCCGGCCACCGCGCTGGTCATCGGTGACGCGTACGCCACCAAGGCGAACGTCGACAAGCTGGTCAAGTCGGGTCCGACCTCCTACCAGGCCACCTGCCAGGGCACGGAAGGTCGTACGGACCGGGTCGCGGTCGGCGAGCTGAACATCCCGAAGGTCGCCTACGTCGGCGCCGCGTTCACCACCAAGCGGGGTGCGATCGGTACCGAGAAGTCCTACGTGGACTTCAGCTCGCACGTCGCGGGCATCAAGGTCGCGAACCTGTCGATCGGCGCCATCGAGTCCTCCGCGTCCGCGTGGAAGACCAAGGACGGCAAGGTCGGCCTGAACTCGCACTCGACCATCGCCTCGATCAAGGTCGGCAACAAGGTCTACCCGGTCAAGACCGGTGAGAACGCCGAGCTGGAGATCCCCGGCGTCGCCAAGCTGACCTTCAACCAGGTCCTGCGGCAGAGCCGCTACATCTCCGTCAACGCCCTGGTGATCGACGTCTACAGCCTGAACACCAAGGTTGTCGTGGGCCACTCGGCCGCCGGTGTGATCGGCTGATCCAGCCCCACACCATCCCTGACTGAGTCGAACCTCACCGATCCAGTACAGGCACCACACGGCCCCGGCCGGATCCTCGGATCCGCGCCGGGGCCGTTGTTTTGTGGGGTTGTCAGGCGTCGAGGATCAGGGTGACCGGGCCGTCGTTGGTGAGGTGGACCTGCATGTTCGCGCCGAAGCGGCCGCGTTCGACCTTGGCGCCGAGGGACTCCAGGGCCGCGCAGAAGGCGTCGTACAGGGGTTCGCTGACCGGGCCGGGGGCGGCGGCGCTCCAGGATGGGCGGCGGCCCTTGCGGGTGTCGGCGTACAGGGTGAACTGGCTGATCGCGAGGATCGGGGCCTGCTCGTCGGCGGCGGAGCGTTCGTCGCGAAGGATGCGCAGGGTCCAGATCTTCGCGGCGAGGGTCCTGGCGGTTTCCCCGGTGTCGTCGTGGGTGACGCCGAGCAGGACCAGCAGCCCGGGGCGGTCGATCGCGCCGACCACCTCACCGTCGACCTCGACCGACGCGTCCGTCACTCGTTGCACCACAGCTCTCATGGGTCACAGTCTGCCGTTCGGGAAAATGTCCGGTTCTTCGGGTCTTTGACGGGTGAATCTCCCGCCCTCGGGGGATATCTGGCACGATTCGTCCATGACGTCGACGTTGATCACCGTTGCCCCGACCGGTGCCGAGACCGCCAAGGCGGACTGTCCGGCGCTGCCCACCACCCTCGACGAGCTGGTCGAGACGGCCAAGCGCTGCGAGGCGGCCGGGGCCGCGATGATCCACATCCACATCCGCGACGCCGAGCACCGCCCGACGCTCGACCTCGGCCGGCTCACCGAGACCGTCGCCGCGGTCCGCGAGAACACCGCGCTGATCGTGCAGCTGTCCACCGGCGGCGCCGTCACCGACCCGTTCGAGCACCGGCTGCGCGTCCTCGAGGCCGCGCCGGACTCCTGCTCGCTGACGATGGGCACGGTGAACTTCGGCGACGACGTGTTCATGAACCCGTGGCCGTTCGTCACCGAGCTCTACCAGCTCACGCAGGAACGGCACGTCGTACCGGAGTTCGAGCTGTTCGACCTCGGTCACGTCGCCGCCCTGCACCGGCTGCTGGACAAGTTCGGTCTTCCGTACGGCGGCCGCGTGCACTGCGATCTGGTGATGGGCGTCCCCGGCGGCATGCCCGGTACGCCGGACGCGCTCGTCGCCGCGGTCAACGCACTGCCGCCGGCGGTGACCTCGTGGTCGGCGACCGGTGTCGGCCGGACGACGCTTCCGGTTGCGCTGGCCGCGCTGTCGAAGGGCGGGCATCTGCGGGTCGGGATGGAGGACACGCTGACGCTCGCCAAGGGGCAGCCGGTGACGCACAACGCGGAGCTGGTCGAGCGGGCGGCCGCGCTGGCGACGCTGGCTCAGCGGCCGCCGATGTCGCCGGATGCCGCGCGCGAGCTGCTGAACGTCGCGCGCCGGGACTGAGTCGCGCGCCGGATCAAGCCGCGCGCCGGGGCCGAGTCGTGCGCCGGGACTGAACGATGGCGACGATCACGCCGATGACGATGATCGTTGCCTCTAGCAATAACCAGTCGCGGAGGTAGTCGCGCGGGAGCACGGTCGGGTTGACGCCTTTGCCCTGGCGGAGCAGCAGGGGGAGGGCGATCAGGGTCGTCAGGCCGGCGTACAGGGCGGTGGTGCGGACGGTGCCGACCGTGCGGTGCCGGCCGGGGCCGATCGACCATCTCGTCAGGAGCCAGCCGGCTGTGACGGTGAGCGGGACCAGGAAGAAGTCGTCGGCGAGGACCGCGCCGCCCAGCCAGAGCGGGAGGCGGATCAGGGCGTCGAGGCTGAGCGTCTGCAGGAGCAGGCGCAGTCCCCAGAGGCCCAGGCCGACGCCGACAGCTGCCATGGCTGCGCGAAGGATCTTCATGCGATGACCTCCAGGCGGTGGACCCACTTGGTCTGCAGGACGCCGGGGCGGTTCGGGGCGATGATCCGGGCCGGGAAGCCGTGGTCGAGGTCGAGGTCGGTGCCGTTGAGCTTCAGCGCCAGCAGTGTGAGCGGGTCGGCCGCGAACTGGGGCGGCAGCTCGCTGGTCGCGTAGAAGCCGCCCTTCTCCATCGAGACGACGCGGACGGTCGAGTGGTCGGGGGCACTGGCGAGGCGGAGCAGGTCGCGGATGCGGACGCCCTCCCAGGTGGCGCCCTGGCTCCAGCCTTCGACGCAGGCGATCGGGAGGTCGGAGCGGTGCTGCTGCAGGGACCGGAGGTCGGTGAGGGACCAGGAAAGTTGCCGGGGGCCACTGATGGTGAAGCGCCAGTCGTCGCCGACCGCCGTGACGCCGGCGTCGTGGGCGGTGCGGTTGACGGGGAGATCCTGCGGGCCGACGTTCGGTTTCCGCGGCGCGAGGACGGCGATCGGGCCGAGCGCGGGGACCGACTGGCCGACCGAGACGATGCCGACGAGGGCGCCTGCGCCGGCGACGGTACGGAAGAGGCCGCGACGGCTGAGGCCGGTGATCTCGGCGGGGAGAGAAGTGCGCGGGGGTTCCGCGGCGAGCGTCTGCTCTCCGGCGGCGACGGGCGTTTCGCTGGCGACCGGCTCCGGCGTTTCGTCGGCGAGTGGTGCGTACGGCGTACGGTCGGCTGCGTTTCTGGACCAGTGCGTGCGGATCAGCGGGAGTTTGACCGCGAGGTGGACCAGCAGGGCGCCGACGATGATCCAGGCCAGGGCGTAGTGGGTTTCCTTGAACGGGAACGGCCACGGGTACCACTGCAGGGTGTTGAGGAAGCCGATGAACAGCTCCAGGGCCATCGCCGAGACCAGGACCAGGATCGAGAGGCGTTCGAGGATCGTGGCCAGCGCCTGGCGGCTCGGCGGCCACGGGGGCTTCTCGAAGAGCTTCGGGTAGACCGTCCAGAGCTTTGCCAGCAGCAACGGAATCGCGATCGTGCCGCTGAGGACGTGCAGGCCCTGCGTGACCCGGTACAGCGACGCCGGGCGGCTGGGGATGTGCAGCCACCCCGGAGTCGCCTGCTGGAAATGGCTGAACAGGCCGGTCAGGAAGCAGACCACGACCGCGACCGCCAGCCAGCGGCCGACGACGGTGGCGACCCTGGGATGGTGCAGCGCCGAGCGGAAGGCGGGCTGTGGAAGCTTCATCTCTTCATCAGAACGCCTCCGGCGCCGGTCGGCGACGTCCTTGCGGTTACCTCCTGCGAACGTCCGCCGGTGCGGCTTACGGGTCTGCGACGGATCGGCGTCCGGGCTGGCGCGGCGAGGCCGGATTGTTGTCGGATTGCAGGTTTTGGCGGGTCGCCCGCGCCTTGACAGCGTGCAAGGGTGGTTGGTCGCGCGGACCGGATCAGGACGGATCCGGTGGGCCTGTGGATACGTCGGAACGGGTGGCACCGGATCGGCATAACCTGGTGGCCTGCTCGAGGTCGGTGCTTTCTGGTCGGGGTCGGAGAGGAGAAGGTCAGTGAGGACGCAGCTGCGGTCGCCGGACGAGGACGCGCGCGCGATGTCCGACCTCGCGGAAGTGGGCGACTGGAGCCGGCTCTGGGGACCGCCGCAGACCGGTCCGGCCGGGATCCGCGCGCTGGTCGCGCGGGTCGTCGCCGCGACCGGCTGGCAGCCGTGGGCGCCCGGTGACATCGACCCGGCCGAGTACGCGTGGGGCCTGGTGACCGCGCGCGAGACGGTGATGCTGGCGCTGCCTGACGCCGTCCTGCCGGAGAGTCCGCGCGGCACCTGGTCGGCGTACAACATCACGGCCGACGAGGTCGGTGACGCCGAGGACCTGATCGACGACCACTGGCCCGACCAGCTCGCGCTCGCGCGGCAGCACTGGGGCGACCCGGTGTTCGTCGGGCCCGGCAACGACCCACGGATCCCCGGCGAGTGGCGGGAACGGCGGCGGCACCTCGCGGTGTGGCTGCGACCCGGCGCCGAGTTCCACCTGTACGCCACCCGGCTGCTGCCGGGTGAGGCGAATCCGGCCGCCGGCTTCGCGTACTCCGTCTATGCGAGCGAGGTGGCGTGATGGCGCAGTCGGTCGAGGAAGAACTGCTCGAGAGCCTGTACCGCGGGTTCAAGCAGGTCGCGCGCGGTGTGCGGGCGACGTTCCGCGGGCTGCGGCGACTGCTGCGCGGGCGGCGCCGGCAGCGGGTCGGTGCGCCGGCGGTGGGCGGGCCTGACAACACGGTCGCGCCGAACGACGGGCCGGAGCTCGACGACAATCAGCTGCAGGAGCGCGAGCGCGAGCTCGACGAGAAGGAACGCCGCGCGATGACCGAGGCGGTTGTGCAGTACATGCGCAACAACCCGGAGGCGCGGGCGCAGCTCGACAACCTGACCGAGCACCAGCGGCGGATGCTGACGCTCGGGCTGGTCGAGCGGGCGATCCGGGACGAGACGCTGGACGTCGACGGGCCGGGGGACGAGCGGGATCCGCTGGATCTCGACGGGAATCGGGTGCTGGACACGCGGGACCGGGAGCTGCGGGACGCGGATGTGGACCGGCTGACCGATCGCGACGGCGATCGGGTGCCGGACACGCTCGAGCGCGATCGCGAGGACGCCGAGCGCGAAGGGGACGAGCGGGAGACTGCTGAGCGGGATCGCGAGGAGGGTGAGCGGGAGACCGCGGAGCAGGATCGCGAGGCCGAGACCGCCGAGCAGGACGCCGAGGCGCAGACGGCGGAGCGGCAGGGGCGCGATGGTGAGCCGGATCGCGAGGGTGAGGCCGCGGAGGATCGCGATCGCGAGGGTGGGCCTGATGGGCTGCCTGCCGCGGCGGCCGGTGCTGCGGTGGCGGCTGAGGGGCTGGATCGGGATGGGCAGGATGAGATCGAGCAGGGTGAGGTCGCGCGGGATGACGTGGAGGTCGACCGGGAGTCGCCGGAGGTAGACCGGGACCCGCAGGAGGCCGAGCAGGCTGCTGACCGCGACCCGCAGGAGGTCCAGGAGGCCGCGGAGCGGGACGAGCAGGCGGAGCCTGAGAACGGTCCGGAGCAGGCTGAGCCCGACCAGGGTCCGCAGGCGGAGGCTGACCAGAACCAGCAGGTGGACGCCGAGCGCGACGAGCAGGAGACGGATCAGCAGCGCGACCCGCAGGAGATCGAGCAGGCTGAGCCTGACCGGGATCCGCAGGCGGTTGAGCAGGGTGAGCCTGACCGGGACCTGCAGGCGGTTGAGCAGGGTGAGCCGGGGCTTGATCCGCGGGCGGTGGAGCAGGCCGACCGGGCTGAGGGTGAGCCGGAGGTTGCTCAGGGAGAGGTTGCTCGGGACGACGTACAGGTTGATCGGGAGCCTGCTGAGGTTGAGCAGCCTGAGGTCGACGAGTCTGTGGTTGAGCAGCCTGAGCGGGACGAGCCTGAGCGGGATCAGGACGACGTACGGGCTGAGCAGGAAGGGCCGGCGCCGGACGAGCTTGATCAGGAGCAGGCTGGGCAGGAGCAGCCGTTGCGCGATCAGCAGGTCGAGCAGGAGCTGCCGGGGCGGGATCAGCAGGAGCAGGCCGGGCAGGATCAGCAGGTCGAGCAGACCGAGCGGGATGAGCCGGAGGCTGCTGGGCGGGACGACGTGGATCGGCAGCAGCAGGAGGGTGCCGAGGTGGAGACCTCGAACCTGCCTACTGGTGGGGATCTGCGGGCTGAGGCTCAGGCCCGGGAAGCTCAGGGGCCGTCAGGGCCGTTGGAGACTCGGCTGGAAGAGGATCGGCGGGCAGCCCAGCAGGACGGGCAGCGCGCGAACGGGCAGCAGAGCAACGCGCCGGCGATGACCGAAGCGGAGAAGGCGCAGCTCGGCGCGCTCACTCGCGAGGGTGTTGCGGGCCCGGCTGAGCGTGGGCCTCAGCGTCAGCTGGAGACCGCCGGCCAGGCAGGCCGTACGGCGGGAGCCCAGCACCAGCGCGACACCGACCGCGGCCAGGACTCCCAGGACCGCGACCGAAGCCGCTGAGCAGCGGCCGAGGCCGAGGCCGCACCGCCGAGCGGCGACGAGGTCGCGCCCGCAGGAACGCACCTGAGCCGCCCAGTGCCAACACGCCGAGGGGTGCGACCGAGGTCGCGGACGCACCGCCTAGCGGCGGGAGGTCGCGGCCGGCCCGGAGGTCTGCGTCGGATCCCGAGTGACACCCGGGTGGCTTTCAATAAACGATTGCTTGGGTGTTGTCCTGGAGGATTTCTTCGGTGAACGTCGGGGCTCCGGAGACCCTCGTGCCGGGGTGGAAGTCCGCCTCGGTGAGGTCTCGGCGTTTGGCGCACTGGGTGCAGACGGTGAGGATGCCGCCGGCCAGGACGCTTGCGAGGAGGTCTGACAGAGGCGCGGCGTGGGGGAGGTCGAAGGACTCGGCCCGGCCGGGGACAGCGAACCAGACCGACTCGCCGGTGAGCCACAGGGACACCGTGGCGCCGGCGGCTACGGCCGAGGCGGCGACGGTGAAGGCCTGGTTGGCGCGTTCGGGTTCTTCGGCGCCTGCGGTCAGCTTGATCACCAGCGTGCGGGACATCACGCCACCGTAGCGGAGGGCCGGGACGGGCATCGCCTAGACTGGCGAACGTGCTGCATGTCATCTTCACGACCCTCCTGGTCCTGGTCAGTGTGTTCATGGCCTGGTTCTCGGCGTTCGTCGTCTACCGCCTGTACCGCGGCCGTAGCGCGAACTGACAGACTGAGCCAATGGCGTTCGAGATCCCGCAGGACCTGCACCCCGACCTGATGCCGCTGGCCTGGCTGCTCGGCCGGTGGGAGGGGCGCGGGCACGGTGACTACCCGACGATCGAGAAGTTCGAGTTCGGGCAGCAGGTCGACTTCAGCCACAACGGAAAGCCGTACCTGCACTACGTCAGCCAGACCTACGTGGTCGGCGAGGACGGCACCAAGGAGCGTCCGCTCGCGGTCGAGACCGGGTTCTGGCGGCCGAAGCCGGACAACAAGCTCGAGGTCGTGCTGGCGCACCCGACCGGGTTCGCGGAGATCTGGTACGGCGAGATCGACGGCGCGAAGGTCGAGATGCAGACCGACGTGATCGCCCGCACGGCCACCGCCAAGGAGGTCACCGCGGGCCACCGCCTGTACGGGCTGGTCAAGGGCGAGCTGCTCTGGGCCTACGACATGGCCGGCGAAGGCCAGCCGCTCCAGCCCCACCTGTGGGCGACGCTCGTCCGCGTCTAACTCTCCGAGACCCAGCTGTACTCGACCTTCGGGCGGCCGCTGCGGCCGTCGTAGCGCTGGGTGCGGAGGGCTTGCTGCTGGTCGGCCAGGTGTTCGAGGTAGCGGCGGGCGGTGATGCGGGAGGTGCCGAGCTCGGTGGCCACCTCTTCGGCAGTCCAGCCCTCGCGGTTGCCGAGCAGTTGGACGACGCGGTCCAGCACCGATCCCGCCAGGCCTTTCGGCACTGAAGAAACTGTTGCCGGGTGCAACAAGCGGTCGACCTCGTCCTGGTCGGCGACGATCTGGCCGGACTCGGCGGCGCGGCGCTGGCGGGCGTACGCCGACAACCGGTCCCGCAGGGTTTCGAACGCGAAGGGCTTCAACACGTACTGGACGACCCCGATCCGGGCGGCGGCTTGTACGGCCGAGACCTCGCGGGCCGACGTGACGGCGACGACGTCGGTGGCGTTGCCGGCGGCACGCATCCGGCGGACGACGTCGAGGCCGTGGCCGTCGGGGAGGTTCATGTCGAGCAGGACCAGGTCGATCTGTCCTTGGGAGAGCACCGAGAGCGCGCGCGCCGCCGTACCGGCGATGCCTACGCAGGTGAAGCCCGGGAGACGGTCGACGTAAGTTCGGTGGGCTTCAGCAGCTACCGGGTCGTCTTCGACGACCAGAACACGAAGGAGATCAGGCACTCGCGCTCACCGCCCGCGGGAGCCTGACGCGGACGGTCAGCGCGGGGATCTCGTCCAGTTCGGAGTCGGGGTCGACCATCAACGTCCCTTGCCAACGCTCGACCGTGCTGCGGACCAGCACCAGTCCGAGTCCGTGCCCTGGCTCGTTCTTCGTCGTCCAGCCGCGTTCGAACATCCGGGCCAGCTCGACCGAGCCGAGCTCGGCGCCGGTGTTCGTGACGGCCAGGTCGATCGCGTCCGGCGTCGTACCGGCCTTGAGCTCGACGCGGCGTGGCGCGGGCCCACTTCGCGCGGCCTCGATCGCGTTGTCGAGCAGGTTCCCGACGACGGTGACGACGTCCTGCGCGGGCAGCCGCGTGTTCAGCGCCTCGGAGCCGAGCTCCAGCGTCAGCAGTACGCCGCGCTCCTGCGCCTGCGACAGCTTCGCCAGGAGCAGCGACGCCAGCACCGGGTCGCCGACCGTGCCGACGACGCGATCCGTCATCGCCTGCGCGAACTGCAGCTCCGACACCGCGAACTCGCGGGCTCGCTCCGGTCGGCCGATCTCGATCAGGCTGACCACCGTGTGCAGCCGGTTCGACGCCTCGTGGTTCTGCGCCTCCAGCGACTCCGCCAGGCTCCGGACCGCGTCCAGCTCACCGAGCAGCGCCTGCAGCTGGGTGTGGTCGCGCAGCGTCACGATCCGCCCGGAGCGGGCCGGTTGCTGGTTCACCACGACCACGCCGTACGCCCCGAGGTGCAGTTCGTCGTACGCCGTACGCCCGGCGCACAGCAACTCGGACAGAGCTGTCGGCAGGTGCAGCTCCTCGACCGTCGTCCCCGCCTCGACCTGGCGCAGCCCGAGCAGCTTCCGGGCCTCGTCGTTGACCAGCTGGACGCGCCCCTCGGCATCGATCAGCAGCAGGCCTTCGCGGGCGGCACGCAGTACCCCCTGATAGAAGTCGAGCATCCAGGCGAGGGCCTGGGTGCCCATCCCGCGGGTGGCGCGGCGGACCCGCCAGGCGACCAGCGCGTTGCCCGCGATCGCGACGCCGAGCATCAGGCTGGCGATGCCGAGCATCGTCCGGGTCTCGCCGCGCAGCAGCTCCGCCCAGCCCGGTGGCGTCAGCCCGGCCGCGGCGGCGTCCCGGTCGGCGCGGGCCCGGGTCCGGCTGGCCAGGATGATCCAGACCATCACGATCAGGACCGCGACCGTGCCGGTCTGCAGCCAGAGCACCTGGCGCCGCAGCTCCCACGGCCGACGTTTCATGCCGACATTCTCCACACCAGCGCCCCGACTGGTAGTGCGCGGCATCTGTTCGCCGCCGTACGACGGTTCGCCGCGCGCCGAACTGTGCGTACCGACCACGAACGATATGAACGAAATGCGCAGTTGTCCTGTGCGTCACGTCACAGTTACTCAGAACCCCGCACCGCCCGGCCAAGGAGCCACGTATGTCGACCACCGCACCGCGCCCGACCCCGGTCCGCAACGACCGGACCCATTTCCTGTACATCGCCGTGATCGTCGCCGTCCTGCTCGGGATCGGCGTCGGCTTCCTGTTCTCCGACTTCGCCGTCGAGCTGAAACCGCTCGGCACCGGCTTCGTGAACCTGATCAAGATGATGATCAGCCCGGTCATCTTCTGCACCCTGGTGCTGGGCATCGGCTCGGTCCGCCAGGCGGCCAGTGTCGGCAAGGTCGGCGGCCTGGCGCTGCTGTACTTCGTCGTGATGTCGACCGTGGCCCTGGGCATCGGTCTGGTCGTCGGCAACCTGGTCCAGCCGGGGTCCGGCCTGAACCTGACCGACAAGTTGCGCGAGACCGGCCAGAAGCAGGTCGGGACGGCGCACGAGACCACCGCCGACTTCATCCTCGGCATCATCCCGAAGACGATCGTCTCGGCGCTGACCGAGGGTGAGGTGCTGCAGACCGTCCTGGTGGCGCTGCTGGTCGGCTTCGCCCTGCAGGCGATGGGCGCCAAGGGCCAGCCGGTCCTGGACGGTATCGCGCACCTGCAGCGGCTGGTCTTCAAGGTGCTGGCGATGATCATGTGGGTGGCCCCGATCGGCGCCTTCGGTGCGATCGCCGCGGTCGTCGGCGCCACCGGCGTGGACGCCCTGGTCAGCCTGGGCAAGATCATGATCGCCTTCTACATCACCTGTCTGCTCTTCGTGGTCGTTGTCCTGGGCACCATTCTGCGGGTGGTCACCGGGCTGTCGATCTTCCAGCTGCTGCGCTACCTCGGCCGCGAGTTCCTGCTGATCGTGTCCACGTCGTCGTCGGAGACCGCCCTGCCCCGGCTGATCGGCAAGATGGAGCACCTCGGCGTCGGCAAGAGCGTGGTCGGCATCACCGTCCCGACCGGCTACTCGTTCAACCTGGACGGCACCGCGATCTACCTGACGATGGCGTCGCTGTTCATCGCCGAGGCGATGGACCAGCCGTTCTCGATCGGGCAGCAGGTCTCGCTGCTGGCCTTCATGATCATCGCCTCGAAGGGTGCCGCCGGGGTCACCGGCGCCGGCCTGGCCACGCTGGCCGGCGGTCTGCAGTCGCACCGCCCGGAGCTGGTCGACGGCGTCGGCCTGATCGTCGGCATCGACCGGTTCATGTCCGAGGCCCGCGCGCTGACGAACTTCGCCGGCAACGCGGTCGCCACGGTCCTGGTCGGCCACTGGGTCGGTCAGCTCGACCGCGAGCAGGTCAAGCAGGTGTTCGCCGGCGAGGACCCGTTCGACGAGGCCGCTTTCGCCGCCGGTGACACGCATGCGGGCGACGTACCGGCCGCGGTCGGCGCCGGTCCGGAGACTCCGCAGGACCGCGACCACCACTAGTCCACCTGTCCCACCCCTCAGCCAGCGCCCGTCAGCCACAGATGACGGGCGCTGGTGCTATTTCCCGGCCAGCAGCTCGACCACCGGCGCCAGCTCTTCCAGGTACGCCGAGTTGATGCTGATGTACGACGCCCCGAACGTGTCCCGCCGCCGGAGCAGCTCGTCGGCCATCTGCCGCGGGCCACCGGGCAGCAGCATCAGCGAATCCGTCGCCCGCAGGACGTCGGCGTCGACTCCGATCGCCTGCTTCGTCCACGGCGGCAGCTCCCCGTCGCCGGCCGCGAACACGTTCAGCGCCAGCTCGATGTCGTCGGCCCGTTCGCCGGCCATCGCCCGCAGGTCCCGAGTGAGTTGCCGCACCTCGGCCCGCGGGGTCATCGCCCCCTTCGCGATCGAGACCACGTCGGCCCGCTCGGCGGCGAGCGCGAGCGACTTGGGCCCGCCCGCGGCCATCAGCACCGGCGTGTGCCGGTCGCCGTCCAGCTCCGCGAGGTGGTCGAGCGTCTCCCGGATCTGCTGCAGCCGCTCCGCGCCGGTCCCGTACGGCAGCCCGAGGCGCTCCGCGAACTCGTCCGTCCCCGGCCGCCCGGTCCCGATCCCGAACTCGAACCGCCCGTCGGTCAGCACGGTCAGCGTGTGCGCGTCCCAGGCGGCGGCGTACGGCGTGCGCATCGGCGCCGCGGCGACGAACGTGCCGACGCGGATGTCGGCGACCGCGGCGGCCATCGCCAGGGACGGGAAGGGCGACAGCAGCTGGAGCCCGTCGGGCATCAGGATCGTGGAGTACCCGAGCTCGGCGGCCCGGCGTACGGTCTTGGTCCACTGGTCGTCCGGCGTGGCCACGATGCCGAACCGGAAGCGCTTGTCTGTCATCGTCCTGTCCTCTCCGAGTGGTACGTCCAGCCTCGCCGTCGCGGGTGTTGTCCACATCCCACGGAGGGAGGCATCGAGGGTACGCCGCGCGACGTACGCTGGTGACATGTCATCGATGCGCAGCCCCCTGCTGGACCTGCCCGCGGCGGTCGAGGCCGACGGCCTGGACGCCGGAGTCGCGGCGCACTACGGCTCGGACCTGCGCGAGCAACGGGCTCTGGCCGCGGGTGAGGGGTATGTCGACCTGTCGCACCGCGACGTGGTGACGATCAGCGGGCCCGACCGGCTCACCTGGCTGCACGCGCTGACCACGCAGTTCTTCGAGGGCCTGAAGCCCGGGACGTCGACGACCGCGCTGCTGCTGTCGCCGACCGGGCACGTCGAGCACGTGATGTACGGCGTGGACGACGGCGAGACGTTCTGGCTGCACACCGAGCCCGGCGCGGCCGCGGCGCTGGTTGAGTGGCTGCAGAAGATGGTGTTCATGTCGCGGGTGGAGATCACCGACGTCACCGATCGGTTCGCGATCGTGTGGCGGCCGGGCGGTGCGCCCGCTGGGGGCCCGCTGACGAGGTCGGGCGATGACTCGCTCGGCGGGTACGAGGCGTTCGTGCCCCGCGAGGAGCTGTCGGCGTACGCCGAGCTGGCGGGGCCGCCGGCGGGAGTGTGGGCGTACGAAGCGCTGCGGATCGAGGCCGGGCACCCGCGGTTCGGCCTCGACACCGACGAGCGCGCGATCCCGAACGAGCTGGGCTGGCTCGGCGTCGGCGTCCACCTGAACAAGGGCTGCTACCGCGGTCAGGAGACGATCGCCCGCGTGCACAACCTGGGTCGTCCGCCGCGGCGCCTGGTCCGGCTGCACCTGGACGGCTCGGTCGATCACCTGCCGCAGCACGGGTACGCCGTACGGGTGGGTGAGAAGCAGGTCGGGTTCCTCGGGTCCGCCGCGCGGCACCACGAGCTCGGGCCGATCGCGCTGGCGCTGGTCAAGCGCTCGGTGGACAGCGAGATCGAGCTGCAGGTGGTGGCCGAGGAGCAGCCGACGGTGACCGCGACCCAGGAGCTGATCGTCGACCCGGAGGTCGGGCTGCACGTGCGCTCGCGGCTGTGATTCGGATCATCCCCAACATGGGTTTTTGCTCCTGACTCCGGAGCCGTACAGTTCAGGCGTGACCGAACCTGTGATCGTGGCCGACGTCGTCCGCAGCGACTTCGTCGAAGGGCACCACCGCGGCTCCGTCGTGGTGACCAACCCCGACGGCGGCGTCGAGTGGTCCGCCGGCGTCGTCGACCAGCCGATGTTCCCGCGCTCGTCGAACAAGCCGATGCAGGCGCTCGGCATGCTGCGCCACGGGCTCGACCTCGACGGCCGGCTGCTCGCGCTCGCCGGGGCGTCGCACTCGGGCGAGCAGATCCACCTGGACGGCGTACGGGAGATCCTGGCGTCGGTCGGGCTGGACGAGTCCGCGCTGCGGACGCCCGCGCAGTACCCGGTCGAGGATTGGCGGCGCGACGAATGGGTCGCGGCCGGGCACGGGCCGGAGCGGATCACGATGAACTGCTCGGGCAAGCACGCCGCGATGCTCGCGACCTGCGTCGCGAACGGCTGGCCGCTGCACGACGCGGCCCGGGAGACCTCGCCGGACGGGGTGTGGGGCGCGGACGACTACCGGTCGCCGAAACACCCGCTGCAGCAGGTGATCCGGACCGCTGTCGAGGACTCGGCCGGGGAGAAGGTCTCGCATGTTGCGGTCGACGGTTGCGGGGCTCCGATCCTGGCGATCAGCCTGGCCGGGCTGGCGCGATCCTTCGGGCTGTTCGCGGCCGCCGAGCCGACGACGCTGGAGGGTCGCGTGGCGGATGCGTTCCGGGCCTTCCCGGAGTACGCCAGTGGAACCCGTCGCGACGAGTCCGAGTTGATCCACGCGATCCCCGGGCTGTTCGGCAAGGTCGGCGCGGAGAGCGTGTACGCCGTCGGGCTGCCGGACGGGCGAGGCATCGCCCTGAAGATCGACGACGGCGGCGCCCGGGCCCGCGCGGTCGTGATGGCCGCGACGCTGAAGATGCTCGGCTTCGAGCACGAGGTGCTGGACAAGCAGCTCCACTCCCCGCTGCTCGGCGGGGGAGTCCCCGTCGGCTCGGTCCGGCCGCACACGCCCGCCTTCACCTGAGCCCCCTCGGACCCCAGCCCTCCGCTCTCCACAGCGGACCTTCCCGCCTTCCTTCCCTTCCCGCCCCGCCCGCGCCGTAGGCGCGGGCGGGGCGGTCTCAGTTGTACGCACCGTGAGCGGGCTCACCTCTCGCCTGCTTGCAATTGCAAGCACCCTGCTAGCACACTGGACGCATGGCCAGGTTGAGTGATCGTGCGGCGGACGCGATGGGATCGGTGGGGGAGTACCTCGCCGAGCAGAGGCGGCATGCGCAGCTCTCGTTGCGGCAGTTGTCCGACCTGGCTGGCGTTTCCAACCCGTACCTGAGCCAGATCGAGCGTGGGCTGCGCAAGCCGTCGGCTGACGTGCTGCAGCAGCTTGCGAAAGCGCTGCGGATCTCCGCCGAGACGCTGTACGTGCGGGCCGGGATCCTCGACCCCGAGGACCGGGCCGAGGGTGGTAGCGCGACCGGTGTGGTCGACGCGATCCTGCTCGACCCGCTGCTGAACGAGCGGCAGAAGCGGGTGCTGCTCGACGTTTACGGATCCTTCGTCCGGGAGAACGCACCCGAGGACGACGTACCGGCCGCGCCCAAGCCGGCCAAGAAGACCGCAGCGGCGAAGAAGCCCGCGGCCCCCAAGACCCCTGCACCAAAGCGCACTGCCAAGTAAAAACGTTCTGCACCCGAGGAGAAGAGCCTGATGGCCACCCGTACCCCCGTCACGCCCCTGTACGTCATCGCCGGTGCCGGCGACCTGGCCGTGGAGAAGTTCCGCGCGGTCAGCGGCGACGTCACCGCCCGGTTCGCCAAGCTCGACCAGGACGCCCTGCAGACGTCGCTGCGGACCGAGCTGACCAAGCGCCAGGCGGAGCTGTCCAAGCGCCTCGAGGCGCTGGCCGCCGACGCCCGGACCGTCCCGGCCAAGCTGCGTGAGCTGCCGGCCGTCGCCCAGGCCGGTCTGACCACCGTGCTCGGCCAGGCCGAGGAGACCTACGAGGACCTGGCCGTCCGCGGCGAGGAGATCGTCGGCCGGATCCGCAGCCAGAAGGCGACCGAGGACCTGACCGCGCAGGCCAAGACCACGGTCAGCAAGGCCAAGGCGACCCGGACCACCGCGCGCAAGACCGCCGACAGCGCCACCAGCAACGTCAAGGCGACCGCGACCAGCGCCCGCAAGACCGCGAAGACCGCCGCCAAGGCCGCCGGTGACGCCGCCGCCAAGGTCGGCGACTGAAAGTAGTTCCGCACCGCAACACGCCGACGGGTGGTCCAGTTCTGCCGCTGAGCAGAGGTGGGCCACCCGTTGGCTTGCTAGGGCATCCCGGGCAATTCCTCGCCTACTGCGCGGCACCCGGCACGGCACCTCGCCGCACGGGAGCCAAGGCCACGATGCTGCGCATCGAGACCTCGTCTCCCGCACGCCGAGCTACCGCACCGGGCACCTGCTCGCTACGGCGACGAATTACCCGGCATGCCCTAGGCTCTAACGCATGCTCCCACTCGCCACGTTCCCGACCCTGTTCCCGGGGTTCGGCAATCCGTTCGACGTCATCTGGTGGGTGATCCTCGGCCTCAAGCTGGTCGCGCTGCTCGACGCGGCCTTCCGGCCCCGGCAGGTGTTCGTCGCCGCGGACAAGCTGACCAAGCCCGGCTGGGTGCTGATCCTGGCGACCTTCTCGCTGTCGCAGATCTTCCAGGGCGGCTGGCTGAGCTTCTTCGGGCTGATCGGGATCGTCGCCGCCGGCGTCTACCTGGTCGACGCCCGGCCCGCGCTGCGCGCCGCCAGCGGCCGTGGCCGCGGCGGAGGCTGGGGCATCCGGCGCCGCCGGGGCCCGCGCCCGCTCTGACCGACCCTGTACGACGAACCACCCCGTACGACGAACCGGGCCGCGCCGACTGATCGGCGCGGCCCGGCGTGCGTCGTACCGCCGAGCGCGACCCGGCGTACGTCGTCCTGACGCTACGACCGGTAGACGATCACCTTGTCGCCGACGTTGACCTGGTCGAACAGCCACTTGATCTTGCTCAGGTCGCGGACGTTCACGCAGCCGTGGGAGGCGCCGTTGTAGCCGCGGGCGGCGAAGTCCGACGAGTAGTGCACGGCCTGGCCGCCGCTGAAGAACATCGCGTACGGCATCGCCGAGTCGTACAGCTTGGAGACGTGGTTGCGGCTCTTCCAGCCGACCGAGAACGCACCCTCGCGGGTCGCCGTCTTCTTGGCGCCGAACCGGACGTCGAACTGCAGCTTCACGACCCCGTCGACGACGTAGCGCAGCTTGCGGCTGGTCTTGTCGATGCACAGCGCCGTCCCGGTCGCGCAGCGCTGGTCGAGCTTCTTGCCGTCGACCACCGGCGCGGGCGGGAACAACTCCTTCTGCGTCGGCTCGTGGGTCGCGGCCTTCAGCTGGTCCCAGGTGTTCTGGTCGACGTAGCCGAGCTCGGGAATCCCCTTGGAGGCCTGGAACTTCTTCACCGCGGTGCGGGTCATGGTGCCGAAGGAGTTGTCCAGCCAGCGCTTGTCGAGCAGCTTCAGCTGGATCAGCCGGGCCTCGACCTTGCGTACGTCGGCGCTGCTGGCGCCGTTGCTCCACAGGGCCTTCGGGTAGATCGGCAGCTCGCCGCTGACCTCGAACGGCACGGTCTTCAGGTCGGTGGACGCGGCCGGAGCAGCCGTCGCCTCACTTCCGGAACCGTTCAGTCCGTAAACCACCACCCCGGTGGCGGCCGCCGCGACCAGCATCCCGGCCAGCACGTGCCGGACCGCCGACACCTTCCCTACCCAGTTCCGCGCGCGCATCGCAAACCCCTCGTCCTTCGAACTTCCCCTGTAGGTACTGGGACGTCCGCCCCCGTCGATTGGTTGGCTTTCACCAACAACTGCCGTGTCAGGGTAAGTCGCCGACCACGCCTCGTACACCTCCCGTGAGCCACTCGTGACCTGACGCACACTGGACTCGTGGAAATCGTTCTCAGCACCGCCGACATCACCACCGTTCCCGCCGACGCGATCGTGAACGCCGCGCATCACGCGCTCCGAGGCGGAGGTGGCGTCGATGGCGCCATCCACCGGGCGGGCGGCCCGACGCTGCTGGCCGAGCTCGTCGAGCGCTATCCACAGGGGCTTCCGACCGGTGAGGCGGGCTGGACGACGGCGGGCGCGCTGCCGGCGTCGTACGTGATCCACGTCGTCGGGCCGAACTACACCGCGGGACAACGCGACCCGGAGCTGCTGGTCTCCTGCTACGTCAACGCGCTGCGGATCGCCGACGAGTTCGGCGTACGGCGGTTGAGCCTGCCGGCCGTGTCGGCGGGGATCTACGGGTGGCCGGCCCAGTCGGCGGCGGACATCGCCGTACGGACGTTGCGGCGGACGGCGTCGCAGGTGGAGATCGCGACGTTCTGCCTGGTCGAGCCCAGGCTCTTCACAGCGTTCGGAAAAGCAGCAGCGGCCGAGGAGTAACTCCTCGGCCGCTGGTGGAAAGGGTGCTGCTCAGGCGCTGTAGACCAGGATGCGGTCGCCGACCTTCACCCGGTTGAAGATCCAGGCGATCTTGTTCTTGTCGCGCATGTTGACGCAGCCGTGCGAGGCGCCGTTGTAGCCGCGGGCCTTGAAGTCCGACGAGTAGTGGATCGCCTGGCCGCCGCTGAAGAACATCGCGTACGGCATCGGCGACTTGTAGATCGACGAGACGTGGTTCTTGGACTTGCGCTGCAGCTTGAAGAAGCCGTTGCGGGTCGGCGTCCGGGGAGCGCCGAAGCGGGCGTCGCCGGTGGCCAGCAGCTTCCCGTTGTACAGGAACGCCACCTTGCGGGTCTTCTTGTTCACGCAGATGATGCGGCCGGTCATGCAGCGCTTGTCGAGGCGCAGCTTGCCGGGGACGAGCACGTTCTTCGCGGCCGGTTTGGCCGGTTTCTTCGCAGCCGGCGCCGCCGCCTGCACGGCGGCGGTCTTCGCCACCGGCGTCACGGCCGGCTTGACCGTGGCGGTGGCCCCCGCCGTACCGGTCGCGGCGAAGACGCCGACTCCCAGCATCGCGACGGCCGTCGTGGTGGCGCCGAGCTTACGCAGAATCCCCATGAATCCCTGTCCTTCCCCCAACTGAATTTCCCCTGAAAGTGTGAAGCCACTGAGTAGACGACGAAGCGGTCGCTCCGGTTGGTCACGATCCGGAAAATTTCCCCCGTGGATCGCGACCAGCCGGTGAATCCTAGATCACGCCTTGCTCTTGCGTCCCAGCTTGGCCCGCTCGATCTGGGTCAGCGCGACCTTGCGCATCCGGATCGCGTCCGGGGTGACCTCGACGCACTCGTCCTCGCGGCAGAACTCCAGCGACTGCTCCAGCGACAGCTTGCGGGCCGGGACCAGCTTCTCGAACTCGTCCGCGTTCGAGCGGACGTTGGTCATCTTCTTTTCCTTGGTGATGTTGACGTCCATGTCGTCGGCGCGCGAGTTCTCGCCGATGATCATGCCCTCGTACACCTCGGTGGCCGGCTCGACGAACATGGTGCCGCGCTCCTGCAGGTTGATCATCGCGTACGACGTCGCGGCGCCCGCGCGGTCGGAGACCAGCGAGCCCGACGGGCGGGTGCGCAGCTCGCCGAACCACGGCTCGTAGCCCTCGAAGACGTGGTGCGCGATCCCGGTGCCGCGGGTGTCGGTGAGGAACTCGGTGCGGAAGCCGATCAGGCCGCGCGCCGGGACCAGGAACTCCATCCGCACCCAGCCGGTGCCGTGGTTGGTCATCTGCTCCATCCGGCCCTTGCGGACCGCGAGCAGCTGGGTGACCGTGCCCAGGTACTCCTCGGGGCAGTCGATGGTCAGCCGCTCGACCGGCTCGTGCCGCTTGCCGTTGATCTCGCGGGTGACCACCTGCGGCTTGCCGACGGTCAGCTCGTAGCCCTCGCGGCGCATCTGCTCGACCAGGATGGCCAGCGCCAGCTCACCACGGCCCTGCACCTCCCAGGCGTCCGGGCGCTCGGTCGCCAGCACCTTCAGCGACACGTTGCCGATCAGCTCACGGTCCAGCCGGTCCTTGACCAGGCGGGCGGTGACCTTGGTGCCCTTGACCCGGCCGGCCAGCGGCGAGGTGTTGGTGCCGATCGTCATCGAGATGGCCGGCTCGTCGACGGTGATCAGCGGCAGCGGCTTCGGGTTGTCCGGGTCGGTCAGCGTGTCGCCGATCATGATCTCCGGGATGCCCGCGATCGCGACGATGTCGCCCGGGCCCGCGGAGTCGCCGGGGACCCGCTCGAGCGCCTCGGTGACCAGCAGCTCGGTGATCTTCACCTTCTGGATGGTGCCGTCGTGGCGGCACCAGGCGACCTGGGCGCCCTTCTTCAGGGTGCCCTCGTGCACCCGGACCAGCGCGAGCCGGCCGAGGAACGGCGAGGCGTCCAGGTTGGTCACGTGCGCCTGCAGCGGCGCGTCCTCGGTGTACGACGGGGCCGGGACGTTGTTCAGGATGGTCTCGAACAGCGGCTCGAGGTCCTCGGAGTCCGGCAGGCCGCCGTCGGCGGGCTGGGTCAGCGAGGCGCGGCCGGCCCGGGCCGAGGCGTAGACGACCGGGAAGTCCAGCGCGCTCTGGTCGGCGTCGTGGTCGAGCAGGTCCAGGAACAGCTCGTAGGTCTCGTCGACGACCTCGGAGATCCGGGCGTCCGGACGGTCGACCTTGTTCACCACCAGGATCACCGGCATGTTCCGGGCCAGCGCCTTGCGGAGCACGAACCGGGTCTGCGGCAGCGGGCCCTCGGAGGCGTCGACCAGCAGCACGATCGCGTCCACCATCGACAGGCCGCGCTCGACCTCACCACCGAAGTCGGCGTGGCCGGGGGTGTCGATGATGTTGATCGTCATCTGCTCGCCGTTGGCCATCTTGTGCCGGACGGCGGTGTTCTTGGCCAGGATCGTGATGCCCTTCTCACGTTCCAGGTCACCGGAGTCCATCGCGCGTTCGTCGACGTGCTGGTGGGCTCCGAAGGCGCCGGACTGCCACAGCATCGCGTCGACGAGGGTGGTCTTCCCGTGGTCGACGTGGGCCACGATGGCCACGTTGCGCAGGTCATTACGGAGGGGCATGCGGAAGCGCTCCAAGCAGTTGGGACTAGCAGCGGTGACTGTGAGTCAGGTGGTGGCTACGGCGTGTCCGTGGTGCTCGGGGTCGCTCGTGTTGCCACTCGACCTACTCGTTCGACGCACTGCGCAGCCATCTCATCCTACCCGTGCGGTCGCGTGCGGACGAAACCGGACGGCGTACCGGTGACGCTGCGTGCCCGAATTGCGGTTGAGCCTTTGACATTCGTTGACTGGACGTCCAGTCTATAGGGGGCGCCTGGGGAGGGGCCTCGCAGGAAACACGGGGGGTCACAGCCCGGGAGTGCCGAGCACAGAGGTGGGGGGTTGCTCGGACTCCGGGGCCCTGACCAGGGAAGAAGACACGGGTGCCGCGGTCGGTCGCCACCAACCAGGAGATGCGAGAACGCTCGCGCGAGCGGATCCTTTCGGCTGCCCTCGAGGTCTTCGCCGAGAAGGGCTACGAGGCCGCGTCGATCTCGGACGTGACCGCGCGGGCGGGGGTCTCGCGGGGGTTGGTCGGGTACTACTTCGCGTCGAAGCACGACCTGGCCGCCCAGTTGCTCGATCGCTGGCTGGACGGGATCGCCGGGATTCTGGAGATTCCCGGTACGCCGGACGAACGGCTGGCCGGGATGATCGACGGCGCGCTGATGGCCGCCGCGACCACGCTGCCGGTGCAGCGACTGGCGATCTCGCTGATGATGCAGCCCACCACGCACGGGGTGTTCGCCGCGGTGGAGACCGAGAAGTCGGCCCGGATGGCGCTCGTCGAGGACGCCATCCGCGCGGTCTTCGCGGCGCGCGGCGCCGCGGACCCGGCCGTCGAGGAGATGTTGCTCAGGGCAACGTTGGAGGGGGTGACGGTGAAGCTGGCGATCTACCCGGAGACGTTCCCCCTGGAGCCGATCCGCCGCCGCCTGTACGCCGGCTACGGGCTCCCGGAACCGCAGCGACCGCTCCCGGTGCTGTCACCACCGGTCGACCGGCTGCGGGCCAAGCCCTAGCCGGCCCCGCCTTCCTTCCCCATCCGCCCGCCGAAGGCGGGCGACGCCGTACGTCAGTTCTTGCGAAAGACCTTGTGCTGCGCGGCCTGCGCCCGCGGACGCACTGTCAGCCGGTCGATGTTCACGTGCGGCGGCCGTGACGCCACCCAGGTGACGATCTCGGCGATGTCGTCCGACGTCAGCGGCTCGGCGACGCCGGCGTACACGGCCTCGGCCTTCGCCTCGTCGCCCTCGAAGCGGGTCAGCGCGAAGCCCTCGCTCTTCACCATCCCGGGCGCGATCTCGCAGACCCGGACCGGCTGGTCGTACAGCTCCAGGCGGAGCGTGTCGACGACCGCCTTCACCGCGTGCTTCGCGGCGACGTACCCGCCACCGCCCTCGTACGCGACCTGACCGGCGGTCGAGCCCATTACCACGATCGTCCCGCGCGCGGCGATCAGGGCCGGGAGCAACGACTTGGTGACCGCGGCGACGCCGATCACGTTCACCTCGTACATCCGCCGCCAGGCGTCCAGGTCCGCGTCGGCGACCGGCTCGAAGCCGAACGCGCCGCCCGCGTTGTTCACCAGCAGGTCGACCTCGGCGCCGGCCGCGGCGGTCAGCGCCGCGACGTCGTCGGCCGACGTCACGTCGCACTGCACTGCGCGCCCGCCGATCTCCTTGGCCAGCGCCTCGATGCGGTCCAGCCGGCGGGCCGCGCAGACCACCTCGTACCCGGCCTCCGCGAGGTGCCGCGCGGTGGCGGCCCCGATCCCACTACTGGCTCCGGTGACCACGGCAACAGGGCGACTAGTCATAGCCGCAGTCTTTCAAAGTCCCCGGCGCAGGCGGCACCCCGTCTCACCGAACTGTCCCGGCGACCTCGGAGTTACGCTGGCGACGTGACCGAACCCTCCGCCGACCGTCCACTTCGGCGGGTCGCGATGATCAGCCTGCACACCTCGCCGCTGGACCAGCCGGGGACGGGGGACGCGGGTGGGATGAACGTCTACGTGGTCGAGCTGTCCAAGCGCCTGGCCGGGCTCGGCATCGCCGTCGACATCTTCACCCGGGCGACCTCGTCCGCGCTGCCCGCGAAGGTGGAGCTCGCCCCCGGCGTCACCGTCCGCAACGTCGCCGCCGGCCCGTACGAGGGGCTGGCCAAGAACGAGTTGCCCGCTCAGCTGTGCACGTTCGCCCGCGCCGTACTGCGCGCCGAGGCGATCCGCGAACCCGGCTACTACGACGTGATCCACTCGCACTACTGGCTGTCCGGCCAGGTCGGGCTGCTGGCCCGCGACCGCTGGGCGGTCCCGCTGGTGCACACGATGCACACGATGGCCAAGGTCAAGAACGCCAGCCTGGCCGAGGACGACGTCCCGGAACCGCCCGCGCGGCTGCTCGGCGAGGAGCAGGTGGTCGAGTCGGCCGACCGGCTGCTCGCGAACACCGACGACGAGGCCAAGGAGCTGATCGGCCTGTACGGCGCACCGCCGGCCAAGGTCGAGGTGGTCAACCCCGGCGTCGACCTGGAGATGTTCAGCCCCGGCGACCAGGCGGCGGCCCGGCGTACGGTCGGGGTGCCGGAGGACGCGATCGTGCTGGCGTTCGTCGGGCGGATCCAGCCGCTGAAGGCGCCCGACCTGCTGATCCGGGCCGCGGCGCGGATGCTCGAGCGCGACCCGTCGCTGCGCGAGCGGCTGGTGGTGGCGATCATCGGCGGCCCGTCCGGCAACGGGATGGAGCACCCGGAGTCGCACGCGGAGCTGGCGCGGCGGCTCGGCGTCGACGACGTGACCCGGTTCGTGAAGCCGATGGCGCGGGCGGGGCTGGCCGAGTGGTACCGGGCCGCCTCGGTGGTCTGCGTCCCGTCGTACTCGGAGTCGTTCGGGCTGGTCGCGCTGGAGGCCCAGGCCTGCGGTACGCCGGTCGTCGCGGCCGCTGTCGGTGGGCTGACGACCGCGGTGCGTGACGGTGCGACCGGGCTGCTGCTGCCCGGGCACGCGGTCGACGACTTCGCCGACGCGCTGGCGCGGATCGGGACGGATCCGGTGGTCCGCGAGAGCATGAGCCGGGCCGCGGTCGGGCATGCCCAGGCGTTCGGCTGGGAACTGACCGCGGAGAAGACGCTGGCCGCGTACCGGACGGCCGCGCGGACGATGGCCGCCGAACTGGCGGCGGAGGTGGCTGGATGAGGGTTTCGGCGGCGGACGTGATCCGTCAGGTGCTGACCGAGAACGAGCTCGAGTTCACCGAGACCACGCCCGGGGCGTTCGCGGCCGACCTGCCGGGCGAGCGGAAGCTGAAGACCGGCGTCTCGCTGACCGTCGGGGCGCAGGCCGTGCACGTGCACGCGTTCGTCGCGCGCCGGCCGGACGAGAACCACGAGGCGGTCTACCGCTGGCTGCTGGAGCGCAACCTCAAGATGTACGGCGTCGCGTTCGCGATCGACCACCTCGGCGACATCCACCTCGACGGCCGCGTCCCGCTGCACGCGATCACTCCGGGCGAGGTGGACCGGCTGCTCGGCGCCGTCCTGGAGTACGCCGACTCGTCGTTCAACACCATCCTCGAGCTGGGCTTCGCGACCTCGATCCGGCGCGAGTACGACTGGCGGGTCGCCCGCGGCGAGTCCACCCGGAACCTGGACGCGTTCAAGGGCTGGCTGGAGCCTCGATAGCATGCGGCTATGACCTATCGCCTGATCCTGCTCCGCCACGGCCACAGCGACTGGAACGCCAAGAACCTGTTCACCGGGTGGGTCGACGTCGACCTGAACGCCCAGGGGGTGGAGGAGGCGCACCGCGGCGGTGAGCTGCTCCGCGACCGCGGCCTGCTGCCCGACGTCCTGCACACCTCGGTCCTGCGCCGCGCGATCCGGACCGCGAACATCGCGCTCGAGGTCGCCGAGCGGCAGTGGATCGACGTCCGCCGCTCCTGGCGGCTGAACGAGCGCCACTACGGCGCCCTGCAGGGCAAGGACAAGAAGCAGACCCTGGAGGAGCTCGGCGAGGAGCAGTTCATGCTGTTCCGCCGCTCCTACGACACCCCGCCGCCGCCGATCGAGCGCGGCACCGAGTACGACCAGGCCGGCGACCCGCGGTACGCGGCGCTGCCCAGTGAGTTGCTCCCGGCAACGGAGTGCCTGAAGGACGTCGTCGAGCGGATGCTCCCGTACTGGTACGACGCGATCGTGCCGGACCTGCGGGCCGGCAAGACCGTCCTGGTCACCGCGCACGGCAACTCGCTGCGCGCCCTGGTCAAGCACCTCGACCAGCTCGACGAGCAGACCGTCGTCGGCCTGAACATCCCGACCGGCGTCCCGCTGTACTACGAGCTCGACGAGGACTTCAACCCGGTCACCAAGGGCGGCGAGTACCTCGACCCGGCCGCGGCCGCGGCGGCGATCGAGGCCGTGAAGAACCAGGGCCGCTAGGTCCGGACGACGGCCCACCGGCCGGGGCACGGCGGACACTCGCTCCGATGAGCGAGCGCACCGCTCGCGCCGTACGGTGGGCCGGTGAGTCTTGTACGGGCCTCGGTGCGCGTCGTCCACCGCCTGCTGACCGACGACAACTTCGACCTCTGGCTGCTGACCGCCGCGGCCGCTGTCTTCACGGTGCTCGGCATCGTCGACGTCGCGGACATGAGCGTGCTCAGCTCGGCGATCCTGGCGTTGCTCGCGGCGCTGGCCGTCGCGCAGATCAAGTCGCGCCGGTTGGTCGCCGAGATCGCCGGCCGTACCGAGCCGCACGACCTGCTGCGGCGGGACTTTCCGGAGGACCTGGTACGGCGTCGCGCCGAGGCGGACGACGTCCTGCTGATCGGTATCGCGATGGCGCGCACGATCCAGGGCAGTCGCGACGACTTCCACCGGGCGCTGGTCCGGGGCGCGCGGTTGCGCGTGCTGGTCGTCGACCCGACCAACCAGGCGCTGGTCGAGCAGGCGGCGCTGATGCGCCCGGCCGGGCGAGCAGCCCTGCTGGCGCAGCGGATCCGGTCGACGCTGGAGGAGCTGACCGAGCTCAAGGAGAGTACGCGGGGCAACCTGGAGATCCGGGTCGCGCAGTTCGTCCCGCCGATCGGCGTCAACCTGATCCGCGGGCGCGGATCGGCGACCGTGACGATCCAGCAGCCCGAGCTGCGGCCCGACTCCGAGCCGGGACCGATCCTGCACCTGGCCGAGACCGACGGCGGCTGGTTCACCTTCTACGCCCAGCAGGCCGAGCGCCTCTGGGAAGCCGGTACGCCGTGGCCGCCGTCGCCCGGACACCGGCTGACCGCGATGGCCCGGCCGCAGTTCGTCCAGTCGTTCGGTGCCGAGCTGGTGGACTCGATGCGGCCGGCGAACGACCTGTTCATCACCGGGGTCGGGCGCTACACCCTCCTGGTCGAGAACTACTCCGAGTTCGAGCAGTGGCTGCGGCGCGGCTGCCGGATCCGGATGCTGGTGATCGACCCGGCCTCACCCGCGGTCGGGATCGCGGCCGAGCGGTACTACCACGAGCGCGACCCCGAGTCCGCGCGGGCGCGAATCGAGGAGTCGCTGCGGCTGCTGGCAGGGCTGGCTGCGTCGACCGGGGGAGCTCTGGAGGTGCGGGTCACGAGCCACCCGGTCGCGATGAGCGTCATCGCGGTGGACGCGGTCGACGGTGAGCACACCGAGCACACCGCGCTGTTCGCGGAGTACTACGCCTACCAGGCCAAGGCCGAGCCGCGGTTCGTGCTGCAACCGTCCGACCCGTGGTTCAAGGAGTTCCTGACCGAGGCCGAGCTGCTCTGGGCCTCGGCGCGGGAGGTCTAGGCGGACAGATCGGCCGCGTAGGCGACGCTACAAGGGCAATTTCGCCAGCAGCAGCTCGTACGTCGCTTCGACCGCGTCCGCCGTGCTCGGGACGACCACCGCGTCCGGGCGCGCCTCGCTGAGCCGCAGCAGGTCGTCGTACAGGGCGTCGAGGCGGGCGCGGGACAGGTGGTGGTGGCGGATCCAGGGGTCGTCGGTCGCGCCGGCCCGGCGGGCGAACCGCTCGGCCGCCGCCTCGCGGCCGTCGAGCAGGATCACCTCGTGGAAACTCGCCTGGTGGCGGTGCGCGAGGCCTTCCAGCGTGGCGATCTCGTCCGGCCGGGCGTGGTACTGCGGGACGACGACGTCGTGGCCGCCACCGAGGTGGGTGGCGGCCATCGCGTGGACCACGGGCCAGACGAGGTCCCAGGTGCGGTTGTTCTCGTCCGCCCAGCCGCCGACCAGGCGGTGGACGACGTCGACGTCGAGGTTGAGGATCCCGGGCGCCCGGTCGGCGTACAGGGCGGCCAGGGTGGACTTGCCGATACCGGGTGGGCCGTTCAGGTGGATGAGTCGAGGCACCGGCCGACCCTACGGGCTCAGTAGACCTCGTTGAGAAGGGCTGCCAGGGCGGCGGGGAAGGTCTCGGCGGGGTTGGAGTCGGCGTCGCCCATGGTGATGCCGGCGGTCAGGGTGCGGGTGCCGTCGGGGGAGCTGTACATCAGGGCGCCGTAGCCGCCGGGGGCGCTGCCGTTGTGGTGGAGGACCTGGCCGCCGTGCTCGGGGCCGAGGTCCTGGACGAAGACGCCGAGGCCGTAGTCGATCGGGCCGACGCCGGTGCGCATCTCGGTGAGCAGGTCCTGGGGGATGAGCTTGCCGCTGTTGAGGGCCGTGAAGAACAGGTGCAGGTCGCGGGTGGTGGAGAGCAGGTCGCCGGCGCCGGCCAGCAGGGACAGGTTCTGGCGGGTGACGTCGGCGATCTTCCAGTCGTCGCCGTCCTGGTAGCGGTAGTAGCCGTGGGCGTGCGGGCCGGGCAGGTCGGTGAGGTCGCCTGGGACGACAGTGCCGGTCAGGCCCAGTGGCTGGGAGATCTGGTTGCTCAGGGCTTCGGCGTACGACGTACTGGTGAGCTGCTCGATCAGGAGGAGGGCGACGGTGTAGTTGGTGTTGGAGTAGCTCCAGTCGGTGCCCGGCTCGAAGCGGGCCGGCTTGGCGAGGGCGCGGTGGACCAGTTCGATCGGCTGGTAGCTGAGGAAGCGGTTGTCGACCCAGTCCTTGCCGCTGGCCGGGATGCCGGCGGCGAAGGTGCCGTCGGGGTAGAACTCGCCGGTGTAGTTGAAGATGCCGCTGGTGTGGTTGAGCAGCATGCGGACGGTGATCCGCTCGTCGAGGCCCAGCGCGGGCAGGTGGTTCGCGACGGCGTCGTCCAGGGAGAGCTTGCCCTGGGCCACCAGCTGCAGGATCAGGGTCGCGGTGAAGGTCTTGGTGACGCTGCCGACCCAGAACGAGCCGTCCGTGGCCGGTGCCTCGGCCGAGCCCAGCTCCCGTACGCCGGCGCTGCCGACCCACTCGCCGTGCTCGTCGTTGACCCGCAGCTGGATCCCGGCGAAGCCGGCGGCGACGAACGCCTCGGCGGCCTGCTGGAGCTGGGGGCGGTTGGTGGTGGTCAGCGATGAAGTGTTCATGCCGAGTACTCTCGCCAGCCTCGCTGACACCGGGCGGTCGCCGTACTGACACCGCCGCTGACATCAGCCGGACAGGGCTCCGGACAGCCAGGGGTTCTCCTCCTGCAGCTGCTCCAGCTGAGCCTCCACCCGCCGCCGCTCCGCCAGCAGGTCCAGCGCGCGGTCGAGCAGCTGCCGCTCCACCTGCCGAGCGCTGTCCGCCGTAGCCGACGGGAAGTCCTGGTAGAAGAACATCGACCCTCCCCTCACCCGGGCCGCAGGGCGACGACCCAGCTCCACCCTCGGTCGCCGCAGCCCGTCGTACGGACTTCCCGGACGAATCCGGACAGTCCCGAGGACCGGACAGCGAGCGACCGCCCCTCTGGGGTGGAAGGGTGACCGCGTGAGCTCACGCGCTGGAGAGACCTTCGACCCCACCCGAGCCGCCACGGAGGTGCTGGCCCTCGCGGACGCACCGGTCCCCGAGGCGGGCCCGACCACCGGCGAGGGCGACCCCGCCACCGGCGAGTGGACCGCCACCACCGGCGCCGGCTTCCGCATCGTTCCCCTCTGGGAGGGCGAGGGCCTGACCGGCCTGTACGACACCGCCTGGTCCGACGCGACCGACACCGGCGTCCAGCACCTCGCCGTACTCACCAAAACCCTGGAGACCCACTGGGGCCCGCACCACGTGATCCAGCTCCACGGCCCTCTCCTCCGCTGGCAGATGGACCAGCCGGTCGAGCCCCTCTTCGCCGCCCTCTTCAGCCAGGACCTGTACGGCGACCTGCACGTCTGGGGCCCCCTCCCCAGCGGCCGCTGGCTGGCCACCACTGTCGGTCACAGCGACGGCGACGCCCCACTGGTCATGGCCGCCCTCGTCACCACCCAACCCATCACCCAGCCGGAAGGCCCATGAGAAACAGGTGGCCGCAGGCGATGCCTGCGACCACCCGGTGGTAGCTCGGAGCGGTCAGTTGTTGCCGTTCGGGGACGGGGTGGAGGCGCCCGCGCCCGAGCCGGCGGCGGTGCCGCCGACGGCTACCGGGAGCTCGCCGGTGACCAGGTAGACGACGCGGCGGGCCATCGAGACCGCGTGGTCGGCGATGCGCTCGTAGTAGCGGCCGAGCAGGGCGATGTCGACGGCGACCTCGACGCCGTGCGGCCAGGAGTCGTCCATCATCAGGCGGAACTGGTTGCTGCGCAGCTTGTCCATCTCGTCGTCGGTGGACTCCAGCTTGCCGGCCGCGGTGACGTCGTGGGACTTGATCACGTCGCCGGCGGCGTCGACCATCTTGCCCGCGACGGTCGACATCTCCTGGATGGTGCCGTGCAGGTCGGCCGGGATCGCGGCGGCCGGGTAGCGCAGCCGGGCGATCTTGGAGACGTGCGCGGCCAGGTCGCCCATCCGCTCCAGGTCGGCGACCATCCGCAGCGCGGCGACCAGCATCCGCAGCTCGTTGGCGACCGGCGCCTGCCGGGCCATCAGCTCGAAGACCTTCTCCTCGACGCCCTCACCGGCGGCGTCCAGCTGGATGTCGGCGGCGATGACTTCCTCGGCCTGCCGGATGTCGGCGCTCAGCAGCGCGGTGGTGGACCGCCGGACAGCGGTCGACACCGTCCTGGTCATCCGCTCGAGCTCGGCGAGGATGTCGTCGAGCTGCTCGTGGTAGGTGTCGCGCATTCTGCATCCGATCTGTGCTGTCCGGCTCGGTCCGGGCCGGAAGGGGGCGCGGGCACGGTCCAGTACCCGCCCACCGTGGACCGTACGGCGTCGAGGTTGCCGATCGGCGACGAGTGGTGAACGCGTGATGAACAGTTAGGACGCGTTCCGGTCATCCGGTGCTCATTCGGTCTTTCCCGGTGGTTTCCCCGCGTAGCATCGATGACGTGGACCCCACGCTGGCTGCGGTGCTGGGCGGCGTCATCGGCGCGGCCCTGGCTCTGCTTTCGCTCGGTGCGATGGTCCTGAGCGAGCGGTCCCAGACCAAGATCCCGGTCTCCCCGGAGCCGGCGGTGCCCAGCGGCGTCGCCACCGTGCTCTCCGTACTGCGCTCGTCCGCGGTCGTGATGGGCCCCGAGGACCAGGTCCTGCAGGCCAGCGCCCCGGCGCACGTGCTCGGCATCGTCCGCGGCGAGCGGCTGGTCGTCGACGACCTGCTGACGATGGTCCGCGCCGTACGCCGCGACGGCGAGATCCGCCAGCAGGACCTCGAGATCGTCCGCGGCCGGCTCGGGGCCACCCAGTACGTGAGCGCCCGGGTCGCCCCGCTCGGCAGCCAGCTGGTCCTGGTCCTGGTCGAGGACCGGACCCGTGAGCGCCGGCTGGAGGCGATCCGGCGCGACTTCACGGTCAACGTCAGCCACGAGCTGAAGACCCCGATCGGTGCGCTGATCCTGCTCGCCGACGCCGTCTCGGAGGCCTCCGACGACCCCGAGGCCGTGCAGCGGTTCTCCGGCCGGATGCGGATCGAGGCCTCCCGGCTGAGCCGGCTGGTCAAGGAGATCATCGAGCTGTCCCGCCTGCAGGGCGACGACCCGCTGGAGAACCCGGGTCCGGTCGACATCAACGGCGTGATCGACGCCGCGGTGGACCGCTGCCGGGTGGACGCCGAGGACCGCGACATCAGCATCGTGGTGAAGACCGACCCCGACCTCGAGGTGATGGGCAGCGAGGACCAGCTGGCGATCGCGATCGGCAACCTGGTCGAGAACGCGGTCAACTACAGCCCCGACGGGACCCGGGTCGCGGTCGCCGCGCACCCGATCGGCGACCTGGTCGAGGTGACCGTGTCCGACCAGGGCGTCGGCATCCCGAGCAGCGACCTGGAACGGATCTTCGAACGCTTCTACCGGGTCGACCGGGCCCGCAGCCGGGAGACCGGCGGCACCGGGCTGGGCCTGTCGATCGTCAAGCACATCGCCTCGATCCACGGTGGCGACGTGCGGGTCTGGAGCGTCGAGGGCCAGGGTTCCACCTTCACCGTCCGGCTCCCGCTGCGGCTCGATCCCGCGACCGGGCAACCGACCGGTGCCTCCGGCCAGGAGGTCCCGGCCATCACCCTGACGCCCACCCCGTCAGGTCAGCAGAGTGCAAAGGAGACAGCTTCGTGACCCGAGTGCTGGTCGTCGAAGACGAGGAGAGCTACAGCGACGCGCTGTCGTACGTACTGCGCAAGGAGGGGTTCGAGGTCGCCGTCGCGGAGACGGGCCCGGACGCTCTGGACGAGTACGACAGGGCGGGCGCGGACATCGTCCTGCTCGACCTGATGCTGCCGGGCCTGTCCGGTACCGAGGTCTGCCGGGCGTTGCGGACCCGGGGCAACGTGCCGGTGATCATCGTCAGCGCCAAGGACACCGAGGTGGACAAGGTGGTCGGGCTCGAACTGGGCGCCGACGACTACGTCACCAAGCCGTACAGCCCGCGGGAGCTGCTGGCCCGGATCAAGGCCGTGCTGCGCCGCGGCGCGGACGTCGAGCTGCTGCCGGACACGCTCGAGGCGGGCCCGGTCCGGATGGACGTCGAGCGGCACGTGGTGACGGTCTCCGGGACCGAGATCCGGCTGCCGCTGAAGGAGTTCGAACTGCTCGAGATGCTGCTGCGCAACACCGGCCGGGTGCTCACCCGGGGGCAGCTGATCGACCGGATCTGGGGCGCCGACTACGTCGGGGACACCAAGACCCTGGACGTGCACGTCAAGCGGCTGCGGTCGAAGCTCGAGAAGGACCCGTCGAACCCGGCGCACCTGGTGACGGTGCGTGGGCTGGGCTACAAGTTCGAGGCGTGAGACCCCACCGGCCGCCCCGCCGGTGGGTTAGCTTAGGCTGTCCTTAGTTGCTGTCCGACTGAGGAGTTGTGCCATGGCGTGGTCCCGTCGTACCCGCTCGCCCCGGGGAGTCCTGCTCGCGGTCGCCGCGGTGCTGGCCACGACAACGCTGGCGGCGTGCGGAGGTGCCGCCGGTGACCAGGACGCGCCGGCCGCCGACGCCGGTTCCGGCTTCCCGGTGACGCTGAAGAACACCTTCGGCGAGACCACCATCAAGGCGAAACCGCAACGGATCGTGACGCTCGGCTGGAACGCCCAGGACGTCGTGTACGCGCTCGGCGAGACGCCGGTCGGGATGCCGAAGGTGACGTACGGGCCGACCAAGGACGGCGTCACCGCCTGGGACGCCGACGAGTTCGACGCGTCGAAGACGACGTTGCTCGACGCAACCGACAGCTACCCGTACGAGAAGATCGCCGCGCTGAAGCCGGACGTGATCCTGGCGCCGTACGAGGGCTTCGACGAGACGGTCTACAAGACGTTGTCGGGAATCGCGCCGACGGTCGCGTACCCGGGCGCTCCCTGGCAGACCACGTGGCAGGACCAGACCACGCTGATCGGCCAGGCGCTCGGGAAGGCCGCCGAGGCCGACCAGTTGATTGCCGGGATCAAGGACCGGGTCGCGAAGGTGGCCTCGGAACACCCTGAGTTCAAGGGGAAGACGATCACCGTCGGGTCGTTCGGGGCCGACAACTACGTGTACATGCCGGGGGATCCGCGGGTGCAGATCCTGAACGAGATGGGTTTCGTGAACGCGCCCGGCGTGCAGAAGCTGGAGCAGACTAACGCGAAGAAGGAGTTCGCGCTGACGATCAGCAAGGAGAAGGTCGCCGACATCGACGCCGACGTGCTGGTCGCGTACGTCGACGGGCTGACGGCGGCGAAGTTCGCGGCCGACCCGGTCTACGCGGCGCTTCCCTCGGTGCGCAAGGGTAGCGCGTACGTCCTGGAGGACCAGCAGGTGATCTCCGGGATGAGCTCGGTCAGCGTGCTGTCCGTCCCCTGGGTGATCGACCGGATCGTCCCCGGCCTGGCGAAGGCGGCCGCCGCCGCGAACTGAGCTCCGCGCGGGCCGCTCGCACCGGACCGAGCCCGCCGGAGGTCCCCCGCGGCAGCGACCGATCCGCCGCCCGGAGGGACCACACCCGTACGGCGCCCCTGGGCCACAGGACGCCGTACGCCGAACGGGCCGCCCCGCGCCGGGACGGCCCGTTCGCGCGCTTGTCGGCCGGTCACCTGGTCGAAAGTGTGACCGCCGCGCCTCACCCGACTTGTAGGCGGTGGGCCCGGCACATTCCTGTGCACCGTCGGCGAGCTGATCCAGAACCAGCTCCGCACCGGCCTGGCCTTCAAATGGTGCGCGACCGCGCCCTGCCACGAAAGCCGACGGGCCGCCTCCGGCGATGCGGAGGCGGCCCGTACGGCGTACTGCCGGTCAGCCGTGGCTCTCCTCCGGCGCGTCGTCGCGCGGGGTGGGGGTGAAGTGGTCGGTGGTGAGCACCGGGACGTGCGCGGTGATCGGGGCGGCCTTGGCGAACGTCAGCGTCAGCGTGATCATCGCGCCGGGCTTGCCGCCGGTGACGGTGAACGGCTTGCCGCTGGACGGCGGCAGGGTGAGCGACGCGCCCGGGGCCAGCGTCATCGGGCGGACGTTGCCGACCGTGACGGTGGCCGGCGGCTCGGCCGGCTCGGTTCCCTCCTCGGCCTGCGGCGGCGCGGCGGCCGGCTCGGAGGCGATCGAGACCAGGGTGTCGTCGGTCTTGCCCGTGTTCACGACCGCGGCGTGCAGCTCACCGGCGCCGTCCTCGGCGGCCAGCACCATCAGGTTGCGCACGGCGATCGAGCCGGACGAGGCGTTGGTGCCCTCGGCGGGCTGGTACGGCTTCATGGTCTGCGCGTTGAAGTTCGCGCCGCAGGCCGCCAGTGCGAGGCTGAGCGTGACGGTGGCGCCGGCCGCGGCTGCGCGGCGGATCGCCGACGGGGGCAACGTGATGGGCACTGGAATCCCTCTCCTGCAAGCTGTGGACGCCGTCAGGCTGCGGCCTCCGGCGCAGCAAAGCGTAGCGACCGGGCGCCCGCGGCCCGACGGCGGCTCCACCTTCGGGCGGTGTCCCGGGCAACCAAATCCCGCGCGCGAGGCATGCCGGACAGCGTTTGTCAAGGCGGGAACAGGGCTCTGACCAGCGCAAACGCCCCGGCCGGACCAGCGACTGCGTGGTAGTATCGGTATCGGAAAGGGGCACGTGACATATGACTTTCACAGTCGGCGAGACGGTTGTTTACCCCAATCACGGTGCGGCCGTCATCGAGGACATCGAGACCCGTCAGATCAAAGGTGAGGACAAGACCTACCTGGTCTTGAGGATCGTCGCTCAGAACGACCTGGTCGTCCGGGTCCCCGCGTGCAACCTCGATCTCGTCGGCGTGCGTGACGTCGTGGATCAGGCTGGTCTGGAGCGCGTCTTCGACGTGCTGCGGGCGCCGCACACGGAGGAGCCGACCAACTGGTCGCGACGTTACAAGGCGAACCTGGAGAAGCTGCACTCCGGTGACGTGATGAAGGTGGCAGAGGTCGTCCGCGACCTGTGGCGCCGTGAGCGTGACCGCGGTCTGTCCGCGGGTGAGAAGCGGATGCTGGCGAAGGCACGTCAGATCCTCGTCTCCGAGCTGGCCCTGGCCGAGCACACCAACGAGGACAAGGCGGAAGCCATCCTCGACGAGGTCCTCGCTTCCTGACCCACTCCAGGTCAGAACCGATCCGGATCCCGTGACCGTACCGCCCTGCGTGGGCTCGCGATGAGCACCGCGGCAATCATCCCGGCGGCCGGTCTCGGGTTGCGGCTCGGTGGTGAGGCACCGAAGGCGTTACGAGAGGTCGGTGGCGAATCGCTGCTGGTCCACGCGGTGCGTGGACTGTCCGCAGCGACCGCCGCCGGCCTCTCGTGCTTTGTCGTCGCGGTCCCGCCGGGGACCGAGGACGTGGTCGGCAAACTGCTCGACCCGTACGTCGGTGCCGCCGACCTGCGGATCGTCGCGGGCGGCGCCGAGCGCACCGACTCGGTGAAGGCCGCGCTCGAGCTGGTCCCGGTCGACGGGATCGACTGCGTGCTGGTGCACGACGCGGCGCGGTCGTTCGTGCCGGTCGCGGTGATCGAACGCGTCGTCGACGCCGTCCGGGGTGGTGCTCCGGCCGTCGTCCCTGTGATCCCAGTGACCGACACGATCAAGCGGGTCGGGCCGTGCGGTGAGGTGGTCGAGACACCGGACCGGTCGGCGCTGGTCGCCGTCCAGACCCCGCAGGGCTTCGACCCGGAGTTGTTGCGCAGGGCCCATTCCGGCGGCGGGGCCGGGGCGACCGACGACGCGATGCTGTGCGAGCGGCTCGGCGTCACCGTGCAGACCGTCGAGGGGTCCGAGGACGCGTTCAAGGTGACCAGGCCGCGCGACCTGCTGCTGGCCGAGTGGATTCTGGCGGAGAGGCAGCAACAGTGAGACCACCAAGGGTCGGCACCGGGATCGACGTGCACCCGCTCGAGGCCGGGCGTGAGATGTGGCTCGCCGGGCTGCACTGGCCGGAGGAGACGTCCGGTCCGTCCGGGCACTCCGACGGCGACGTCGCCGCGCACGCGGTCTGCGACGCGTTGCTGTCCGCGGCCCGGATCGGTGACCTCGGCTCCAACTTCGGTACGTCGGAGCCCGAGTGGGCCGGCGCCTCCGGGGCGACGCTGCTGGCCGAGGCCGCACGCCGGGTGCGTGCCGCCGGCTACGAGATCGGCAACGTCGCCGTCCAGGTGGTCTGCAACCGGCCGCGCTTCGCTGCCCGTCGGGAAGAGGCGGAGAAGGCGATGAGCGCGGCGATCGACGCCGAGGTGTCGGTGAGTGCGACGACGACGGACGGTCTGGGCCTGACGGGCCGTGGTGAGGGCATCGCCGCGATCGCCACCGCGCTGATCTTCTGAGCGGCGGCGTCAGCCTTCGGTGCGGCCGAACCTGACCTCTCTGATGCCCAGCTCGTCGCCGCGGGGTTCGGTCAGTACGCCGTACAGCTCCGGGCGCCGCCCGCGCAGCCAGCGGCGGCCGGTCGACGTCGGCACCAGCTCCAGGTCGAGGTCGGCGACCACCACTGCCTCGTCGGCGACCGGAGTCTCGGCGACGATCCGCCCGTACGGGTCGATGATCATCGCGTTCCCGGTCCGCACCTCGTCGTCGTCGCGGCCGACCCCGTTGCTGAACAGCACGAACATCCCGTTGTCGTGGGCCCGCGCCGGTAACCAGCGCATCAGCCAGCCGCGCCCGCTCGGGCCGTTGAAGGCCGCCTCGACCGCCGCCGGGTCCTCGGTGCGGTGCTCCCAGACCGCGAGCGGGACCGGCTTCATCCCGTACGGGCTGACCGAGTTCGTCCCGCCGGTCTGGTGCGGCGCGATCAGGACCGTTGCCCCGAGCAAGGCGGTCGCGCGGACGTTCTCGACCAGGTTGTTGTCCCAGCAGATCAGCACCCCGACCGTTGCCCACGGCGTCTCGAACACGGTGTAGCTGTCCCCGCTCGAGATCGCCTCGTGCTCGAACGCGTGCAGCTTGCGGTGCACGTGCACCGATCCGTCCGGCAGGCACACGGCGTACGCGTTGAACAGCCGGCCCGCGTCGGACTCCAGGAAGCCGACGCCGACCCCCGCGCCGAGCTCAGCCGCCAGCGCGCTGACGGCTGACACCAGCGGACCGGTCCGCGGCTCGGCCAGCTCGTGCAGCCGTACGGCGGTGTGCCGGCGCAAGTGCCAGTAGCCGAGCAGGCACAGCTCGGGGAACACCACCAGCTCGGCACCGTTGTCCACAGCCTCCCGGGCCAGGCGCCGGACTGTGGACAAGTTGGCGTCCGGAGCGTCCGGGACGGCCTCGAACTGGACGACGGCAACACGCGGCATCGGCTTCTCCTCAGGGCTGGAAGTCCAGGATTCCGCCGGACCGAGCATGCCGTCCAATGATATCCACAGGTTTATCCATATCCTGTGGTTATGGAACTGCGGCTGCTCCGGACCTTCGCCACGGTGGCGCGGACCGGCAACGTGAGCGCGGCCGCGAGTGAGCTGGCGACGAGCCAGCCGGCCGTCACCAAACAGCTGCAGCTGCTCGAGCGTCGCGTCGGCGCGACGCTGTTCGTCCGCGGTCGCCAAGGCGCCCGGCTGACGACGGCCGGCGAGGCGTTGTTGCCTGACGCCCTCGATCTGCTCGCTCGGGCGGACGCCTTCGAGCGGCGGGCGGTGTCGGTCGCGGCCGGGGCGGACGGGACGCTGGCGGTCGGGTTCGGCCTGTCCGGCATCCAGGTCGCGCCGCAGGCGGTCGCGTTGTTCCGCCGCCGGCACCCGGGCGTCGAGGTCTCGCTGGAGGACATGTCGTCGGCGGTGCAGTGCGAGCGGCTGCTCGCCGGCACGCTGCAGGTCGGCTTCGTCCGGCTGCCCGCGCCGGAGGGGATCAGCGTCCGCCGCCTCCGTCAGGACCGGCTGGCGCTCGCGGTCCCCGCCAAGTCGACAGCCAAGCCGCCGTCGACTGCGGCCGAGTTCGGCGCCTGGCTCGACGAGCGGCCGATCGTCAGCCTGCGGTCAGCCCGCGGCCCCGGCCTCGTCACCCAGATCAACCGTCTGTACGACGAACTCCGCTGCCGCCCGCAGGTGCTGCAGGAGGCCGACGACCTCCAGACCGTCCTGGCGCTCGTCGCCGCCGGGGTCGGCGCTGCCGTCGTACCGGTGAGTGCTGCGGCGATCAGCCCGCAGGCCGTCGACCTGATCCCCATCCCCGGCAAGGCCGCCAGCTGGTGGATCGGCGTCGCCTGGGTCGAGCGCTCGGTCCTGCTGGAACGCTTCGTGGCTGCAGCGGTCGCTGCAGCCAGGCCGTGAGTCAGCGCCGCCGGCGAGGGGCCCTGGGCAACGGTGGCAGCTCGGCCTCGTCCAGCCACACGGAAAACAGCTCCTGCACGGCATCGGGGTCAGGAGCAACCGACACGGCCAGCGAGATGAAGTCCTCGGTCGTGACCGACCCGTGCCGGTACGTCCGGGTCCACGTCCGCAGCAGGTCGAAGAACGTCTCGTCACCGAGCTGCAACCGCAGCACGTGCAGGGTGATCGCACCGCGCTTGTAGAGCCGGTCGTCGAACATCAGGTCCGGCCCGGGGTCGGACAGCACCAGCTCCTGGTCGAGCCCGGACAGCCTGCTGTGTGCCCGCGAGGCCTGCTGGTTGGCCGACAGCCCACCGGACTCCTCCGACCACAGCCACTCGGCGTAGCAGGCGAAGCCCTCGTTCAGCCAGATGTGCTGCCACGTCGCGGGAGTCAGGCTGTTGCCGAACCACTGGTGGGCCAGCTCGTGCGCCACCAGCCGCTCCGACCCGCGCCGGCCATCCACGTGGTTGCTGCCGAACACGGAGATGCCCTGCGCCTCCAGCGGGATCTCCAGCGGGTCGTCGGTCACCACCACCGTGTACGCCGTGAACGGGTACGGCCCGAAGAGCGCGCAGAACACCTTCATCATGTCCTGCTGCCGGCCGAAGTCGGTCCGGAAGTCCTTGATCAGCGCCTGTGGCAGCGCCGCCCGCTGGGTGACCGGTGACGCCGCCAGCTCCAGTACGTCGTACCGGCCGATCTGGATGGTCGCCAGGTACGTCGCCATCGGCGCTGCCTGGTCGTAGACCCAGCTGGTCCTGCTGGCCTTCGTACGCCGTGACACCAGCCGCCCGTTCGCCACCACGTGGTACGGCGAGTCGGTGGTGACCGTGATCCGGTAGTGCGCCTTGTCGCCGGGGTGGTCGTTGCAGGGGAACCAGGTGGCCGCGCCGCTGGGCTGGCTGGCCACGATGACGCCCTCGGTCAGCTCCTCCCAGCCGAGCTCGCCCCACGGGCTGTCGGCCGGCGCCGGGTTCCCGGAGTACTGGACGTCGACGACGAACTCCGCGCCGTCGGGGATCACCGCGGCGGGCGTGACGTGCAGCTTGCCGGAGCGGTGCGCGTAGCGGGCCGCGCGGCGGCCGTTGACGAGCACCTTGGCCACCCGCAGGCCGACCAGGTCCAGCGACAGCCGCGACAGCGCGTGCGTCGCGACCGCAGTGATCGTGGCCTTGCCGGTCAGGCGGTTGCTGCTGACCCGGTAGTCGAGGTCGAGCTCGTAGTGCTCGACGGAGTAGCCGCCGTTGCCGTGCGAGGGGACGTACGGGTCACCTGCCGTGTCCGCGCCCTGCTGACCCCGGCTCTGTGCGCCGGCGACCATCAACCCTGCCAGGGTGCGATCGGGTTGCCGGCCCAGCGGGTCCCGGCCGGGACACTCTCGCCGCGCATCACCAGCGAGACCGGGCCGACGGTGGCGCCCGCACCGACCGATGCGGCCGGCAGCACGATCCCGTGCGGTCCGAGCGTCGATCCCGGGGCGAAGGTGACGGTACTCATGGACATCACCCTGTCATGGAACAGATGCGTCTGGAGCACGCACCCGCGATTCACCGTGGCACCGTCGCCGAGCGTGATCAGATCGGCCTCCGGCAACCAGTACGTCTCGCACCAGACGCCCTTGCCGATCTTCGCGCCGAGCGTGCGCAGCCAGAGCGCCAGCACCGGCGTACCGGCGGCGGCGTTGGCGAACCAGGGCGCGGCGACGAGCTCGACGAAGCTGTCGACGACCTCGTTGCGCCAGACGAACGAGCTCCACAGCGGGTACTCGACCGCGCGGGTCCGGCCGACGATCACCCACTTGGCGACCGTCGCCATCCCGCCCGCGACCGCGCCCGCGGCCAGGATCACCGCGCCGGACAGCAGCAGCGTCCACCACGGCCCGATCCAGACGTCCAGCGCCTGCAGGGCGAACAGCACACCGAGCGCGATCAGCACCGTGCACATCATCGGGACGAACCGGCACAGCTCGACCAGCGCCCGCGCCACCTTCAACCGGTACGGCGGGTTGAAGGTCCGGCTCTGGTCGCCCGCGACGGCCTGCCGGCGCAGCTTCACCGGCGGGCTGCCGAGCCACGACGTACCGGCTTTCGACTTCTTCGGAGCAGCCGACAGGACGGCGACCAGCCCGTTCTTCGGCACCGAACGGCCCGGCGCGGTCATCCCCGAGTTGCCCAGGAAGGCGCGCTTGCCGACCTTCGCGCCGGCCACGTGCAGCCAGCCGCCGCCCAGCTCGTACGACGCGATCATCGTGTCGTCGGCGAGGAAGGCGCCGTCACCGACGGTGGTCATCTTCGGCAGCAGCAGCACGGTCGACGCCTCGACGTCGCGGCCGATCTTCGCGCCGAGCGCGCGCAGCCACCACGGCGTCAGCAGGCTCGCGTACAGCGGGAAGAGCAGCGTCCGGGCCGAGTCGAGCAGCCGCTCGGTCGCCCACACCTGCCAGCCGATCCGGCTGCGCACCGGGTAGTGCCCCGGCTTGATCCCGAGCCCGAGCACCCGGACGCCGATCAGCGTCAGCACCGCCAGCGTCACGAAACCGACCAGTGTCATCAGCGGCACCGCGGCCAGCGCCTTCAGCGCGGCGTCGCCCAGCGACTCGGTGCCCTGGATGTACTTCCCCAGTACGACGATCGCAGCGACGGCGGCGGCGACCGGAAGCAGCGACATCAGCGCCGAGGCAGCGCCGTACGCGAGCACCCACCAAGGCGCGCGGGCCGGGCGTTCCTCGGGCCATGGGCGGCGAGCGCGACCGATCCGGCTGGCGGGGGAGCCGGACCAGCGCTCGTTCGCCGGGACCTTGCCGGAGACCGCGGACCCGGCGGCGACCTCGGCGCCGCGGCCGATCTCCGCACCGGGCAGCAGCGTGCTGCGGGAGCCGATCACCGCCTCGGCACCGACCTGGACCGCGCCGACGTGCAGCTGATCGCCGTCGATCCAGTACCCGGACAGGTCGACCTCGGGCTCGATCGAGGCGCCGCGGCCCATCGTCAGCAGCCCGGTCACCGGTGGGAGCGTGTGCAGGTCGACGCCGCGGCCGATCTTCGCGCCGAGCGCGCGGGCGTAGTACGCGATCCAGGGTGCGCCGGCCAGGTTCGCGGCACCGGCCGCGTCGGCCAGGTTCTCCGCGGCCCAGAGGCGGACGTGCACGTTGCCGCCGCGCGGGTAGACGCCGGGCTTCAGGCCGCGAAGCAGGATGCGGGCGCCGAGGACAGCGATGCCCATCCGGCCGGCCGGGGTGATGAGCAGCAGCCAGCCGACGAAGATCCACCACCAGGACACCGTGCGCATCCACGGGTGGTCGCCGGCGGTCAGCGCGAGCACGTTGTTCAGCGTGAACAGGTAGACCAGCCAGCGCGCGCCGACGACGGTCTGCAGGATCAGGGTCAGCGCCGTCTGCAGCAGCTGCGTGCCCGGCGGCGTCGGCCGGATCTCGCGGACCTCCACCGGCTCGTACGTCGCGGTCGACGCGTCCAGCCGGTCGGCCAGCGCGCCGAGCCGCGGGTACTCGTAGATGTCGCCGACGGTGATCTCGGCGTACCGCTCACGCAGCGCCGAGACCAGTTGGGCCGCCGCGAGGCTGCCGCCGCCGTGCAGGAAGAAGTCGTTGTCCGGGCCGGTGACCTTGGCGCCGAGCACCGCCGTCCAGCGCTCGGCCAGCCAGCCCGCCGTACCGTCAAGCTCGGCGGCCGGGCCGTCGCTGTCCATCCCCGGCAGCGGCCAGGGGAGCGCGTTGCGGTCGACCTTGCCGGACGTCCGCGTCGGGAGGGTGTCGGTGATCGCGAGCAGCGGGACCAGCGCGGCCGGGAGGGCTTCGCGCAGGCGTTCCGAGGCGGCCTTCTGGTCGAACGGCTCGTCGGCGACCACGTAGCCGACCAGGAGTTGGTTGCCTCCGGCATTGGTCCGTACGGCGGCCGCGGCACCCGAGACCCCGGGCAGCGCCTGCAGCGCGGCGTCCACCTCGCCCAGCTCGATCCGGCGGCCGCCGAGCTTGATCTGCTCGTCGGCGCGGCCCTGGAAGATCAGGCCGGCCTCGTCCTTGCGGACCAGGTCGCCGCTGCGGTACGCGCGCTCCCAGCCCAGCGACGGCATCGGCGCGAACTTCTCGGCGTCCTTGGCCGGGTCCAGGTACCGGGCCAGGCCGACGCCGCCGATGATCAGCTCACCGATCTCGCCCTCGGCCACTTCATTGCCCTGGGCATCGACCACTGCGAGGTCCCAGCCGTCCAGCGGCAGGCCGATCCGGACCGGACCCTCGCCGGTCAGCGGCGCGCCGCAGGCGACCACGGTCGCCTCGGTCGGGCCGTAGGTGTTCCACACCTCGCGGCCGTCGATCGCGAGCCGCTCGGCCAGCTCGGGCGGGCAGGCCTCACCGCCGAAGATCAGCAGGCGGACGGCGTCCAGTGCGTCCGCGGGCCAGAGCGCGGCCAGCGTCGGGACGGTCGAGACCACGGTGATGCCCTGCGCGACCAGCCACGGGCCGAGGTCCATACCGCTGCGGACCAGCGAGCGCGGCGCGGGAACCAGACAAGCGCCGTACCGCCAGGCGAGCCACATCTCCTCGCAGGACGCGTCGAAGGCGACGGAGAGGCCGGCCAGCACGCGGTCGTCGGAGCCGATCGGCTCCTTCTGCAGGAACATCCGGGCCTCGGCGTCGACGAAGGCCGCTGCCGAGCGGTGGCTGACGGCGACACCCTTCGGGACGCCGGTCGAGCCCGAGGTGAAGATGATCCACGCGTCGTCGTCGGGCGTCGGCCCGTCGGTCGCCGGAACCGGCCCACCGGTCTCACCAGGCTGATCCATCCGCGCGGAGTACGGGAAGTCGTAGTACCCGTCCTCGTCCGGACCGCCTGCGCGCTTGCTGGTGATCTCCAAGCCATCGGTGACGATCGCCGCGACCGCCGCCTCGCCGAAGACCAGTTCGGCGCGCTCCTCGGGGTCGTCCGCATCCACCGGCACGTACGCCGCCCCGGCCTGCAGCGTGCCCAGGATCGCGACGTACAGGTCGTTGTGCCCGGACGAGATCCGGACGCCGACCCGGTCGCCCGGCCCGACCCCGAGCGCCGTCAGCCGGGCCGCGAACCGGCCCACCTGGGCCAGCAGTTCGCGGTAGCTCAGGCTGACGTGCGAGTCGTCCAGCGCGGGATCGTCGGGGTACCGCGCGGCCGTCTCGTGCAGGATGTCCACCAGGGTGCGCTCGGGTGGCGCACTGTCCCCCCGTCGCAACGTCACGGGCCGGATGATACTGCGATCTGTTGAACGACGAATTAACCTCGCGCCACGCGCGTGGCTACTTCACCAGGCTCGCCGGCGCCGCGAACGTGTTGCAGGCCTTGGTCTCGCCGATGTTGTAGCCGTTCATGATCCAGAAGCCCTGCGTGCTGGCCAGTCCGTGCGTGCGCTCGTCGGCGGGCGTGTCCTCGGACTCGCCGAAGCTGTGACTGGCCTGGAACTCGAACTCCTTCATGCGTTTGCTGAACGGGTAGCTCTTCTCCACGGCCCGGCTGAACACCCCGCCCAGGCAGGACGCCTGCACCTCGTTGCGGCGCGAGCTCTCCAGCTTCTGGCTCGGGTGGTCCTGCAGGTAGTAGGCCCGCGCGTAGAACAGTTCGGTGACGCCCTGGATGTGGTGGCCGTACTCGTGCGCGATGGTCATCAGGTACGCCAGGTCCTCCTTGGGCCCGAACGCCTTGTTCATCTGCAGCACGTCGGTGTACATCACCTGGTTGCCGTAGCAGTAGAAGGCGAGCACCCGGCCGGACAGCGGCTTGAACGCACCGCACGGCGTGTTCACCGGCTTGTCGAACACGACCAGGCCCGGGTCCGGCTTGTTCACGCCGATCTTGTTCAGCGCCGGGCGCCAGGCGTCGTTCAGGCACTTGAACAGCTTCTGGTAGTAGACCTTCTGCGCCGCCAGGCTGCCGTCGCCGAGCTTCTCGGCCGGGCAGTCCACCTCGCCGAGGCCGCCGGCGCTGTAGAGCGTGCTGTTGACCAGGTAGTCCTCGGCGGTGCCCTTGTCCGGCTTGGTGGTCGCGGTGGGGACGATCGACGGGCCGCTGTTCTCCGGGATCGCGGTGGTGTCGGAGCCGCCGGTCAGCACCGAGCCGACGACCGCGAGGGTGACGCCGATGAAGGCGAGCGCGAAGATCCCGAGCACGATGTACCGCGCGGCACTGGGCCGCCGCCGCTGCGGCTGGAAGCCGTTGAAGTGGTTCGGGCCGCCGTAGTACGGCTGCTGGTACTGCGGGTACTGACCGGGCTGCTGGTACTGGCCCTGCTGCGGGTACTGACCCTGCTGGGGGTACTGGCCCTGGGGGTACTGCCACTGCTGCGGGGGCTGCTGCTGCCACTGGCCCGGCTGCGGCGGAGGCAGCACACCAGGCGGCGGAGCCGGCGGGCGGTAGCCCTGCGGCCGGTCCTGCGGGCGGTTGTGGTCGTACGGGTTGCTCACTGGACGCAGGTCCCCTTCTGTGCCGGTGGCAGGTCGTAGCGGGTTCGCTGGGCGAACCGCCCCGAGACTACTCTCACCCCATGTCACTGAAGCGCCGCCTCCTACCGGCTGCCCTGCTCGTCACGCTCGCGGTCCCGTTCGTTGCCGTGGGCGCGCTGCCGGCCCAGGCGGCCGGCGACCAGATCACGGCGTACGCCGCCGAGGCGACGCTGACCGGGGAGGGCGTGCTCCAGGTCAAGGAGACCGTCGACGTCGCGGCCGGGGGCAGCACCTTCGTGCGCACGCTCGCCACGCGGGTCCGCTCCAACGCCGACGACGACCGGGTCTACGAGGTCAGCAACGTGTCGGCGACGGTCAACGGCCAGCCGGCCGGCGGCTTCAGCGACAAGGAGATCGACAACGGCCGCGAACTGACGGTGAACACGTCCGGCCAGTCCAAGATCGTCTACAGCTACGAGGTCGACAACGTCGTCGCCGACTCCACCGAGGGCCGCGAGGTCAGCTGGCCGATCCTCCAGGGCTTCGGTACGGCGGTCCCGAAGGCGACGCTGTCGGTCAACATCCCGTTCGCGACCTGGGTGACCTGCTTCGCCGGCCGGATCGGGTCGAGCATGCCGTGCACCTCGTTCCAGCTGGGCGAGTCGGCCGAGATCGTGATCGAGCAGCTGCAGGTCCCGGCCGGTGGCCGGGTCACCTTCCTGACCGGGCTGAGCGGCCAGGCGACGGTCACGCCGAACGCCGAGTTCAAGACCCGCTGGTCGCTGCACCACGCGTTCACCGCCGACTCCTCGACGGTCGGGCTGAGCGCGCTGCTGCTCGGGCTCGGCGTCCTGGGTGCCGCCGCGCTCTGGTTCTTCAAGGGCCGCGACGCGGGCAAGACCGGCACCGGTGCGACCGAGCGTCCGGTGCTCGACGGCACCGACGGGCCGCAGTTCGCGGCGCCGGACGGGATCCGCCCGGGGCAGGTCGGCACCGTGGTGGACGAGTCGGCCGACGTCGTCGACATCACCGCGACCCTGCTGGACCTTGCCGTGCGCAACTACCTGACGATCGTCGAGCTGCCCCGCGAGACGCAGTTCGGCCGGCACGACTGGCAGCTGGTCCGGCTCAACCAGGGCGGGCCCGAGCTGCTGCCGTACGAGAAGGCCCTGCTCGACGCGGTCTTCGCCGACGGCGACACCGTCCAGGTGTCCACGCTGGGCAACGCGCTGCGGCCCCGGCTCAACCTGGTTCGCGAGCAGCTGTACGCCGACGTCGTCACGCAGGGCTGGTTCGCCAGCCGGCCGGACGCCGTACGGAACCGCTGGATCACCGCCGGTCTCGTGCTGGTCGGCGCTGGTGTGGTGCTGACCATCGTGCTCGCCGTGGTCACCAAGTTCGGGCTGGTCGGCCTGGCGGTCATCCTGGCCGGTGTGGCGCTGGCGCTGGCCGGACAGGTCGCTCCGGCGCGGACGGCGCGCGGCGCCGCCGTACTGGGTCGTGTCGGCGGTCTGCAGCGGTACCTGGCCGAGGAGACCTCCGCCAGCCTGCCGCAGAGCCACCGGCTCGAGTTCGCGTCCCGCTGCCTGCCGTACGCCGCTGTGCTCGGGCTGACCGAGAAGTGGGCGCTGGAGATCGCCGCCACCGATGACGACGACGACCCCGACGCCGGCATCGGCTGGTACTCCGGTCCGGAGAACTGGCACCTGTCCGACATCGGGGAGTCGCTGAGCAGCTTCGTCACCACGTTCGGCGGGACGCTGACCGCGTCCCGCCGCCTGTTCTAGCTCGTGTACTGCGGGTTGGTGCTGAAGGTGTTGCAGTAGATCGGGTTCTTGAACGTGAAGCCGCGGGTCGACCAGCGGTTGTGGTTGACCTTCGACCCGTGGTCGCGGACCTTCGGCTTGCTGAACTCGTCACCGGCGTTGGCGACGGCGAACTTCCAGTTGTTCAGCAGGTCGCCGCGCATCGGGATGAACGGCGCGTTTGTCCCGAGGTAGGCCGAGCCGAAGCAGGCCGCCTGCAGCTCGCGGCGCCGGGACTCCAGCAGCCGCAGGTTCGGGTCGGCCATCGTCGCCTGCCGGGCGAAGCTGGCCCGGAAGATCCCGGTCAGCTGCTGGATGTGGTGCCCGTACTCGTGGGCGATCGTGTTCAGCATCCAGGCCCGGGTGTAGTTCGGGTTGATCTTGTAGTTGTTGTAGTCGACGTTGAACGGCATGTAGATCGCCTCGTTCGCGCCGCAGTAGTAGCCGCGGGTGCCACGCTCGACACCGCACGGGGTCTTCACGGTGTTCGCGTAGACGATCAGGTGCGGCGCCCGGAACGGCAGGCCGGCCTTCTTCAGCGCCAGGTACCAGGTGCGGTTCAGACAGGGCAGGATCCGCTGGTAGTACGCCTTGGTCGCGGCGAAGGTGGTCGGCCGGTACGGCGGCTCGACGCACTTGGTCGCCTGCAGGACGCCGACCGAGTAGATCTTGTTCTTGGCGACCGTCTCGTACGGCGTGGGCTGCCGCGGCTTCGGCGGGGGCTTCGGCGTCGGCTTCGGGGTGGGGGTCGGCGAGGGCGTCAGGCTGGGCGTCTCGCTCGGGGTCTCCGAAGGCGTCTCCGACGGGGAGTCGACGGCGACCGGGGTGGTCGGGGTGTCGTCACCGGTCAGCTTGAGCGCGACGGTCACCCCGGAGCCGACCACGAGGACGGCGAGCGCGACCAGCATGATCAGCAGCCCCTTGGACAGCGTGCGCGGCTTGCGGCGACGCCCCGGGCCCGGCGGCTTCGGAATCGGGATCGGCGGGTACTGCCAGCTCGGCTGACCACCCTGCGGCCCGTTCGGCGGCTGCTGCCAGCCACCCCCACCAGCTGCGCCGGTCGACCACGGGTTCTGCGGCTGCTGCGGCCCGGTGTTCGGACCCGGCCAGCCCCCGGACGGCGGAGGCTGGACGGGACCGGTAGAGCTGCTCGGCCAGGAGCCGGTGAACCCACCAGCAGACTGAGCAGGACCCTGTGGGTTGCCACCAGTCTGAGCAGGTCCCTGCGGAGCGCCACCACCCTGTGGAGGTCTCTGTGGGTTCTGTCCTTGAGGGTTGCCACCGCTCGCCTGCGGGCCTGCCGCGTGGGCTCCACCGGTCGGCGGGGTGTTGCCGGTGCCGGTGTGGGAGCGGTAGCCGCTGGTGTTGCTCGGGCGGGGAGCGGTGGGTGGCGGGGCCGAGTGCTGGCCGCGCGGCGGGGTGGCCGGCTGTGGCGGGAGGTTCCAGCCGGGGTTGCTCGGCTGACCGCCGGCCGGCGGCTGGTCGCCGAGGCCGGGGGTGTACCACTGCGGCGCGGCGGGCGGCTCGGTCGGGGGCGGTGCGACCTTGTCCTCCCGCTGGCTGCCGGGCTTCAGGTATTCATCGGGCTTGTCGGTGGAGTCGGTCCACCAGCGGGGCGACTGGCCATCCCGCGGGGGCGTGCCAGGGTTGCCTTCGGGCTGTTCGCCCTCCGGCTCCGACGGCTCCCGCCCAGGGGGTGGATTCCAGTTGTCCGACATCGATACTCCTCACGAGACCTTGCTGGCCGAAGCCGTGAACGTGTTGCAATTCGCGCTGTTGACAGTGTTGAAGCCCCGCGCGGTCCAGTACTGGTGACTGACCCGCGCCCCGTGGTCCCGTGGGCCGCCACGGTTGTTCTCATCCCCGGTCTGCGCCTCGACGTAACGCCGGTAGATGGTCAGATCGAGCCCGGTGATCCCGTACGACGCCTGGTTGGCCCCCAGGAAAGCAGCCCCCAGGCAGGACGCCTGCAGCTCGATCCGCCGGCTCACCTCGAGCCGGGCGTCCTGGTCGGGCGCGTCGTACTCGAGCTGCGCGGCGGCCGGCAGGATCCCGGCCAGCTGCTGCAGGTGGTGCCCGAACTCGTGCCCCGCCGTGTACGAGGCCCACATCCGTGAGAAGGACCGGTTGGCGGCGTCACCCGCCCGGTTCCACAGCTTGATGTCGTCCTCGTACTTCAGGTAGAGCGTCCGGTTCGCCGCGCAGTAGAACGACGTCGGCGACGAACTGGTGCACGGTGACTGGACGGTACCGGCCCAGAAGATCACCCGCGGTGCGGCGTACTCGTCCTGCCCGGCCCGGACCAGCGGCGTCCAGGCCCGGTTCAGGCAGCCGATCAGGTTGGCGTAGTAGCCCTGTACGGCGGCCGCGGTCGCCAGCGGGATCTGCGGCTCGCGGCAGTTCACCGTCTTCTGCACCCCGCTGCGGTAGAACCCGTCGGTCTGGACGATCGCTGCATTGCGCTGCGACGCTCCGGGCACTCCAGGGGTTCCGGAGGAGCTGTCGTCGGGCGCTGTCGGCGTCGCGGTCGCGCTGGTCGGCGCCACCCCCGGCCCGTACGACGGCGCGACAGTGGGCGCGCTGCTCTCGCGGAGCGCGACAGCGCTGATCAGCACGAGCGCACCGACCCCGCCGAGCAGCAGCAGCCCGGCCAGCAGGCCGGTACGGCGCTTGCGCGGCGGACCGCCGTGCCGGAACCGGTCACCGCCGAGCTCGGGCCCCCAGCCCACCTGCGGCAACGCGGGACCGCCACCCGGCGTACCGGGTAGCGGGTAACTGGCATAGAGCGGTATCGACCCGTCGGGCATCGGTCCCGGCGGTGCTCCTGGTGGTGCGCTCCAGTCCTGGTCAGACACGGTTGTTCCTCATCCCCCCGGGACACACAGGGCGTGATCCGGACGGCCAGGCTATCCATCCCCACCCGGCCACGTCAGCACATTGCTGGGGTGATCATCCGTGACGACCCCGCCCGCGCGCTAGCGGACGCGTGCCGACGGTGCCGTGAAGGTGTTGCAGGCGCCCGGGTTGCGGCTGTTGAACCCGCGCAGCGCCCAGTACTGGTGGTTGGGGGCGTCGCCGTGGTCGTTGCCGTAGTCGGTCACGTTGACGATCAGGAACCGCCACTGCGACAGCGACCGGCCGGTGACCGGGTAGGTCCGCCGGTTGGCGCCGATGAACACGTCGCTGAAGCAGGAGGCCTGCAGCTCCAGCCGCCGGGTCATCTCCAGCGCGCTGGTCCGGTCCGGGGCCTCGTAGCGCATGTTGTGGTTGGCCGCGAGGATGCCGGTCAGGTGCTGGATGTGGTGCCCGTACTCGTGCGCGAACTGGTGCAGCATCCACATCCGCGCCCAGACCTTGTCGTACCGGCCGTAGTTGCCGATGTCCTCGCGCAGGTTCATGTAGATGGTCTCGTTGGCGCTGCAGTAGAACGGCGGGCCGGTGTCGCTCATCGTGCCGCCGCACGGCGACTGGACCGTGCCGGTGAAGCTGACCACGGTCGGCTGGCGGAAGGTCGCGCCGGAGCGGCGGACCTGCGCCGTCCACGCGCGGGCCAGGCAGGCCTTCAGCTGGACGTAGTTCCGGTTGGCGCCGGCGGTGTTGGCCGGGCGGGCGCTGCTCTCCTTGCAGCCGGTGCCGGCCATCACACCGGTCGAGTAGATCCGGTTCCGGCTGACCATCTCGTAGTCGGTCGGGCCACGCTTGACCGGCGGGGTGGTGGTGCTGGTCCGCGGCGCGGTCGGCCGGGTCACGGTCGGCTGCGTGGTGCGCGGCGCGGTCGGCACGCTGGTCGGCTCACCGGTCGGGCTGACCGAGGGGTCGCTGGTCGGCGAGTACGTCGACACCGGGACGGTCGGGCTGGAGTAGTCGTCCGGGCCGTTGCTCTTCAGCACGATGCTGACGATCCGCAGGCCGACGAACGCGACCGCGACGACGATCAGCGGCGCGATGAACCAGATCGCCTTGCTCTTCTTCTTCGGCGGCCGTGGCCCGCCGGGAGGCGGTGCGCCCCAGCCCATGCCGTGCGGGAGCTGCTGCATCGGCGGGCGGGCGGTGTAGTTCGGCTGCGTCTGCCACGGCTGCGGCGCCAGCGGTCCGGGCGGCGGCACCTGCCCGCCGTACGGCGGCTGCTGGCCCGGTCCGCCCTGCTGCGGCGGACCGGCGTACTGCGGCTGCTGTCCGTACTGCGGCTGCCCGTACTGCTGCGGTGGCGGGTACTGGCCAGGTGGCTGGTACGGCCCCTGCGGTGGCTGCTGCGGGTACTGACCAGGAGGTCCCCACTGGTTGTCGGACACGCACACTCTCCAGCGCCCCGGCCGGCGGTCACGACGCGGCTCGGGGCGAAGCCGCACCCGCCAGACGCTATCCGAGTCCGGGGGCGACCCGCCCACTGGTCCGGCCTGGTCCACCTGACGGAATCGTTGCATCGGGCACGAGTACCGGTAAGGTGCCCCTGCAAGCGGCCGCTGCACGTCGTACCGCAGGGAGCCGACCTTCCTGACCCTCTCGATACGGTGTGATTGGGCGATGCGTCTACGTCTGCTCGGGGTGTCCCTGTGCGCTCTCGGAATCCTGGTCGTGACCGGTGCTCAGGCCGGCGCGTCCGGTCTCGGAGCTGCCGCCGACCCGGTGGTGACCAACTACGACAGTGAGATCCGGGTGGACCGCGACGGCGCCCTGAAGGTCTCCGAGACGTGGAAGCTGAGCAACGTGACCGGGACCTTCACCCGGTTCCTGCTCACCCGCGACCACCTGCCCGACGACGTCGACCACGTGCAGAAGATCGAGGACCTGCAGGTCAAGGCCGGCGGCGAGACGAAGAAGGCCGAGCAGAGCGTCGACGGTGACATCACCTCGATCGCGGTCGAGGACGTCAGCGGCGACGCGCAGCTGGACTTCACCTACACCGTGCGCGGCGCGGTCGCCAGCACGCTGAACGGCACCGAGGTCCGGTTCGCGCCGCTGACCGGCCTGTCGTACACCGTGCAGGACGCGAACATCGTCTACAGCACCCCCGAGGTCTCGCACGTGTTCTGCGTGGCCGGCGCGGTGGACAGCAACCACCCGTGCACGCTGGCCCAGCTCGGCGAGACCGCCGGGCCGACCTTCCGCCAGCAGGGTCTGCCGCCGGGCAACACGGTTCGGATGACGGTCGGCTTCCCGTCCGGCGAGATCGCCGCGAACTCGATCGTCGAGTACCGCAAGACCTTCACGCGGGCCTTCTCCACCGACGCCGCCCAGCTGGTCACGGCGCTGCTCGTGCTGCTGCTCGGCGCCGGCGCCCTGCTCGCGCTGTACCGGCTCCGCGGCCGCGACCAGGTCGACCCGAGCCGCGTCGTCCCGGCGTCGCTGTTCAGCCTCGGTCAGGACACCCGGATCGACTTCACGCCGCCGGCCGACCTGCGCCCCGGCGAGGTCGGCACGCTGATCGACGAGCGGATCGACCCGGTCGACGTGACCGCCACCATCATCGACCTGGCGGTCCGCGGCCACCTGACCATCACCGAGCTCGAGCACGCCAACGAGTACGCCCGGCCGGACTGGCAGCTGAAGCGGGTCGCCAACGCGCCCTCGGAGGAGCTGCAGCGCTACGAGAACGTCCTGGTCCGCGCGATCTTCGGCGACAACGACACGGTCCTGGTCTCCGAGCTCGGCCCGCAGGTCCGGGCGAACCTCGGCCAGGTCCAGGACGCCCTGTACGACGGTGTCGTGAAGCGCGGCTGGTTCACCGAGCGCCCGGACCGGACCCGCTCGCTGTGGACGACCGTCGGGCTCGGCCTGACCGTGCTGGGCGTCGTACTGATCGTCCTGCTCGCCCTGTTCAGCACCTGGGGCCTGCTGGGGATCGCCGTCACCGCTGTCGGCGTCGGCCTGCTGGTGATCGGCCGGCACATGCCCGCCAAGGCCCCGGCCGCCGGGCGGGTGCTCGGCCAGGTCGCGGCGATCCGCGGCGAGCTGCTGGAGATGGACGTCAGCGAGCTGCCCAGCGACCAGCACGTCGAGCTCTGCTCGCGCGCCCTCCCGTACGCCGTGGTCCTGGGCGGGTCGGAGCGCTGGATCGACGCCCTCGTCGCCACCGACGTGGACGACGACGAGGACGAGGGCTTCCCCTGGTACCGCGGGCCCCGCGGCTGGCACCTGCAGCACCTGCCCGACTCGCTGCGGAACCTCACCACCAACCTGACCGGGGCTCTGTTCACCCGCTGACGGTCACCAGTTGTCCTGGGCTCCGGCCCGGGGCAGCTGCTTCCAGCTCGGGTGGATGACGTAGACCAGGCCACCCGAGTGCGGCACCCAGGCGTTCTCGAACGCCTTCCGGTCGTACGTCGTCCGGACCTCGTCGTTGCTCTTGATCAGGTGCGAGGCCGGGTCGTTGACGACGACGTTGCCGTTGCGGTCGAAGCCGACGATCACCATCAGGTGCCCGTTGGTCCCGTAGCCGGCGCCGGGCAGCTCGTCCTTCTCGAACGACAGCGACGCGACCAGCGGGATCCCGGCCTTGATGAACTGCTCGGCCTCGGTCAACGAGCGCAGCCGGGTGACGAAGGCGTCCACCTTGCGGGTTCCGGCGTACGCCGTGTTGAAGGGCCAGTTCCCGGCGCCGTCGTAGTCGTAGTCGAAGACCATCCGGGCCGAGTGGTCGACCTGCGGGTCCGCGTCGGCCGGGTCGACCCAGCTGGTCTCGCGCTTGGTCGGTCCGGCTCGCCAGTAGTCCAGCACCATCGCGGTGGACGTCGCCGAGCACCAGGCCTCGCCGCCGTTGTCCCACTGCGGGTAGTGCCCGATGTGCGTCTCCTGCGAGTACGTCGGGACGTCCAGCACCTTGCCCCAGGCGCCACCGCCCCGGCTGACCGGCACAGTCTCGGCGTCAGGCAGCCGCGACGCCATGGCGCCGACCGAGCGGACCACCGGGGCCTGCCGGCTCCCGGCCTGACGGAACAGGGTCACCTTGAGCCGCCAGCGGTCCAGCGAGTGCCCGTCGTTGGCCACGAAGGTGTCGACCGCGACGTCGCCGACGGTGTCCTCCTGGTCAGGTACGGAGGTGCGGTGCATGCTGTCGTCGCCACTGGTCCAGCGGCCGAGCACGTACCACTTGGTGCTCGTCCCCAGGTCGGAGCGACCCGACATCGACACCTCGATCCAGGTGCCGGCCGGTGTGGTGGCGTTCCAGGAGGCGACGAGCTCGGTCAGGCCGAAGCCGGGCCGGACCTCCGGCGAGACCCAGCTGGCCTGCTCGTAGGTCTTGGGAGTGCCGTCGCCGAACGGGTCGACGTACGCCGTCGTACCGGTGGGCTTGCGGAAGACCAGGTTGCCGCCGGCCATCGACGTGCCCTGGTGCTGGCCGGCCAGGAAGTCCAGCGGTGACGTCCACTGGTGGTAGCCGATGTCGCGGCGCTCCTCCGGCGGGGCGGCGGCGGACGGCGAGATGACGAGGCTGCCGAGCACGGCGGAGGTCAGCAGCAGGGCGGTACTGCGGGTGACAGGGGTCATACTCTCCGACGATAGGGCACCTGTCGTGAATGTGTAACGGCTGACGTGTCGCCGTGGTTACTTCTTGTCTGGCCACTCGTCGGCGAGCAGCGCGTAGACCAGCTCGTCGGTCCACTCGCCCTTGAGGAACTCGTTGCGGACGAAGTGCGCCTCGCGGCGCATCCCGAGCCGCTCGAGCAGCTTCACCGAGCCGGTGTTGCGGGCGTCCAGCCGGGCGATCACCCGGTGCATCCCGTACTGCTCGAAGCCGAGCCGGAGCAGCTCCTTCGCGGCCTCGGCGGCGTACCCGCGCCCGCCGGACTCCGGGTGGAACACGTAGCCGATCTCGCCCGCGCGGTGCTCGGCCGAGTACACGAACAGCGTCACCTCGCCGAGGTGCTGACCGGTCTCGGTCAGGACGACGGCGAACGTCAGCGCCTGGCCGTCGGTGTCCATCGGGACGTCGGCCAGCCGCTTGGCCAGACCCTCGCGCACCTGCTCGGGCGAGCGCGCGTCGTACAGCAGGAACCTGGCCACCTCCGGGTTCGACTGCAGCTTCAGGAGGTCGTCGTAGTCGGACTCGCGGTAGCGGCGCAGGGTCAGCCGTTCGGTGCTGATCTCAGTCATCGAAACCACCGTAGAACAAGGGCGCAACCCGTTTTAGCGGACCTTGTCCGAGGTCGCGGTGAAGGTGTTGCACAGGGCAACGTTGCGGGAGTTGAAGCCGCGGTTCATCCAGTACGGCTGGATGTACTTGCTGCCGTGCGTGCGCTCGGTGTCGTACTCGTCGCCGGAGTTGTTCGACAGCCAGACCCACTGCCGCTTGTACTCGCCGGTGATCGGCAGCGTGTTCCGGTTCGCGCCGTCGAAGATCGCGGCGAAGCAGGTCGCCTGGATCTCCATCCGGCGGTTCACCTCCAGCCGCGCGGTCCGGTTCGGGGCGTCGTACCAGAGGTCGTCGAAGGCGCTGGAGATCCCGGTCAGGTTCTGCAGGTGGTGCCCGTACTCGTGCGCCATCGTGTCGGCCATCGACACCTTGAGGAAGACCCGGCTGTAGTTCGCCTTGTACTTCGCGTACGCGCGGACGTCGCTCAGCCCGTCGATGTAGATGGTCCGGTTGGAGTCGCAGTAGAAGGAGCGGCCGGAGCTGCCGCCGCACGGCGAGCTCACGCTGCCGTTCATGGTGACCAGGTTCGGCGGCCGGAAGACGTCCCGCCCGGTCCGGACCTGCCGCGGCCAGGCGCGGTCCAGGCAGGCCTTGATCGCGGCGTTGAAGGCCGCCGCTGCCCGGATGTTCGGCGCGCTGGTGCCCGGCATCCGGCAGCCGACCGAGGTCTGGACGCCACCGCGGTAGAAGCCGTCCCGGGTGACGATCTCGTACGGCGTGGGCTGCCGCGGCGGAGGCGGCGTGGTCTTGGTCGGCTGCGGCGCCGGGGGCTTCGGGGCCGTGGTCGTCGGCTCCGCGGTGGGCTGCGGCTCCGGGCTGTAGCTGTAGGTGGGCTGCGGCTGGGTGTAGTCGTTGTGCCGGTTGTGCTTGGCGACCACACCGATGGTCCACAGCCCGCCGATCACCACGACACCGAGCGCCAGCGGGATCACCACCGCGAGCCACGCCTTGGACTTCTTCTTCCGCGGCGGCTGCGGACCCCAGCCGAACTGTTGCTGCTGAGGCGGAGGAGGCTGGAACTGGTACGGCATCTGGGGCTGGTACTGCGGCGGGTACTGCGGTGCGCCGTACGGCTGCTGGTTCGACAAGGTTCCTCCTCGGGGAGCACCGTACCGGGCGCCCGGGTTCCCGCCTGTGGAGAATTTGTCAAGAGTGGTGCTCGGCGACCGTTACCCTTGATCGGTGACTCTTCGCTTGTACGACACCGCGACAGCAGCAGTGAGGGATTTCGTACCGGTCCACCCGGGCAAGGTCGGGATCTACCACTGTGGGCTGACGGTGCAGGGTGCCCCGCACGTCGGGCACATCTACAAGGAGGTCGTCTTCGACGTCCTGCGGCGCTGGCTCGAGCGCTCCGGGTACGAGGTCACCGTGATCGCCAACGTCACCGACATCGACGACAAGATCCTGGCCAAGTCGGCCGAGCGCGGTGTCGAGTGGTGGGCGCACGCCTACGAGTTCGAGCGTGAGCTGCACTGGGCCTACGACGTGCTCGGCTGCCGCCCGCCGACGTACGAGCCGCGCGCCACCGGGCACATCCCGGAGATGCTGGAGATGATCGCCGAGCTGATCGAGCGCGGGCACGCCTACGTCGCCCCCGACGGCTCCGGGGACGTGTACTTCGACGTCAAGTCCTGGCCGGCGTACGGCGCGCTGTCGCACCAGAAGATCGACGAGATGGAGGACGCGGCCGACGCGGACCCGCGCGGCAAGCGCGACCCGCGCGACTTCGCGCTCTGGAAGGGCTGGACCGAGGGCACCCCGGAGACCGCCTCCTGGCCCGCGCCGTGGGGCCGCGGCCGCCCGGGCTGGCACCTGGAGTGCTCCGCGATGGCCGGCAAGTACCTCGGCGCCGAGTTCGACATCCACGGCGGCGGGCTGGACCTGCGCTTCCCGCACCACGAGAACGAGCTGGCCCAGTCGACCGCGGTCGGGCAGAAGTTCGCGCGGACCTGGATGCACAGCGCGCTGGTCACGGCGGCCGGGGAGAAGATGTCGAAGTCGCTGGGCAACGGCGCGGTCGTCCGCAGCGTGGTCGAGCGGGTCCGGCCGATCGAGCTGCGGTACTACCTGGTCCAGTCGCACTACCGGTCGGTGGTGGAGTTCTCGTTCGAGGCGCTGGAGGAGGCCGCGACCGGGTTCCGGCGGATCGAGGGGTTCGTGACCCGCGCGACCGAGGTGACCGGTGGGGTCGCCGCGTCGGCCGAGCTGCCGGCCGAGTTCGGGGCGGCGCTCGACGACGACTTTGGTACGCCGGCCGCTGTCGCCGTACTGTGGAACACGGTTCGCGAGGGCAACAAGCTGGTGGCCGACGGCGACTCGCCCGCGCTGCGGGAGGTGCTGGGCTCGGTCCGGGCGATGCTCGACGTGTTCGGGCTGGACCCGCTGGCCGAGCCGTGGGCCTCCCGGTCGGGGTCGAACGACGAGCTGACCGAGGTCGTCGACGGGCTGGTCGGTGCGCTGCTGGACCAGCGCAAGGCGGCCCGGGAGCGCAAGGACTACGCGGCGTCGGACCAGATCCGCGACCGGTTGAAGGAGCTCGGCGTCGTCGTCGAGGACACCCCGCAGGGGTCGCGCTGGACGATCGCCCCGCGCCCAACGAGTGAAGGAAACTAGACGTGCCAGGCAGTAGTCAGCGCAAGGGCGCCATCCGGAAGAAGCCGCGCGGGAACCCGACCGCCGGTTCCGGTGGCCGGGTCCGCCGGGGGCTGGAGGGCAAGGGCCCGACGCCGAAGGCGGTGGACCGGACCAAGCACCCGGCCCACAAGCGGGCCAAGGCCAAGGAGCGCGCCGAGAAGCGCGCCGGCGGCGGCCGCCGCCCGGCCCGCAAGGACGAGGGCGCGACCGTCGAGTGGGTCTACGGCCGCAACCCGGTCGTCGAGGCGCTCCGGGCCGGCGTACCGGCCAGTGCGGTTTACGTTGCCGAGGGCACCGAACGTGACCCGCGGCTGCGCGAGGCGCTGCTGCTCGCCGTCGAGCGCGGGATTGCGCTGCTCGAGGTGCCGCGGATCGAGCTCGACCGGCACACCAGCAACGGCGCCCACCAGGGCCTGGCGATCCAGATCCCGCCGTACGAGTACGCCCACGCCGACGACCTGCTCCGGGCCGCGTACGACGCGAACCAGGCGCCGCTGATCGTCGCGCTGGACGGCGTCACCGACCCGCGCAACCTCGGCGCGATCACCCGCTCGGCCGCCGCCTTCGGCGCCCACGGCGTACTCATCCCCGAACGCCGCGCCGCCCAGGTGTCCGCGTCCGCGTGGAAGACCTCCGCCGGCGCCGCCGCCCGCATCCCGGTCGCGAAGGTCACCAACCTCAACCGCGCCCTCAAGTCCTACAAGGACGCCGGCCTCCTGGTCGTCGGCCTCGACATGGGCGGCGAGGTCGAACTCCCCGACCTGGCCTCGGCCACCGACCCGATCGTCCTGGTCGTCGGCTCCGAAGGCAAAGGCCTGGCCCGCCTGGTCCGCGAGAACTGCGACATCATCGTCTCCATCCCGATGACGTCAGCCACCGAGTCCCTCAACGCGGGCATCGCCACCGGCGTAGCCCTCTACGAGATCTCCCGCCGCCGGGCGCAGTAACCCAGCCCCGAACGCCGAGCAGGCCCCGGACCAGCCGGTCCAGGGCCTGCTGCGCTTTCAGGCCCGCATCTTTCAAGTACCGGCCACCGATCGAGGGCCGGTACTTGAAAGACTGTCAGGCGACGAGTTTCGGCTGCCAGCCCAAGCCGTCCGCCGCCGACATCACCACCGCCTTCGAACAGTGCGCCGAAGCCCTCCGCCTCCGCCTGGCCGCCGAGGGCCACCACGCTCCAGCCGTCTTCTACGTCTGGCACGACGAAATGGCCGGCCAACTCCGCTGCTCGACCACGTCCTACCCCGCCGACCAACTACCCTTCGGCTGCACCGTCGTCCCGACCACCCTGGAGTCGATCGCCGCCGACTTCCTCCGCGCCCCCGGCTACATCCCGTGGTCCGACCTCCACCCGGCCGACAACGAGGACGACGAGGACACCCGCGAATGGACCGTAGAGGTCTGGACAACCCCGGTCACCTGACAACGCGCAACAGGCCCCGGACCGTGTCGGTCCGGGGCCTGCTTCCGTTCTGGGGCGACATCTTCCAAGTACCGGCCACCGATCGAGGGCCGGTACTTGAAAGATTGTCAGGCGACGAGTTTCTGCAGCCTGGGTCAGTACACGTTCACGTTGTAGACCCCCAGCGCCTCCGGGACCGGCTGGAAGAACGTCGTGCCGCCCGACGAGCAGTTGCCGCTGCCACCCGAGGTGAGGCCGAGCGCGACCTCGCCGGCGAAGAGGGCGCCGCCGGAGTCGCCGCCTTCGGCGCAGACGTTGGTCTGGATCAGGCCGGTGACGGTGCCTTCGGCGTAGTTGACGGTGGCGTTGACGCCGGTGACGGTGCCGGTGTGGACCTGGGTGGTGCTGCCGCTGCGGGTGACGGCCTGGCCGACGCTGGCGTCGCCGGCGCTGGTGATCTCCTGGAAGGAGCCGTTGTACAGGTCGACGTTGCCGGGCGGTTCCGTCGTACCGGCCGGGTACTTCACCAGGGCGTAGTCGTTGCCGGGGAAGCTGGAGCCTTGGACGGTGCCGACCGAGGTGCCGTGGCCGGAGTCGGCGAACCACTCGGCGGCGATGTTGCCGCAGTGGCCGGCGGTCAGGAAGTAGTACGACGACCCGTCGGTGACGTTGAAGCCGAGCGAGCAGCGGTACTGCCCGCCGTAGATGGCGTCGCCGCCGGACAGCTTCTTGGTGAACTTGCCGGGGACCTTCGTCAGCGTGACCTTGCTGCCGAAGTTCTTCGTGACGGCAGTCAGTGCGGCGTACTTGGCGCCGGTGACGGTGTCGTCGTACGAGACGGTGACGGTGCCGTCGGAGCCGGTGACCCAGCTGGTGCCGGGGATCGACGCCTGGTCGGCGAGCGTCGCGGTGATGCTGTCGGCCGTCAGGGCGGCGGGTGCTGCCGAGGCCTGCGTGGCCAGCAGGCCGGTGGTGGTGGCGAGCGCGGCAGCAGCGACGGCTGCGGCGACGCGGCGGGCGGGAGTGAATGGCATGGTCAGCCTCCTCACGAGAAGGACGCATTCGGGGCGGACGCGTCCAGGTCGACCGCAGTAAGGCCTACCCAGCACCTCACCCACTACGCGGCCGGACCCGATCTCGAAGGGCTAACCTTCACCTGCGCACCGGCGGGTTATGGACGTCCATAACCCGCCGGTGATGACCAGGTCAGTACACGCTCACGCCGTACCGGTTGAGGACCTCGACGACCGGCTGGAAGTACGTCGTCCCGCCGGTGCGGCAGTTGCCGCTGCCACCGGAGGTCAGACCCAGCGCGGTGGTGCCGGAGAACAGCGAGCCCCCGGAGTCACCGCCCTCGGCGCAGACGTTGGTCCGGATCAGGCCGGTGACGGTGCCCTCGGCGTAGTTCACCGTGGCGTTCAGACCGGTGACCGAGCCGCTGCGCAGCCCGGTCGTGCTGCCGCTGCGCCGGACCGACTGACCGACCGTCGGGTTCGCGGCGCTGGTGATGTCCTGGTACGAGCCGTTGTACAGGTTCACGTTGCCGGGGTGGTTCGTGTACGACGCCGCGTAGCGGACGATGCCGTAGTCGTTGCCCGGGAAGCTCGTGCCGTACCGGGTGCCGAGCAGCGTCGTCTGCGACGAGTTGGCGTACCAGTTCGTGCCCAGGTTGGTGCAGTGGCCGGCGGTCAGGAAGTAGTAGGTGCTGCCGCTGCGCACGTTGAAGCCGAGCGAGCAGCGGTAGCCGCCGGTGTAGATGGCGTCGCCGCCGCTGATCCGCTTGGACAGGACGCCGGGCAGCTTCTCCAGGGTGATCTGGCTGCCGAAGCGCTTGGTGACGTTGGTGAGCGCGGCCAGCTTGCTGCCGCTCACGGTGTCGTCGTACGAGACGATGATCCGGCCCGACTTCTCGTCGGTCATCCAGGCGGTGCCGGGGATCGTCGCCTCCTTGCTCAGGGTGGCGGTGATCGTGCTCGCGGTGGCGACGGCCTCGGGGGCCGCGTTCGCGGAGGCGAGCTGGACGGTGGTGGCGACCAGGCCGGCGGCTGCCAGCAGGGCCACGGTACGGCGAATGCGCATGGTTGTGCCTCCTCACGATGAGGACGCCCGGGGCGGGAACGTCCTTGACTCAACCGTGATCTGTTCTACCGGAAACTGTCACAAAGTGCCCGAGTGAACGCGGAGCGTAAGGGTTTCCCTCCGTCCGGAAACCGGTCAGTGTCTGGACGGCCTCGGTCAGCCGGTGTAGGAGAGCGTTCTCCGCAGCAGCTGCCGGTCCCGGCCGAGCGCCGCGTGGTCGACGTCGACGCTCCAGCTGTCGCCGTCCAGCGTCACGCTCATCACCCCGTTGTCGAACCACGGCCCGTACGCCGTACGCCAGGTCGCCGCGACGTCCCGCACCCCGGCCGACCGGGCCAGCTTGTGCAGCAGCGCGGTCATCCACCCGGTGTCGAGCAGCTTGTTGGCGACCCGGACATGCTTCGGGATCGGGTTCCGGAACGGCGACATCGTCAGCTGCCGGATCGCCGTACCGGGGTGCTCGACCGCGGTCAGCCGCGCCTCGGTCACGTAGCTGCAGTGCACGTCGCCGGACAGCATCAGGATCGACGCCGGCGGCTGCTCCGACGCCACCAGTTCGCCGAGCAGGTCGGTCACGTCGTCGAACGACTTCCGGAACGACGCCCAGTGCTCCAGATCCATGCCCTGCCGGATCCGCTCACCCAGCCGCGCTCCGCGCGCACCCCAAGCGCCCGACGAGATCGCCTCGTCCCAGCCCTCCAGGTGGTGCAGCCCCGGTGTCAGCAGGAACGGCAGCGTCGACGCCAGCAGCAGGTGGTTGATCGGCGTCGTCGCCTCGACGGTGTGCCGCCGCACCCACTCCCACTCGTGCACGTCGACCATCGCGCGCTCACCCGGCTGCAGGTGCCGCGAGCAGCGCGAGTCGACCGCCACCAGCCGCACACCCTGGCCGAAGTCGCGGTAGAAGCTCCAGCGGGTCGACGCCGGGTCCTCGTCGGCCTCCCACGCGAACGCGTCCAGGTACGCCGTCCGCTCGACGTCGTCGTCCAGCGTCCGCATGGCCTGGTACGTCGAGTCCTCGGCCAGCTGCTCCGGCGACAGGTTCCCCAGGTGCTGGTAGACCCAGTACGACGCGTACGCGCCGACCACCCGGTCGTGCCACCACGGCTGCTGGGTCACCCAGCGCCGCCAGGTCAGCGACGTGTTCCAGTCGTCGCGCAGGTCGTGGTCGTCGAGCAGCATGCACAGCGGGACGGTGGAGAACAGCCAGCGCACCGCCGGGTGGATCCAGGCGTCGTCGTACAGCCAGGTGTACTCCTCGAAGTTGCCGATCTCGTCCTGCACCTCGGAGCCGGGCCGGCCGCCGTGGGCCGCGCGCAGCTTCTCCAGTACGGCGTCCGACGGGTCGTCGGCGTACACCTGGTCGCCGAGCAGCAGGATCGCGTCCGGCCGCTCGTGGTCGGTGCCGGCCATTCGCTCGGCCAGCGCGACCAGGGCGTCCGGCCCGAAGTCCGCGAACCCCTGCTCGTCGAACGGCGCCGAGCGCCGGCACGACCCGAAGGTCAGCCGGGTCCCGCCGTCGGCGGTCGGCGTCCGGATCACGCTCGGCCCGTACGGCGACTCGGCGAGCGGCCAGGCGCGCTCACCGCCGAGGTGCACCTCGTACGGCGTACTGGTGCCGGGCTGCAGGCCCTCGATCAGGACCAGCGCGTAGTGGTGGCCGTGCACGGACCAGGTGCTCGCGCGGTGGCCGAGGATCTCGACCTCACCCGGTGCGGTGGTCTCCACCCAGACGGTGGCGCGTGTCTGGTCGACGTACCGCAGCAGCGGCCCCAGCTTCAGTTGCATCCGGAAAAGCTACTCCGGCGGTGCAAGTCCTAGTCGACGCGCAGCGAGTGCAGCACGAACGACGCGAGCTCGCGGTAGGCCTCGGCGTCGTTCAGGCCGGTGCGCCGGGCGATGTCGCCGCGCTGGATGGCCTGCATGGTGTGCGCGACCATCTCGGCGGCGAAGCCGATGTCGACCTGGCGGAACGTCTTGCTGGCGATCCCGTCCTCGATCAGCTGCCGGACCCGGTCGGCGGCGATCCGGGTGTTGCGCTCGTAGACCGAGCGGGCCGGCGCGAAGGTCGCGACGTCGTCGAGGAAGGTCCGGCTGGCCGGCCGCAGCGCGTCGGCGACGGCGTTCAGGTATGCCGCGATCCGGCGGTCGTGCCGGGTCTGCCGGGCGACCGTCGCCTCGACCTGCGCGGTGGCGTTCTTGAAGTAGTGCTTGACCACCTCGACGGCCAGCTGCTCCTTGCTCGGCGCGAGCGCGTACAGGGTGGTTTTGCTGCAGCGCAGCTCGGCGGCCAGGTCGTCCAGGGTGAATCTGCTGAAGCCCTGCGTGAGAAACAGGGACAGGAGCCGGTCGAGCAGCTCGGACTGCCTGCGGGTGCGGCGTCCCGGGACGACTGTTGTCATATCGAGACAGCATAGAACGATACTGCAGTTGAGGCGACAGTATCGATCAGAGTATCGTTCAGGCAGCCGTTGAGAGGGGTGCCTGATGGCTGTCGACCGGTTGCTGCCGACCGAGGAATCCACCGACCTGCTCGCCCTGGTCCGGGACCTGTGCGAGCACGAGCTGGCGCCGCACGCGGCGCGCGCCGAGGAGACCGAGACGTTCCCGCGGGACGCCTTCCGGACCCTCGGCAAGGCGGGCCTGCTCGGCCTGCCCTACCCGGAGCAGTACGGCGGCGCCGAGCAGCCGTACGAGGTGTACCTGCAGATGCTCGAGGAGATCGCCGCCGCCTGGATGTCGGTCGGCGTCGGGCTCTCGGTGCACACGATGACCAGCTACGCGGTGGCCAGTTTCGGCACCGAGGAGCAGCGCGCGCGGCTGCTGCCGGACATGGTCGGGGGCGAGCTGCTCGGCGCGTACGCGCTGTCGGAGCCGCAGGCCGGGTCCGACATCAGCTCGATGACCACCAAGGCCGTCCGCGACGGCGACTGGTACGTGCTGAGCGGGACCAAGTCCTGGATCACGCACGGCTCGCACGCCGACTTCTACACCACGTTCGCCCGGACGTCGGCCGATCCCAAGCACGGGATCTCGGCCTTCCATGTCCCGGCCTCCTCCGGCGGGCTCAGCTTCGGGGCGCCCGAGCGGAAGATGGGGCTGACCGGGTCCACGACGACGCTGGTCAACTACGACCACGTCCGGGTCCCGGTCAGCCACCTGATCGGCGCCGAGGGTGACGGGATGCGGATCGCGCTCTCGGCGCTCGACTCCGGCCGGCTCGGGATCGCGGCCTGCGCGGTCGGGCTGGCCCAGGCGGCGCTGGACTGCGCGGCGGCGTACGCGCTGGAGCGCAAGCAGTTCGGCTCCGCGATCGCGGACTTCCAGGGGCTGCAGTTCCTGCTCGCGGACATGGCGGCGGCGGTCGAGTCGGCCCGGTCGACCTACCTGGCCGCGGCCCGGCGGCGTGATCTCGGCCGGCCGTTCACGCAGCAGGCGGCGATCGCCAAACTGGTCTGCACCGACGCCGCGATGAAGGTGACCACCGACGCCGTCCAGGTCCTCGGTGGCTACGGTTACACCCGCGACTTCCCGGCCGAGCGCTACATGCGCGAGGCCAAGGTGACGCAGATCTTCGAAGGAACCAACCAGATCCAGCGCCTGGTGATCAGCCGCGATTTGCTCAGGAGTGTTCGATGAAGCTTGGCCCTTCCGACGTTGCCCTCGTCACCGGTGGAGGCTCCGGTCTCGGTGAGGCGACCGTACGCCGGCTCGCCGCGGCCGGCGTCGGTGTGGTGATCTGCGACCTCCCGTCGTCCGCCGGCAAGACGATCGCCGAGGAGCTCGGCGACCGCGTCGTCTTCGCGCCGACCGACGTCACCGACGAGGCTGCGGTCGTCGCGGCCCTGGACGCGGCCGCCGCGCTCGGCGACCTCCGCGTCGTCGTCACCTGTGCGGGCGTGGCCACTCCCGGCCGCGTCGTCGGCCGCAAGGGCCCGTTGCCCCTGGCAACGTTCCGCCAGGTGATCGAGGTCAACCTGATCGGCACCTTCAACGTCCTCCGCCTCGCCGCCGAACGGATGGCCGCGCTGGAGCCCACTGCGGACGGCGACCGCGGCGTGGTCGTCATGACCGCCTCCATCGCGGCGTACGACGGCCAGGTCGGCCAGGCGGCGTACGCCGCCAGCAAGGGCGGCATCGTCTCCCTCACCCTCACCGCCGCCCGCGACCTCGCCGACAAGGCCATCCGCGTCGTCACCATCGCCCCCGGCACCATGGAGACCCCGATGCTGGCCGGTCTCCCCGAGGAAACCCGCACCGTCCTGGAGCAGCAGGTCCCGCACCCGTCCCGCCTCGGCCGCCCCGACGAGTACGCGTCCCTGGTCACCCACATCCTCGACAACCAACTCCTCAACGGCGAAACCATCCGCCTCGACGGCGCCCTGAGAATGCCCCCGCGCTGAAACTGGGCTGTGGACAACGCCGGCCGCGGCGCCGGAGCCTCGTATCTTCCCTGGCGAGAACAACCAGGGAAGGACGTGTCTGACAAATATGTACTACAATCTGTCCATGGCTGAGGTGTCGATCCGCGAGCTGAATCAGGCGACCGCCAAGGTGCTGGCCCGGGTGAAGCTGGGCGAGGAGGTCGACGTCACCGAGCGGGGTGTGGTGGTGGCCCGGCTGGTTCCGGCCGAACCGTCGCCCATCGGCCGCCTGCTGGCGACCGGCAATCTACGGCCGCCTCGGGCGAGTGGGCCTTTGGCTCACCCCAAGGGCAGTGTGCGGGCGGAGGGGGAGTCGGGGCAGCTGCTCGAGCAGCTGCGCGACGAGGAACGCTACTGATGATCTACCTCGACACCGCGGCCCTGGTGAAGCTGGTCCGCCGTGAGGTCGCGTCGGACGAATTGGTCGACTGGCTGAACAGCCGGACCGACCGGTTACTGGTGGCCTCGGCCCTGGTGGAGGTTGAGTTGCCGCGCGCGCTGCGTCGCACCGAACCGGACCTGCTGGCCGCCGTACCGGCACTGCTGGCGCATGTCGCGGTGTACGAGATCGACGAGCTCGTCAGGGCCACGGCCGCGGCGTACGCCGATGGCCTGATCCGTTCGCTCGACGCGATCCACCTGGCCACCGCGCAGGCGGTCTTCGGCGCGGACCTGACCGCTTTCGTCACCTATGACCAGCGCCTGCTCGCCGCGGCCGACGCGCTCGGACTACCCATCCATTCTCCGGGAGCCTGAACAATTCCCTGAGAATGATTCATTTCGATTGCGCTCGAACAGGTCGTAACCGCGCATTTGTCTGCGTAGTGTCGAAGCAATCGCAGTGAGTCATTCTTCAAAGGAGAAGACCGATGAACAGAATTGTCGCCGCCGGCGTCGCCACGCTGGCCCTGGGGGGCACGCTCCTGGCCACCGCCCCTCCCGCCTCGGCCCACCAGACCGTCGTCGCAGCCCCGGCGACCGTGCAGGACTACGAGTACTACACCTGGTACTGGGCCCGCGACACCTGCGAAAGCGAAGGCGCGAAACTGCAGGTCCGCGGCGTCATCTCGAACTACTACTGCCAGCAGAGCGCGTACACCACCTGGTACCTGTACGTCCTCTACCGCTGAATTCCTTTCACCATTTCGTACAATTGATGATTGTACGACGTCTGATGGTGAATTCCTCTCAACAATGGCCGGACGACGGCAGCACTCAATTGCCGCCGAGTGCCGCCGTCGTCCGTGCCGTTGAAATGACAGCCGGCGTAGCGGACCAGCACCTCCTGCTCGAGCCCGTCGGCGCGGACCTTGAGAACGATGAGCTCGGCCCCGAGGATGTCGATACAACTCAGGTCCTCGGGGCCGTAGCCCTCAGGCGCTTCGAGGATGGCCGCGACCAGCGCGGAGGCCTCGGGGCCGGCGAGCCGTGAGCTTGCGATCAGCGGAGCCCGGCGCTCACCCCGGCCGTTCCTGATCGCGTAGCGGCAGACGGTGATCGACTCCACGGCGCCCGGCGCGGGCAGGCCGCCGGTGTCCGCGGGGCGGGCGGTTGGTGGGTGGGCGCGGGCGTCGGCGGTCGAGGTGGCGATCGGGTAAAGCGTGGGTTCGGCCAGTGGGTGGTCCGGTGGGCAGCCGTACGCGTCGAGGCCGTCGATGGGTCGCGCGGAGTCGAGGATCCGGTGGCGGAGGGCGTCGTCGTCGCTGAACACCGTGAGGTAGACCCCGTCGACGACCCGGGTCTCCTCGGTCCAGCCGTGGTCGGGCGGCCGGACTCCGGGCTCGCGGGCGGGGCCAGATGGCGGCACGACCGGCAGGACTCGCCCGCGCTTGCGTGCGTCGGCGTCGAACCACAGGTACGACGTCCGGTACGGCAGCGGCGGGTACGGATCGCGGCAGCCCTTGGCCCGGATCGCACCCGGCCGGCCGACGTACGGCGGACCGAGTTTGTCGACGAGGCACGGCGGGCGGTTGGTCGTGCCCCAGCTCCAGTCGTCGGGGACCTGTACCTCGACGGTCTGGTAGGACTCCCAGCGCCGGCCGGTCATGCTCGGATCATCGCACCGGTGGGGGTGTGCCGATCAAGAGCTTGTCGAGGGCTGGGTACGACTGGTTGACCTGGTGTACGCCGACGAAGAGCTGCCGGGCGGTGTCCGCGGTGAGCTGACGGCGTACTGAGCTGTCGTCCGTGCCGTTGTCGTGGCAGCCGTCGTAGCGGTAGATGACGTCCTGCGCGTGCTCGCTGCCCTGGACGCGGAGAATCAGGAACTCGTGCCCGGGGTCGGGGCGCGGCTCAGGTGCGCACCGGTGCGGATCGGTGATCTCCGGTCCAGCACCCGGCGGGGCGGCGACCAGATCGCGGACCAGGTGGTCCGCGGCGACGCCGCTCAGCCGCGAACTCGCCTGGAGCCGGGCAAACCTGATGTCCTCGGGACTACCCGTCGGCGCGATCGGCAGACCCTCGATCGAGTACCGGCAGACGCTCACCCCAGTGACATCGCCGACGGACTTGAGTCCACCCTGAGCCGGCGGACGCGCGACCCTCCGGTCAGCCCGAGGCGCGCAGCCGTAGCTGTCGACGCTCGCGACGACACCAGCCGAGTCGAAGATCTGCCGACGCAGTACGTCGTCCCCAGCTGTCACCGTGACGAGCTGCTCCCCGATCTTCCGCGTCTCGCGGATCCAACCGCCGGCCAGCGGTACGACGCCCACCCGCTCCCCGCCGAAAACCACCGACGGCGCAACCTGCTGGGCAGGCTTCGCGGCGGGGCACAGCTTCAAAGCCGTCGACCTCATCCCACCAGGCCGAAATACTGTTGCCTCCGGCACCCAGTCGTCCTCCGAACAGTCCGCCGGCCCAGTCCACAAGGCCTGCGCCCAACTGCCCGGAACCCGCAGCTGCACATCACCGTACGACTCCCACCGCCACTCCGCCCCGGCCGACTCGGCCGCGGGTCGTCCTGATTCCTGTCCAGCAATCGCCTTCCCGCCGATCGTCAGCGCGACCGCACCGACCGCCAGCAGGATCACGCTCAAGCGTCGGCGCATCATCGTGCCCCCAGGTCGTCGAGAATCGGCAGCACCGGCTGTTTCGCGTACAGGACCTGGCTCAGCGGCACCATCGTGTCCTTGGTGAGCCGCCGCTGCGTGGTGCCGTCGTCGGTCCCGTTCGAGTGGCAGGTGGCGTAGCGGACGACGAGCTCCTGGACGCCGTTCTCGCCGTTCACCGTCACCAGCAGGTCGTCGCGGTCCTGTGGGTGCTCGCAGTTGGAGGACCTCGTGGCCGGCCCAACACCTGCCGGGGCCGCGCGCAGCGCGTCGCCGAGTTGGCGTGCCGCGTTGCCGGAGATCTGAAGACCGGCGCGAAAGAAACTGGGTGCGCCCGGCAACTGGTAGGTGTAGGCGCACACCCGGATCGACGTCACCGCACCGATCGCGGCCAGCCCCGGACCCGTCGGCCGTTGCCCGTCACCCAGTACGGCGGGACGCCCGACCGTGCACCCGTTGGGGTCCGTCCCGCCCGTCCACACCGCCGAGTCGAGGATGCGCCGCCGCAACCCGGCGTCGGCACTGAACACGCTCAAAGAAACGCCGCCGACGATCCGCACCTCGGTCGCCCACCCGTGGTCGAACCGCGTGATCCCGGCCTTGGCCTCCGGCTCGTCGAACCACAGGTGCGGAACCCGCTCAGCCAACGGCGGTACCGCGGGACAGCCGATCGTGATCGTCGGCCCACGCCACGGCCGCCCGACCAGCGGCGTCCTGTTCGGTGCGCTCTTCCGGTCCCCGCAGGCCCAGACGTGCGTGTACGTCGAGTCCTCCCAGCTGTCAGGCACCCGAACCTTGACCGCGCCGTACGACTCCCACCGCCACCCCGGGCGAGTAGTGCCCCCAACGACCGGTGCCGTCGGGTCAGCCGCAGGTTGCCCTGGGGCACTCGCGCCCTCGGTCGGCGCTGCCCGCGAGCCGGCATCACCCGAGCCGGCACCGCCCATCTCCGCAGAGCTCAACCCACCCGCACCGAGCTCCCCGCCGCCCGACTGTCCGGCCAGCGCTACTCCGCCGAGCGCCAGTGCAGCAACCCCGCCCGCAGCCAGCGCGGCAGTGGTCTTCCTCCCGAGCGGCCTCATCACAGCACCCGCACAGGCGTGCCGTACAGCAACTGGTGGAGGACGTCGCGGACCCCGTTGGGCTCGTGCACCCCGACGAAGATCGCCTTGGCGGTCGCCGGTGTCGCCTGGCGCAGCGTGGTGCCGTCGTCGGTGCCGTTGTGCTTGCACCCGGCGTGCCGGTAGACGACGTCCTGGTCGTGCGCGGAACCGTCGACCCGCAGGATGACGAGCTCCCCGCCCGGATCGCTGCCGCAGATACGCGGGTTGGTCACCGTCGGCCCGGTTCCGGTCGGGGCGGCGACGAGGTCGCGGACCAGACGTTCGGCGACCGGGCCGGTCAGCCGGGAGCTGGCTTCCATCCCGAGGTCGTACGGCGCTGTGTCGGAGAGCGGCTTCGGACCGCGGAAGGACGCGTAGCGGCAGACACTGACCGACTCGACGACACCAACCGTCTCCAGTCCACCCTGCGCCGGCGGTCGCAGGACCGCGTTCCGCGCGATCGGCGACTCCGGGTCGCAGCCGTTGCCATCGGCATCGACCACCACGGCCGCGGTCGAGAAGATCCTGTCCCGCAAGGCGTCGTCGGACGTGGTGACCGTGATCAGCTGCTCACCGACCTGCCGCGTCTCCTTGGTCCACCCGTCGGCGTACCGGACCACCCCGGGACGGTCACCGGCAAACGCAACCGACGGCGCCACATGCTGCTGTGGGGCAGTCGGATCGAGGCAGGGTTCCAGCATGGCAAGCACCGCGCCGCCCGGGCGCCGGACGATCGGCTTCGGCTCCACCTGATCGAGCTTGCAGGGCGTCTTCAGCCCCGCCCACAGCGACTGCTCCCAGCTGTCCGGGACCTGCACCTGAACGCTCCGGTACGCCTCCCAGCGCCACCCCGGCTGGAGCGGCGCGCTCTGCACCGGCGCGTCAAGAGCGGCGTCGTCCTGCTGAAGTACGACGTTGCCACCCACCGCCAGCCCGGCCACCGCGACAACCGCCGGCACGATCACTGCGAATCTGCGCATCAGCATCCTCATTTCAGGAGATTGGTCAGGAACAAGCCACGAACTTCAGGACGTCCGACGGTCTCGAGCAACGGCCCGACGGACTCCTTGGTGAGATTCCGGAACGTCGTCCCGTCGTCGGTGTCGAACGGCCCACAGCCGGCCAGCCGTACGACGACCTCCTGGGCGCCGCGGTCGCCGTGCACCCGCAGCACCAGCACCTCAGGGGTGGCACCTTGCGGGCACTGGCGAACACTCACCGGGTGATCGCCGGTGGTCGTCAGAGCTTTGCTCCCGAGCGCTGGCGCGGTCGTCAGCGCAGCGCCGACCTCCCGCGCCTGGTCGCCGGTCAGCTCGGCGCTGGCGAGCAGCGGCGGCACGGCGGTGCCTGGCCCGAGCCGATACGCGCACACAGCGATCGACCGCACAGCCCCGACGTCAGCAAGCCCTCCACCCTTCGGCCGCACCCGCTGGTCGGTCGCCGCCGAGTGGCTCGGCGCGCACCCCCGGCTGTCGACGCCGTCGATCGTCCGCGCCGACGCGAACACCCGCTCGCGGACCGCAGCGTCGGGGCCGAAGACCTCGATCTTCACGCCCCCGATCGCCCGGACCTCCCTGGTCCAGCCGGCGTCGTACTGCTTGACGCCGGGCGTCTCGTCGGAGCTGAACAGCACGTACGGCACCCGATAAGCCAACTCAGGCAGGACAACCGACGATCCGGCGACCGCCACCGGGCACCCGATCGCGGGGGACGCGAGCATGCTCGGCCGCCCCACCCAACCGTTCATCGCGGCCTTCGTCGACGGGCAGGTCGCCCGCGGCCCCGCGCCGATGTCCTTCCACCCGTCCGGCGCCTGCAGTTCGACGTTCGCGTACGACTCCCAGTGCCAGCCCGCCGCCGGCTGTGCCACCGGCCCGACATCCTGCGGCTGGACCACCGAGCGAAGCCCCACCCCGGCGACAACCACAGCAGCACAAGCCAGTACGCCGACGCCCGCCGACCGCACCCGCCGTCGGCGCCGCAGCCTGCGGTGCACGCTCCCGAGCAGCGTCTCATCCGGCGGCGCCTCCTCGGCGTGCCGTGTGAGGCTCTCGGTGACCAGGGTCTCGGCCGGGTCGTTCATCGGGGCAACCTCTCCGTGATCATCGGTTCCAGCGTCGGCCCGTAGAGCGTCCTGACCAGCGGGAGCAGCGCGTCCCGGGTCAGTTGCCGCAGCGTCGTGCCGTCGTCGGTGCCGTTGTGGTTGCACGAGTCGTAGCGGACCAGCACCTCCTGCTCTCCGGTGCTGCCGCGCACGGTGACCACCAGGTCGTCGCGGTGCTGCGGAATCTCGCAGTGGTACTCGTGGTTCGGTCCGGGACCTGCAGGCGCCGAGCGGAGGGCCGCGGCGACCTGTCGGGCCGCGGCGCCGGTGAGCGACGATCCGGCGAGCAGCACGGCGTCCCGCGGCAGGCCGGCGACGGCGTACCCGCAGATCCTGACCGACTCGACTTCCCTGATGCCGCCGAGCCCCGGCCCGGTCGGCCGCATCCCCTCCGCGAGCGTCGCGGGCGCCGTCGGCGAGCAGCCGTACGCGTCGGCGCCGTCGATCGGTCGCGCCGAGTCCAGGATGCGTTTCAGCAGTGCCGAGTCGTTGCCGAAGGCACTCAAATGCACCCCGCCGACGACTCGGACCTCCTCCAGCCAGCCGTGGTCGTACCGGTACACGCCCGGCGCCCGGTTCCTCTCACCGAACCACAGGTGCGGGACCCGTTCGGCCAACGGAGAGACCGGTCCGCAGGACATCATCGGGACCGCACCCCGGAACGGCCTTCCGACCAGCGGAGAACGGGGAGGCGCCGGCTTGATGCGCGGCAGGTTCTGGCAGGTCCACAGATGCGAGTAGGAGGTGTCGATCCAGCTGTCAGGGATCTGCACCTGCACGGTGTCGTAGGACTCCCAGTGCCAGCCCTCGGCGGTCTTCACCCGGGGAACGTCGCGGACCGCAACGTCGCCAGGAGGAACGGCGACAGGCGCCCCCGCGGTCGGAGCCGGCGCGTCGTGCAGTACGCCGACGCCGGTCGCCGCCGCGGCGACCGCCGTACAGGCGAGGACGCCGGCCCCGGCGGAGCGCACCCGCCGCCGATGACGTAGCCGCTGCCGCACGTCCGCGAGCAGCGTGTCGCCAGTTGGAGCATCATCCGCATGAGCCCGCAGCGCGAGCGTGATCACCTCAGCCGAAGCGTTCACAGCTGCTCGACCTCCTTCAACGACGCGCGCAGCGACGACAGCGCGCGATGGATCTGGGAGCGGACCGTGGCCGCCGTGCAGCCGAGGATCTCGGCGATGTCGGCGTCCGGCAGGCCTTCGTAGTACCGCAGTACGACGGCCGCCCGCTGCCGCGTCGGCAGCGAGGCGCACAGCCGCCACACCGCATCGGCGTCGGCGTGCGAGTCCGCGTGGTCACCCGCGAAGGACGCCGTCAGCAAGGACGGATCGTCGACCGGCGTCTCCCGTTTGAAGAACCGCCGCCACCGCGAGATGTCCGCGTTCACGATGCAGCGCCGCACGTAGGCGTCCGGGTCGGCGCCGATCCGCGACCAGCGCGGGTACGCCGCGATCAGCGCGTCCTGCACGGCTTCCTCGGCCCGGCCGCGGTCCCGGGTGATCAGGTACGCGAACCGCAGCAGCCCGGCGCCACGCAGTGACACCCAGCTGTCGAAGTCCGGCGCTTCCTCAGTCGTCCCCACGCCCTAACCACGCCAGGAAACGACCAGACGTTGCATACCTACTCCAGATCAGGCGGCGCAGTCGGCAGCGCGAGCTTCTCGTCGGGCTTGCCGGTGAGGACGTCGTCGACGTACGAGCGGGCGGCCTCCATCGTGTCGACCTCGTGGCCGGCCTGCTCGGACAGGAACCAGCGGTGCTCGAGGACCTCGTGGAAGACCTCGGCCGGTTCGAGCTTGCGGTTCAGGTCGCGGGGGACCGAGCGGACCACCGGCTCGAAGACGTCGGTCAGCCACTGGTGGGCGACGATCTCCTCGTCCTCGTTCTGCTGGTCGGTGGCGGCGGCGTAGGAGTCGAGGTCGTTGAGCAGCCGGCGGGCCTGGTTCTCCTCGACGTCCAGGCCGGTCAGCCGGAGCAGCCGGCGCGAGTGGTGGCCGGCGTCGACGACCTTCGGCTGGATCCGGACCTGGCTGCCGTCCCAGTCGGTGATGATGTCGATCTCGGCGACGTCGAAGCCGAGCTCGTTCAGCCGCCGGATCCGGGAGTCCAGCCGGTGCATCTCGTCGGTCGCGAACTCCTCCGGCGCGGTCAGCTCGGCCCAGAGCGCGTCGTACCGGTCGTTGATCGACTGGACGGTCTCCTGCGGGTCGATGTCGGGGTCGAGCAGGCCGCCCTCCTGCAGGTCGAGGAACTCGCCGAACAGGTTGATCTCGGCGGTGTAGAGGTCGTGCGCGCGCTGACCGTCGGAGATGTCCTGGTGCAGCTCACCGGTCTCGGCGTCCACCAGGTACGCCGCGAAGGCGCCGGCGTCGCGCCGGAAGAGCGTGTTGGACAGCGAGCAGTCGCCCCAGAAGAAGCCGAGCAGGTGCAGCCGGACGATCAGCGCGACCAGCGCGTCGATCAGGCGGTTGACGGTGTCGGGCCGCAGCGTCGAGGAGAACAGCGCCCGGTACGGCAGCGAGAACTGCAGGTGCCGGGTGACCAGGATCGAGTCGAGCGGTTCGCCGTTCTTGTCCAGGCGGTCGGTGATCACGCCGACGGGCTCGACCGAGGGGGAGTCCAGCCGCTCGAGGTCGCGCAGCAGCCGGTACTCGTGCATGGCGAGGTGCTCCATCACCTCCTTGATTGCGTAGACGCTGCCGTTGACGCGGACGAAGCGGACCACGTGCCGCGAGATACCGCGCGGCAGCGCGACCAGCTGGTCCTCGGGCCAGTCCTCGAGCGGGATGTCCCAGGGCAGCGAGAGCAGGCCGGTGTCCGGGCGGGTGGCGACGAAACGAGGCACCCGCCCAGTGTCTCAGTTCCTGATGACGAAAGTACGTAACGCAAGCGAGCGCAAATACTTGCGAGATGTGGCGTAGTGTTTGCGTCATGACTCGACGACTTGCTGAGGTGGCGAAGAAGGTCGGCGTCAGTGAGGCGACCGTGAGCCGGGTGCTGAACGGCAAGCCCGGTGTCTCCGAGGCGACCCGGGAAGCGGTGCTCACCGCGCTCGACGTGCTCGGGTACGAGCGGCCGACCCAGCTGCGTGGCGACCGCGCAAGACTTGTCGGCCTGGTGCTGCCGGAGTTGCAGAACCCGATCTTCCCGGCGTTCGCCGAGGTGGTCGGCGGTGCGCTGGCGCAGCAAGGTTTCACCTCCTTGCTCTGCACCCGGACGGTCGGTGGCGTCTCCGAGGCGGACTACGTCGACCTGCTGCTCCAGCAGCAGGTGTCGGGCGTCGTCTTCGCCGGCGGTTTCTACGCCCAGGCCGACGCTCCGCACGCCCACTACGAGCTGATCCAGGAGCGCAAGCTGCCGACGGTGCTGGTGAACGCCGCCGTCGACCACCTGGGCTTCCCGCAGGTCTCGTCCGACGACTTCGTCGCCGCGGAGATGGCGATCGGGCACCTGCGCGCGCTCGGGCACCAGAAGATCGGCCTGGTCCTCGGCCCGCGCGACCACATCCCGTCGCGGCGCAAGCTGGAGGCGTTCCTCGGCTCGCCCGAGGCGGACCCGGCGCTGGTCGAGCACACCATGTTCTCGCTCGAGGGCGGGCACGCGGCGGCGACCCGGCTGGTCAAGCACGGCGTCACCGGCATCGTCTGCGCCAGCGACATCCTGGCCCTCGGCGCGATCCGCGCGGTCCGCCGGGCCGGCCTGTCGGTGCCCGACGACGTCTCGGTGATCGGGTACGACGACTCCGCGATGATGAACTGCACCGACCCGCCGCTGACCACGGTCCGGCAGCCGATCGACGCGATGGGCCGGGCCGCGGTCGACATGCTGGTGGCGCTGATCGAGCGGGCCGCCGTACCGGCCGACGAGCTGCTGTTCGAGCCGGAGCTGGTGGTCCGGGCGTCGACCGCGCGGCTCAGATCGGCACCGCTTCCCGTCTGAACCACGCACGACCACAGAGGTGGAGTGGGCTTCGGCCCGCTCCACCTTCTTTTTTATGCCCGCTAGTTTCTTTCTTGCAACATTCGATCGAAGTATTGCGCACATCCGGTCAGCTTGCCTACGGTACCGACCACATCGGCAGTATCGAGGGAAGGGCAGATCGATGAGGACAACGAGGGCACTCGGCCTGTTGGTCGTGGCAGGACTGGGGCTGACGGCCGCGTCCTGTGGATCGGGCAGCGACGAACCCGCCGCGCAGGGCTCCGGCGGCGCCGACCAGAAGGTGACGATCACCGTCGGCTGCCAGCCGCCGAAGAGCAACCCCAAGGAGCGGGCGGGCTGGGACGAGGACGTCGCGGAGTTCCAGAAGGCGCACCCGAACATCACCATCGAGAGCAAGGACGCCTTCCCCTGCATCAACCCCGACACCTTCCAGGCGAAGCTGGCCGGCGGCACCCAGGAGGACGTCTTCTACGTCTACTACACCGACGTCCAGAAGATCATCAAGGCCAAGCAGGCCGCCGACATCAGCGAGTACGTCGGCAGCGTGAAGGCCCTCAACGACGTCCGCCCGGACGTCAAGGGCGTCTTCAACGACGGCGACAAGACGTACGGCGTACCGCGCAACAACTACAACATGGGCCTGGTCTACAACCGCAAGCTGTTCACCCAGGCCGGGCTGAACCCCGACGCCCCGCCGAAGACCTGGGCCGAGGTCCAGGAAGCGGCCAAGAAGATCGCCGGGCTCGGCGCCGGCTACACCGGCTTCGGTGAGTACTCCGCCGGCAACACCGGCGGCTGGCACTTCGCGGCGTCGCTGTACGCCCGCGGCGGCTCGATGGTCAGCGAGGACGGCAAGGCGGCGGCGTTCAACAGGGCCGAGGGCAAGGCCGTGCTGGAGAACCTGAAGCAGATGCGCTGGAACGACAACTCCATGGGCAGCAAGCAGCTGCTGCAGTGGGAGGACCTGATGCGCATGATGGGCTCGGGCAAGCTCGGCATGATGATCGGCGCACCGGACGTGGTGCAGTCGGTGAACAACGACTTCCAGGGCAAGTTCGAGGACTACGGCGTCACCGCCGTCCCGGAGTCCGAGGGCAAGGCGTCGCTGTCCGGCGGCGACGGCTACATGTTCAACCCGAAGGCGACGCCGGAGAAGATCAAGGCCGGTCTGCTCTGGCTGGAGTTCCACGAGCTCACGCCCGGCAAGGGCCAGTTCGACTACGAGCGCGCCAAGACCCAGGGCCGCCCGGTCGGCCTGCCGATCCCGGACCTGTACGGCGACACCGCGCCCGGCAAGGAGATCACCGCGCTGCGCAAGCAGTTCGCCACCGTGCCGGTCGACCACTTCACGCCGTACGTGACCGCGCAGGCGAGCATCACCAACAAGCTGGAGCCGCCGAAGGCCCAGGAGCTGTACGCCGTACTGGACGTCGCGATGTCGGCCGTCCTGACCCGCAAGGACGCCGACATCGACAAGCTGCTCAGCGACGCCGAAGGCAAGGCGAACAAGATCCTCGCCAAGAACACCTGATGGCCGTCCTGACCGCCAAGCCGTTGGTGCGCCGCTCCCAGTCCCAGGGAGCGGCGCGCCGCGCGGTCGGCCGGAACCTGACGGCGTACGGGTTCCTGTGCGGGGCGCTGATCTGTTTCGCCTTCTTCTCCTGGTACCCGATGATCCGGGAGATCGTGCTGAGCTTCCAGCAGACGAACTTCGTCGACCCGCCGCAGTGGGTCGGGCTGGAGAACTTCCGGACCGTGTTCGCCGACCCGGCGTTCCGGTCGGCCTGGATCAACACCGCCGCGTTCAGCGGTCTCGCGCTCGTCGTCGGGTACGTCATCCCGTTCGTGCTGGCCGTCGTGCTGAACGAGCTGCGGCACGCGAAGGCGTACCTGCGGTTCGTCGTCTACCTGCCGGTGATGCTGCCGCCGGCGGTCGGGGTGCTGCTGTTCAAGTGGTTCTACGACCCGGGCGCGGGTCTGTTCAACCAGGTCCTCGCCGTCTTCCACATCCCGCCGCTGGCCTGGCTCGACTCCACCAGTACGGCGCTGATCTCGCTGGTGATCGTGTCGACGTGGATGAACCTCGGCACCGGCACGCTGATCTACCTGGCCGCGCTGCAGTCGATCCCCGGCGACCTGTACGAGTCCGCCGAGCTGGACGGCGCCGGCCTGTTCCGCCGGCTCTGGCACGTCACCGTGCCGCAGACCAAGCTGATCCTGCTGGTGATGCTGCTGCTCCAGGTCGTCGCGACCATGCAGGTCTTCATCGAGCCGTACCTGCTGACCGGCGGCGGCCCCGAGAACGCGACCGTCACCGTCGCGTACCTGATGTACCAGTACGCCTTCAACTTCGGCGACTTCGGCGGCGGGGGAGCGCTCGGCCTGATGCTGATGGTCGTGCTGATGGTCTTCTCCGCGATCTACCTGCGGATCTCCCGGGAGGCCGAACGATGAGAACCCTCGTCTCGCCGCTGTCGCTGCGCAGCTGGCACGGCAAGCTAACCTACTGGACCGTCCTGGTCGTGGTGGTGGTCGGCTTCACGATCGCCTTCGTCTTCCCGCTGTACTGGATGGTCACCGGCGCGCTCAAGTCACCCGACGAGCTCGCCCAGATCCCGCCGAGCTTCTTCCCGAAGGACTACGACTTCGGCGTCTACAAGGAAGCCTGGAACCAGCTGCAGCTCGGCGTCTTCCTCAAGAACACCGTCCTGTACGCCGGGGGCGCGTGGCTGTTCACGCTGCTGGTCGACGTCACCGCGGCGTACGCGCTGTCCAAGCTGCGCCCGTTCTTCGGCAAGGTGATCCTCGGCCTGATGCTGGCCACGCTGATGATCCCGCCGATGGTGCTGCTGCTGCCGACGTACCTGGTCGCCAAGGACGTGCCGATCTTCCACTTCGACCTGCTCAACACGCCCTGGGCGATCTGGTTGCCCGCGGCAGCGAACGGGTTCTTCATCTTCCTGCTGAAGCGGTTCTTCGACTCGATCCCGCGCGAGCTGCTGGAGGCGGCCGAGATCGACGGCGCGTCACCGGCCCGGATCCTGTGGTCGATCGTGCTGCCGGTGTCGCGGCCGATCCTCGGTGTCGTGTCGATCCTGTCGGTGGTGACGGTCTGGAAGGACTTCGTCTGGCCGCTGCTGGTGCTGCCGGAGACCGACAAGATGTCGATCAGCGTCGGGATCGCGTCGCTGTCCGCGCAGATGCCGCAGAACGTCCTGATCGCGTCCCTGGTGATCGCGTCGCTGCCGACGATCCTGGTCTTCTTCGTGTTCCAGCGCAGCATCATGGCCGGCCTCACCGCCGGCAGCCTCAAGGGCTGATCCCCAACCCACACCCTAAGGAGAAGCATGTCGGAAACATGGTGGCGCGGAGCCGCGATCTACCAGGTGTACCTGCGGAGCTTTGCCGACGGCAACGGTGACGGGATCGGCGACCTGGCCGGTCTGCGGGCGAAGCTGCCGTACCTGGCCGATCTCGGCGTCGACGCGATCTGGCTGAACCCGTGGTACCCGTCGCCGATGGCCGACGGCGGGTACGACGTCGCCGACTACCGCGCGATCGAGCCGAGCTTCGGCACCCTGGCCGAGGCCGAGGCCTACATCGACGAGGCGCACGCGCTCGGCATCCGGACGATCATCGACATCGTCCCCAACCACGGCTCGGACCAGCAGGACTGGTTCGTCGCCGCCCTGGCGGCCGGTCCCGGGTCGCCGGAACGGGAGCGGTTCGTCTTCCGCACCGGTCGTGAGGGCGGACTGCCGCCGAACGACTGGCAGTCGATCTTCGCCGGCCCGGCGTGGACGCAGGTGCCGGACGGGGAGTGGTACCTGCACCTGTTCGCGCCCGAGCAGCCGGACTTCAACTGGCGCAACCCGGAGGTGGTCGAGGAGTTCCACGACATCCTCCGGTTCTGGCTCGACCGCGGCGTCGACGGGATCCGGATCGACAGCGCGGCCGTCCTGTTCAAGGACCTGGACAGCGTCGAGGAGTCCTACACCGACCACGACGAGGTGCACGAGGTGTACCGCGGCTGGCGCGCGATCACGGACGCGTACGAGGGGCGTTTCCTGGTCGGCGAGATGTGGATGCCGGACCAGGAACGGTTCGCGCTCTACCTGCGGCCGGACGAGATGCAGACCGCGTTCAACTTCGACTTCCTGTCCCGGCCCTGGGAGGCCGACGAGCTGCGCGCGTCGATCGACCTGACGCTGACCACGCACGTCCCGATCGGCGCTCCGCCGACCTGGGTGCTGTCGAACCACGACGTGACCCGCCCGGTCACGAAGTACGGGCGTCCGGACACGTCGTTCTCGCACCAGGACCGCAAGCACGGGATGCCGACCGACCTGGTCCTCGGCGAGCGCCGGGCCCGCGCGGCCGCGCTGCTCGCGATGGCGCTGCCCGGTGGCCTGTACGTCTACCAGGGCGAGGAGCTCGGCCTCCCCGAGGTCGAGGACCTGCCCGACGAGTTGCTCCAGGACCCGATCTTCGCCCGCTCCAACGGCACCGACCGCGGCCGCGACGGCTGCCGCGTCCCGATCCCGTGGTCCGGCAAGGAGCCCCCGTTCGGCTTCGGCGCCGGTACGCCGTGGCTGCCGCAGCCGGCCGACTGGAAGAACCTCACCGTCGAGTCCCAGCAGGCCGACCAGAACTCGATGCTCGCGCTCTACCGCGACGGCCTGAGAATCCGCCGCACCGAACTCGGCGACGGCACGCTCACCTGGCTCGACTCGGCCCCCGGCGTACTGGCATTCACCCGCGACTCGGGCCTGACCTGCCTCGTCAACCTCACCCCCGACCCCATCGACCTCCCCACCGGCGAGGTGCTGCTGACGAGCTCCCCGCTGGAGGAGGGCCGTCTTCCGGCGGACACCACAGCCTGGATCCGCTGAGAAACAAGGCACCGCACGTGGATGACCACCTGCGTCCGCGTGCGGTGCCTGTACGCCGTCCGCCGGTCAGCCGGCCGGCGGCGGAACGCTGATCTGCCCCCACTGGTCGCGTCGGTTCTCGACGTGTGCGGCCACCAGGTCGGCGATCCAGATCGCGTGGCGGCGCAGTCCGTCGGGAACGGCTGCCTCGTGGGCCGCTCGCTGGAAGGCCTCGGGAACCCGCTGGCGGACGGCGCGCATCCGGCCGATCGCCTCGTCGCTGTCCAGCCCCAGCTGTCGCCCGACCGCGGTCCAGTCCTGCTCGGTGACCTTGGCCATCGCCCAGGTCCGGCCGATCTTCAGGGCGGACTTGAGCCCGGGATCGCGGTGGTAGGGCAGCATCGACCCGACGTCGTAGAGCGGGGCAAGGCGGACGTCCCGGGAACCCAGCAGGACCGAGAAGTTCTTGGCATGTGCGTCGGTGGCGGCGATCGCCACGTTGTAGACCAGATAGTCGAACATCCGGTCCAGGTTGTCGGCTCGTGACGACCGCGTGCTGCTGCCGGCCAGCAGATTGCCGATCTCCCGCACTCCCGGGCCGCCGTCGTCCTGGTACTTCTTGCTCGGCGGCACCGACAGGGCCTGACAGATGTCCTCCTGGTGGAGCCGTCGCCACTGGCCGCCGGCATCGTGAAGGCGGTCGTAGCGGTGTGAGATCAGTACGTCGTAGCGATCGCTGGCCAGGAGTTCGGTCGTCGCCGCCGGAAGCCCGCACAGTTGCGCGGCGCGAAGGCAGAGGTGTTCGTTGAGGTGATGGCGCTCGAAGGTCGGCATCGACGGTTTGAGGATGTGGGTCGTCGGCGTGGAGTCGCAGGGCACGCCCCACCGTCCTTCAGGGGAGCGGAACAGAGCGATCTTGCTCTGTGCTCCGGCCAGGCTCCAGCGACCCGCGTTCCGCCCGGGATCCCAGGTGTCCGGGCTCTGCGCCAGCTCGGCCAGGGTCTGGTCCATCGACTCGTCACTGAGCCAGTCGATCTCGCCTTGCCGGTTGGCCGCGTCACTCGAGGCGATCTCGGGCGGAAGGATCTGGACGGCGCCGGCCGCGTCCCGGCCGATGTGCCGCAGCAGTGCGAACGGGTTGTTGGGCGAAGCGCCGTACTTGCGGCCCAGCCGCTGGAGAGCAGCCTCGCTGTCGGGCAGCAAGCCGGAGATGAAGGCATGGGTCGGCTTGTGTGAGTGAGCTGTCGTTCCCTTCGGCATCGACAGCGAGAGTGGAACGGCCGCTGCTGTGTTCCGGTAGTCCGCGTCGTAGCTGAACGACAGCCGGCCCTGCGAGCTCTGGTGCAAGGTCCCAGCGAGCACTCCGTCCAGGTAGAGGAGCAGTCGGTCTTCAGCCATTGTCGGAGGTCTCGTCGCGTTGGGGCCGGGCCGTCGATGGTTTGTCCGCCAGGGTGGTGAAGACCTCGTCCCAGGCCGCTTCGGTCTCGTCCTGCTGGAACTGTTCGCTGTCGGCCGTGGTCAAGGTGAGCCCGACGGCCTCCAGAGTGTCGAGGACCAACTGAACTTCCAGGCGGGCGTGGCCTTGCTCGAGGCGAACCAGCCACTCGCGGGACACCCCGGCTCGGCGGGCTAGGTCCACTTGCGTCAGACCGTGCCTCGCCCGGGCTTCGCGAACCGCGGAGCCGAGCTCCCTGACCGTGTGAATCCGCACTCTCCCACCCGCTCATTGTTGTCGTACGACAACAATATCTAATGTTGTCGTACTTCCACAATAAGAAATGTCGGCGTACGACAACATTCGAGGATGTTGTCGTACGCCGACACCGGCACTCAGTGGTAGGCGTGCATGACCGCGTGCCCACGACCGCGGCCGATCAGCCAGCGGTTGACCGGAACCGTCAGCACGAAGGCGATCGCCAGCGCGACGGCCAGGCTGCCCCAGAACAGTGCCGACGCCAGACCGGCGTCCATCGCGCCCGGTACGGCCAGGATGATCGCGTTGTCGACGACCTCCATGGTGACGATGCTCAGCGTGTCCGCGGCCAGCGCGACCTTCAGGGCCTGCCGGAAGCTCAGGCCGGCCTTCAGCACCGGGCGGATGGTCAGCGAGTAGCCGAAGACGAAGGCCAGGGCGATCGACAGGACGACGGTCGCCAGGTTGTGCCAGCCGAGCGCCGTACCGATGATCATGCCGAGGACCTCGCCGATCGCACAGCCGGTCAGGCAGTGCAGGGTGGCCGAGATCGCTTGCTGGGTGAGGGACTTCGCGGGTGCGTGCTCGTGGTGGTCCATGTCAGTTCTCCGTCGTGAAGCGGCGCAGCCGCAGGCTGTTGCTGACCACGAAGACCGAGCTGAACGCCATCGCCGCACCGGCGAGCATCGGGTTCAGCAGGCCGGCCGCGGCCAGCGGCAGGGCCGCGATGTTGTAGGCGAAGGCCCAGAACAGGTTGCCCTTGATCGTGCCGAGGGTGCGCCGGGCCAGCCGGATCGCGTCCGCGGCCGAGCGCAGGTCGCCGCGGACCAGCGTCAGGTCGCTCGCCTCGATCGCGACGTCGGTCCCGGTGCCCATGCTGAGCCCGAGGTCGGCCTGGGCCAGCGCCGCCGCGTCGTTGACGCCGTCGCCGACCATCGCGACCACGCGGCCCTCGCTCTGCAGCCGCTTCACCGCGTCGACCTTGTCGGCCGGTAGCACCTCGGCGATCACGTCGTCGATCCCGACCTCGGCGGCGACCTTGCGGGCGACAGCCTCGTTGTCACCGGTCAGCAGCACCGGCTTCAGCCCGAGCGCCCGCAGCTGCTTGATCGCCTCTGCCGAGCTGGGCTTGACGGTGTCCGCGACCACCAGGACAGCACGTGCCTTGCCGTCCCAGCCGACCGCGACCGCCGTACTGCCCTCGGCCTCGGCGTGCTCCTTGGCGTGCGCGAGGTCGGCCGGCAGGTACTGGCTCCACTCCTCCAGCAACCGCGTCCGGCCCACCAGTACGGCGTGCCCGTCGACGATTCCCTGCACACCCAGGCCTTCCACGTTCCCGAAGTCCTCGACCGGCGGCAGTTTGCCCAGCTCGTCGAAGGCGCCCCGGGCGATCGCCTGCGCGATCGGGTGCTCGCTGGAGTGCTCCAGCGCGCCCGCCAGCCGCAGTACGTCGGCCCGCTGCTCACCCTCGGCCAGCAGCACGTCGACCAGCTCCATCCGGCCGGTGGTGACGGTCCCGGTCTTGTCCAGGACGACGGTGTCGATGCGCTGCGTCGACTCCAGCACCTCCGGGCCCTTGATCAGGATCCCGAGCTGCGCGCCGCGGCCGGTGCCGACCATCAGCGCGGTCGGCGTGGCCAGCCCCAGCGCACACGGGCAAGCAATGATCAGTACGGCGACCGCAGCCGTGAACGCCACCTCGACCGCCGACCCGTTGCCGAGCCAGAACCCGAGCGTCAGCAGCGCCAGCCCGATCACGATCGGGACGAAGATCCCCGAGATCCGGTCGGCCAGCCGCTGCACGGCCGCCTTCCCGTTCTGCGCGTCCTCGACCAGCCGCGCCATCTGCGCGAGCTGCGTGTCCGCACCGACCCGGGTCGCCCGGACGACGAGCCGCCCACCGGCGTTCACCGTCGCGCCGACGACCGCGTCGCCCTCGCCGACCTCGACCGGGACCGACTCGCCGGTCAGCATCGACGCGTCGACGGCGCTGCTGCCGGTGACGATCACGCCGTCGGTGGCGATCTTCTCGCCGGGCCGGACGACGAACTCGTCACCCACGACCAGTTGGTCGGCCGGGATCCGCTGCTCGCTGCCGTCGCGCAGTACGGCGACGTCCTTCGCGCCCAGCTCCAGCAGCGCCTTCAGCGCGGCGCCGGAGCGGCGCTTGGCCCGCGCCTCGAAGTACCGGCCGGCCAGGATGAACGTCGTCACGCCGGCCGCGACCTCGAGGTAGATCTCCTCGGCGCCGCCACCCCGGGACGGGATCAGCGTGAACGGCATCTTCATCCCTGGCTCGCCGGCACCACCGAGGAACAGGGCGTACAGCGACCACAGGTACGAGGCCAGCACGCCCAGCGAGATCAGCGTGTCCATCGTCGCGGCGCCGTGCTTCAGGTTGGTCCAGGCGGCCTTGTGGAACGGCCAGGCCGCCCAGGTGACGACCGGTGTGACCAGCGTCAGCGACGCCCATTGCCAGAAGTCGAACTGCAGGGCCGGGATCATGCCCAGGGCAATCACCGGTACGGCGAGCGCGATGCTCGCGTACAGCCGTTCGCGCAGGGGCTTCAGCTCGTCGGTCTCCTCGGGCGCCTCGGCCGGGGCCGCGGGCAGCGCCGCGGTGTAGCCGGTGGCCTCGACGGTGGCGACCAGGTCGTCGGTGCTGACGCCGTCGGCGTACGTCACCTTGGCCTTCTCGGTGGAGTAGTTCACCGTGGCGGTGACGCCGTCCATCCGGTTCAGCTTCTTCTCGACCCGGGCCGCGCAGGAGGCGCACGTCATGCCACCGATGATGAGCTCGACGGACTGCCCGGTTTCTGGGGTTGTCATGGAAGTGCCTCCTCTCAGTGGCCGTGCGGGGTGGTGTCGTGGCCGGGGGTGCTCGGCAGCGCGGTCGGCGGGACGATGGTGGTCCCGTCGGCGTCCACGGTGACCGTGAACTCGGCCGTGTGGACCGCGCCGGCGTGCTGGAAGTCCAGGAACAGCGAGTACGTGCCGGCGGTCGGGAACGTCGTACCGAAGGTGATCTTCGGGCCGCCCTTGCCGCCGGCCTCGGCGTGCTCGGCGGGGTGGTTGTGCAGGTAGGCGAGGTCGCCGCTGCGCAGCGAGACCAGGTGCCCGAAGGCGCCCAGGTAGGGCTGCAGGTCGGTGACCGGCTTGCCGCCCTTGCTGACGGTGAAGGTCAGCTCGGACTCCTTGCCGGCTTGGGGGCTCCCGGCCAGGGTCACGTCGTACCCGTGGATGCTGAAGACGCTCGCGGGCTCGTTCAGCGGGACCGGGATGTAGAGGCCGGACACGTTCACGTCCGTGCCGAGCGTGATCGGCTGGTTGTGGCCGGCCGGCTGGAAGTCGGCGTACAGGCGCCAGGTGCCGCCGGCGGTGAACCGGAACGGGATCGACCAGTTGCCCTGGGCATCCATCGTCGGGTGCACGTGGTGGAAGCCGGACAGGTCACGCCGGACGACGATCAGGTGCAGGTCCTTCTCGTGCGTCTTCGTGTACCGCGTGACCGGCTTCCCGTCCGGACCGGTGACCGTGAAGCGCAGGGGAGTCTGCTGGTTCGGCTGGAAGAACGTGGTCGCCGGGACCAGCGTGTACCCGGCCTGGGAGACGGCGAGCCCGGGCGGCTGGGCGCTCGCGTCGCCGTGCCCCTCGCCGTGCCCCGCGGCCGGCTCCATGTCGCCCATCCCGCCCTGGTCGTCGTGGGCCTGGGCGGGCTCCTGCGTGTCGGCTGCCGCGATCGGGTCGACCGCGGAACCGATCGCGAAGGCACCGGCGAAGGCCAGCACCAGCACACCGGCGAACGCGCCGAGCCGGAGCGCGACAGCCCGGCTCATGCGGTCACGTCCGTCAGTTCGTAGCCCGCCTCGTCGACGGCCTCACGGACGGCGGACTCGTCCAGCGCCGACTCACTGGTCACCTGTACGGCGGACGTGCCGCCGGCGTTCAGGTCGATGCTGACGTTCTGGACGCCCGGCAGCTTGCTGAGCTCCTCGGTCACCGCGGCGGTGCAGTGCCCGCAGGTCATCCCGGAAACGGCGTACGTGGTGGTGGTGGTCACAGTTGCTTCTCCTTGAGAGGTTGTTTTCAGCTACGGACAAGCCGGGCGATCGCGTCGGAGGCCTCGCGGACCTTCTCCTCCGCCTCCGCGCCGCCGCGCTGGGCGGCCTCGACCACGCAGTGCGACAGGTGCTCGTCGAGCAGCTCCAGCGAGAACGACTGCAGCGCCTTCGTGGCCGCCGAGACCTGGGTCAGGATGTCGATGCAGTACTTGTCCTCCTCGACCATCCGCTGCAGCCCGCGGACCTGGCCCTCGATCCGGCGCAGCCGCTTGAGGTGGCTGGACTTCTCGCTGGTGTAGCCGTGGACGTGCTCCGGGGTGCTCTCCGGGGTGCCGGCTGGAGCGCTGGTCTCGTCGGTCATCGTGGTTCCTTCCCTCACCGCTACCCCTGGGGGGTATCTCGACGCCTCGTAAATTACCCCCTTGGGGTATCAGACGCAACCCCTGGAAGATACCCCATGGGGGTAATTTCCGGACCGGTGCCGCCGTACCGTCGTGAACGTCGTCCGGGGCTCCGGGCAATCAGTTGCATGACCGTGATCGATCACCACAGCCCGGAGGCTGACATCAGCGACAGGCCGGAGCTCGGCGGACCCGACCCAGGAGCGGAGTTCGGGCGGCTGTTCGACGAGTACGCCGTACCGCTGCACCGCTACCTGGCCCGCCGGGTCGGCGCCGACACCGCGCACGACCTGGTCAGCGAGACCTTCCTGGCGGCGTTCAAGCAGCGCGCGACCTACGACCCGGCCACGGCCGCGGTCCGGGCGTGGCTCTACGGCATCGCCACCAACCTGGCCCGCCGGCACGTCCGGCAGGAGGTGCGCGGCCTGCGCGCCACCGCCCGGGCCGGACTGCGGGAGGACGAGCACCAGCTCGGCCACGACGGGAGGGTGGCCGAGCGGGTCGACGCCTCGACGATGGCGGCCCGGATCGCGCCGGCCATCGCCGACCTGTCCGACGGGGACCGGGACGTGCTGTTCCTGACCTCCTGGGGCCAGCTCACCACCGTGGAGGTCGCCGACGCGCTCGGCATCCCCGTCGGCACCGTGCGCTCCCGCCTGCACCGCATCCGCCGCCAGCTCCGTACCCAGACGACTTCAGACGAGGCGAACACCAATGACTGACAACAAGCTGACCGACCTGTGGTCCGAGGACGACCTGGACCGCGCGATGACCGCCCTGCACTCGGACGAGGCCGAGCCCGACCACGCCCGCCTGGCCCAGGCCCGAGCCCAGCTGATGGCCGCCGCCGGCGGCCCGCGGACGGCGTTGGGGCACCCGGTCGACCTGGCCGGCACCGCGCACCGCGTCTCCGCCGGCGATCCGCGCCCGGCCCGCTTCTCCGCCGGTGCGAAGCGCACGGCGCGGCGACGCTGGACCTACGGCCTGGCCGCCGCCGCGAGTGTCGCCGCGCTGGTCGGCACCGGCTTCATCGTCACCTCCGGCACCCAGGGCGGGTCCGCGGAGGCGAAGACGGAGCTCGACGCGGCCGCCGCCAACGTGACCGCGAAGGACCCGGTGGTGAAGCCGGGCCAGTACCTGCACAACACCGCCCGGACCTGGACCCGCAACCTGTACGGCGGGAACGGGTTCGAGCTGCAGGTTCTGGAGGAGCAGGCCACCGAGACGTGGATCCCGGCCGACCGCAAGGCGGAGTGGGTGATGCGCACGACCCAGACCGGCCGGCACCAGTGGGTGGTCGGGTCGGACGCCGAGGCCCGCAAGCACGGCATCACGTTCGCGAAGACGACCGACGTCCAGCGGGCCGACTGCGGAGGCTTCTACGGCGCCGGCTGCGACACGGCCGGTAGCTGGGCCAACCCGACGCCGGAGTGGATCGCCGGGCTGCCGACCGACCCGAAGGCGCTGTACGAGCGGCTGAAGAAGGATGCCCCCGGCAACTCGCGCGGCGAGACCGAGCTGCTGGTCTACGCCCAGGACGCGCTGCGGACCGGGCTGCTGCCGGCCGACGTACGGGCCCGGCTCTACCGGGCGCTCGGGTACCTGAAGAACCTCGAGATCTCCGACCGGGCGGCCAACCTGGACGGCAAGACCGGCATCGCCTACGGCAGCGACGACGGCAAGAGCCGCGAGGAGATCATCGTCGACCCGAAGACCGGTGCCTACATCGGATCCCGGGAGGTCGACACCGACGGCAAGGGCAAGGGTGACGTCATCACCTTCACCTCGCTGAGCGCGAACGTCGCCGACACCGCCCCCCGGCGCTGATAGAACGTTCCAACCGTGCGCCCACCCAACCAAACTGGTTGGGTGGGCGTCTCACAGCGCAACGGAACCGGCCCACTGCGGGCCGTGAGCAACTTCAGAGAGGTGACATGACGGACCTGGCGATCAGTACGCGAGGGCTGCGGAAGACGTACCGCACCCGGCGCGGGAAGCGGGTGGTCGCGGTCCAGGGGCTCGACCTGGACGTGCCCGTCGGTGGCGTGCACGGCTTCCTCGGGCCGAACGGATCCGGTAAGACGACCTCGATCCGGATGCTGCTCGGGCTGATTCGGGCCGACGCCGGCGCGATGGCGCTGTTCGGCCGGCCGGTGCCGGAGCACCTGCCCGAGGTGGTCTCCCGGGTCGGCGCGATCGTGGAGTCGCCGAAGTTCTTCCCGGCCTTCACCGGCCGCAAGAACCTGGAGCTGCTGGCCGACGCGATCGGCGCGCCGCGCAGCCGGGTCGGCGAGGTGCTCGAGGAGACCTCGCTCGGTGAGCGCGGCAAGGACCGGTTCAAGACGTACTCGCTGGGCATGAAGCAGCGGCTGGCGATCGCCGCGACGCTGCTCAAGGAGCCCGACCTGCTGATCTTCGACGAGCCGACCAACGGGCTCGACCCGGCCGGCATCCGGGAGATCCGCGAGACGATGCGCTCGCTCGGCGACCAGGGCCGTACGGTCCTGGTCAGCAGCCACATCCTGGCCGAGGTCGAGCAGGTCGCCGACACGGTCTCGATCATCGGCCACGGCCGGCTGCTCGCCTCGGGCTCGGTGGCCGAGGTGATCGGCAGCACCGGCAAGTCGACGGTGAAGGTTGCGATCGGCAACCAGGAGGCGGCGACCGCGGTCCTGACCGCGGCCGGGCTGACGGTCCGGGCCGAAGGCAACTACCTGTTCGTCGACGGTGCCGACGACCCGGCCGACATCACCCGGCGGCTGGCCCAGCGCGAGCTGTACGTCGCCGAGCTGGTGCCGGTCCGCGCCGACCTGGAGTCGGTGTTCCTCGAGCTGACGGCCGACGAAGGTCTGGCCGCCGGCGACCCGACCACGGGAGGCAAGCAGTGATCCGGCTGACGGGAGTCGAGCTGCGCCGCCTGGTCGCACGCCGGCTGGTGATGCTCGGGGTGGTTGCCGTCCTCGGCGTCACGGTGCTGATGCTGGTCGCGACCTGGTGGAACTCACGCCCGCTGTCGGCCGCGGAGCAGCAGCAGAACAAGGTCCAGTTCGAGATGGCGCACGCCGACTGGGTCAAGAACCACGAGAAGTACGACCAGGAGTGCCGCGACAGCTACGCCTCGACGCCCGACCCGAAGCCGTCGGTCGAGGAGATGTGCACCTACCTCGAGCCGACCATCGACCAGTGGGGCAAGCCGCAGACCGTCTTCACCGAGACGATGCCGGGGCTGCTGCAGGGGTCGTCGTACCTGCTGGCCTTCGCCGCGTTCCTGATCGGGGCGAGCTTCGTCGGCGCCGAGTTCAGCAGCGGCTCGATCGGGAACTGGCTGACCTTCGAGCCACGCCGGTTGCGGGTCTACGCGAGCAAGCTCACCGGCGTCGCGATCGGGATGATCCCGGTCGGGGTGGTGACACTGGCGCTGCTGCTCGCCGGGACGTACCTGATCGTCGCGCAGATGGGGTCGACCGCGGGGACCACCGGCAAGGTCTGGGGGAACCTGATCGAGACGTCCGGCCGGGCGGTGGTGGTCGCGGCCGTCGCGGGCGCGCTCGGCGGCGTACTGGCGTTGCTGCTGCGGCACACGGCCGCCGCGATCGGCGTCATCATGGGGTACGCCGTGCTGGTCGAGGGTGTCTTCGGCAGCGTGCTGCAGTCGGTGCAGCCGTGGCTGGTCCGGCTGAACTTCGACGCCTGGGTCCTGCACGGTACGACGTATTACGTGCAGAAGTGCACCACCGCGAAGGACGGCTCGTACAACTGCGAGATGGTCGAGAAGTCGCTCAGCTTCGAGCACGGCGCCTGGTACCTGGGGATCGGCGCGGTCGTGCTGGTCGCGTTCGGTGCGCTGGTCTTCAACCGGCGCGACATCACCTGACCTTTGCCGTACGAAAACGCCGGCCCCGGGAACCCGGGGCCGGCGTTTCGGCGTACTGGCGTGATGGTCAGGCCGTCAGGCGCTCCTCCGTCGAGGCGGAGAACAGGTGCAGCTTGTCCGGCTGCGCCGCCAGGTGCACGATCGAACCCTTCTCGACCTGCATCCGGGCGTCGATCCGGGCCACGATCTGCTGGTGGTTGCCGTCGTGCTCGGCGGTCCCGTACAGGAACGCGTCGGCGCCCAGCTCCTCGATCACGGCGACCTTGACCGGCAGACCGGTGTCGGCGACCTTGAAGGCCTCCGGCCGGACACCCAGCGTCAGGGTCTTGTCGTTGCCGGCCTTGGCCAGGATGCTGCGCTCGACCGGGACGGTGTAGTCACCGAGCTTGGCGCCACCCTCGGCCAGGTCGGCCTCGAGCAGGTTCATCGCGGGCGAGCCGATGAAGCCGGCGACGAACTTGTTCTTCGGGTTGTCGTACAGGTTCAGCGGGGTGTCGACCTGCTGGAGCAGACCGTCCTTGAGGACCGCGACCCGGTCGCCCATCGTCATGGCCTCGACCTGGTCGTGGGTGACGTAGACGGTGGTGACACCGAGACGCTGCTGCAGCTCGGCGATCTGCGTACGGGTCTGCACCCGCAGCTTGGCGTCGAGGTTCGACAGCGGCTCGTCCATCAGGAAGACCTGCGGGTTACGCACGATGGCGCGACCCATCGCGACACGCTGGCGCTGACCACCGGACAGGGCCTTCGGCTTGCGGTCCAGGTACTCCTCGAGACCGAGCAGCTTGGCGGCCTCCTGGACGCGCTTGGCACGGTCCTCCTTGGAGACACCCTGCATCTTCAGCGCGAAGCCCATGTTGTCGGCGACCGACATGTGCGGGTAGAGCGCGTAGTTCTGGAAGACCATCGCGATGTCGCGCTCTTTCGGCGGCCGGTGCGTGACGTCGCGGTCGCCGATGTAGATGGAGCCCTCGTTGACCTCTTCGAGGCCGGCGAGCATCCGCAGCGAGGTGGACTTACCGCAACCCGACGGGCCGACGAGCACCATGAACTCGCCGTCCTCGATCTCGAGGTTGAGCTTGTCGACGGCGGGCTTGTCGGAGCCGGGGTAGACCCGGGTCGCCGCCTTGAAAGACACAGTGGCCATGACTGTTCAATCCCTTCACCGGCAGGAACGTGCCGGACGATCCGTAGTAAAGGCCCCCGGGCGGGGGTCCGCCCATCCTCACCTGTGCGGCTGCTCCTGACAAGGTTTACGGCAGAAGAGGTGTGCACACTGTTCACCTTCTGGACAGGTCTGCGCAGTCGCAGTCTGCAAGATCTTGCAGGTTCTTGCTGCAAGGTGCAGGCCGGGTCGGTAGGGTGACCGGTCGTGAGCAGCAGAGCGAGGCTGGCGGACATCGCGGCCAAGGCGGGGGTCAGCGAAGCGACGGTGTCCCGGGTCCTGAACGGCAAGCCCGGGGTGGCCGAGGAGACCAGGCAGTCGGTCCTGACGGCGCTCGACGTACTGGGCTTCGAACGCCCGACCCGGCTGCGTCGCCGCTCGGCCGGCCTGATCGGCCTGGTGATGCCGGAGCTGATCAACCCGATCTTCCCGGCCTTCGCCCAGGTGATCGAGTCGGCGTTGTCGCAGCGCGGTTTCACGCCGGTCCTGTGCACCCAGTCGCCGTCCGGCGCGAGCGAGGACGAGTACGTCGAGATGCTGCTCGAACGCGGCGTCTCCGGCATCATCTTCGTCTCCGGCCTGCACGCCGACACCGGCGCCGACCACGCCCGCTACCAGGCCCTGGTCGACCGCAACCTCCCCGTCGTCTTCGTCAACGGCTGGCTCCCCGGCGTCGGCGCCCCCTTCATCAGCTCCGACGAGTACGCCGCCACCGAGCTCGCGGTCGCCCACCTGGTCGCCCTCGGCCACCGCCGGATCGGCTTCACCTCGGGCCCCGAACGCTTCATCGTCGTCCAGCGCAAACTCGCCGGCTTCCGCACCGCCCTGAAGGCCCAGCTCTCCCTGACCGACGACGAGATCGACAACCTCGTCGAGCTCAGCGTCTTCGGCGTCGAAGGCGGCCAGGCCGCCGCCCAACGCCTCCTCGACACCGGCTGCACCGCCGTCATCTGCGGCTCCGACATGATGGCCCTCGGCGTCATCCGAGCCGCCCGCCAACGCGGCCTGGCCGTCCCCACCGACCTCTCGGTCGTCGGCTACGACGACGCCCCGATGATGGAGTTCACCGACCCACCGATGACCACAGTCCGCCAACCCGTCCAGGCGATGGCGCTGGCCGCCGTCCAGTCCTTGCTGGACGAGGTCCGCGGCCACTCGACTCCCCGCACGGAGTTCCTGTTCCGCCCGGAGCTGGTTGTCCGCAACAGCACGGGCCCAGCTCGCGGATGACACAGAAAGTGCAAGAGAACAGAGAAACAAAGACGAGAGACAGTCGCGAGGCTGGCTGTGGCTGAGCTTGTGCCGCGTGCTGAGGTCGTTCGATTGAAGGATCTCCTGGAGTACCGCGAGGCCCGCCGTCAACGCCAGTACGACGTTATCGCCGCGCTCGGCGACGACCTGGACGACGACGAGGATCCCGCCGTGGTGAGCGAGCGGCTCCAGCGGATCCGCAAGGAGCGGGCGGACAGGAAGCGCCGAGCAGGCGAACTCTGAAGTATCGGAGCGAGTTCGCCGCGAACACCGTCGCGATGACCGACGAGGTTCTGTAGTTGCAGGCAAGGGAAGAGGTACGGACGCACCGTGGGGCGGGCGGGGCGTCCGTACCTCTGGGGTGTGCTCCGGCTCGGAACCGTCCCCTGCCGGGCGGTTCCGAGACGGAGGTCGGGGGTTACTGCTGGGCGAAGCCGTTGGCCCAGAGCTGGTTGACTCGGGAGCGCTCGTTGGCGTCGGGGTTGGGGTTGGTGCAGGACGGGCCGGGGCCGCCGCCGGACATCAGTTCGCTGCACGGGCCCGAGTAGTGGTCGGGGAGGCCGAGGACGTGGCCGGTTTCGTGGGCGGTGATGCGGAGCGGGTCGTACTGCTGGGCCTGGGCGTAGTCGAGGAAGACGTAGCCGCTGCCGTGGCCGTCGGTGGAGGCGTAGGAGCCGCGCGGGTCGTTGCCCTCGGTGTAGTAGAAGTCGTAGTTGCTGCCCTCGACGAGGGTGACGTTGCTGACCGAGGAGTTCCAGATCTGGGTGCTGGACGAGATCTGGGACGCGAACGTCGGCGCGTCCACGGCGTACGTGACGGTGACGGCGGCGAGCTTGTTGCCGGCCTTGGCCTGCTTGGCGCGGGCGGACTTCATCACGGCCTCGTAGAACGCCTTGGTGGCGGCGGCGTCCTGCGGCGAACCGGTGTACGCGGCGATCGAGGACGGCGTGCTGGTGGTCGGGGCGGGCGCCGACTGCGCGGGGGCGGCGGCGAAGGCGGGGACAGCCAGGGCCGCGGCGGCCAGACCGGCCAGCGAACTCAGGATACGGCGATGCGACATGGGAGGGCCTCACTCCGGATCTGTGGCGGAAAGCGACCAGCGGATCACTGATCGCTACAGACCGGGATGTTGCCAAGCCGGAAGAGAATCCACACCAGATCGGGAAAAAGTCGGGGGTTAACCCTCGTTCACCGTCACCGGTTCTATGACTGTCATAACCGCACGCCTATGCCAGGCACGGATTCCGTACGGATTGGTTGCTACTCGCCCGGAATGCCGACGTTCAGGATCCGCGCGCCCGGGCCGCGTTCGGCGAGGCGGTCGGACTTGTTGTACAGGTTGCAGCGCTGCAGGCTCAGGCAGCCGCAGCCGATGCAGCCATCGAGGTCGTCGCGCAGGCGCTCCAGTTCGGCGATCCGCTGATCGAGACGGCCGCGCCACGACTTGGACAGCCGGCTCCAGTCGGCGCGGGTGGGCGTGCGGTCGTCGGGCAGCGAGTCCAGCGCCTCCTTGATCTCGGCCAGCGCCAGGCCGACCCGCTGGGCGGCCTGGACGAACGCGACCCGGCGCAGCGTGCTGCGCTGGTACTGGCGCTGGTTGCCCGACGTCCGGCGGGAGCTGATCAGGCCCTGGTCCTCGTAGAACCGCAGCGCGGACGCGGCGACGCCGGAGCGCCCGGCGATCTCGCCGATCGAGAGCCAGTGGTCCTTGCTGGGAACGTTCTCCTGCGCCATACCCTCACCCTAGGAGACCCACTCAAGACTTGAAGTTCCCTTGAGTGTTCCCGGCCGGTACGGCGGCCGCCCGCGCGGGTGGTCGCTGTGGGTGGTCAAGCGGGCCGGCCGGACAGGGTATACTTCTTGACGTCGGTGCGCGCGTCGCGTCACCAGAGCATTTCCCAGGCGCTCCGACCCGTCGGTTTCAGCAACCCGCTGAAGATGATCCGGCGACATGGGTGCAACGCGATAGCACCCGCAGGTCGATGCCTAGTCTCCTGCCAGCACCACGATCCGGCCACGGAAAAATGTGGCCGGCGTTTGCGTGTGGGCGTGATCCGGCATCGGGCCGTGACGTTGAGAGAGAGATTGCGTGTCCCAGCACCACCAGGACCAGTTTGTCCCGAACGACGGCGCCGACGCCGGTGATCGGGTGAAGAAGCCGCGCCACAAGAAGTTCCAGACCCAGTCGTACGGCGAGCGGATGGCCGCGGGCGAGGTCGCCCGGAACACCGCCTCCGCCGCGAACCGCGGCGAGGTCCGCGACGACACCCGCCTCGAGCGCCGGGGTGGACCGAGCCAGTACTCCGACCGTGGTTCCCGCGACGGCGGCAACGACCGCAAGTACGGCGAGCGCGGCACCCGGGGCAGCGGCAGCAAGAGCAACTTCCGCCGTGACGACCGTCCGGTGAAGGGCTACCGCTCGGAACGCACCGAGCGTCCGCAGTACAACCGCGACGACCGTCCGCAGTACAACCGCGACGACCGTCCGCAGTACAACCGCAGCGAGCGCACCGACCGGCCGCAGTTCAACCGCGACGACAAGCCGCGCTACAACCGCGACGACCGTCCGCAGTACAACCGCGGCGACCGCACCGACCGGCCGCAGTTCAACCGCGACGACAAGCCGCGCTACAACCGCGAGGACCGGCCGCAGTACAACCGCGACGACAAGCCGCGCTACAACCGCGACGACCGGCCGCAGTACAACCGCAGCGACCGCACGGACCGCCCGCAGTACAACCGGACCGAGCGTCCGTCGTACGAGCGGACCGAGCGCACCGAGCGGGTCGAGCGCCCGGTCGTCGAGCAGCAGCCGGTCGACCTCGGGACGGTTGCGGAGGGCAATGAGTTCGCCGCCCTCGGTCTCGCCCCCCGGCTCGTCCAGCGGCTCGCCCGCGAGGGCATCGACAAGCCGTTCCCGATCCAGGCCGCGACCATCCCGGACGCGCTGGCCGGCAAGGACGTGCTCGGTCGCGGTCAGACCGGTTCCGGCAAGACCCTCGGCTTCGGGCTCCCGACGCTGATGCGGCTGGCCGGTGGCCACACCGAGTCGCGCCGCCCGCGCGGGATGATCCTGGTCCCGACCCGCGAGCTCGCGATGCAGGTGCACGACGCGCTCGAGCCGCTGGCCCACGTGATGAACGTGTCGGTCAAGCTGATCGCCGGTGGCCTGCCCTACCCGAAGCAGATCGACGCGCTCCGGCGCGGGGTCGACCTGCTGATCGCCACCCCCGGCCGGCTGATCGATCTGTGCGAGCAGGGCGCCGCCGACCTGGGCGCGGTCGAGATCGCGGTCCTCGACGAGGCCGACCACATGTGCGACATGGGCTTCATGCCGGCCGTCACCACGCTGCTGGACATGACGCCGCCGGAAGGTCAGCGGCTGCTGTTCTCGGCGACGCTGGACAACGACGTCGACACCATCGTGAAGACCTACCTGAAGGACCCGGTCACGCACTCGACCGAGTCCGGCCAGGCCACCGTCACCACGATGGAGCACCACCTGCTGGTCATCGAGCCGGGTCACAAGCAGTCGCTGACGGCCGAGCTGGCCAGCCGCGACGGCCGTACGATCGTGTTCGTCCGCACCAAGCTGGGCGCCGACCGGGTCGCCACCCAGTTGCGCGACCGTGGCGTGATGGCGGCGGCGCTGCACGGCGGCCTCACCCAGGGCGCCCGGAACCGGACGCTCGACCAGTTCAAGGACGGTTCCGTCCCGGTGCTGGTGGCCACCGACGTCGCGGCCCGCGGCATCCACGTCGACGACGTCGGCCTGGTCGTCCAGGCGGACCCGCCGGCCGAGCACAAGGACTACCTGCACCGCGCGGGCCGTACGGCGCGCGCCGGCGGCAAGGGTGCCGTCGTCACCCTGGTGCTTCCGCACCAGCGGCGCGGCATGATCCGGCTGGCCGAGTCGGCCGGTGTCGCCACCGAGCCGGTGAAGGCGCGTCCGGGTGACGAGCTGGTGACCGAGCTGACCGGCGGCAGCAAGCCGTCCGGGTACCCGGTGAAGCTGCCCGAGCCGAAGCCGAAGCGCTTCGGCAACAAGGGCGGCGGCAAGCGGTACGGCAGCAGCCGTCCGGGCGGCCGCAGCTTCGAGGGTCGCGGCGGCGAGCGCGGCGGCCGTCGTCCGGAGCGCAAGTCCTTCCAGCGCTGAGCTAGCAGTACAGGGCCCGTTTCTCCCGCAGCAGCAGGGGAAACGGGCCCTTTCACTTGTCCAGCAGGCTCCACAGCCGGGCGATCACGGTCGCGATCTCTTCCTCGTCGAGCGAGACCAGCTCGAGCATCAGCTCACCCGCGTCCTGCCGGTCGGCCATCACGTAGATCGGCGGCGTACCGGCCTCCAGCTCGCGGACCAGCCCCGGCGCGTCGTCGACCTTGAGCAGCGCCCGCGACAGCGGCAGCGCCGTCGGGTCGGGCACGATCTCCGCGACCACCCCCGGGATCTCACTGGCTGCAGCGACGAAACCGGTCACCTTCGTGGCCTGATCCGCGGCCCACTTGGCCCGGTCCATCGCCTGCCACTCCTCCAGAGCAGCCAGTACGCCGACCACCGCTTCCTTGGAGGGCTTCATGCCGCGACCGATTCCGTTGCCCTGGGCCCGTACCGCCTGGACGAGACGCCGCGACCCGGCAACCAGTCCCGCGGTCGGCGACCCGAGGTACTTCTGGCCGCTGATCAGCACCAGGTCCGCACCGGTCGCGAGCAGGTCCGCCGTCCGCGGGAACTGCCCGGCGCCGTCGATGATCGCCGGTACGCCGCGACGGTGCGCGGCGCGGACCGCCGCGGTCAGGTCGAGCGGCTCGCCGCCGGTCAGTCGCGACGAGACGAGCATCAGGCAAGTGACGTCCGGACCGTCGAGATCCTCGTCCAGATCCTCAAGCCCACAACGGTTTTCGTCGCCCGCGAGCGTCACGTGCGCACCGGCGAGCCGGATCGCCTGCAGGTTGGACTGGCCGTAGTCGATGACGTGGTTCGCCGGTAGGACGACGCGGTTGTGCATGTCGCGGGCGTCCGGCAGCGCGGCGATCCGGCGCGGGTCGGCACCGGCCATGCAGGCGGCGACGGCGAGGGTGATCGCGGCCGACGTACAGTGCACGACGGCTCCGGCCTGGGCCCCGGTCGCGTGCGCGATCGCGTCGCTGGCCCGGTCGCCGAGCTCGTCCATCACGAAGAACTCGGGCAGCGCCTCCGCGACCGCGCCGGCCACCGCGGCAGAGCTCCTGGAGACTCCCAGCGGCGTGTACGTCCCACGCGCGTTGACCACCACACTCAACCGGTGCCGCTCATGGATACTCATGATTTGATCACATTAGTGGTCACGCACCGTCAATGGCGAGACCCAATCGAGTGCTGGCGTTGCCGGTGGCGTGAACTGCCTGAGACGAAAGTGAAAAGCCGGCTCTTCTCACGAGGCCAGGGCGAGCAGGTGGTCGACGAACGCTTCGAGCACCCGGACGGCGGCCTCGGTGTCGCGGTCGACCAGCCAGCCGAGCGTGACGCCGTCGGTGATCGCGAGCGTCATCCGGGCGAGCTGACCGGCCGGGACCGGCCAGGTGACGGCGCACGCGACGGAGATCTCGGCGAGGATCTGCTCGATGCCGGCCAGCTGGGATTCCCGCTGCTCGCGGGCGAGCGGTTCGGTGTCGGCGTTGCGGAGCGCCCAGCTGGTCAGCTCGTAGGTGAGGAGCTGGGCGTCGGGGGTCTCCTCGACGAGTTTCCAGAAGCCGACGAAGGCGTTGCGCACGCTGGAGGCGAGGTCGGCGCCGGGAACGATCGCGGTCCGCGCGGCCTGGACCTGGGCGTCGGCGATCACCCGGATCACCTCGTGCAGCAGCTCTTCCTTGGAGCGGAAGCAGTAGTGCACGACTCCGACCGAGATCCCCAGCTCTTGGGCGATCCGGCGGGTGGTCGTCGCGGCCAGACCCTCGCGGGTGGCGACCTGGATCGCCGCCTGGACCAGCTCGGCACGGCGGACGTCGGCGGGCACGCGCGGCATCGGACTCCTCTCGACCAGCTCTCACAGTAAGCGCATCAGGTCAAGCGTCCAAGACTCTTGACCTGATGCTACTAGTGAGTCATCGTCAGTTTTCAGACGTCCCCTGCCGTCATCGCTCGCCCCCGAGTCTTTGAGGGAGGACCCGTGCCCCGTCCAGCACGTCGTACCGCCGCCGTCCTGCTCACCGTGTCTGCTCTCGTGGTCGCCGGACTGCCTACTCATGCGCAGGCTCAACCCCAGGCCGCTCCTCCAACGGACTACTGCGTCGGGCAGTGTGCTGACATCGTTCCGCCCGGGCAGAACGGGAACGCGACCTTCACCGATCTCCTGCTGTTCAAGGGATTCGGCGTCCGACCCGCGCACTTCAGCGACACCGTGAAGCCCTACGAGAAGCTCGTCTGGAACTCGCAGGGGATGACCGACGACAAGCTCGCGCCGTACTTCGACGACGCGTCGTTCGGAGTGAAACCTGGCGACGTCGCCAGCACCTTCAAGCCACGCTCCGACGTGACGATCGTCCGCGACAAGTCCCGCGGGATCCCGCACATCACCGGCACCACCCGCGCGGGCACCATGTTCGGCGCCGGGTACGCCGGTGCGCAGGACCGGCTGTTCGTGATGGACGTCTTCCGGCACCTCGGCCGCGGCCAGCTCACTCCGTTCGCGGGCGGCGCCGCCGGGAACCGGCAGTTCGAGCAGGAGTTCTGGCGGACCGCGCCGTACACCGAGGCCGACCTGCAGAAGCAGTACGACGACGCCGACGAGCGCTACGGCGCCGACGGTGTGAAGATGCAGCAGGACATCCAGGCCTGGGTCGACGGCGTCAACAACTACATCGACACGGTCGGCATCGCCTACCCGGGTGAGTACGTCGCGCTCGGCCTGACCTGGCCGACCCCGCGCTGGAAGGTCACCGACGTGGTCGCGACCGCCGCGGTCGTGGCCGGCATCTTCGGTACCGGAGGCGGCGGCGAGATGGCCTCCGCGCTCGCGCTGCTGGAGGCGCAGGCGAAGTACGGCGTTGCCCAGGGCACCAAGGTCTGGGAGTCGTTCCGCTCCCAGAACGACCCGGAGGCGAACACCACCGTCCACAACGGCGCCACGTTCCCGTACGGCACCACCGGCCCGAACCCCGCAGGTCGCGCGATGCCCGACCGCGGCTCGGTCACCGAGGAGCCGCTGGTCGTCGACCAGACCGGCTCGGCCGGAGTCACCAAGCGGCTGCAACCCAAGAGCAGCGTGAAACCTCCGAACAAGGCCCTGGGCAAGGAGTCACTGAAGGGCATCTTCGACGGCGGTGTCTTCCCGGAGGGCTTCGGCCCGAAGGGCATGTCGAACGCACTGATGGTCTCCGGCGCGCACACCGAGAGCGGCAACCCGATCGCGGTCTACGGCCCGCAGACGTCGTACTTCGCCCCGCAGCTCCTGATGCGCCAGGAGCTCCAGGGCCCGGGCGTCAGCTCGCGCGGTGTCGCGTTCGCCGGGCTCAACTTCTACACCCTGATCGGCCGCGGCGCGGACTACTCGTGGAGCGCGACCAGCGCCGGCCAGGACATCACCGACACGTACGCCGTACCGCTCTGCGAGCCCGACGGCAGCACCCCGACCAAGGCCTCCACCCACTACCTCTTCCGCTCCACCTGTACGCCGATCGAGAAGCTCGAGCGCCACAACGCCTGGTACTCCAGCCTCGGCTCCTCGGAGCCGGCCGGTTCGTACACGCTGGTCGCCCAGCGCACGAAGTACGGGATCGTCAGCCATCGCGGCACGGTCGCGGGCAAGCCGGTGCTGTTCACGAAGAACCGGTCGACGTACGGCAACGAGGCCGGCTCCGCGCTCGGGTTCATGCTGTTCAACGACCCGGACCGCGTCCACAACGCCCAGGAGTTCCAGGCCGCCGCGACGAACATCGGCTACACGTTCAACTGGTTCTACGCCGACAAGACCGACATCGCGTACTTCAACTCCGGCGACAACCCGGTCCGCGCAGCCGGTGCCGACCCGAACCTGCCGACCTGGAGCAGCTACGAGTGGCAGGGCTGGAACCCGGACACGAACCGGGCGTCGTACACCCCAGCCAGTCAGCACCCGCAGGTCGTCAACCAGGACTACCTGACCAGCTGGAACAACAAGCAGGCGCCGGGATTCTCGGCCGCCGACGGCAACTTCGGTTACAACTCGGTTTACCGCAGCCAGCCGCTCGACGACCGGATCGAGGCGGTCATCGACGGCGGCCAGAAGTTCACCCGCGGCAAGCTCGTCGAGGCGATGGAGGACGCCGCGACCGTCGACCTGCGCGCCGACCAGGTGCTGCCGTACCTGCTCCGGGTGCTGAAGAGCGCGCCGGTCACCGACCCGGTCGTCGCCGACGCGATCGCCAAGCTGACCGCCTGGCAGGCCGCGGGCAGTCACCGCAAGACGCCGAACGAAGCGTCCAAGACCTACGACCACGCGGACGCGATCCGCATCCTCGATGCCTGGTGGCCGCTGCTCGTCCCGGCCCAGTTCCGGACCGGGCTCGGACCCGACCTGTACGACGCGCTGGTGCACACGCAGAAGATCGACGAGCGGCCGAGCGCGCAGGGATCGGCGTTCCAGAACGGCTGGTGGGGATTCGTCCAGCGCGACCTGCGCAAGGTGCTCGGCGACCCGGTCGCGACGCCGCAGCCGGTCACGTACTGCGGTGGCGGTTCGCTCAGCACGTGCCGGACCGTGCTCGCCGACGCGCTGAAGGCGGCCGTTCAGGTGCCCGCGGCAACGACGTACCCGGCGACGACGGACTGCGCGGCCGGCGACCAGTTCTGCGCCGACCAGATCGTGCACCAGCCGATGGGCGGCATCACGCAGGACCGGATGGCGTGGGTCAACCGGCCGACGTACCAGCAGGTGGTCGAGTTCCCGGCCCGGCGCGGGGACGACGTCAGCAACCAGGCGCTCGGCAAGACGGCGACCGCGAGCAGCCACGAGACCAGGCTGTTCAACTCGCCGCCGGCCAAGGCCGTCGACGGCGATCTCGGGACGCGGTGGGCGAGCAACTGGTCCGACCCGCAGTGGCTGAAGATCGATCTCGGCAGCGAGCAGCCGGTACGCCGGGTGGTGCTGCGCTGGGAGTCGGCGTACGCCAAGTCCTATCGGGTGGAGGTGTCGCGCGACAACGTGAACTGGACCCAGGTCTTTGCCACCAGCAACGGCGACGGCGGCGCCGACGTGGTCCGGTTCGCGGCGGCGACGGCGCGGTACGTGCGGGTGACCGGGACGCAGCGGGCGACGTCGTACGGGTACTCGCTGTACGAGGCGCAGGTCTACCGGCAATGAGTCGACCGTGCCTGCGAGGATGAGGGTATGAACCAGAACTTCCCCCCTCAGCACCCGAACCAGCCGCCGTACCCGCCGCAGCAGGGGTACCAGCAGGGACCCCCGCCGGGGTACCAGCCCCCGCCGCCCGGGTACCAGCAGGGGCCGCCTCCGGGGTACCAGCAGGGCCCGCCGCCTGGTTACGGCCAGGCGCCGGGTCAGTACCAGCCGACGCAGCAGTCGAACGTGCCGCACGTGGCGCCGGCCGGTTCGCCGTACCCGGTGCTGGTGTCGACGATGAACGACCTGCCCGGCTACAGCGCGGAGAAGGTGTTCGGCGAGGTGTTCGGGCTGACTGTGCGCAGCCGCGACTTCGGCTCGAACTTCACCGCCAGCTTCCGGTCGCTGGGTGGCGGCGAGGTGCCGGAGTACACCCAGATGCTGGCCGAGTCGCGGCACGTCGCGGTGATGCGGATGTGCCAGATGGCCCAGCAGATGGGCGCCAACGCGATCCTCGCGATGCGCTTCGACTGCAACGAGATCGCCCAGACGATGAGCGAGGTGGCCGCCTACGGCACCGCGGTGATCGTCCGGCCCATCGAGGCGCCGCGTCCGCAGGACACGGCGCCGGACGAGGATGATGCTGATGACGGTGGAACTGCCTGACTTCGGTCCGGACTTCCGGTGGGGAGTCTCGACCTCGGCGTACCAGATCGAGGGGGCCGCGACCGAGGGTGGTCGCGGCCCGTCGGTCTGGGACACGTTCTGCGCCGAGCCGGGACGCGTGCTCGGCGGCGAGACCGGGGCCGTGGCCTGCGACCACTACCACCGGTACGCCGAGGACGTCGCGCTGCTGCGGTCGCTGGGGGTGGACACGTACCGGTTCTCGTTCTCCTGGTCGCGGATCCAGCCCGACGGCCGCGGCGCGGTGAATGCCGAGGGCATCGGGTTCTACGACCGGCTGGTCGACGAACTGCTGGCCGCGGGCATCCGGCCGGCGCCGACGCTGTTCCACTGGGACACTCCGCAGCCGCTGGAGGACGCGGGCGGGTGGGTGCAGCGGGACATCACCGCGCGGTTCGCCGACTACGCGGCGCTGCTGGCCTCGCGGTTCGCCGACCGGGTGCCGCAGTGGATGACGATCAACGAGCCGGTCGTGCTGACGATGATGGGGTACGCCGTGGGCGCGCACGCGCCGGGGCGCGCGCTCGGGTTCGAGGCGCTGCCGGTGGCGCACCATCAGCTGCTGGCGCACGGGCTCGCCGTACAGGCGTTGCGGGCCGGGGGAGCTGCTGAGATCGGGATCGCGAGCAACCACGCGCCGGTCTGGGCCGCGAGCGATGCTGTCGAGGACGTCGAGGCGGCATCGCTGTACGACACGTTGATCAACTGGCTGTTCGCGGATCCGGTGGTTCTAGGGCGTTATCCGGAAGGCTTCGCCGAGGCGATGCCCGGCCCGGTCGCGGAGGACCTCGCGGTGATCTCGACGCCGCTCGACTTCTTCGGCCTGAACCACTACGCGCCGACCCTCGTCGGCGCGCCTTCCGGTTCCGCGGACGCCGGCGCGACCGACGGCATCCCGCTCCCACCCGGCCTGCCCTTCGAGCCGCGCAAGCTGGTCGGCTATCCCGAGACCGACTTCGGCTGGCCGGTGGCCCCGGAGGCGTTCACCGAGATCCTGCAGATCCTGCAGGACCGGTACGGCGACCGCCTGCCGCCTGTCTACATCACCGAGAACGGCTGCTCGGACGCCGCGCTCGACGACCAGGCGCGGATCAGGTATCTCGACGGCTACCTGCGGGCCCTGAAAACCGCCGTCGACAAGGGGATCGACGTCCGCGGGTACTTCCAGTGGTCGCTGCTCGACAACTTCGAGTGGGCCGCGGGGTACTCGCAGCGCTTCGGGCTGGTGCACGTCGACTTCGAGACGCTGCAGCGCACCCCGAAGGCGTCCTTCGCGTGGTACCGCGACCTGATCGCCAAGAGCCGGGGATGAGTACAGCTTTAGCTGAACCTGTAGTACCTGTCCGTGGCCGGTGGACGGCTGCGGTGGTGCTGGCCAACGTCGGAGTCTTCGCGGCTTGGCTCGGCCCGATCCAGGTTCTGCTGGCCCAGCAGTCGGAAGCTGTTGCTCCGGGCAACAAAGAATTCGTGCTGGGTCTGGTGACCGGGGTCGGAGCGGCGGTCTCCGTCGTCGCGAACCCGGTGTTCGGAGCGGTGTCCGACCGGACCACCTCGCGCTTCGGCCGCCGTACGCCGTGGGTGCTGGCCGGCGGGATCGGGGGAGCGGTCGGGCTGCTGGTGCTCAGCGGGTCGAACGCCGTGCTCTGGATGCTGGTCGGCTGGTGCCTGGTGCAACTGTTCGGGAACGCGCTGCTCGCGGCGATCACCGCCGCGGTCCCGGACCTCGTCCCGAGGACGCAGCGCGGTGTCGTCGGTGGCTGGGTGGCACTCGCCCAGACGCTCGGCGCGCTTGTCGGGGTCGGACTCGCCACCGTCGTCGGAGGGGTCGGCGGTGGCTACCTCGCGTGCGCGGCGTTCCTGCTCATCTCGGTCGTCCCGTACCTGCTGCGCAGCGGCGACCGCGCGATGACCGAGCGGACGCCGCTGGTCTGGCCCGAGTTCTGGAAGGGTTTCTGGATCAGCCCCCGCCGGTACCCCGACTTCGGCTGGGCCTGGCTGACCCGCTTCCTGCTCAACCTCGGCAACGGGCTCGGCACGCTCTACCTGTTCTTCTACCTGCAGGACGCCGTCGGGTACGACGACCCGGACGTCGGTGTCCTGGTCCTGACGGCGATCTACAGCCTCTGCGTGATCCTCACCGCGGTCAGCTCCGGCGCCTGGTCGGACCGGGTCGGGCGGCGCAAGGTCTTCGTCACGGGGTCGGGCATCGTGATGGCGGTGGCGGCCGTCGTACTGGCTGTTTGGCCGACGTGGCCGGGCGCGATCGTGGGTGCGATCGTCCTCGGGACCGGCTTCGGCGTGTACCTGTCGGTCGACTTCGCGCTGCTCACCGAGGTCCTGCCGAGCGCCCGCGACCGCGCCAAGGACCTCGGCGTGATCAACATCGCCAACTCGCTGCCGCAGGTCCTCGCGCCCGCGCTGGCCGCCCCGATCGTCAAGTACGCCGGCGGCTACCCGGTGCTGTACCTGCTCGCCGCCGCGGTGACGCTGCTGGGCGCCGTACTGGTCCGGTACGTCCGCGGCGTCGCCTAGTCTGGCCGTCATGCCGCTCTTCTCGTTCGAAGGCAAGTCCCCGCAGGTCCACCCCGACGCCTGGATCGCCCCGACCGCGACCCTGGTCGGCGACGTGCTCGTCGAGGCGGGCGTCTCGGTCTGGTACGGCGTGGTGATCCGCGCCGACCTGGGCCGGATCATCGTCCGCGAGGGCGCCAACATCCAGGACAACTCGGTCCTGCACGTCGGCGGCGGCAACACCTGCGAGATCGGCCGCAACGTGACGATCGGCCACCAGTGCCTGGTCCACGACTGCACGATCGGCGAGTCGGCCCTGATCGGCAACGGCGCCATCGTCCTCGACGGCGCCGTCGTCGGCCCCCGAACCCTGGTCGCCGCCGGAGCAACCGTCACCCCCGGCAGCCAGATCCCCGGCGAATCAGTAGCCCTGGGCAGCCCAGCCAAGAAGATCATCCCGCTGGAGGGCACCGCGAAGCTCTTCGTGGACCACAACGCAGCGGTCTACCACGACCTCGCCCGCCGGCACGCGGAATCGGTTGAATTGATCGAGGAGTAGCGGGTACCGGTGCGGCTCGTCGTCGTACTGAGGAGTGAGTGATGAAGAAGGTTGCGTTCCTGGTTGCTGCCGAGGGGATCGAGCGGGTCGAGCTGACCGAGCCCTGGGATGCGGTGCAGGCTGCCGGGCATCAGCCGGTCCTGCTCAGTCCGGAGACAGGTGAGGTGCAGACCTTCGATCACCTCACGGCCGCCGAGAAGCGGTCGGTCGACCAAGCCGTTGGCGACGTAGCAGTCGACGACTTCGATGCGCTCGTCCTGCCCGGCGGCGTCGCCAATCCCGACGCCCTGAGGACCGACGCGACCGCGGTCGCCTTCGTGAAGGACTTCTTCGCCTCCGGCAAGCCCGTCGCCGCGATCTGCCACGCGCCCTGGACCCTCGTCGAGGCCGACGTCGTCCGTGGCAAGCGGCTGACCTCCTGGCCGAGCGTGCAGACCGATCTGCGGAACGCCGGCGCCGACTGGGTCGACGAGGAGGTCGTCGCCGACGGCAACCTGATCACCAGCCGCAACCCCGACGACATCCCGGCCTTCACGAAGACGTTGCTCGAGGCCCTCAAATAGCCTGCTGGTACGCCGCACTGATCAGCGCGACCGCGTTCTGCGTCGACGGGTGCGGGTCCTGCCGCGGCCAGATCACCCGCACCGGCACCGGCGGCGCGTCCTTCAGCGGCAGGAAAACCACTCCTGCCCGCCCGTACTGAGTGGCAGTGCTCTCCGGCGTCACCCCGACGTAGTCCCCGGCCGAGATCAGCGCCAGCCAGTCGTCGACGTCCGCGGTGTACTCGATCCGCGGTGGCGTCCCGCTCGGCCAGAGCTCCAGGCTCGTTGTACCGGTCCGCCGGTCGACGAGCACCGTCCGGCTCCGCACCTCGTCCAGTCGCACCGACCGCCGCCTCGCCCACGGATCGTCCGCCGCCAGCACGAGCTGCCGCCGCTCGACCCCGACCACCGTGCTCGCGTACGCCTTCTCGTCCACCGCGGTCCGTACGACGGCCAGATCGCAAGCCCCCTCAGCGAGTCCGCCCGTCGGCGTGTTCGTCCGCACGAGCACCAGCTCGACCTCCGGGTAGAGCGCGGCCCATCGCCGCTGAAACCCCGTCGTGTGTCGCCCCAGCGCGGACCACGGATGCCCGAGCCGGAGCCGCGCGTGCCCTGAAGTCGCCTCCCGCACGAGATCGTCCAGCTCGTCCAGCAGATGCCGAGCCCGCACGACCAGCTGCGCGCCGGTCGCGGTCAGCGCCACGCTCCGGCTGCTCCGATACAACACCCGTACGCCGAGCGCCCGCTCCAACCCGGCCACCGCGCGAGAGACAGCGGCCTGCGAGGTCCCGAGCGCGATTGCCGCGTCGGTGAACGTCCCTGCGTCCACCACCGCGAGCAGGTACCGCAGATGCCGCAGCTCCACCTCCATACGCCCAGCGTATAGATCGAACCTGAGATGCATTTTGCGCATCCGCAGACCCGGCGCATCCTGCGACCATGAGCAGCCTCCCCGCCAGGGCAGCAACTGAGCCTTCTGTTGTTTCTTCTCCGGCCGCAGCGGCCTCGCCACAGGCCACCGGGTCCGGCCGCATGCCCGCCGGGCAGTTGCGCGGGATCCTCCTCATGCTCACCAGCGGCGTCTCCAACCAGGTCGGCGCCGCCACAGCAGCTCTGGGCTTCCCCGCACTCGGCCCAGCCGGCGTTGTAGCCATCAGACAAGCCGTAGCCGCCGTGGTCATGCTCGCCGTCGTCCGCCCGCCGCTGAAGACTTTCACCCGCCGCCAATGGCTCCCCATCCTCGCCCTCGCAGCCGTCTACGCGACCATGAACCTCACCCTCTACACAGCCATCGACCGCATCGGCCTGGGCCTCGCGGTCACCCTCGAATTCCTCGGCCCGCTGGCAGTAGCCCTCGCCACCTCACGCCGCCGAGTGGACCTCATCTGCGCCCTCATCGCCGGCGCCGCCGTCATCGTCCTGATGCGACCACAACCCACCACCGACTACCCCGGCATCGCCTTCGGCCTCATCGCCGCCTGCTGCTGGGCGGCGTACATCCTCCTCAACCGCACCCTCGCCACCCGCCTGCCCTCAGCCCAAGGCGCCGCAGCCGCGGCAGCGGTCTCAGCCGCCGCCTACCTCCCGGTCGCCGGCTGGATCCTCATCCAGCACACGCCGGCCCCCAAGTACCTCGCGTACGCCGCCGCGGCCGGCCTCCTGGCGTCGGCCGTCCCCTACCTCCTGGACCTGCTCACCCTCCGCCTGGTCCCCACGACGTTCTTCGGCCTCTTCATGAGCGTCAACCCGCTCCTTGCGGCCGTAGCCGGCTGGCTCCTCCTCGAGCAGCGCCTGGGCCTGCTCGAGTGGGCAGCGATCACCGCGGTCATCACGGCGAACGCCACCAGCGCGCTCACTCCACGGCGTAGCTCGAGATCGTGACGCCCGACGGCGTCGTCCGCGAGACCTCCAGCCGCAACGACAGCGGCTCCGGCAGCTCCCCGAACATCTTCTTCCCGGTACCGATCACCAGCGGGAACGTCAGCAGGTGCAGCTCGTCCACCAACCCGTGAGCGAACAGCGTCCCCAGCAGATCCGCGCTCCCGAACACCACCAGCTCCTCCGGAATCTCCCGCACAGCAGCGACGAGATCCGGTCCGAGCAGCACCGAGTTGTTCCACTCCGAAGACGTCAACGTCCGCGACGCGACGTACTTCGGAATCCGGTTCAGCGCCGCCACGGCGGGGTCGTTCTGATCAGCAGGACCCCACACCGCGGCGAACGTCTCGTACGTCTTCCGCCCCAGCAGCAACCCGCCGGCAGCCAGCGTCGCCCCTTGCATGAACTCGGCGACGGCGGAGTCCATCCCCGCCGTCACCCACCCGCCGTGCCGGAACCCGCCCTCGGTGTCCTCGTCCGGGGCGAGCACCGACTGCACGACCCCGTCGACGGACTGGAAGTTCACGACGCTGATCATCAGCCGGAGAACTTCTCCAGCGCAGCGATCAGCTGCGGCCGCAGCTCCTCGGGCGTCACCACCTGGTCCACGGACCCGACCCGCACCGCGCGCCGGATGTCGTGGATCCGGTCGAACTCCGACGCGACCTCGCCGAGCTTCTCGGCGCGCACCGCGGTGCGCACCTCGGCGAGCTCGTTGGTGAGCGCGGCGCGTTCGGCGCCCTCGGCCTCGGCGACCCGTCCGGACAGCTCCTTGACCCGCGGGTCGGCCGACGTCCGGGCGTTCACCTCACCGGAGAACACCACCGCGGCAGCCGGCGCCCCACCGAGCACCGACGCGAACGAGCCCTCGACCGCGAGCACCGTCATCGACGGGTTCAGCGCCTTGGAGAACACCACGAACGCGCCGCCGTGGTACCGCGAGACCACGCAGAACACGATCGGCCCGCGGAAGTTCACGATCGCGCGGCCGATCTCCGCGCCGTACTCGAGCTGCAGGTTGCGCATCGAGTCCGGGGACCCGTCGAAGCCCGACAGGTTGGCCAGGACGACGAGCGGACGGTTGCCGCTGGCCCCGTTGATGGCCCGCGCGACCTTCTTCGACGACCGCGGGAACAGCGTGCCCGCGGTGTAGGTGTCCGGTCCGTCGGTGGGCGGGAAACCGCGCCGCGCGACCGGCTTGGACTCGATCCCGACCAGGCAGACCGGCAGCCCGCCGAGGCGGGTGTCGGCGACCACCGCCGTCTCCGCGTCGGCCATCCCGGCCCAGCGCTCGAGCATCGGGTGGTCCTGGTCGGTCACCGCGCGCATCAGCGTGCGGATGTCGAACGCCTTCTTGCGGTCCGGGTTGGTCGCCGCGGAGAAGATCTCCCCGACCGTGCTGAAGCCGCCGTCGGCCGGGTCGTGCGGGTACGCCGAGATGTCGCGGTCGACCGGGTCCGACGTGGTGGCCCGCCGCGGCCCGGACTCACCCGGTACGACGTACGTGTGGTCGTAGTGCGCCATCAGGATGTCGCGCGCACCGCCGAGGTCCGGCGCCCAGTACTGCGCCTCGCCGTTCGGGCCCATCACCCGGTCGTAGCCGCCGATGCCGAAGTTGTCCTCGGCCGAGACGCCACCGGCGAAGTCGAGCGTCTGCTTACCGGTCAGCACCATCGCGGAGTCCGGTGTCATCACCAGGATGCCCTTGGTGTGCATCAGCATCGTGGCTTCGGCGTTCCAGTACGGCTGCGCGCCGACGTTGATGCCCGCGACCACGATGTTGATCTCGCCGCCGGCCTGGGTGAACTCGACGATCCGCTTCAGCGCCTTCGCGACCCAGTCCATGTTCTCGGTCCCGGAGTCCATCGAGATCCGGGCGCCGGCCGAGACCGCGAACCACTCGACCGGCGCGCCGAGCTTCTCGGCCAGGTCGAGCGCGCCGATGATCCGCGCGCACTCGGCCTCGGCGACGGCGCCGAGCGCCATCGTCGGGTCGCCGCTGAGCACCACCCGGGTGATGCCCTCGGGGTGCCGCTTGGTCGGCGTGGTGATCACACCGGCGATCAGGCCGGCCTTGTTCAGCCCGCGCGGCCGGTCGACCGGCACCAGCGCGCCGGTGTCGTCCAGGTCGTGCTCGACATAGGTGCCTCCGGCACCGACCACCAGACCGGCCACCTCGTACGGGTAGACGGTGTTGCGGCGGCGGGCCTTGAGCACCTTCTGCGCGTAGTCGTCGAGCGGCTTGAGCCGCTCCGTCGGCGGCCGGACCACCTTGGTGACGACACCGGAACCGGGCTGGTACGAGAACCGCCCGACCACCGGCAGCGGCGTACCGTTCGAGCCGGTCACCCGGCCGCTGATGATGACTTCCTCGATGCCCGCGCCCGCGGTCATCGGCGCGATGTTGCGCTGCAGGGCGGTCAGCTCGGGGACCTGGCCGTCGACGACCGGCCAGATCGTCACCCAGACGTGGTTCATCTCCAGCCGTGCCCCGGCGGCGCCGCGCGCCGTCCGGGCCCGGCGGATGCCTTCGAGGCAGTTCGCGATCGCGCGCTCGACGTGCGGCAGCGCGGTGACCTTGCCCTCCTCGTCGCGGACCACGGCGAACTGGCGGACCTGCGCCAGCGCGACCAGCCGCTCGTCCGCGGGGTTGTCGCGCGCGACGCAGTGGTAGAGCAGCACGTCCTCGGGCGCGTCCAGCCGGGTGATCTTGAAGTCGTGCAGGCGCCACAAGTTCAGGCGCCGGCCGACCATCGGGTGCACACCGCGCACGTTGTCGTCCTCGACGACACCGTCGGCGGTCGGCCGGAAGGTGAAGTACCAGACCTCGCGACCGTTGCCCGGGACAACAGCCAGGGCGACCCGTCGTACGTCGTTGACGAACGGCAGCGCGGCGACGATGTCGCGGAGCTGGTCGGACGCCTCCTGTGGGGACTCCGGCGTACCGGGCCAGGACAGGTACAGGTCCGCGACGGCCTGGTGACCGGCCGGTGCGGCCGCGACCTCGGCGGCCAGGTCACGGACCAGGTCGCTGCCGAGATCGGACAGCTCGCCGACCGTGCCGATCGTGGTGACCAGGTGCGAGGGCCGGTCGTCGAGCGTGTAGTCGGCGCTCGCGAAGGCCCGCCCGTTGACGATCGTGTTGCGCAGGTCGTGCAGCTCGTACTCGAGGTAGTGCCGGCGGATCAGCACTTCCAGCATCGGCTCGACCGGGTGCACCCCGGCCTCGATCCGCTCGGCCAGGAAGCTGACGATCTGCTCCGGGATCGCGGCCAGCGCCTTCACGCGCTCGGTCCGGTCCGGTACGTCGGGGTTGCTGGTCAGCGAGTCGAGTTCGGCGGCGACCTCGGCCAGCACCTCGGCACGGTCGGCGTCCACCTGCGGCTGGTCGAACCAGCGGAACCGGACGCTGCGCGCCAGGTCGCCGATCACCGGGAAGCGCAGCTGGGTCGCGACGACCAGGTGGTCGAGTACGGCGTACGCCTCGGTGTCGAAAGGGGCCTCGGGCATCGGTTCGGCCAGCCACTGCTGGAGCAGCGACGTCATCAGCAGCACGTCCGGCGACGTGCGCTGCTGGGCCAGGAAGATCCGGAACACCGCGTCGGTCAGCTCGTCGCTGCGGTCCAGATCGGTGATCCCGTAGTGTCCGAGCACGCGGGCGAGCCGGTCACGGAACTGCGCCGGCAGCCCGGCGCGCTCGGCGTCCAGGGTCTGCAGGTAGGTGTGGAAGTGCTCCTTCGGGCTGTGCACGCGGAGCTCGGTGTTCAGGTCCTCACCGGCCGGCCGGTTGCGGCTCAGCTCGGCGAAGTCCGCGAACAGCCGCAGGACGCCGATCTCGTCGGCGACCGGCGGGCGATCCAGCTCGGCCCGGGCGGCCAGGTACTCCGAGAGCGTCCGGCCCTCGTCGCGCGGGTCGATGTCGAACCCGAGCAGCATGCTGCGCAGGTTGTCCAGGCCGCGCGCGGCCCGCTCGGCGGCGGTCGGCGGCGTCTCGGGGATCGGCAGCTCCAGATCGACGCTGTCCGACACCTCGACCTTGACGTCCGCGTCGCCGACCGGCTCCAGCCGCAGCAGCGGCGCCCCGGTCTCGACCTGGCTGCCGGTCGAGACCGGCAGCTCCTTCACGATCGCCTTGAACGGCGCGTAAAGCACCGTCTCCATCTTCATGCTCTCCAGCACGAGCACCGGCGCACCGGCCTCGACCTCGGCACCGGCGGCGACCGGCGTCGCGACCACCAGGGCCGGCGCGGGAGCGCGCAGGACGCCGCCCTCGTCGCGGCTGACCCGGTGCGTGACGCCGTCGACCTCGACCAGGTGCACGGGACCGTGCGTCGCGGTGACGAGCCGGTAGCGGCGGCCGGAGACGACCAGGCGGGCGTCGTACGCGTCCAAGCGGTCGAGCTCGGCGTCCAGGTAGCAGAGGTCGTCACCGGTGCCGACGCCGACGCGGTAGCGGGCCGAGCCGATCTTCGCGACCGACACCTTGTACGCCGCCCCGCGCAGCTTCAGCGCGATCGCGCGACCGACCTCGTGCTGCACCTGGGGGCGACCGCCGCGCGCGGAGTCCAGCAGGCGCTGGCGCTCGACCCGCTCGGCCTCCTCGTACGCCTCGATCGCGGCCGCGACCAGCGCGATCCCGGAGTGCCGCCGCAGGACCAGCCGGCCCTCGCCGCGGACCCGGTCGATCCAGCCGGTGTCGGCGGAACCGTCGATCACCTCGGGCTGGTCGAGCAGGTCGAGCACGAAGCTCTTGTTCGTCGTACCGCCTTCGAGGACGACGGTGGTGTCGGCGACCGCGCGGCGCAGCCGGCCGAGCGCCTCCTCGCGGGTCCGGCCGTAGCCGATGATCTTGGCGATCATCGAGTCGAAGTCGGCCGGGATCGAGTCGCCCTCGCTGACGCCGGTGTCGACCCGGACGCCGGGGCCGGACGGCAGCCGCAGCCGCGCGATCCGGCCGGGGGACGGCGCGAAGTCGCGGTCCGGGTCCTCGGCGTTCAGCCGGGCCTCGACGGCGTGGCCGACCTCGACCGGCTGCGGGCCCGTCAGCTTGTTGCCTGCGGCAACGTGCAGCTGGGCCCGGACCAGGTCGAAGTCGGTGGTCAGCTCGGTGATCGGGTGCTCGACCTGGAGCCGGGTGTTCACCTCGAGGAACGCGAACAGCTTGTCGCCCGGGTGGTACAGGAACTCGACGGTGCCGGCACCGGCGTACCCGACGGCGAGCGCGAGCCGCTCGGCCGACGCCTTCAGCTCGGCGGCCTGCTCCGGGGCGAGGACCGGCGAGGCCGACTCCTCGATCACCTTCTGGTTGCGGCGCTGGACCGAGCAGTCCCGGACGCCGAGCGCCCACGCCGTACCCTGCCCGTCCGCGATCACCTGGACCTCGACGTGTCGCGCACCGGTGACCAGCCGCTCCAGGAAGACGACGCCGCTGCCGAACGCGCGGGCGGCCTCGTCGCTGGTCCGCTGGTAGGCCTCGCGCAGGTCCTCGTCGTCGCGGACCAGCCGGATGCCGCGGCCGCCACCACCGGCCGTTGCCTTGAGCATCACCGGGTAGCCGATCTCGTTGGCCGAGGCGAGCGCCTCGTCCAGCGTGGCGACCGCGCCACGGCTCCACGGCGCCACCGGGACGCCGACCTCCTCGGCGATCAGCTTCGAGCCGATCTTGTCGCCCAGCTTGCGCATCGCCTCGGCGCTCGGGCCGACGAAGGTGACGCCGATCCGGTCGCACAGCTCGGCGAAGGCCGGGTCCTCGGCGACGAAGCCCCAGCCGACCCAGGCCGCGTCGGCCTTGGTCTCCAGGAGTGCTTTCTCGAGTTTGGCCAGGTCCAGGTACGGGCGGTCGGCGGCCGGGCCGAGCGGGTAGGCCAGGTCGGCCTCGCGGACGAAGGTCGCGGTCCTCTCGGCGTCGGTGAACAACGCGACCGTCTCGACCTGGCTTCCCGTCTCGGCGTTCAGCTCACGGACCGCGTTGATCAGCCGCATCGCGGCTTCTCCCCGGTTGACGATGGCGATGCGGTTGAACACCGGGCGGCACTCCTGTCGTCGGAAAAGCTGTCACCGCACAGATTCCCAGGCAGTTGCCCCTACCGTCGAGTCGGGGTCAGCTGTGCACTGGTTGTGACGATGAGGAAAGGTTCCAGCGCCTGCAGGAAATCCGCTGGGTGGAAGAGGTTTCCGGCCGTGGTCGCGCCTACTGTCCGTGTCCGTCCGTCGAGGATTCGCTGGACCGCTTCCACGGCCAGTGGAGCAGTCACGGCGTAGATGTCGCAGCCACTTGCCGTTGTCCGGCGCTGTTCTCCGTTGCTGGTCACGACGACGTCGACGACGAAGGTCTGGTCGGAGCTCGTCGGAGCGGGGGTGGTGGGGTCGGCGAGGTCCTGGGCGGCTTGGATCGCCATCGACGTGCGGACCTCGGGGATCGCCAGGTGGCTGGGGATCGTGACGACGTCGGCCATCGTGAAGCCGTGCACGACCTGCTGGCTGCCTAAGGGCTCCGGGAAGTCCCAGGTGCCCTGGGTGAGTGGGTCGTCGTGGTACTCCAGGGCGCCCTTGGTGAAGCGAACGCGGCGGCCGCCGCGACGGTCGTGGCTGACCTGGCCGGCTGCGCGGGTGCCTGGTGTGGGCTGCCAACTGCTCAGCCCGTAAGCGATCTCGGCCGTGTCGGCGCTCGTCCAGTCGCCCATCGCGTGGGTGACGAGCAGGTCGCCGAGGCCGCCGTAGAAGGCCATCGCGGGGAGGACGATCGTGCCCTGGCGGCGGGCGCGGTCGGCGTAGGTGGTGAGGGTGTCGCGGTTGGCCTCGATCTCGGCGGCGACGTCGACGTACGGGAGGCCCGCCCGCAGCGCGGCCTCGACGAGCGGGCCCGCGGTGAGAGCGAACGGGCCGGCGGTGTTGATCACCGCGGCGGCGCCGTCGAGGGCTCGGTCGAGCGCTCGCGGGTCGTCCGCTGCTGCGGGGACTGAGGTCAGGTTTCCGTACATGGCGGTGAGTTTCCCGGCGTCGCGCCCCGCGACGACGGGGTCGAGGCCGCGCCGCTGGAGCTCGGCGACGACGAACTGTCCGGTGTGCCCGGTGGCTCCGTAGACCACGATCTTCATGACTCAACTCTCGCGGCCGCGGGTCACCGAGGGTGAGAGTCCGGAACGCCATCATGCGTACACTTTCGGACATGCACACCGTCGCCCTCGCCGCCGCCGGTGACCTGCTGCACTTCGAGCTGGCGGTCGCGTACGAGATCTTCCGCACGCCACCGGCCGAGACCGCTGCCGAGGACTGGTACGACGTACTGCTCTGCGGGCCGGGCGCCGTCCGGGTCGGTCCGTTCCTGGTCGAGCCGTCGGACGGGCTGGAGCGGCTCGCGACGGCCGACACCGTGATCGTGCCCGCGTGCGCGGACGTCGACGTACCGCCGCCGCGCGAGCTGGTCGACGCCGTACGGGCTGCGCACGAGGCCGGCGCCCGGATCGCGTCGCTGTGCACCGGTGCGTTCGCGCTCGGCGCCGCCGGTCTGCTCGACGGCCGCGTCGCGACGACGCACTGGGCCCACACCGCTGAACTGGCTGCGCGGCACCCGCTGGCCGTCGTCGACCCCGACGTCCTCTACACCGACAACGGCACCGTCCTGACTGCCGCCGGCAAGGCCGCCGCGGTCGACCTCTGCATCCACCTGATCGCCCTCGACCACGGCGCCACGATCGCCAACACGGTCGCCCGCCGCCTGGTCATGCCCCCACACCGCCCCGGCGGCCAGGCGCAGTTCGTATCCACTCCCATCCAGCCCACCGGCGACCACGCCCTCGCCGACCTCCTGTCCTGGACCCAGCAGCGCCTCGATCATCCGCTGACCGTCACCGACCTGGCCCGCCAGGCGAACGTCAGCCCGCGCCACCTGACCCGCCAGTTCACCGCGGTCACCGGCCAGACCCCGCTGCAATGGCTCAACACCCAACGCGTCCGCCGCGCCCAGCAACTCCTCGAATCCACCGACGACAGCGTCGAATCCGTCGCCACCGCGACCGGCCTCGGCACGGCGACCACCCTCCGCCGCCACTTCAAGCAGACCGTCGGCGTACCGCCGGACACCTACCGGCGCTCGTTCCGCACCAGCTGACCGTCAGTCGGCGCGGATCACGCAGAACTCGTTGCCCTCGGTGTCCCGCAGTACGACGAACTCGTGCTCCTCCGGGTAGTCCCAGTCCTCGACCCGACTCGCCCCGAGCTGCACCAGTCGCTCGATGTGCCGCTCCCGCTCAGCCGTGTACAGGTCGATGTGCACCGGCGCGGCCTCCCGCGGAATCGCCTCCGCCTGCTGCACGAGCACAGCCGGCCCGCGCTTCGCCGGATCCTCGAGCATCGCGAACTGCTCCCCGATCTCCCCACCGAGCTCGTACCCGAGCGCCTCCTGCCAGAACGCAATCGCCCGGCGCATGTCCAGCGCGTTCACCACAACCGTCGCCAGCCGGAGATCACCGACCGCTGCTCCACGTTCGCCCATCACCATCGCCTCCTCGGCCGCCGGTGTCCGGGCGTGCGGCCGGCCAAACCTCTCCGGCTCGCGCCGATCGGGCGCTGCGGGTTGGCAAGAACTCGCCGATCGGGGTGACAGTCTCCCGGAGCGGTTCCGGGACCACTTTGCACAGCTCAGGCGACGAAACCCAGGCGCCGATCTTCAGTTTTCCGGGCGGCGCGGCCGGATACCCTCGTCGCGGTCTCAGCCGACAACTGGAGGAACGACGACATGAGCGACGCACCGGAGCGGATCGACGACGAGATGGTGATCCGCGAGTTCCGCGCCGGGAGGATCGGCGGCGGCGACTCCCCGTTCGGCCTGCTCCTGCTGCACACCGTGGGCGCTCGCTCGGGTGAACCCCGGATGAACCCGGTCGGCTGCATCAAGGAGCACGGCAAGATCTTGCTCTGGGCAAGCAACTACGGCCTGACCAAGCACCCCGCCTGGTACCACAACCTCAAGGCGAACCCGAAGGTCAAGGTCGAGCTCCCGACCGGCGAAGCCGAGATGCTCGCCGAGGAGATCACCGACCCCGCCGAGTACACCGCGGCCTGGGCGCGCGTCCTGGAGCTCAACCCCGGCGTCAGCGGTTACCCGGCCACCGCGGGCGACCGCCAGATCCCGCTGATCTACCTGACGCCGGTCCAGTAGTCGCTAAGGGTCCAGGGCTGCGCCCCTTCGGCCGGGTAGCTTCGAGCGCGTGCAGCGCTACCAGGACGACATCCTCCGGATCGCGGACGAGCTGACCGACGCGTACGTCGAGGTGTTCACCGCGCCGCCCTGGACCCACCGCGACCCCGACGAGACCCGCGTGGCCTTCCGGAAGCGCCTCGATGACGACGCCCGGCGCCCCGGCTTCGCGGCCTGGATCGAGCGCGCCGGCGACGGCCGGATCGCCGGTTTCGTCACCGGCTGGACGACGCCGGCGCCGTTCCGCACCGACCGCGCGTACGGCAAGGTGCGGGAGCGACTCGGCGCCGAGCAGACCGACGACCTGCTCGTGGGTGCCTTCGAGATCGACGAGCTCGGCGTCCTCGGCTGGGCGCGCGGAACCGGCCTCGGCCGCCGCCTCCTCGCGTCGGCGACCGAAGGACAGCCCAACGGTGCCTGGCTGCTGACCTGGAACGAGGCGCACGACACGATCGCGTTCTACCGGCGTACCGGCTGGCACGAACCACCTGTCGCGGGGCCGGAGACCGACATCGTCGTCTTCCTCTCCCCGGACCACCCGAAGCTGCCTTAGTCGGCGAGCCGCGGGAGTACGGCGAGCAGGTGCCGCTGCTCCGCGGCGCTCAAGACGCTGAGCAGCTCCTCCTCCATCGCCCGGATATCAGCCCTCGCGGCCTCCAACCGAGCGAGACCGTCCGGCGTCAACCGCACGGCATGCGCCCGCCGGTTCGCCGGATCAGGCTCACGAACCAGCAACCCCTGCCCGGCAAGTCCGTCCAGCAGCGGGATCAGCCGCGACTTGTCGTACCCGATCGCCGCCGCCAAGGCCTGCTGCGTCTCGGTCGGCTGCTTCGCGAGGTGGGTGAGCACGGAGTACTCCCACATCGTCAGCCCGTGCGCCTCCAGCAACGGCCGCTCGGCCGCGATCAGCCGCCGCACCACCCGACCGAACAGGGCCCCGAGGTCATCGCGCTCCATCCGAGCATCGTAGGCATTGTCCAATCGTAAGCATCTGCCTATGATCAGCACATGCCTACGAACATCACGATCTCCCGCAGCATCGCCATCGACGCCACCCCGGCCGAGGTCTTCGCCTTCGTCGCCGACCCGCACAACCTTCCCCACTGGGCTCCCCGCGCCGTCGACACGGTCGAGCCGGCCGGCGGCACCTGGCTCTTCCGTAGCGGCGACACCGAACGCCACGTCATCGTCCGTACGTCGCAGGAGCACGGCACCGTCGACCTCATCTCCCCCGAAGGCCCCGGCGTCTACACCCGAGTCATCCCCAACGGCACCGGCGCCGAGTACCAGTTCACCCTCTTCTTCCCCGAGGGCTCATCCCAGGACGCCGTCGAAGCTCAGTCCACCGTCATCGAGGAAGAACTCGAGACCGTCCGCACCCTCTGCGAGGCCTGAGTACGCCGAATCGCGTCAGGTCCTGCGTGCTACCTTCTGGCTCGTTGTGTGTGAAGGTTCAATGATTGGTGGAAGGCATGCGGCGGTTCGCCTGGCTGGGGATCGTGATGGTGGTCGCGGGCTGCGGGGTGCTGGGTGACGACAGCGACGCGGTCCGGTACGTCGCGATCGCCGACGCGCCGCAGACGCCGGCGGCGGTGCCGCCGACCGCGGATGCCTCGACCGGGACCTGGCGGGTCGACTGCGGCCGCAACGAACGCGGCATCCGCAACTCGGACAACCTGGTGGTGAATCCGGGGGTCGTCGGCGCGGCCCATCATCTGCACGACTATGTGGGGAACGTGTCGACCACTGCGTTCTCGACCGATCGGAGTCTGGCCGCGGCGGCGACCACCTGCAAGGGCGGCGACAAGTCGAGCTACTACTGGCCCGTCGTCCGCGTCCCCGGCGACGACGACATGAGCGGCATGAGCAGCGCCGAACATGATGCCCACGGCAACGAAGGCAGAGTGCTGCCACCCGCCTCGGTGTCGATCGAGTTCCGCGGCAGCCCGGTCAGCGACGTCGTACCGATGCCCGAGTTCCTCCGTACGGCGACCGGCAACGCGCACGGTTTCTCCCAGGGTGGCAAGCACACCGACCACCTGCAGTGGACCTGCTCGGGTGCCCGCGACCGCGTGGCCAAGGACTACCCGCGCTGCCCCGACGGCCAGCAGGTGATCCGCGTCTTCGACTTCCCGAGCTGCTGGAACGGCAAGTCCCTCGACAGCCCGGACCACAGCTCGCACCTGGTCTTCCCGAACGCTGCCGGCGGCTGCCCGCCCGGCTTCTTCCCCGTCCCGCAGCTGCACCTCGAGATCGGGTACGACGTACCGAAGGGCGCCGACTACTCCGTCGACACCTTCCCCGAGGACGGCCGCAGTGCGCTGGCCGATCACAGCCACTTCATCAACGTGATGCAGCCGGCCCTGATGGGCCGGCTGGTGGCTTGCCTCAACGAGGACAAGCGCTGCACCGCTTAGAAGGTTGCGGCTCGGAGTGGCCCCTGCCCCCAAGGGCCACCCCGAGCGATCTGGTGGGGGTCAGTACCCCGAGCCCGAACCGGCGCCGGTGTTCGCGACGTCGGCCTTGCCGCCCTGGGCGTTGAAGGCGAACCAGGTCTTGCCGACGCCCTGGCCGAGGATGTCGCCGGGCACCTTGTCCTTGGCGAAGTAGTACGCCGGCCAGCCGTTGATCGTCACCTGGCAGGTGCCGTCCGGGCGCTCGACGTAGCTGACGATCTTCGGGTCGACGCCGACGGTGTAGATCTTGCCCGGCGACTTGACCAGCAGCGGCGGCCACTTCTTCGCGCAGTCGTCGAAGCAGGTCGGCGTCGGCGGCTTGGCGGAGTCGTTGTCGAACCGGTACAGCGTCATCCCGCGGCCGTCGGTGACGACGCCGTTCGCGCCGACCTGGACCTGGACCGCCGGGCTGCTCTTGCCGGCCGGGACCGGCGGGATCGGCGCCGAGGCCGGCCCGTCGAAGATCTTGACCTGACCCATGGTGCGCTGCACGACGGCGGGCTGCGGCTCGGTCCCGGCCTGCTGCTGCGGCTGGGCCGGCTGCGCGGGCTCGGCCGGCTGGGCGGGCTCCTGCTCGTTCTGCGTACCGTCGTTCTGTACGCCGCCGGCCTGCGTCGAGGCGTCGGCGTTCGGCTGCGGCGCCGGCACCGTGACGGTCTGCACCACGGTCGGTGCGGCGTCCGGCTGGTTGTAGTTGCCGCAGGCCACCAATGCGGTGAGACCGGCGGTGACGAGTGCGATCTTCAGCATCGTGCTGCGCATGTTCATGGGTGCTTCCCTCGAGCTCGGGCGGTCCCGTCGGGTCCGTTCGGCAGCACACACGGCGCACCGGGTGCGCCGGGTTCAGATCCTCGGATGTGACGAGGGTCACATTTTCGGGTGAACCCGGGCGGCCCCGGGATCCGTGTTCAGAAGGTCCGGGCACGTGCCGTACGAGGGGATGGCACGTGACCCCCGCGGACCGCCCGCCGTACCGACCGGCGGGCGGCCCACCGCGGGGCCGGGCACCGCGAGTGAGAAGATCCGGGACGGCGCGGGGGGCGCGGGCCCGGCGACACGGGCCGCTGGAACGTTCCGCGCCGCGGAACCTGCGAGAGGTGGAACTGAATGGCCGGGTTCATCACCCGACGCCGCCGGGAGTCGGCGGACGAGGAGCTGGTCCGGACGCTGTTCAACGAGCACGGCAAGGCGATGCTCGCCTACGCCACGCGGTTGACCGGCGACCGGGCCAGCGCCGAGGACGTCGTCCAGGAAGCCCTGGTCCGGGCCTGGCGGCATCTCGACGACCTGAGCAACGGCAAGGGTTCGGTGCGCGGCTGGCTGCTCACCGTCGTCCGGAACATCGTCACCGACCGGGTCCGGGCCCGGAACGCGCGGCCGGCCGAGGTGGCCGAGACCGAGACCACGGTGCCGGTCGAGCGCGACCACGCCGAAGGCGTCGTCGACACGATGGTCGTCCTGCAGGCCCTGCACCGGCTGTCCCCCGAGCACCGGGTGGTGCTCGAACAGATCTACCTGGAGGGACGCAGCGTCGCCGAGGCCGCCGACGTGCTCGGCATCCCACCCGGCACGGTGAAATCACGGTCGCACTACGGGTTGCGGGCCCTGCGGGAGCACTTCCCGGCGGGACGGCACCTCGGGATGGAAGGAGTGGCCTGATGGGAACCGAACACGCGGACATCGACGGCTACGTCGACGGTGAGCTGGACACGGCGGGGGCGGAACAGGTCGAGCAGCACTTGGCCGGTTGCGAGTCCTGCCGGGAAGAGGTGAGCGCGTTGCGTGAGCTCCAGAGTTTCCTGCAGGAGGTCCCGGCCGAGGCGCTGCTCGACGGCCCGCCGGACGACGCGGACCTGCTGCTGCACCGGACGCTGCGCCAGGTACGCAAGGAGTCGGCCGCGGCCGGCGGTGGCACCGGGCGCGGGACGGTGGCGGCGATCGCCGCGGTGGCCGCGGTCGCAGCCGTCTTCGGCGGCGTCGTGATCGGCCGGAACACGGGCGACGAGCAGCCGGTGGCGGGTCCGGAACCGACACCGACCGCCAGCAGCACCGCCGTACCGGGGACGAAGTTCGCCAGCAGCGTGGACCCGCAGACCGGTGCTCGCCTGACAGCCCGGGTCGAGCCGGCCAGCGGTTTCGTCCGCGTCAACGTAGCCGTCACCGGCCTCCCGGCAAACGAACCATGCCGCCTGGTGGTCATCGGCAAGGACGGCCGACGCGAGATCGCCGGCAGCTGGATGGTCTCCGAAAAGGGCGCCGCCAACGGCACCACCCTCGACGGCAACGCCCTGATCGACCCCGCCGACGTGACAGCGGTCGTCATCGAGAACACCAGCGGCAAACAGTTCGTGAAGACCCAGATCTGATGAGCAGGAACGGACGCCGGGCCTAGCGCCCGGCGTCCGTTCTTGCTAGCTGCCGCAGGGCTTTCGGTCCGAGGGCGGCCAGACGTACGGGAGATCCGCGGGGTCGTCGAAGAGCGGGCCGTAGTACGCCGGGTCCTTCTGGAGGAGGGCGGAGCGGTGGCTCTGGTGGAACTGCTTGTCGCCCAGCCAGGGTGGGAGGTCGCCGGATTTCGCCAGGGATTGTTGCGGGCGGATCTTGGTGATGCCGCAGGCGGTGGAGAGGTCGGTGCGGAGGGTGAGTTCGCAGGTGTCGGCGCGGCCCTCGGCGGTCCAGGCCGTGCAGATCTCGAGGCCGTAGCGGACCAGGGCTTCCTCGTAGCCGGACCACATCTTCACGGCTGGGTGGTGGCGCCAGCCGTAGTTCTCGACGGTGAGGCCGCGGAGGATCTGGATGGTCTCGACGCGTTGCTTGCCGAGGCGGCGGGGGTCGAGGACCTGCGCGGTGGCGCGGAAGTCGGCGTACGGGAGGAACGGCTGCATGCCGGGCCGGTACCCACGGGGCAAGCCGGGCGCCACCAGGGCACCCGGCCTGCCTCTAGCTGCTCAGGCCCAGGGGTCGAAGGGGATGCCGCCGGGCTTGGAGGCGTTCAGGAGGTTGCGGAAGCGGTCGTCCTTGTCGGTGACCTTGATGGTGGCTGAGCCGAAGTCGGCGTTCATGAGCTTGTCGCGCAGAGCGGTGCTGGGGAAGCCGTCGTAGCCGACCAGCGGGGGGTAGCGCCAGTTGTGGTAGTGGTTCTCCGGCGGCTCGTCGTTGCCGTTGGCGAGCCGGAAGAAGTGCGTGCTGGCGCCGTCTTTGTGGTAGACGACCTTCGGGTGCGAGCCGTCGAAACGGACCTGCGAGCGCGGGTAGGTGACCTGGCTGCTGTGCTGCGTGGTGGTCACGTACTCGACCTGGTTGCTGGCCTGGTTGATCCACGAGATGACGTGCTCGAAGTCGTGCCGGTGCCCGCCGAGCCCGCTGCCGGCGACGGCCTGGTCCTTCTCGAAGTAGCTCGCGTACACGACCGCGCACCAGCCGTTGTTGCACTTGGCCCGCGAGTAGGTCTGGCTGTTGTCCAGGTCGGACTGGTCCCGGCAGCTGCCGTTGACCGCGCCGCTGGTGTTGAGTCCGGGGTTGAGCGTGCCGTCGGCACCGATCGCCGGCGTCGCGTAGCAACCGTCACCGTCGTAGTCGTACGCCGGGGAGAACGACTGCTCGTAACCCCCGGCGTTCTGCGGCAACGAGGGCGGCGGTGCGGCGTACGCCGCGGCGGCCGAGGTCACCATCAGCGCGGCGGTGGCCAGCGCGACACCGAGAACCCGGCGCCGGCGCTGCGGAGGGCGTGCGGAAAGATCGTTCATACAACACTCTTTTCGAGAGCTGGGGCGGAAGATGAACGCCTCCGAGAATGACAGCCCGCAGGCAAGTCAGTACATACGTCACGTGTCTACTGATTGACGCTGCGTGAACACCAGGTGCCGCCGGAAAAGTCCGAAACCCACTCAACCTTTGCCGCGTGACAGGGCGTCTCAACAGTGCCCCGATGCGCGGGGCGGTGAGGATCTGGGGGATTGACCATGATGCGGAAGTCTTTGGCGGCGCTGGCGGTTGTCGGTGGGCTGGCAGTGCCGGGTGTGGCGCAGGCGGTTCCTGCTGGGCAGGCCGCGGTGTCGGAGGTGAAGGTCGCGTGGGCGGCGCCGGGGTCGGTGAAGATCAGCTGGACCGAGGCTGCGGGGATCGCGAACGACGTGTACCTGGAGGTGAGTGGGCGGCAGGCGGAGCGGATCGGGACGACGACGGCGGCCGGTGCGAACGAGCTCGTCGTACCGGCGTCGGCGTTGAAGCCGTCGCACGACGCGGCGAGCACGGCGCGGATCTTCGTGGCCGACCCGAGTACGGCGGGCGCTCGGTCGGCGAGCTTCGACCGGTACCTGTGGGGCGACACGGCGATCAGCAAGGGGATGGTGCGCGGCGCGCTCCAGTGGACGTTCGCGGCCGACACCGCGAAGGACACGACGCCGAACGACCCGCTGGACCGCCCGGGCGCGCCGTTGATGACGCCGAAAGTGACGCGGGTGAAGGCCGGTACGGCGGCGCAGTGCGAGACCGTGGCGTTGCCGTCGACAACCAACGAGTACGGGCAGGTGCCGGTGCAGGCCGGGCCGTACTCGGTCGAGCTGGTGCGGTCGAACGAGTGGGGTGAGACCACGGCGGGCACCATCCGGACCCGTACCGGCTCGGTCGCGTTCAACACCCCGGCGTCCGGGATCTACGGCGCGAAGGTGACGATGACCGGCTCGATCGCGCTGAGCAAGCTGGCGAACCCGGCCGGCGGTGACTGCCGCGTCGTGGCCGACAGCACCAACCTGGTGCAGCACCAGATGTCGCTGCAGGGCCGGAACTCGGCGACCTCGCCGTGGTACTCGATCGGTGTCAGCAAGACCGATGCTCAGGGCAAGTACACCTTCGTGATCACGAACCCCGGCGCTCGCGAGTACCGCGGGATCCTGAACGAGTCGGGGCTCGGCGCGGGCACCACGAACGTCCAGGCGAACAGCGTCGTCAAGATGATCCGCGCCACCCCGCAGGTGCTCGACGCGCGCTTCCTCGACGCCGACATCACCCTCGGCCAGCAGCCGAACGCGACCGTCTCGGTCGCGCCGCGCGGGCCGCAGCAGGTCGCGCTGCAGTTCAAGAACAGCAGTGGCCAGTGGCAAGGACTGATGTACCGCACCCTCGACGAGGGCTCGGTCCAGAGCGGCCCGTTCGCGTTCAACCGGCGCGGTACGCACCAGTTCCGCTGGTGGGTCGCGGCTTCCAGGAACGTCGACGGCCTCCCGGTCGACGCCGGGTACACCCACCCGTTCACGCTGGTCGTCCGCTGACCCTTCGCTGATCGCGAGTGCGTCCCCGCTGAGCGAACAGCGGGGACGCACTGGCGTCTTTACGCCTTTCGGAGGACGCCCGGTTACGCCTTTGGTCTGACGCCCGCACCCTGTTCGGGTGGATAGGTTGGGGGGCATGAGTCTGTTGGCGGGGGAGCAGCGTGCTGCCCGGGTGGATGTCGGCCGGTTGTACGAGATCGATCTGCTGCGGATCTTCGCGGCGGTCTCGGTGGTGCTCTACCACTACCTGTTCGCCGGGTACTACAAGGTCGTCTCGCCGCTCGGCTTCGAGGCACCGAGCCTGATCGCCCGGTACGGGTACCTCGGCGTCGACCTGTTCTTCATGATCAGCGGGTTCGTGGTGCTGCTGTCGGCGTGGGACCGGACACCGCGCAGTTTCCTGGTGTCGAGAGTGGTCCGGCTCTACCCGGCGTACTGGGTGGCGGTGTCGCTGACCGCGCTGGTCTCGGTGCTGTTCGGCGCCGGCCGGTTCCCGATCGGTTTCTTCCAGTACGTCGGCAACCTGACGATGTTCAACTCGCTGGCGAACCTCGAGAACGTCGACGTCGTGTACTGGACGCTGTGGGCCGAGCTGCGGTTCTACGCGATCATCCTCGCGCTCACGTTCTTCACGATCACCACGCGCCGGGTCGGCATCGTGCTCTGGACCTGGCTGGGTCTCACCGCCGTGTACGAGCTCGGCGTGCTGCCGTCGAGCGTGGACCTCGTCCTCAACACCCAGTTCTCGCACTACTTCATCGCGGGCATGGCGCTCTGCATGGTCTACCGCTTCGGCCCGCGGCCGTCCTGGCTGGTGCTGGTCGGGCTGTGCCTGGTGAACGCGGTCCACCGCGGCATTCAGTTCGCGGGTGACGTCGAGCACCGCTTCCAGACCCCGCTGCACACACCGGTCGTGGTCGCGGCGATCGTGCTCGTGTTCGCGGTGATGATCGCGGTGGCGCTGCGGCTGACGACACGGCTGGCGCGTCCGTGGTTCGTTGCCCTGGGCGCCCTCACCTACCCGCTGTACCTGATCCACGCGCACATCGGCTTCATCATCTTCGAGCGACTGGGCAACGCGGTGAACAAGTACGTGCTCGTCGGCGTCACCTGTCTCGTGATGGTTGCCGCTGCCTACCTGATTCACCGGTACGTCGAGAAACCGCTCGCGCCGCGGCTGAAGCGGGTGCTCGGATGAGGGCCCTGGGCATCAGTCTGCTGCTGCTCGTCCTGGCCGGCTGCACCGGCGGCGAGCTCAAGGCGGACCCGCCGGTGCAGGCCGAGGGACCGGCGCTGACGCTGGCCTTCGGTGGCGACGTCAACTTCGAGGGCAAGACGCAGGAGCTCCTGGAGAACGACCCGGCGACCGCCTTCGGCCCGGTCGTCGACGAGCTGAAGAGCGCCGATCTCGCGATCGTGAACCTGGAGACCCCGATCACGACCCGCGGGGCCGCGCAGGACAAGCGCTACCTGTTCCGCACCGATCCGCGCGCGGTGACGGCGATCAAGGCGGCCGGCGTCGACCTGATCAGCCTGGCCAACAACCACACCCTCGACTACGGCCCGGACGGCCTGTTCGACACGATGTCCGCGGCCTGGCACGGTGGCCTGCCGACCGTCGGCGGCGGCCGCAACGCGGCGCAGGCGTACGCCCCGTACCGTACGACGATCCGCGGCATCCGTGTCTCGGTGCTCGCCTTCAGCCAGGTCTCCGACCTGGCCGAGGAGTGGACCGCGACGAAGATCAAGCCCGGGCTCGCGGTGGCGGCCATCGACCGCCGTCAGGCGCTGGCCGCCGTACGGGCCGCGCGGAAGACGAGCGACGTGGTCGTCGTCGCGCCGCACTGGGGGTCGGAGCACGACCGTTGCCCGACTCCCCAGCAGCAGTCGTTCGCCAAGGACCTGTCCGCGGCCGGCGCCGACGTCGTGGTCGGCGCGCACGCGCACGTCCTGCAGGGGCAGGGTTACCTCGGCAAGACGTTCGTTGCCTACGGCATGGGAAACCTGCTCTGGGGCTCCGGCCTGCTGACCCCGGAGGACTGGCGCGGCGGCGTACTGCAGCTGAAGCTGCACGGCCGAACCGTTGTCGAGCGCAACTTCACGCCGACCACACTGTCCCCGGAGACCCGGCAACCGACCGAGTTCACCGCGTCCGAGGCCGACAAGGAACGGGCCCGGGTCAACAACCTCCGCGACTGCGCGGAGCTGCAGCAAACCCCTTGATCACTTGGCTTTCAGCGGACCGCTGAAAGACTTCCGCAACGACGACGGCCCGACGACGGGCAACAGGGCCGCGAGCAACTTTCCCTTGAACGCCTTGGGCTTCCGGGTGAGCTGTACGTCGACCCGGGTGCCGTCGCGCTCGGGCGTCAGCTCGAAAACCCAGCCCCCGCCGGCCCCGAACAGCTTCGAGTCGAGCGTCGTCACGTCGACCCGCCGACCCGCCGCGTCCCACTCGTAGCGCGCCCGCTCCCAGGCCGCGCTCGTCCCCTCGGTCACCTCGGCCCAGGTCTCGCCGACCCCGTGCACCTGAAGGTGCTCGGCGTCGATCGACGGCCAGGCCGCAGCCCGGGCCGGGCTGAAGTCGGTCAGCACCGTCATCACTTCGGCGACGCTGAGCGTGGAGACAAGCTGAAACCGTACGACGGCCATGATCAACCCTTGAATGCTAGTAACCGGTCAGAACGGTTACTAGCATCGACGCTCGCGCGTCACCTGTCAAACCGGTTACCCATAAATCCGGGTCGGCCGCACGAAGACAGCGGCCCGCCGGTCGGCGGCCATCACGCGGTCGTACTCGTCCCAGTCGTCGTGGGTGCCGCCGGCGGCGGTGAAGATCTCGCGCAGCAGCAGCCGCAGCCGCTCGGCGTCGACCGCCGGGTGCGGATCGTCCGGCCCGACGATCTCCGCGCTGCCCTCGACCGCCGCCCAGCGCCAGCCCGCGCGGACAGCGAGATTGACCTGACTGCGGGCCCGCAGGTTCGCGAGCTTCACCTTCCCGTACGTCACGAACGCGACGACGGGCTCGCCGTCGATCGGATGGTTCATCACCCCGAGATTCACGACCGACGACTGGATACTCAGATCCGCCCGCACGGTCGCCACCACCGCCAGCCCCTGCTCGCCCCGGGCCAACTCTGCGAAGTCGCTCAGTGTGGTCATGGCGCCATCACACCACGCGGCGGGCTGGTCTACGACGTGGTGACCGGGGACGTGGAGGTGGTCACGCCACTGAGCGGTGACTGACGGTCGCGCGGAGGGCCGGGCCTGGTTCCAGGCCCAGGTCCTCGGCGAGGATCTGGGAGATGCGCGCGTACGTCGCCGCGGCGTCCGTGGTCAGGCCGGCGAGGGTCTGGGCCTGGACGAGCAGCGCCCAGAGTTGTTCGTGGTAAGGGTTTTCGGCGGTCGCCTGGGTCAGGTCGGCGATTGCTTCGGCGTACAGGCCGAGGTCGATCGCCAGGGACCAGCTGTCCTGGCGGGTCGTCGCGCGTTGCTCCTGGAGCCATTGGCGGCGGGTGGCGAAGTACGGGCCGGTCAGGTCCTCGAGGGCTGGCCCTCGCCAGAGGCGTAGGGCGTCGTGGAGGAGCCTTGATGCCTCCGGGAGGTCTCCGCGGGTGTGAGCGGCGCGGGCGGCGGCCCTGGTCTCGTGGAAGATCGAGACGTCGACGGCGGCCGGGGCGGCCATCAGCTGGTAGCCGCCGCCGATCGCGCGGATCTCGATGTCGTCGAGGAGAGTGCGCAGCCGGCTCACGTACGTGCGGGTCGCCATCAGGGCGCTGCGGGGTGGGCTCGATCCCCAGACCGCGCCGATCAGTTCGTCGGCCGAGACCTGGCGGCGTTTGGCGAGCAGCAGCACCGCGAGTACGGCGCGCTGCGGCCGCGCGCCGAGCGGCAGTTCGACGCCGTCCCGCCACGCCCGGACCGGGCCCAGCAGCCCGAAACCCACGCTCATGTCTGACATGGTGTCAGTAAAGTTGATGCACCGTCAATCAGGTCGACGAGCTGTCCACCAGCACCGCCGTACGGGCCGGCCGCTGGACGACCGCGAGCAGCGCGCCGCCGATCGTGATCAGCGCGCCGGCCACCTGCAGCCCGGTGAACGACTCCCCGAGGAACACCACCGACGAGATCGTGCCGAAGACCGGCACCGTGAACATCATGATCGTCGCGGTCACCGGGCTGACCGCGCGCAGCCCGCGGAAGTAGAACAGGTACGCGATCGCCGTCGGCCCGATCGCCAGGAACACCAGGCTCGCCCACGTCGAGCCGCCCACGCCCGACCAGTTCGTCGACGGCAGCGACGGGATCGCCAGCAGCCCGAGCGCCAGCGCGCCGACCCCGGTCGCGTACGTCGTCGCCCGCAGCGGATCCATCCCGCCCAGCACCCGCTTCGACACGATGCTGTACGCCGCCCAGCAGCCCGCCGCGAGCAGGTACGCGAGCTCGCCGAGCGCCCGCGACCCGGTCAGCGCGCCGCCGCCGAACCGCAGCACCGCCGCGACCTGGTGCGGGAGCTGCCCGACGACGACCTTGGACCCGGTGAAGGCGGTCCCGAACAGCATCATCGTGACCAGCAGGTAGGCGTACGGTGTCGACTTGGGCATGCTCCAGATGTACGCCGGGCTCGTGGCTCGCGGCTTGTACGTTTCTGACCGCCCCGATTTATCGATCGTTGACAGGCCCCGGCCTATAAAGGACTGGTGACCGATGTCCTTCAGCTGCTGAGCGATCGCAGACGCCAGGGGAGTACGCCGGGTGACCGGTCCGACGACGCGCGGCTGGTGCTGCTGATCGAGGGCGGCAGCTCGCGCGGCGCCTACTCGTCCGGGATGACCGTCGCGATCGAGCGGCTCGGCCTGCTGCCGGCCTTCGATGCCGTGTACGGCAGCTCGGCGGGTGCACTCAACGCTGCGTGGCTGCTCTGCGGTCGTGCGGAGAGCACGCTGCGCGCCTGGTGGACCCCGGCGATCATGGAGACCACGATCAACCCGCGCCGCGTCCTGCGCCGGCTGCCGGTGATCGACACCCGGCACCTGATCCACACGGTCTACACCGAGGTGATGCCGATGGGGTTCCAGGAGGTGCTCGACAACCCGGTCGATTTCCACCCGATCGCCACCGACGCGCTGACCGGCGCGGCCGTCGACCTGCACGACCGGATCGTCGACCAGGCGTCGTTGCAGACCGCGTTGCGGGCCTCGACGGCGATGCCGTTCCTCGCGGGCGAGCCGGTCGAGATCGGTGGCCGCGGGTACGTCGACGCCGGGCTGAGCGAGGGCGTCCCGGTCCGTACGGCGCTCGCGCAGCAGGCGACGCATGTCGTGGCGCTGCGGACCCGGCGTACGGACGAGACGTCGACGGCACCTTCACGGGCGCAGCGGATGCTGGTCGCGCGGTGGTTCGCGCGGTACGCGCCGGGGGCGTACGAGTTGTGGCTGCACAGCAAGGAGCTGCGAACCGAGGAGGAACGGCTGCTGGCCGAACATCCCGCGACGTTGCAGATCCGGCCGCCGCTCGGCAGCGCGCGGGTCGGCCGAACGGAGCGCCGCCCCGGGCCGCTGCGGGTGGCCGCGGAGACCGGGCGGGACGCGGCGCTGGAGGTGCTGGAGAGCGCGGCGGAGGTCGCGCGATGAGCGATCTGACATCGTGTCAAGAACAGTGACGACTTGTTGAACTGATCGACGGCTTGTAATCTTCAAGGCATGTACGAGCCTGTTCGAAGCCGCAGCCGCCGGACGCCGAGGGTGTCCGGGGACGACCGGGAGCGGGCGATCCTCGACGCCGCGCAGCAGTTGCTGGGCGAGCGGCCGCTGCAGGACGTGTCGATCGACGACCTGATGAAGAGCGTCGGGATCTCCCGGCCGGCGTTCTACTTCTACTTCTCCTCCAAGGCCGCGGTGGTGCTTGCGCTGCTCGATCGGATGGCCGAGGCGTCGTTCGCGGCCACCAACCAGCGCTTCGAGGACGCCGGCGGTGATCCGTACGAGCAGTGGCGGTCCGCGATCCAGGCGTCGGTGCAGACCTGGGAGGAGCACCGCGCGGTGGTCGCCGCGGTCGCCCAGTTGCGCGCGGCGAATCCGGAGATCCGCGAGCTGTGGGCGGCGATCATGGAGCGCTGGGTGCGCCGGATCACCACCGCGATCGAGGCCGAGCGGGCGCGCGGCGCCGCGCCGGCCGGCGTACCGGCGAGGGAGCTGGCGATCGCGCTGAGCCTGATGAACGAGCGCGCGATGCAGGCAGGGTCGATGGGTGAGCAGCCGGCGCTGCCGCCGGACCAGCTGGTCGACATCCTCACCCAGGTCTGGGTGAACGCGATCTACCTGGACCCGAAGCCCAGCGGGCCACCGCGCACCGAAAGCGGCGGCGGGCGGCGTACCGGACAAGCCGGCTGATCCGTGGCCCGGTATCGGCTCGCCCTGCTCGGGCCCCCGGAGCTGCACCGCGACGGCGAGCCGCTCGACCTGGGATCGCCGCAGCAGCAGGCCGTGCTGATGATGCTGCTCGCTGCGGACGGCGGCTTCGTGACCAGCGCGGCGCTCGCCGACGGGCTGTGGGGCGAGCATGCGCCGCCAACCGGCGACACCGTGATCCGGACCTACGTGTCGCGGCTGCGGCGGGTGGTGCCGATCAGCTTCCGGTCGCGGAGCTACGCGCTCGACCTGCACGTTGGCGGGGATCCACGCCAACCCGATGCCGAAGGCCGCGCTGTACGAGCGGAGCTGGTCGTCGACGCGACGGAGTTCGCGGAGCTGATCAGGTCCGCGCGCGATGAGCGTGCCGAAGGACGCGTCGCCGTGGCGGCCGAGCGGCTGGAGGCGGCGCTGGAGCTCTGGACCGGTACGGCGCTGGCCGGCGTACCGGGGGAGGCCGCGGAGCGCGAACGCTTCCGGCTCGAGCAGCTGAAACTCTCGGCGGGCAAGGAGTTGCTGGAGTGCCGGCTCGACCTCAGGCAGCACGCCGAGGTCGTCGCGGAGGTGCCGCTGCTGATCCAGCTCAACCCGCTCGAGGAGCCGCTCTACGAGATCTACCTGACCGCGCTCTACCGGAGCGGCCGCCGGGCGGAGGCGCTCGACGTCTACCGGATGCTGTACGACCTGCTGTCGACGGAGCTGGGGATCAGGCCAGGACCCGGGGTGCAGGCGGTCCACGAGCAGATCCTTCGAGCGGAGGTCGGCACCGACAGGTCGGCCCTCCTGCGCCGGCTTCTCGACGACGCGCGCGCGATCGGCCTGCGGGCGCGGCTGCTGACCGATCCCGCGGCCGACCTCACGGACGCGCTGTCGATGGTCGCCGGCCCGGTGCTGGTGGTCGAGCTCGGATCGACGACCGGCTCGTCCTGAACCGGACGGTCAGCTATCGAACGTCGACTGTTCGTCTGCGCGCCTGGCCGACGCTTGAAACGTGACAGTCGACGAGTTCTTGACCGTACGACCGGCAGTCGCGGCCGACCGGGAGCCGGTCGCCCAGATGCTGGCCGGGATGTCCGACCTGACCCTCTACCACCGGTTCCAGACCCCCATCAGGCGGCCGCCGCGGCCGGCGTTCGTACAGCACCTGGTCTGCCCGGACGGCGACGCCTGGGTCGCGGCGCGCGGCGATCAGGTCGTCGGGCACGCGATGTGGGCGTGGGTCCGTGACGTTGCGCGACCGACCGCGGAGCTGGCGGTGATCGTTGCCGAGGGCGAGCAGCAGCGCGGGCTGGGCGCGCGGTTGTTGCGCGCGGCCACCGAGCGGGCCGTGGCGGCGGGGGCGACGCAGTTCCTGCTCATCGTTGGCGCGGGCAACGACGCCGTACTGCGGACGGTCCGCCGGCACTGGCCGGCCGCGTCGGCGCAGTGGAACGGGTCGCTGGTCAACTTCACCATCCCGGCATGACGGCGCCCCGCCCTCTCGAGGAAGAGGGCGGGGCGCCGGACGGTGCTGGATCAGGCCGGGACGGTCCACAGCTGGTTGGCCGACCGGGCGCAGTCCCAGATCTGCAGCCGGGTGCCGTCGGCCGAGCTCTGGCCGGTGGCGTCCAGGCAGCGGCCGGACGACGGGTTCAGGATCGTGCCGTTGGACTGGGCCTGCCAGCCCTGGGCGCCGGTGCCGTTGCAGTCGTACAGCTGCACCTGGGTGCCGTTCGTCGTACCGGCGGCAGCGACGTCGAGGCACTTGCCGAGGGCCCGGATGGTGCCGTTCTCGACGGTCCAGGTCTGGGCGGTCGAGCCGTTGCAGGTCCAGAGCTGGACCGCGGTGCCGTTGGTGGGGTTGGCCCCGGCGACGTCGACGCACTTGCCGCCGATGCCCTTGATCGGGCCGGTCTTGCCACCGGTCGGCGGCGGGGTGGTGCCGCCGGCGGCGTCGAAGATCGCGCTCACCAGCGAGGCGCTGCCGGTGGCGTCCTGGGACAGCTCCCAGTTCATGATGCCGCCCGCGTTCGCGACCGCCCACTGGGTCTTGCGTTTGATCGTCGGGATGCCGTTGTAGCAGTTCTGCGACCCGTTGATGTTCACGCAGTCGACGTTGGCGTTGTTCGGGTTCATCGCCACGATGTCCTTGTACTGCGTGTAGTTCGGGCGGCTGTAGAACGGAACCCCGAGCACGGTCTTGTTCTTCGGCAGACCGCGGTTCTTCCAGAAGTTCGCCGCGTTGATCGACCAGTCGTAACCGGCGTGCGGGCTGCCGCCGTCGTAGGCCATGATGTTCAGCCAGTCGACGTAGCCGAAGACGGCCGGCTGGACGCCGTTCGCGGTGCCACCCTCGGAGACGACGGCCGCGGTGAGCAGCTTGCCGTTGGCGTGCAGGGTGTTGCTGAGCTGCTGCATCAGCGCGGTGTAGTTGTTGCCCGACTGGCCCGGGTCCGGGTACTCCCAGTCGATGTCGACGCCGTCCAGGCCGTACTGGTTGATGACGCCCATCACGCTGTTCACGAACGTGTTCCGGGCACCGGAGTTGCCGGCCAGCTGCTCGAAGGCGGAGTCGTTGCCGTCGTTCCAGCCGCCGATCGCCAGCGAGACCTTGACGCCGGCGGCGTGCCCGCGGCTGACCAGCTGGGACAGCTTCGAGGTGTTCTCGATGCCCTGCAGGGTGCCGTTGGAGTTCGGCAGCGCGAACGCGTAGTTGATGTGCGTCAGCTTCGAGAACTGGATGGCGTTCACGTCACCGGCCCACGAGGGCATGTAGCCGACGCTGCGGAACCCGCTCGGCAGGGCGGCCGCGGCGCTCGGAGCGGCGACGGCGGCCTCGGACTGGGTGGCGGCTCCGGCCGTGGGGGCGACGACGGCACCGGCAGCGGCCGTGGCCACCGCCAGGCCGGCGACGGCCCATCGGGTTCGAAGCTTGATCCAAGGTGAAGAAAAAGCCTTCATGGGGGCGGGGTTCCTTTCGGACGGGTCCTGGGGCGGCCCCCGAAAGGTCAACGCACGAGCACGTCGTACAGCAGCACCTTCGTCGGGGGCGGTCGTACGAAGGTTTATTTACAGAAAGATCTGACCGAAGTCGCGATCAGTGAATCGCGTATCACTGTGTGGCGTCAAGGGTTCACAGCGTTAAGAATCGATGCGGCGGCAGCGCACGTACAGCAGCTGGGCGGCTTCGCGCCAGACCGGGCTCTCGCCGATCGGCTCGGCCATCCGCTCGACCACCAGGCCGGACGCGACCAGTGTGTTCACGTACGTCGACAGCGTGCGGTGGTACGAGACGTTCGGCAGGATCGCCCACCGGGTGGCGCTGTCGTACGGGCCCTCCTCGAAGTACCGGCCGGTCACGCGGCGCGCGGTCCCGGCGGTGTGGTCGATCAGCTCGCCGTGCGCCGGCGGCTTGGTGCACGGGTGCACGATCGCGGCGACGAACCAGCCGCCCGGCTTCAGCACCCGGGCGACCGAGCGCAGCGTCGGCTCCAGCTCGGGGATGTCCATCAGCGCCATGTAGCAGACGGCACCGTCGTACGAGCCGTCATCCAGTACGTCGAGCCGCTGCGCGTCGCCGTGCAGGTACTCGATGCCCCGCGGCTGCTCCTGCTCGAGCCGGCGCGCGTGGGTCAGCAGCCCCTCGGAGGCGTCGACCGCGACGACGCTCGCGCCGAGGTCGGCGAGGTGGCGGGCGTCGCGGCCCTGGCCGCAGGCGATCGCGGCGACCCGCTGGCCGTGCAGCTCGCCGACCAGGTCGTCGAAGGTCGGGTCGGTCAGGCCGGCGCCGTCGGGGTCGATGGTGGCGTGGTAGGCGTCGGCGGTCTCGTCGTACAAGCTGGTCACGTCGGTCATGGAACCGATTCAAACAGGCCGAAGCCCGCCTCGGTCATCAGGGAACCGAGGCGGGCTCCGGGGTCAGCGAGCGGCGCGCTTGATCAGGTCGGCGACGTCGCCCGGCTCGGAGACGGCGACCGCGTGCGAGGCGCCGTCGACCTCGACGACCGCCTTCGCGTGCGCGCGGTCGGCCATGAAGTGCTGCACGGCCGGCGGGATGTTCCGGTCGCCGGTCGGGATCAGGAAGTACGACGGGATGCTGGTCCAGGCCGGGTCACCGGCCGCCTCGCCCAGCGCCACGTCGCGGACCGGCCGCTGCGTGATCGCCGCCAGCGCCGCCTCCTTGCGCGGTACGTCGGCCATGAACTGCTCGCGGAACTTGGCCGGCTGGATGCTCACGTCGTTGCTGCCGTCACCGAGCGGGATGCTCTGCACGGCCGCGCCGAGCGTGCTGCCCGGGAACTTGTTCGTCAGGTCCAGCGCGCTCTCGCCCTTGGCCGGCGCGAAGGCCGCGATGTAGACCAGCGCCTTGATGTTCTTGTTGCCGGTCGCCGCCGGGGTCATCACCTGGCCGCCGTACGAGTGTCCGACGAGCACGACCGGGCCCTTGATGCCGGCCAGCACGCTCTTCAGGTAGGTGCCGTCGCCGCTGACGCTGCGCAGCGGGTTCGCGACCGCGACGACCGGGTAGCCGCTCTTCTCCAGCCGCTTGATCACGCCGTTCCAGCTGGAGGAGTCGGCGAAGGCGCCGTGCACCAGGACGACGGTCGGCTTGTCCGGCTTGGCGATCGCCTGCGAGCTCACTCCCGCCAGCCCGAGCAGGGCCAGCACCAGTACGCCGATCAGACCGATGGTCCGCTTGCTCCGCATCTTCGGGTCCCCTTCGTGGTCGTAGAACTGAATGCAACGGGGGGTGGGGGGCCGATGTCACCCGGATGACGAGTTCACGCCACCTGTAGCCTTGCCGCACTGGGTGGGGTGGGCTGGGGAGACAACGACATGGGTGGGGATTTCGGGGCCCGGCGACGGGCGCTGTGGACGGCGGGTGTCGCCGTACTGGCGGTGGGGGCCGCGGCGGTGAGCTGGGCCGTCGCGCGGCCTGGTGCTGCGCCTTCTGGGGTTGGTACGCCGACGCCTGTGCCGACGCCTTCGGCTTCGGAAACCTCGGAAGTCTCGGAGCTCGAGGCGCAGGTGGACGCCGCGCTGAAGGCGCGCGCGGCGGCGCTGCTCGGCGGCAAGCTGCCGGCGTTCCTCGGCCAGCTCGACCCGGCCAACGCCAAGCTGCGGGGGCGTCAGCAGCAGCAGTTCACGAATCTGCGCAAGATCGGGCTGCGCTCGCTGACCTACCGGCGCGAGGGAGGCTGGGTGCCGGAGCCGCAGGCGCAGCACGGCGCGAACGCGTACGCCTTCCGGATCATGATGCTGGTCCAGGTGAACGGCATCGACACCACGCCGCGCTACGTCCCGCTCGGCTACACGTTTGCCGAACGCAACGGCCGCTGGCTGCTCGTGGACGACGACGACCTGGCCGCCGAGTCCGACCGCGGCAAGACCCACGAGCCGTGGGACCTCGGCCCGCTGGAGGTGGTCCGCGGCCCCGGCGTGCTGGTGGTCGTACCGCCGTCGGAGAAGGCGAACGGACGGCGGCTGGTCCGCGAGGCGCGGGTCGCCGTACCGGCCGTGCGTGCGGCCACCCGGCGGTCCCAGGCGGGCATCCTGGTCGTTGCCCTGGGCGACAACCGGTCCTTCGACGCCGAGTGGCAGACCGGCGGCCATCCGGCGGCCGCGATCGCGGTCCGCAACTACACGCCGATCGACACCGAGGCGACCCAGTTCAAGGTGACCGGCAGCAGGATCGTCATCCACCCCGGTCAGCGCGCCGAGGCCGATCGCTACCTGCTCGCCCACGAGTTCACCCACGCGGCGCTGTCCCCGCTCGGCCACGGCGCGCCGACCTGGCTGGTCGAGGGCTTCGCGGAGTACGTCGAGATGAAGCTGACCGCCGACGAGGGCCTCACCGAGTGGCTCGCCGACCACCGCCGCACGATCCGCCGCGAAGGGCTGCCGAAGCTGAAGGTGCTCCCGATCGACGGCGTCTTCCACGGCGACTACGACGAGCAGAGCTACGGCGTCAGCTGGCTGATCGTCGAGCACCTGGTCACGACGTACGGTCTGCCCCGCGTGAACGCCTTCTACGCCGAGCTCGCCAGAACCCCCGAAGACCCCACCGCCCGCGACCGGGCGCTGCTGAAACACTTCAAGCTGACCGACGCGGGCCTGGTGGCAGCCGTCAAACGGTGAGATTTCCGGCCTGGTCGAGCCTCGCGTCGTGGAGACTGAGGTATGGACAGGCTGCGGCTCGAACTGCTGGGGGTGCCGCGGGGGTTCGCCGGGGCGACGGCGTTCGATCTCGGGCCGGTGCGGCAGCAGGCGGTGCTTGCGGTGCTGGCGCTGAACGCGAACCGGGTGCTGACCGCGGAGGAGTTGCTGGGCGCCGCGTGGGGCGATGCGGCGCCGGCGAGTGGGGCGAAGGTCGTGGCGCCGTACGTGTACCGGGTGCGACAGGCGCTGCCGGACGGTGAGGTGCTGCGGCGGACGCGGCACGGGTACGTGCTCGACCTGGCGCCTGACCAGCTTGATGTCAGCGCCTTCGAGGCTGCTGTCGCGGAGGCCCGGCGTACCGAGGACAAGTGCGCGGCGGCTGATCTCTTCGCCGCGGCTCTCGGTCTCTTCGTCGGCGAACCACTCGCCGGGCTGCCGGGCCGCTACCTCGCGTCCGAGCGGCACCGGCTGCACGAGCTGCGGCGCAAGGCACAGGCCGAGCAGATCGATCTCGCGCTCCGCCTCGGCCGCCACGCGGAGGTGATCGCCGAGCTGAGCGCGCGGGTGGAGGACGATCCGCTCGACGAACAGGCGACCGCGCAGCTGATGACCGCGCTGTACCGGGCTGGACGGCAGGCTGATGCGCTCGACGCGTACGCGCGGGGGCGCTCGGCGTTGATCTCGCAGCTGGGGGTGGAGCCCGGGCCGAGTCTGCGGGCGGCGCATCGGGCGGTGCTCGCCAATGCGGACTCTGCTGGTTCGGCTGCGGGCGCTGGTCTGTCTGCGGGCGCCGGTCTGTCTGGGGCCGATGGTTCGTTCGGGCCTGCTGGTCGTGACGAGCTCCCCTATGCGGGCTCGACGTTCGTCGGCCGCGCCGCGGATCTGCGCTCGGTGACCTCGACGCTGACCCAGCCGGGCGTGATGCCGCTGGTCTGCATCGACGGCATGGCAGGCATCGGCAAGACCACCCTCGCGATCCACGCCGCGAGAGCTGTCGCGGACGCGTTCCCGGACGGCCGGCTCTTCGTCGACCTGCACGGCCACACCCCCGGCCGTACGCCGATGACCGCGGCCGCGGCGATCAACCATCTGCTCCGGGCTGTCGGCGTGACCGCCGATCGGATCCCCGCGGACCTCGGCGCGGCCGCAGCATTGTGGCGTGCGGAGACCGCCGGTCGTCGCGTCTTGGTTGTCCTGGACAACGCACCGGACACCGCCGCCGTCCATCCGTTGTTGCCCGGAGCCCCTGGTTGCGCGGTGATCGTCACCAGCCGTTCGCAGCTGTCCTTGGACGTCTCGGACCGCCTTCCGTTGGGTGCGTTGAGCAACGATGACGCCGCCGAACTGGTTGCCTCGGTGTCGGGCCGGTCGAGCTCCGACGAAGGTCTGCCGGGTCTGGTCGAACGCTGCGGCCGGATCCCGCTCGCGCTCTCGATCGCGGGTTCGAAGCTCCGGCACCGGCAGAGCTGGACCGTTGCCCACCTCAATGATCGGATGGACGCCAACCGGCTGGTCGAGCTGAGCATCGACGGGCGCAGCGTGACGGCGGCGTTCATGGTCTCGTACGAGCAACTTCCGGTGTCACAGCAACGACTGCTGCGACTCGTTGCCCTGGTCCCCGGTCGCGACTTCGACCGGTACGGCGCGGGCGCGCTGGCCGGGCTGTCTCCGGAGGCCGCCGAGGACGCACTCGACGCGCTGGTGGACGCGAACATGCTGCTGGACAACGGTCCTGGGCGCTACCGGCTGCACGACCTGATCCGTGAGTTCGCGGCCGGGCTGCCCTCGGACGGCGCTTCGCTGGAGCCGCTGCTCGCCTACTACACGGCGGCGGCGCGGGCGACCGGCGTACATCTGCTGGGTGATCCGCCGTTCGCGCAGCCGACAGGGGTGTTGCTGCCGGCGCTCGGCACCGCCGACGAGGCTGAGGCGTGGCTCGCGCGTGACGCCGAGAACGTGCTCGACGCGGTCGCCTGGACGGTCGCACACGACCGGCCCGCCGAGACCGTCGCGCTGACGCTCGGGATCTACCCGTTCGTGTTCACCGCCGACCGCAACGACCTCGGCAGCAAGCTGCTGGCTTCCGCGATCGCCGCCGCCCGGCGAGTGGGCGACCTGCCGGGCGAGGTCTACTTCCTGGTGCAGTCGGGCTGGCTGGAGCTCTCGCTGCACGACCGCGAGACCGGGCTGCGGCTGCTCGACCACGCGATCACGCTCGCCGACCGGCTCGGCGACGTACAGCTCCAGGCGTACACCGCCGCCCAGCTGGGACGGGCGTCGCTCCGGATCGGCCGCCCGGCGCGGGCGATCGCGGAGCTGACCCGCGCGCTGTCGCTGTCGGGGGAGCTGTCGCCGCGGACCGCCACGATGTACCACCACACGCTGGCGATCAGCTTCTGGAGCCAGTCCCGGTACGCCGAGGCGGCGGACGCCGTACGGGCGGCGTACGCGGCGGCGGAGAAGGGCGGGTTCCGGCTCCGGATGGCGCGGCTGCTCAGCTTCCTGGCCTGCTGCCAGGTCGACATGAAGCAGCCGGCCGAGGCGCTCGCGACGATCCGGCGTACGGCAGACCTGGGCGGGCCGACGACGCCGCGGTTCAGCACCGAGATCCTGACCATCCGGGGGAGTGCGCTCGAGCAGCTCGGCGACCTCGACGGCGCGCTCGACTCGCACCACCGCGCGCTGGAGCAGGCCGCGCTGACCGGCAACGCCGACGGCGAGGCCGAGGTCAGGCTGCGACTCGGCTCCACCTTGCGGGCGGCCGGCAACCACCGCCGGGCCGCCGAGGAGTTCCAGCGCGCTTTCGATCTGGTTGCCGAGAGCGGCACCGCCTTCGACCAGGCCCGGGCCCTCGACGGCCTGTCGGACTGCCTGCGGTTGAGCTCCCCCGAGCAAGCCGCCGGCTACCGCCGCCAAGCCCTCGCCCTCTACGAGCAAATGGAGTCCCTGGAGGCTCGCCGACTGGCCGGGGAAGGCCTTACTGTTCGGTAATGCCCCGCAGCCGCTGGACGCCGATCGTCGCGTACTCCCTGGTCGGCGCCGCCACCCAGCTGGTCTGGCTCAACTTCGCCGGCATCACCACGGTCGCCGCCGCCCGCTACGACGTCTCCGAGAACGCCATCGGCTGGCTGGCCCAGGTCTTCCCCCTGCTGTACGTCGTACTGGCCATCCCCGCGGGCCTGCTCCTGGACCGCTGGTTCCGCCCGTCCCTCCTCATCGGCGCCCTACTGACCGCGCTGGGCGCCCTGCTCCGCCTGGGCGACACCTACCCCTGGCTCTTGACCGGCCAACTGGTCGCCTCGGTAGCCCAACCCCTCGTCCTCAACGCCGTCACGGGCATCACCGGCCGCTACCTGTCCCCCCGCGACCGCCCCACCGGCATCGCCGCCGGCACCGCCAGCATCTTCGCCGGCATGGTCATCGCCTTCGTCCTCTCCGCATTCCTTGCCTCCAGCAACCAAATCCCAGTCGTTCTGGTCATCTCAGCAATCTTCTCCGTCATCGCCGCCATCGCTCTGCTGCTGGCCCTCCGCCTCCCCGCCCTGCACACCTCTGCCTCTCCCCGCCCCGACCGCAACGCCCTCCGCACCGCCTGGAGCGACCCCCTCATCCGCCGCCTCTGTCTCCTCGCGATGTTCCCCTTCGGCGTCTTCGTAGCCCTCACCACCTTCGCCCAGGCCCTCCTCGAACCCTCCGGCGTCTCCGCCAGCACCGCCAGCACCATCCTCCTGGTCAACGTCATCGCCGGCGTCCTGGGCAGCGCCACCATCCCCATCCTCGTCTCCCGCCACCAAGCCGCCTCAGCCCAACTAACCCTCAGCCTCACCGCCACCGCCATAGCCTGCGTTTGCCTAGCCCTCTTCCCAGGCCCGCTCGTCGGCTACCTGGCCATCACCACAATCGGCGTACTCCTACTCCCAGCCCTCCCAGTAGTCCTAGAAATCGTCGAACGCCAAACCGGCGAAGCCGAAGGCACCGCAGCCGGCCTCATCTGGATGTCCGGCAACCTAGGCGGCCTCCTGGTCGCCACCGCAGTAGGCCTCATGGTCAACCACCCCACCCCCGCCTTCCTGGTGATGGCAGCCATAGCCCTCATCGCCACCCCCGGCGCCCGAGCCCTCCGCCACTCCCTCTGACCCATCCACTACAATCGACCAGCACCCGCCGACGTGGCGCAATTGGTAGCGCACCGCTCTTGTAAAGCGGTGGTTAGGGGTTCGAGTCCCCTCGTCGGCTCTCTGAACTGGGCTTATGTCCTGGTGGTTATGGAAGAAGTGGCCCCAACTGACCGGAAACTGACCGCTTTGGTCTGAAGCGCGTCGAGTTTGGTCGTCACAGCGCAGGCCCGGTCGGCCCTTGTCGGTCTTGGTCATCGATCGTCTTGAGTGCCTCGTTGAGGATCCGTGCGGCGTCCGGATTGAGCACCTTGCGGCCGACATAGGCGTTGAGCGTCGTCGTCGTATCGGCCTGCCCGAGCTGGTCCGCGATCTGGCGCGCCGACTGTCCGCCGTCGTCGAGAATCGTGGCGGTCGTCTTCCGGAACTTGTGCGAGGTCACCCACGCGAGGTCGTCCGCGAGCGACGGAAGCCCGGCCAGTTCGACCGCCTCGAACAGCGCTGCACGGTCGGCTCTGGATATGCCGTACAGCTTTACCAGAGCAGAGATCTCATCGGGCTGGACCTTGACCCGCCCTGTCTCGATCAGGCTGATCCGATTCTTCAGCCAGCCCAGCTCTGCCACGACCTCGTTCTGCGTCTTTCCAGCCGAGCGTCGGAAGGTCTTCAGGCTCTTTCCCAACTCGGCTCGGCGCCGGCTGCCGACTGGTCGACGCGCCCTCCGCAGCGCGCTCTGCACGTTGTGCGGATCACGGAAGCCGCCACTGGATGCCGGGAACAGTGGCGCGTCGGGCGGTGTCTTCGGAGTCCATCGGGCATTGACCATTTCCAGCGCCCAGTCCGGCAGAATGAGGAGACGTTCACCGGCCGCGGTCTTCACCTCCCGCCGTACCAGACCCTGCCCGCGGAGGCGCTGGATCTGGTGGCTGCAGTCGACGACGCCTGTCCTCCGATCGATCCCGCTCCAGATCACGGCGAGCGTCTCACCGATCCGCTCACCCGTCGCGAGCATGAACTTGCTGATGTCGATCAGGTCGGCGCGGACCGCCGCATCGTCCTGCCGGAGCAGCTCGAACCACTGCTGCCGATCGTCGGCATCGAGGGCTTTCGCCGGCGTACGTCGCTTCTTCCCCAGGGGCTCGATCTCCCGCACCGGGTTCTGGCCGACCGCGCCGTACCTGACTGCCAGGGCGAATGTTCCGGTCAGGATGCTCTTGCACGTCTTGGCGCTCGCAACTCCGACCTCGTCCTTGATCTCGACCAGGACCTTGTTCACGCGCGGAACGGTTGCCTCGATCAGCTGCAATCGGCCGATCCGCGGCACCAGGTTCCGCTCCGACTGATACTCGTACGTCTCCAGGGTTCCCGGCGCACGTCGGCCGTCGTCGACCTTCGCCTTCACCTCCGCCAGGTGCAGCGCAATCGCTGCGGCGACGCGGTCGGTCGATTTCAGAACTGCCGAGCCTTCGGACCGGACCCGGGTTGTCAGCGTCTCCCGCAGCTTGTCCTTTGCCGCTGATCGCGACGTTGCCCACGCTGAGACTCGCCGCGTCTCACCATCGAAGTCGCGAAAGCGCGCCTTTGCCTCGAACCGGATCGGCCGACCTCTCGCATCGCGACTGGCAACAGTGGTGGAGATCTCTCCCCAGGTCCCGAGCGGAAGCGGATTCCTCGGCACTCGACCTCCCGTGATCAACGCCCGCCCGACCCTCGGACAGATATTCGATCAACGGCTGAGCACGCCGCCCTGCGGCCGATACACCGCAGAGACGCACACAGCGGAATAGTCGCCGCGAGCCTGGTTGGGGGTTATGTTGCGGTCGACCCGAGCGAAGCGCCGGTAGCGCCATTTCTGCGGTTGGATAAGTTGCCCGATCCATCCGGTGCCGGTAACCCCGGTCGCGATAGACCGTGACAACGAGTCGCGCTGTAGATCCGACTCCTAACCGCTGATGTGCGTTCCAGGGTCCTTGTCGCTGGTCAGCGTTTGCTGTAAATAGCTCTGACCTGAGCTTTACAGAACGAGACATCGCAGCCGCCGCGAATGTTCGGCATCGGTGGTCGTCGAAAACGGTGTGCTGGACGGTGGGCCGTTCTGGCTACGGAGTGTACATCTTCACGACCGAGTCCACCGCTGACCGCGCCCGGTCTGATCCGATCAGCTCTGTTGGTCCGTACTGCGCCGTAGTGGACGTCACCACCAGAGAGAGGATCATCATGGTCGAGGAAAGCCAGCTCACCGACGAGAACTTCCTGATCGAGATCGAGGACATCCGCGAGCCCGACTCCTACGCGGCCGAGGTCCTGATCATTCACCTGTTCTGAAACGCGCGGCGGGTGACGGGGCTCCACGGTCCTGGCGCCCGCCGGCTGCGTTCACCGTCGCCTGGAGCATCAGACATGGAATCCGATCTTCTTGCCCTGCTGGTCGACGACCCCGGCCAGTTCATCGCCGAGCACTGGCTCGAGACGCCGTACCTCGGGCGTTCCAAGGTTCCCGATCCGGCGGCGCTGCTCTCGATCGCGGAGCTGAACAAGATCCTGACCAGCACGGCTCTGCGAGGACCGCACCTCCGGGTGATGAAGCGTGGCCGGCCGGTGCCCCGGCAGGACTACCTGCGGATGTTCCAGACAACGGCCGACTACATCCCGGACCGGGCCGAACCTGGTCTTGTTCTCGGAGAGTTCGCGCGCGGCGCGACGCTGGTGATCGATCGTCTCGAGGACTTCGCCCTGCCGGTCCGAGAGGTCTGTGACTCGCTGGCCGAAAGCCTCGCGGCGACGATGCGTGCCCATGCGTTCATCACGCCACCGGGCGAGACCGGGTTCCAGCCTCATCACGATCCGCTCGGCGCCTTCATCATCCAGGTGCACGGCGAGAAACTCTGGCGGGTCTACGCACGGATGTCCACGGCGTCCGTCGGGCAGATCTACCGGTCCGACGACGAGGGACGGCCGCTGGAGCTGGGTGATCCGATCATCGAGACCACTCTGCGTCCCGGCGACGTGCTGTACCTCCCGCAGGGCTTTCCGCACGTCGCGATGGCCCCGGACGTGATGTCCGTGCACGTCACCGTGGTGTGCCAGACGCTGAACTGGGCGGCCCTCGTTCGCCCGCTCGTCGACGAGATCCTGGGCTCCACGGACTTTCTGCAGATCCCGAACCTGCTCACCACCGACTCGGCGGGCCTGCACGAAGGCCGGTTGGCACTGGTCGCGCAGTTCGCCCGGCAACTGGCGGACAGCGCCGGCCGGACCCGGCCCGTCGCCGGGGTTGATGCCCAGAACACCTCTTCGGTGCTGACGAACCTCGAACTGATCGCGCGCCTTCCCGCGGACGAGGTTCGGGTCGGTGCCCTGGCGACTCTGCGAGAGGTGGCCGGCTCGGAGACCCACGACGCCCTCGAGGTCCAGGGAGCCATCATCAAACTTCCACCGGCCTTCCGGCCCGCCGTACGACTGATCCTCCAGGACGACGACTGTCTGCTCTCCGACCTCGTCGACGCGGTCGGCCGGCGCCCGGCGCTGTCACTGGTCAGCAGGCTCGTGACCCACAACGCGATCTCGGTCGCACCTCAGCATCCGGAAGGCCGACCGTGAAGGCGCCGGACACGGCTCCGCCCGGCTATCACGGCTCCCAGGAGCTGTTCATCCGGTCGGCGCCTGTTCCGGACGAACCCTCGATCCCGGCGTGGGCGGACCAGGAGCGTGGACCGCACAAGGCGGTGACGCTGGGGACCCACCGGGTCGTGACAGCGGACTCGACCTGGCAGCGCGCGTACCAGGCGTTCCCGGTCGTCGGGATCACGCGCGTCGCCGATCTCACCGGGCTGGACGAGATCGGAATCCCGGTGTGGCAGGCGGTTCGGCCGAATGCGGCCACCCTGTCGGTGTCCCAGGGCAAAGGAGTGACCCACGAGCTTGCCCGGGTGTCGGCGGCGATGGAGTCGATCGAGCTGTGGCACGCCGAGCAGGAGCGGGCACCTGACGTCGTCGACAGCCTGGCCAACCTGCGGCCGGCGCTCACGTACAACGTACGACGGCTGCACCTCGCCGCCGGAAGCCTCCTCACCGACGGTCTGCGGATCCCGTGGATCGAGGGCGAGGACGTGCTGACCCGTACCCGAACGGTCGTACCGCTCGAGTACGTCATGCTCGACGACGTACCGCCCGACCAGCTGTCAGCGCCGCTCTTCGTCCGCTCCAGCAATGGCCTGGCCAGTGGAAACACCGCTGACGAGGCCACCCTGCACGGCCTGCTCGAGATCCTCGAACGCGACCTGACGGTGGCGGCCGGCAAGTCGTCCCTGGACTACGGACGGGTGAATCTCGACAGCATCGCAGACGTCTGTAGCCGGGCCCTCGTCGACCTGCTGCTCTCCGCGGACGTGCACCTGCGCGTCACCGATTGCGGATCGGACGGGATCGCCTGCTTCGCAGCCTCGATCTGGTCTGCGGACTTCCCCTGTGTGTTCGACGGCTTCGGCTGCCATTTCGATCGTGACGTCGCGCTCGCGAGGGCACTGACCGAGGCCGCGCAGTCGCGTCTGACCGCGGTGTCCGGCGCGCGCGACGACCTGCCCGGCACGGTGTACCGGGACGTCCGGCTGACCAGCAGCAGTCGCCGTCCTCCCTGGCCGCCGGAATCGGTTCGGACCGGTGTCCGCTTCGCCGACATCGCCACGACCTGCCGTTCGGCGATCGAGGACGACGTCCGCGCTGCGGCGTGGTTGATCGCGGTGAGAACCGGACACTCCCCGATCGTCGTCGATCTCTCCCGCCCTGAGGTGGGAATCCCGGTCGTCCGGGTCGTGGGTCCGGGACTGAGCATGGGAAGGTCGCGAGCGGCTTGACCACGACCTACGTCTTCGTCGGGCCGTCCGCGGGACCGGCCGGCGTACCGCGCGCCGAGACGCCCGGCCGGCGCTGCGTGGTCCTGCCTCCGGCCGAGGCAGGCGACCTGCTCGACCTGGGCGCGTCGCCGGGGGACGTTGTCGTCCTCATCGACGGCTACTTCCACCAGAAGCCCGCGGTTCGGCACAAAGAGATCCTCTACCTGCTCAGCCGCGGCGTGCGGGTGCACGGGGGAGCATCGCTGGGGGCGCTCCGGGCCGCTGAGCTCCACGACTACGGCATGGTGGGGCACGGCTCCGTCTTCGACGCGTACCGGGACGGAACGCTGGTCGGCGACGACGAGGTCGCCGTACTGCACGCCGACGCCGAGAACGGGCATCGTCAGCTCACTGAGGCGCTCGTGTCCATCCGGCACACGGTCCGCCGCGCCGTTGATGCGGGGATCTGCGACGAGGACCTGGGGCGGTCGGTCGTGCGGGCAGCAAAGGCACTGCATTTCTCGTACCGGCGTTGGCCGGCGATCATCGACGGCGTACGAACGACCACCTTCGACCCGGACCAGTTGGCGAGCCTGTACGCCTTCGTGGTGAGCGGCGCTGTCGATGTCAAGCAGGCCGATGCCTCGACGATTCTGGCCAGAGCCGTGGACGGCACGCTAGATCTGGCGCGCGAAGAACCGTCGGAGTGGGCGTTCCGCGAGACCGCGATGTTCCTGCAGCGGCTGCGGCCCGAGCCCGAATGGCTTCGGCTGTGCCGGCTCTTCGCGACCGACTACCCGGCCTTCCATGAAGCGACGGCGCTCGAGGACATGGCCCGGCGAGGGCAGCACACCTTTGCCGCAGGCCCGTCCGAGACGATGGCAGCAGCTCTTCGCTTCGTTGCGGACACTCACCTCATCGACGTCACGGCAGCTCCCTCCGCCTATTCGTCCTGGCTGCTCGGCGTGGAACGTGATCTGCCCGCGCAGGTCCAGATCGCGAGGGCTGCCGCGCGCGCCCTGTACGGCGAACGCGCGCGCCTGCGGACGGACCCGATGGACCGTGAGGCAGCGTCGAGCGCCGTACGCTCAGCCGCGAACTCGTACCTGCTACTGAACGAGGCACAGCGGTCCCGGAACCCAACGCCAGATCAGGAGCTGGACCCTCAGCGCGTCATCGCCTGGTTCCGGCAACGGTGGGGTGTCGGGGCCGCCGACTTCTTGCCGATGACACGTGCGCGAGGGTTCGACGGCCCGCTGTCCTTCCTGCGCGCGGCCCGCCCGTACTACCTGTTCGACCGGTACCAGCAGCCGATCCAGCTGAGCATGGGGCGGCGGGAGTCGGACATCTGAGGGATTACCCGCATAGGCCCGATGGTGATTGCCGATCAGGATGAGTGCCTGCACAGGCCGAAAGTTGCCTGAAGCATCGGCCGATCATCAACGGATGGATGTCACATGACCCGAACTCGTGGAAGACGTCTCGCGCTCGCCGGACTGGCGATGTTGTCCGGACTCGGTATGCCACTCACAGCCGCGGCGACACAGGCCTACTACCGGGCGCAAGCGCTCGGCGAACAGACCAACAGAGTGTGGACCGCTACCGGAGGTGCCGGCGGAAAGATCGTCGACAGCGTCGCCGACGGTTCTACCGCCCAGCAGTGGGAGTCGGTCCCGGCGGTCGGTAGACCGTCCGGGCAGGTCAACTTCATCAACCGGGCGAGCGGCCTCTGCCTGGATGTCGACAAGAGCGGTCCCCTGGGGGTGATGACCCGAGGTGCCGACCTGGTCCAGTCTCCGTGCAACGGCAGCCTCAGCCAGGTCTGGGTCTACCGGACGGACTTCGATCCCTGGTTCGCCCATGCGTACAGCGTCCAGAACCAGGCGAGTCTCTACTACGTCACGATCAAGGACGCCAGTACGGCGAACAACGCATCGCTGGTCCAGGACGAGCAGTTCGGACCCTGGGGCGGCGGCAAGCATCAGTTCTGGCGTCTCATTCCGGGGGGCTGACTCATGCTCTCGCGGCTTCTCGAAGCATCACTGCGAGCATCGGTCAGGTGGCTCGAGACGCGGATGGGCAGCAGGTCGCCGATCGGCGACCAGCCGTTCTTCTCCGCCGACGTCTTTGCCTGGGTTCCCCGTCTCGAGCAGCACTGGACCGAGATTCGTGCCGAGCTCGACGACCTCCTGGTCCATCGCAGCGCCCTGCCGAACTTCCAGGACATCTCGGCCCGGCAGCGAAAGCTGTCCGACGACGACAACTGGAAGACGTTCTTCTTCGCCGGCTACGGACTTCAGATGGACAAGAACCGGGAGCTGTGTCCGCGCACCGCGGCCCTGCTCGACGAAGTGCCGGGGCTGGAGACCGCCTTCTTCTCCATCCTCGGCCCTGGCAAACACCTGCCGGAACACCGTGGTCCGTACAAGGGAGTGGTGCGGTATCACCTCGGGCTGAAGATTCCCGAGCCCGCATCAGCGTGCGGTATCCGCGTCGGTGGCATCACCGCCCACTGGCAGGAGGGCAGCAGCCTGGTGTTCGACGACACCTATCCGCACGAGGCCTGGAACAAGACCGGAGAGGATCGGGTGGTCCTGTTCGTCGATGTCGTGCGGCCGCTGACGTTCCCGTACTCACTTCTGAACAACCTGCTGCTGCGCGCGATCGCCCGCAGTTCGTTCATCCAGGACGCGAAGAACGCGCACGACGCCTGGGAGAAGCGGTTCGAGGCGCTGAAGGACGGGCACACCGCCGGGTGATCAGTGCCGGGGGAGGAGGTGAGGAGAATCCCTCATGTTTTCAGAGGTTTCGCTCGCTAGGGTGCTCGCATGGAACCCCACACCGGCGACCTCGCACTCGATGACTTCCTGACCGAGATGGCCTCCGTCGTCGAGCGGGTGAAGTCACAGACCCTCGATGTCCACGCCGCGACGGCGATCGCCCAGCTGGGTCTGGACTCGCTCGAGATGCTCGAGCTTCTGGTCCTGATCGAGCAGCGCTGCAGCACCACGCTGATCGGGGATCCGGACCTGATGGGTGTCATCACAGCGGAGGACCTGTACAGGCTCGTCTGTGTCAACCGGACGGACGGTCTGACCGCAGCCCTCTGACGACCGGGGCAACGGCCCCCACAGCAGCTCCGGGACACCGATCGGCGGTGTCCCGGAGCGTGGCGTTGGCGTCAGGCCCGCTCTACTGAGCGGCCTTCTTGATCACCGGCTTGCCGTCGGCCTTGATGACCGACCAGTTCCCGCCCACGCCCTCACCCTTCAGGTCGGTCGGGACCTTGTCGTCCTGGAACTTGTACAGCGGCCAGCCTCCGAGCGTGACCTGGGTGTAGTCGGTGCGATCGGGACGGCCGACGGTGCCGACCAGCGACGGATCGATACCGGAGACCTCGACCTTGCTGCCGTCGGTCAGTGCGGGGGGCCAGGTGATCAGGCAGTCGAATCCGCAGTTGACCTTCGACGGCTTGTTGCCGTCGGCCTCGAAGCGGTACGCCGTCCAGCCGTTGATCGTGACGATGTCAGCCTCCACACCCTGCACCGTCACATGGCGGACAGCCAGCTGGATCGGGCCCGGTGTGACCGTCGGGGTGGGGACCGGATCGGTCGACGCCTCCGGTGCCGCAGTGGTTGCCGACGGCACCTCGATCGCCGTCGGTGGTGGGCTTTCCGGCGATCCGGAGCTGGTGTCGCTCGAAGTGTTGCAGGCCGTGAGGCCCAGTACTGCACAACTGATCACCAGTAGGGGTGCGTATCTCATCGCTGTCTCCATGACGTGGCTACCGCACGTCGAGCGACGGGCAGCGCCTTGGGGTGACGCGCGGTCGGAACAACCGGCATCCGGTCATCCAGCTCTACGGATCACGGGATCCCATCGGTTCTCGGCACGAACCGGTCACGGCGCGTCGTGCGTACTGCCGCGCGAGACAACGACGAGGGACGGATCGAGGATGGACGAGATCAAGGCCCCGGTGCGACCGAAGGGGCGAGCGGGCCGGCCGGGTCATCAGAAACCACGCGACCGGGCGGCGGCCGCCTTGCTGGGCGTGGCGCTGGTCGGAGCGTTGGTTGCGGTCGCCCTCGGGACCTACGGACGGTCACATCAGCCGACCGGCCGGCCGCTCGCACTGGTCATCGGCTTCACCGGGATGGCGCCGATGAAGGCGTGGCTTGCGACCGCGGGCGTGCTCCTCGGCGTGGGGCAGCTGCTGTCCGCCGCCTGGATGTGGGGCCGTCTCCCGGTACGCCGGGAAGCGCCACACTTCCTCGCGCAGGCTCATCGGTGGTGTGGCTCGCTGGCCTTCGTGCTCACGCTGCCCGTCGCCTACCACTGCCTGTGGAGTCTGGGATTCGCCACCGAGTCGCCGCGAACCCTTCTTCACTCGGTCTTCGGCTGCGCGTTCTACGGAGTCTTCGCCAGCAAGATGCTTGCCCTGCGCACCAAACGGCTCCCTGGCTGGCTGCTCCCGGTCGCCGGTGGCCTGCTGTTCGCACTACTCGTCGGGGCGTGGGCCACCGCGTCGTTGTGGTACTTCACCCAGCCCGGCGTTCCGCTCCGATGATGTCACCTACCAAGAGGAGTCACCGATGACGACGACGCCTGGTCGATCCCTGCATCGCCGCTCAGTCCTGCTGACCGGGTCGCTGGCGGTCGGCGCCGCCCTGACCGGCTGTGTGGTCGAGCAACCTGCCAGTGCTCCGGCGGCACCAGCAGAACCTGCCCCGATCGGCGGTGACCCACAGCCCGCGCCGACCGATCAGCCCCCGGGAAACGGGCCGAAGCCGCTCGCCTCGGTGGACGACATCGCACCTCGGGGCGGGCTGATCGTCAAGGACGAGAAGGTGGTGGTCACCCGCGACGCCGAGGGCACCCCGCGCGCGTTCTCCGCGGTCTGCACGCATCGAGGCTGCCTGGTCGCCTCCGTCGAGCAGGGCACCATCAATTGCCCCTGCCACGGAAGCAAGTTCGACGTCGCGACCGGCGCTCCGGTCGGCGGGCCGGCGAAGAACCCGCTTGCTCCGGTGGCCGTCGAGCTGCGTGGCGGCTCCATCTTCCGGGCGTGACTCCTGATGCCCTGGATGAAGAACCTGCCGACCACGATCTGGGTCGCCGCAGCCACGGCGGCGGTGACCTGTTTTAGTCCTGTCGTCGGTCAGGTCGTCACAAGTCCCGCGGTGACCGTGAGCCCGCCCCCGAAGTCCGCATCGCCCTCCATCCCGTCACCTGTCGAGGTCAGTACGCCGACGCCGACGCCGGCAGTGGGAGATGTCGCCGCCGCGACGACCGCCCTCGGTCCTACGGCGGTCGACAGGGAAGGTCGCACGCTCTACCTGTCGGTACTCGACAGCAACGATCCACCACGCTCGGTCTGTCTGAGCAGCAAGTGCCTCACCGCCTGGGAGCCGCTGTACGCACCGGCCGGCCAGGCGAAACCGGCCGCCGGACCTGGAGTCGACTCCGCACGTCTGGGGGTTGTGCGGCGGGCGGACGGACGACGACAGGTGACGCTCGGAGGATGGCCGCTCTACCGGTTCGACGGTGACACATCGCCGGGTGACGTCGGAGGTGACGGCCTCAAAGGCACCTGGCGCGCGATCGGCCCGGACGGCCGGCCGGTCCGGTGACCGGAGCAGTCGACTGCGAACCGTCACCGCACTGGGCCGCGTAGTGCTGGGTGACAGCGACGGTGGACGGAGGCTGGGAAGACGATGAGGGACGAGCAATCTCAAGACTCGGTGGCAGGACAGCGATGGCCGGATGCCTCCTCGCTGGGAGGCGATGCTCGAGAACTCGAGTCACTGCTCTTGCTGCCGCAGATGTGGGCCGAAGTGCCGGCCGAGCTGAAGGATCGGTGCCTCGCGGTCAGCCGGGTAGCTGAGTCGGAGCCAGCGAGCGTCGTGCCGTTCAGGGTCTCCCGATCGCTTCGACAGCGCGCTACCCGGCCACGGCGGCGCCTCGCCGTGCTGGCTGCCGCGGCGGCAGCAGTGATCGCGGCCGCCACCGGTCTGGTGATCACGGCCGGGCAACCGGAGACGCAGACCTTCGCGCTCTCCGGTACGGCGCTGGCGACGGGTGCCAAAGGAACGGCGGAGCTGCGGGAAACACCCAGTGGTTTCGAGATCACGCTCCGGACGAGTGGCCTCGAAGGCGCCGCGCCCGGCACGTACTACGAGGCCTGGGTCAAGGGCGAGAAGGGACTGGTGCCGATCGGCACCTTCCATCTTCGCGGTGGACCCGACCGCGTCGTTCTGTGGTCCGGTGTCGACATGGTGGCCTATCCGACCATGACCGTGACCGTGCAGCCCGAAGGTGGAGGCGCCGCGTCCTCGGGACGCGTGGTGCTGTCCGGAGCGGTGCCTCGCGGCCCGCGCTGACCCCGTTCTCACTGAGCCCTGCTGCCCGTGCGGCAGCAGGGCTCAGTTCGCAGTGCCTAGGCATCACGACGCGTCTAGGTATCCGTTCGCACCCGGAAATAGGCAATCAGTTGCCGATGCTGCCCACCGCCGGAATGTCGCATCGTCGACGGAGTTGGGAGCTCGATCGAGGAGGAGCGGGGACATGTTCAGAAGGCGCAGACCACAGCACCGCCGCGCCGGTTGGTGGACGAGGGCAACTGATGGCTGAGTACTTCGCGGCCGAGGCAACCCTTGCCGAACGCTTTCGGCGTGGCGACTCATCGGCCCTCCACGAGATGTACCGCAAGTACTCGGCGCCGATGTTCGTCATCGCACTCAAGCTGCTCGGGCGCCGTGATCTGGCCGCTGACGCGGTGCAACGCGCCTTCGTCCAGGCCTGGCAGGCGGCGGACCGGTTCGATGTCAGTCGTGAGCTGCAGCCGTGGTTGTACGCGATCACCCGCAGGGCGGCGATCGATGTGTACCGGCGGGAGCGCCGGTCCTCGGAGACGCTGCCGCTCGAGCCGGAGCATCTCGACCGCGTCATCTCGGTGGAGGGCGTGACGATGGACGAGACGTGGCGGATCTGGCAGGTCCGGCGCGCGCTTGACGAACTGCCGGCCGACGAGCGCGACGTGCTGCGTCTGGCCTACCACGAGGGCATGTCCCAGTCCGAGGTCGCGCAGCGGCTCGGCATCGCCCTCGGCACGGTCAAGAGCCGGACCGCGCGCGCCCAGCGTCGTCTCGCGGAGCGGCTCGCGCACCTTCGCGAAGATGTGCCGCTGTGACCATGTCGCGCTGAGAACCGGCGCGCGGGTGACGGCGTACTCCTTGGCAGAGAGTCGAACCGAACGAAACCTGCAAGGAGTAAAGATGAAGAACGTCACCCGCCGCGTGCTCGGTGTTGCTGTCACCGCGGTCGCGGCGACGGGCGTCGCGGTTGCCGGCCCGCTCGCGGCACAGGCCGAGGATCTCCCGATCGCCGAGGTCGGCATCCGCTCCGACGCCAACCAGTTGCTGATGATCACGGCCAACAAGGCATTCAACGGCAGCGCGAACGTCTTTCTCGGGAAGGCACTGCCGACGTCGCCCGTGCTGGACACCCAGCGTTTCCTTCCGCTGAAGATGAGCGACGGCGCTTACGCGCTGTGCAGCAAGAGCGCTTCGGCCGGCAACGGTCCGCTCAGCCTCAGCTGCTTGGACATCTCGGGCGACTCGACGGCGCCGGGCGCGCCCCTGGTGATCAAGCCGTTCGATGGTACGCCGTCGCAGCGCTGGATGATCGAGAACAAGGACCCGGCCCGGCCGAAGACATTGACCCTGCGCAGCAAATGGAGCGGCCTGTACGTCGACGCGGGCGTGACCCCGACGGTCAACCAGCTGCCCAAGCAGCAGAAGTTCAAGCTCGGCGCGAGCCAGCGGTTCTTCATCAAGCCCGCGTGATCCGCAAACTCGTGGCCGGCCCCGCGGACTCAGGGGGCCGGCCACGAGTCCTGCATCGAGGAGAAGACATGCAGCAGGTCCAGCCCGACATCCATCCGGTACTGCGGCAGCGGTGGAGCCCGCGGTCGTTCGATCGATGGGTGGACCTGCCGGACGACGTGCTGAACGCGCTTCTGGAGGCGGCGCGCTGGGCGCCATCGGCGGGCAACTCACAGCCTTGGTCGTTCGTTCTCGCCCGCCGCGGTGATGATCTGCACCGTCGCATCGTCAAGCACCTGGCGCCGAGCGCGGGCGCGTGGGCACCTGATGCCGGCGCGCTGATCGTCAACCTCTGCCACCGGTACGTCGAAGGTACCGACTGGGAGTACTCGGAGTTCTCGGTCTACGACCTGGGCCAGGCCGTGGCTCACCTGTCGGTCCAGGCAACGGCGATGGGCCTGGCCGTACGCCAGTTCCGGGCCTTTGACAAGCAGGCGCTGACTGCCGAGCTGGAGGTTCCGGACCACTGGGAGGTGCTGACGATCGCCGCTGTCGGCGCCTCGCTCGCCGGGCGGGGCCCGCTGCGCGACCGACGCTCCGTCGACGACCTCCGCTGGCCCCCTGCCGCGAAAGGCTGACGCTCAGAACGTCTCGTTCGGCACTGACCGCGTTCGCCGGGGCTTGTCGACGACCTGCCCTGGCGCCGGCTGCTTCGTACAGGTTCCACCGTGAAGCGGCTGCAGATCGGAGCCAGCCAGGTCGTCGTGGGTGATCGGGAATCCACACAGGGCACAGATCCGGAACGGGAAGTCGCGAGCGACCAGCGAGCGAGCCCGTGGTGTCTCAACGCGCAGTGCCGTCATGTTCCGTCGCTCCTCCGGTGTCGGTCCTGACCGGCTGTACGACCGCGTCCGCGGCAGCGGTTCGTCAGGCCCGGCTAGGTCGACCGCGCCCGCTTCTTCGCGGCGATGATGGTGCGCCAGGGAACGGGTGCCGGCCTCTCGCCGGTGCGGCGCAGATACACCTCGGCGTCCGACCGCGACTTGGCGAGTGATCGAAGGAGGGTGCGCATCGCGACGACCGGGTTGCCGCCGTTCCTCATGATCCAGCGCGAGTGTGCCGGTGAGAAGCCGATGCTCGTAGTGCCGGAATACGTTGTCCCCTTGGCGATCAGGACCCGGAGGTTCCAGCCGCGCTTGTCGTGGCTGTGCGCCATCAGGCAAGCAGATCCGGTCGTGAAGCCGAGCCAAACAGGACGCTCGATCCGCAGCGTCCGGCCATCAGCGGCCGGTTCCGGCCGGCATCGGAACGCCGCGGGATAACCATCGGACTCGATCAGTGCGAGAACGGCGCCGTGCTCGAAGGTGGTGATGGCCTGGTCGATCTCACGTCCGAGGCTCACAGCCGCACCACCTTCGGGTTGGATGTCATGTCCCCGTCCGGCCACCAGCGGATCCGTTGGGGTACGACATGGATCTTGACGCGTTGGTAGTACCAGGACATGTACCTGCGGGTGAGGGGATCTGTTCCGATCCCTTTGGTCTGCTTGGACCAGGCCGCCGAGTACCACTCGGCCAGTTCGTCGTCCCAGACCGTGATCGCGGACGCCGTGGCGTCGCCCTGGACGAGGACGACAGGGTTGCCGTCGATTCCGCTACCAGTCGGATCCGAGTAGAGCAGCGACACCTTGGGCGTCCGGCGGATGTTGTAGATCTTGTGCGGCATTCCGATGCCGGTCGTGACCATGACGCGCTGGTGTCTGGACTGCCAGATCGGAAGCACCGGGACCGACACCGGCTGGTCCTGTCCGGACACGGTGGTCAATTCGGCGGTGACGTAGGCCGTCAGGACGGTGCTGACCTCGGCCGGTACGGCGTTCATGAGGCCACCCTGGCGTCCGGGACACAGCGCGAACCATAGGCGTAGGTGCCTATTTTTGCCCGCCGGCCGCTACCTAGGTGTGATCCGACGGCAGGCCGACGTGGGCAGCCGCTTGACCGCATCATCCATTTGAGGTAGTTCTTAGTGTACTCATTTCCCTCTGGGTAATGTCGAAGTGAGCTCCGGTACAGGCCAGCTGCTCCGGACGCGCCAGTTGGAGGTGAATCGGGGATGTCGGGTGCCGGGACGGCGAGGTCCGTACTTGTCGAGCGGGACGGCGTCCTTGGTCGGTTGACCTCAGCCGTTCAGCGCCTCCGGGCCGGCCACAGTGGCGTGGTGATGCTGAGCGGTGAGGCGGGCATCGGCAAGACCGCGGTCGTCAACGCCTTCGCTGCGCGGCTGGACACCGACGTCCGGCTTCTGCGTGGCAACTGCGACGACCTGCTGGCGCCTGCCGCTCTTGGCCCTTTGCGCGAGGCATTCCGCGACAGTGGTGACAGCAGGCGAACGCTCACCCACCTCGGCGATCCGGACGCGATGCTGTCCGCGATCCTTGCCGACCTGAGCGGCGAACGTGCGACGGTGATGATCATCGAGGACATGCACTGGGCCGACGACGTGTCGATCGACGTCGTCAGGTACCTGGTGCGGCGGCTCGCCCAGATCAACGTTCTGCTCGTCATCACGATCAGGTCGGACGGCCCGGAGACGCGTCGGCCGCTGCGAACGCTGCAAGCCGCGCTCAACGGTGCGTCGGTGGAGCGCGTGGTCCTCCAGCCGCTGTCCCTGACCGGCGTTCGTACTCTGGTTGCGGGCTCCGAGCGAGACCCGGACCAGTTGCACCTGCTCTCGGCCGGCAATCCGTTCTACCTGACCGAACTCCTCGATGCTCCGGGTGACGACCGTCCCCCGCTGACGGTCGTGGACGCGGTCCTCGGGCGCGCGACGGCCCTCGATCCGAGGGACCGCGAGGCGGTCGAGAAGCTCTCCGTCGTGCCCTGGCCGGTCGACCTCGACTTCGCCGAGCGGCTGCTCGGAAACGGGTTCACCGGCCTCGCCGCGGCCGAGGCCCACGGCCTGCTCGAGCTGAGTTCGGGCACGGTGCGGTTCCGCCACGAGATCGCCCGGCGGGCGATCGAAGAGGCGATCCCGCGGATCCGCCGGATCGCGATGCATCGGGCCGTGGTCACGACCCTGCTCGCCGGCGCCGAACCCGACAGTGCCGCTGTAGTGCACCATGCCGTCCAGGGCTTCGACGCGCGGACCATCGTCCGGTTCGCTCCAGGGGCGGCGAGGCAGGCAGCACGGGCGGGATCGCACCGGCAGGCTCTGATCTGCTTCGAGGCCGTCGTGCCGCTCGTCGACACCCTGGAGGCCGGTGAGCAGGCGGACCTTCTCGACGACTACGGGTGGGAGCTCCATCTCGCGCTCAGGTTCGACGACGCGGTCGGAGCAGCCCGGCGCGCGGTCGGTGTGCGCGAACGGATCGGTGCGGTGGTGCCGTGGATCGAGACACTTCTGCGGCTGTCCCGCCATCTGTACATGGCCGGTCAGACGGCCACCGCACGCTCGACGATCGAGCGCGCCGAGGAGCTTGCCGGGCGGTGCAACTCCGCTGAAGCGCGGGCGGCGACGATGACGTACCGCAGCATGATCCTGGTGCAGACCGGGCTGCTGGACGATGCGATCGCACTGCTGCCCGAAGCTCGTGCCGCCGCTGTTCGGGCAGACCGGCCGGATCTCGCATCGCTGTGCTCGAACTATCTGGGTGTCGCCCTGACGGATACCGGCGACGAAGGTGGCCTCGCCCATCTTCGGGACGCGCTCGCGGGTGCCCTGGACAGTGGCCGTCACGAGGCTGCGGCGCGGGCGTACACGAATCTGGCGGAGGTCCTGTTCCGGCACAACAGGACCGACGAGCTCGTGAGCTTGCTCGAAGCAGGAGCGCGGTTCACCCAGGATCACGGATTCTGGTCACACGCCTTCGGGCTGGAGGTTCACGAGATCCACTGCAGTCTTCGTCGGGGCAACTGGAACGACGCCGAGCGCCGGTTGCAGACCCTGCTGGGCTCTACGCCGGATCCTGGGATGCTGGCCGTCTACAGCCGGCCGATCGCCGCCAGACTCCGGCTGCGTACGGGCAGGATGCAGGATGCCTACGAGTCGGCCAGCACGACGTGGGACCAAGCCTGGAGCCAGCAGTCGTTGGTCGGCATCCTGTACGGCGGGGTGGCCTACGCCGAATGGGCATGGGTCGCGGGCCGCGCGGACGTGGCCCAGGAAATCCACGACCAGCTCGCGCAGTACGACATACCGGCTGGTCTGCTCGAGAGTTTCGACCAGATCCATCGGCTGCTCGGGCTGGCCGGTGTTGACGTGAAGTCATCGGAGTCCGTCGCCGCGCGGCCGGGTGCCTCCCTGGATCCGTACGAACGTGCGGCCGCCCTGGCATCCTCCGGATCGGTGGGCGACGCGCTGCAGGCGCTCGGCATTCTCGACACCTTGGGAGCGACGGCGCCCGCGGACGATCTTCGCCGTCAGCTGCGGAGGCTGCGGATCGCCAGCATTCCGGCCCGGCCGGTCGGCGGCTCCGGCGGGAGCAGTTTGACGCGCCGGCAGGTCGAGGTACTGCGGCTGCTGGGGACCGGGCTGACGAACGCGGAGATCGCTGCCCGGCTTGTCGTTTCGGCCCGGACCGTCGACCACCACGTTTCGGCGATCCTGAACCGGCTCGGCGCGGGAACGCGTCGGGACGCGGTCAGGCGAGCGACGGACATCGGGCTGCTGGAGACGTCGGCCGGATGATCCTCGCGAAGATCCGTGGCCCGGAGCCTGCGCGTACGGCCTGACGAACCCGATGGCCGGTTGGCTGCGTCCGGCCCACCTACGGCAGACAGGACTTCGGCGGAGCGGTCTCCTCGGAGCCGTACAGGAAGGTTGCCAGCCGCACCCGTGACCGGACGTTGAGCTTGGTGAAGATCGAGCTCAGGTGGCGCTCCACCGTCTTCTCGCTCAAGAACATGACGGTCGCGATCTCGCGGTTGGTCAGCCCCCGGGCGACGTGCTCGGCCACTTCGTGCTCGCGGCGACTCAGGCTGCCGAGGCGATCCGCCGGCTGATCCTTGGTCGAGACGGGGGCCAGATGAACACCATGACGCCGCAGCTCGCGCGACGCCCCCTCCTCCAGGCGGGCAGCGCCGGCCGCGGTGAACGCGTGATGGGCAGCACGAAGTTCACTGACGGCGGAGGCCCGCCTGCCGTCGGCCCGAAGCGCTCTGCTGAGGACAACCCTGGCCAGCCCTGCCTCGATCGGCATGCTCATCGCTGCGAAGAGCTGCTCGGCGCTGGAGGCGCGCTCGGATGCGGTCGTGTTGTTGCCGAGGTCAAGCAGCACCCTGCTCTCAGCGAGCGCCGAGTAGGCGGCAGCTGATCCGCTGGTCTCGCGGCCGGCCTTGGCGGCCGCGGTTGCCAGTCGCCGTGCCAGGCTGCGATCTCGCCGCGTCAGTGCGGCACGGACCAGGAGTTCGAAGGTGGCGGACCGCCCGGCCGGATCCATCCGGGGTAGCTCCGGTCCACCACAACCGCTCATCACAGTGTCGAGGCACGATTGCGGGTCACCCGCGTCGAGCAGGATGCGGCCGTTGGCGCCGGCACAGCACGCCGTCACCCAGTTGCTGCGGCCGTGATCTTTGGCCGCGACAACCTCGGCATACCGCGCCGTCTCGGAACTGTCGCCTTGAAGCACCGCGACCTCCACGAGAAACATCGCGGCGAGCGACACCAAATGGTCGGAGTTCAGCAGTCGCGCAAGCTCATAGGCCTCCAGGAGCGCTCGCCGCGCCTCCGCCAACCGGCCGAGGCTGCGAAACGCGTTGCCCTGAACGGTCAGCAGGAGGGCCAGCGCGAGTACCTGCTCGGACCGGCGCGCCAGGGCGATCGCGCGAAGGTGACGGGAGATCGCCGAGTCAGCGGTGCCTGCGGCCTGCAGGGCCCAGGTGCACCAGGCGACCGCGAAGAGTTCCTCGAGCAGCGCTGCGTCGGGCAACAGATCGAGGGCCTGGCCGGCCAGCTCCGCATGATGCGACCCTTCGGAGAGTTCACCGTCGAGGACGAGCACGTACGCCGCGACACATCTGGAGACCACTCCGGCCACCGAGGGCAGCGACGGCATCGTCGGGGCGAGGAGCCGCTCGGCATCTTCTCGCGCACCCATGCGGTCACCCAGAAACCACCGGGCCAGCGCACGCTGCTGGACGAGCCTTGCGGCCGTCGCGTCCGTGCGGGTGGGGCAGGCGTCGAGATCGACGCTCAGGATCGCGTCGGCCTCGTCGTAGCGTCCGCCGTACTCGGCGGCCTTCGCAGCGCCGATGCCGGCTCTCGAGCGCAGTACCGAGGGCCCGTCGGCTCGCAGCAGATGGAGAGTGTTGAGGAACACCTCCCTGCTCTGGTGCAGCCCACCGGCGTCGAGGCCTGCCTCTGCCTCCGCGACCATCAGCTCCGCCCGGCGTGAGTTGTCTGCGGGGTCGTCGGGCAGCAGCCGCAGCGCGGTGCGATACCAATGGGCCGCCGAGCCCGGCGAGGTCCACCGGACCGAGGCACCGGCGCGCGTCAGTACATCGATGGCTTCGTGGTCGCCCACGGTCGCTGATTGCTCGACATGGTGAGCCCACGACTCGGCCGGCAGCTGTCCGGCGCGAAGGGCGTGTGCGGCCCGGAGATGGGCCAACCGGCGCCACCCCCCGCCGGACGTCTGATACACCGCGTCCCGGACCAGGGGATGCCGAAACGCGAGCCGCCCCGGTGTTTCGGAGAAGCGCAGGATGTCTCGCCGCTCCAGATCGTCCAGTGCCTCGACCACCTCGCCGGAGGGGAGCTCGGTCAGGGCAGGAATCAGTGCCGGATCGAAGTCCGGGCCCAGCACCGCGGCTGCTTGCGCCACCAGCAGGGCCGGCTCGTTCAAAGGTGCCAGCTCCGCTTGCAACGGCGCGGAGATGCCGGCCGGAAGGGCGAGCAGGTATTGCGGGACGCCGCCGGTGAGGGCGTGCAGGCGATGCAGATCGAGTTCCTGAATCTCGCCGGCCAGCAGTTTGCGGGCATCGCCGATGGAGAGCGGGGACAGCAGATGACTGATTGCATCGCCGGCCACCAGCATGGCGTCGACCACCGCGGTGAAGGAACCGGGCGTTTGTCGCGGGCGGTAGGCAAGGCCGAAGGCGACACCGGTGGGAGGGCGCCGGCACACCTGGCCCAGGAGGTCGAGGCTCTCCTCGTCGGCCCAGTGGAGATCGTCGATCAGCACGGCAAGGGGAGTGTGCTCGGTCAGCGCCTCGAGGAGCATCCGGGTCGCGGTCACCCGGCGCTGTGTCGTCGGTGCAGCCAGGCTGGCGGTACCGGGTGCCGAGGACGGTACGAGTGGCCGGAGCTCGGAAGCGAACTCGTCCAGGATGCTGCCCACGCCGGTGGTGTCACGATGTCGCGCGACGAAGGGATCCAGCGCCGCCGCCAAGGTCGCGAACGGCCGGGGCTCGCCGACCTGCCGGCCCTGTGCCGTCAGCGCCGTGTGGCCGAGGTCGGTGGCATGGTCGCGGAGCTCGGTGAGAAGCCTGGACTTGCCGAGCCCCGGATCACCGGTGACGACCAAGGTGCGAGGTGAACGATCGGGTCGCCGGAGCACCACGTCCCAGCTGTTGAACTCGGCGTCCCGGCCGACCAGGCGCCGGCGGTGTCTGCTGGTACTGGGCCCCACTAGCATCGTTCGAACACCGCCAGTTCTTGGCTGATCCCTCAGGTACAAGAACCAGTACGAACGCGCGAGCAGGATCGGATCAGGAGCGAGCGACTTCGCCCGCGATCACGTCGACGACGATCTGCCGCCCGATGACCAACCAGTGACGTCGGCCGTACCGATCTGTCCAGGGCGGGCGAAGCAGGCCGTGCACCGCGTCCCGCCAGGCTCTCGCCTCCGTCCGTCCACCGGCGACCTCGATCGACAGCTGCCCGGTGGAGGTGCGGACGCGCTGCACTCCCTCGGCCAGCACAGGGTCCCCGAGAAGCTCGTCGTACCGCCTGGTCAGATCGGTCGGTGCCGTCGTTGCGTCGTGCTGCATGGTCGCTCTCCTCTCGGCTACCGCGCTACCGGTGGGGTCATCCAGCAGTACGGCCTGGTCCTGCCGTGCGGATCACCGTTCGGGCCGGCCGCCGAAACTTGGGGGACTTCCCTACTCGGGACCGTGGGTGGACGGCAGGCACCATCCGTAGGGACCACCGACGCAGAGATCTGGAGAAGCGGATGGGAAGCAACAGAACCGGCCTGCTGGACTGGCTGGAGTCGCCGGCCGGGCAGTTCGACTTCCTCGACGATCGGGGGACCTGGCAACCATGTTCGCTGCCGGAGCTGGCGGCCTGTACGAACGGCAACGCCGCCCGGCTTCGCTCTGAAGGAGTCGGTCGCGACGACCGCGTGGTGGTCCTGCACCGAACAGGTCCGGCGTTCGCCGTGTCGTTCTTCGCGGCCCTCGCTGCGGGCGGAACACCGTGCCCGCTCGCTCCACCACTGGCGACCGGATACGCCGAGCGCTGGCTCGAAGGCGCGGCCAGAGTGATCTCTGCCTCGGACGCCCGCCTGGTGGTCACCGATCCCGAGCTCGCGGAGCTGGCCACCGAGGCCGTACGGCGAAGTGGCCGGCCGGCCGCGGTGATCGAGGTGGACCTGTCCGCCGCAGCCGACTTCTCGCCCCAGGCAGCGGCTGAGCTCGCTCTGGTGCAGTTCACTTCGGGCTCCAGGGCCACACCGAGGGGAGTGCGCGTCTCCTGGCAGAACATCGAGGCGAACATCGACATGATCTACCGGTGGATCGGCCGGCCCGCGACGCTCGGCACGAGCTGGTTGCCGCTGCATCACGACATGGGGCTGGTCGGTGGCTTCCTGGTGCCACTGGTCCAGCAGTTGCGGCACGGCCTGATGCGGCCCGAGCATTTCATCAAGAACCCTATGACCTGGCTCGAACGCTACGGGTCAGGCTTCGGGGAAGTCATCGTGATGCCGAACTTCGGCTACGACTACGTCGTACGGCGGGTGTCTCCCGAACAGCTGACCGGCCTGGACTTCTCGGCGGTCAGCGTGGCAGTCAGCGGTGCCGAGCGGGTCCGGCGCTCCACCCTCGACGCTTTCTACGAACTTCTCGGTCCGTTCGGTCTCACGCGGAAGAGCATGCAACCCGCGTACGGGCTGGCCGAGGCCACCTTGGCAGTGACCGGCGTCCGGTTCGGAGAACCTCCGCTTGCCGTCGGAGTTCCCCGGGGGAGCGATCGGCAGGGTGCGGAGATCGCGGTCGTCGCCGAGACCGCCGCGGATCGCTGGGCCGATGAACCGGCGACCGACGATCTCGTCTGGCACGTGAGCTGCGGCCGGCCGTTGACGGGGATCGAGGTCACGATCGTCGACGACTCGGGTCAACCGCTCGGCGATCGTGTCGTCGGTGAGATCGCCGTCCGGGCGCCGTCCGTGGCGCAGGGCTACACGCAGGACGTGCCCGGATCCTCCACAAGGTTCGTAGCTGAGCAGCTGCTGACCGGTGACGCCGGTTTCCGGCACCGGGGCGAGCTCTTCGTGCTCGGCCGGATCGGGGACAGCCTCCAGGTCCGGGGCCGCAACGTCTACGTCGAGGATGTCGAGAGCGCACTGCACGACACCGTCGGTCGCGGTTCCGGGCGGACCGTTGTGCTCGCGGGTTCCCGGGACGGTATTCCGACGATCTGTCTGCTGTCGGACCACGAGATCTCGGCAGCCGACCTCGACTCGGTGCGGCAACGAGTCGGTGAAGTCGCCGGCAGCGAGGTCCCGCTCGTCCTGGTGCGCGTGCGCCGGAGCGCCCTCGAGTACACCTCGAGCGGCAAGCCCCGGCGGGCCTCGATGTGGAACAAGTTCCTGTCGGGTGAGCTCGCCGGTGCTGTCGTCGTCCGGGATCCGCTGGCGTCCTAGGTCCACTCGCGGCGCACCAGACGTACTGCTGCCGGGGCGGTGCGAAGCCGGCCCACCGATCGATGAAAAGAATCACGCGAAAAGGCCGGTGGAGATGATGATCGAGTACGGCGCCCGGATGATCTGGAGATGGCACGGCCGGCGGTTGGCCTGGACGCCGGCGATGGAACGCCTGGTGCGGTCAGCCGACGTGTGGGCGCCGGTGCCGTGGACCCTGGAGGTCCAGGTGCAGTCGGCTCTGGGCGTCGGCTCGCACGGCTGGGCGGTCGAGAGGACGCAGCGGCCGTGCACGTCACTGGCCGGCGGATGGAGGCGTGGACTGCCGAGTGTCAGCGTCGCCGCGACCGTGGCGCTGGGGTTGGTCGGCGCCGGATACCTCGGGCTGATCCACGGCAACGATGTGCGGACCGTGGCGCTGTCCGGATCGGGGACGTCACCGACTGCCTCGGCACTGGCCGACCTGCGGGAGAAGTCCGGCGGTGTGGAGATCACCTTGCGATCGGCGACCCTGCCACCCGCACCGGCCGGGAGGTACTACGAAGGATGGGTCAAGGGTGCTCAGGGAATGGTGTCGGTCGGCACGTTCCATCTGCGGCAGGGATCCGGGAAGGTCGTTCTCTGGTCGGGAGTCGATCTCGACAAGTACCCGGCGATCGCGGTCACCCTGGAGTCCGAGGACGACGACCCTGCCTCGTCGGAGCAGGTCGTGGTGTCCGGAGTTGTGCTGCCGGTGAATCGCTAGCCGGTCAGGCGACCCTTCGCAGCTCTCGCACCAACTGGTGTCTCGTCGGGCCGGACGGGTCGTCCGCCACGGCCGGCGACGCGATCGCGGCCCGCCACCTCTCGATCCGGGTGCGGTCCTGCGCGAGTACGGCGTCGAACTGCGGCGCGATGCGCTCGGTCACCGCCTTGTCGACATCGAGCATCTGCGCGGCCAGGTCGGCTGGGTGCCGGCGTACCGCCTCGGCGATGATCACGGCCTGTTCGAACGCGACCGACACTCCCAGCGCGAAGACGGGGTTCGTCAGACAGAGGCTGTCCCCGGCGAGGTGCAGCCCGTGGACCACCGGCGTACCGTCCTGAGCCACCAGGCGAAGCAGCCGGTTCCGGAGGCCGCCGATCGCCAGCGGTCGCGGGGTGATCGGCCGGCTTCGGTGCGGATCGACCCAGGCCGCGGTCGCTGGGAGCCGGCCGGCGGCAGCGGCGAAGAAGGCAGGTTCTCTCAGTGCCTGGAGTTCCGGGTCGCCGGGCAGAATGCCGAAGCTCACCGAGAAAACCTTGCCACCGGCAAGCAAAAGTTTGGCGGCGAAGCCGTCGTGGATACCGCCGGCGCTGATCGGATCGTCCAGCGGCCCCGGGACCGCGCCCGGACGCAGCTGGTAGAAGCGCGAGTACATGGTGAGGCGACTGGACTCCTCGAATCGCCAGGGTGCCGCGGCTCCGCCTTCTCGGAGCCAGCCGAAGGTCCGGTCGCGACGACCACCGGTGGCGATCACCAGGTCGGCGAGCAGCCGGCCGCGTGGTGTCCGCACGCCGATGACGCGACGGGGACGGGCGGTGGTCGCGAAGCACAGTCCGCTGACCTCGGTACCGCTGGTGTAGGTGACACCGGATCGCCGGAGCACCGCACGGCGCAGTGCGTCCTCGAGAAACGTTCGTCGGACCAGCAGCACAGTGGACCGACCGGGTTCGTCGGCAGACGTCTCCGGCACGCTGCACTCCTCACCCCCGGCCGTCCGTATCTCCTCCAGGACGTCCGGAGCCAAGCGCTCGAGGGCGCGGTGGGTCGGTGACCGGAACAGGTGCGGGTGCTCCGCGTGGGGGACCGATCGGCGCGTGCCGCAGGGATCTTGTTCGACGATGTGAACCTCATGGCCGTACTCCGCGAGCACCAGGCCGCAGGCGAGGCCGGCCACACTGCCACCGACTACTACCGCCCGGGACATCGACCGGTTCCTGGTGGCCGGAAGGTGACGGGCAGATGCTCCAAACCCCTCCGCAGCAGGCCCGATCGCCAGCGCAGGGAGGCCGCATCGCCTTCCAGTCGCACATCCGCGAGCCGGTCGAGAGCAGCGGCGAACGCGACTTCGGCCTGGAGCCGGGCAAGGGGGGCGCCGAGGCACTAGTGAATACCGAGGCCGAAGGCGATGTGCTTGGCGTCGGCGCGGGAAAGGTCAAGCTCGTCCGGCTGATGGAACGCGGCCGGATCGCGGTTGGCGGCGCCGAGTGAAACCAGCACCGGATCGCCGGTCCTGATCGCCGCACCGGCGAGCTCGAACGACTCGGTGGCGAACCGCCAGGTCGTCACGTCGACGGGGGAGTCGAAGCGCAGCAGCTCTTCGATCGCCGGCCGGAGCAGGGCCGGCGTCTCCCGAAGGCGCTCGAGCTGTTCGGTGTGGGTCAGCAACGCGTGCAGGCCGTTGCCGAGCAGGTTGACGCTCGTTCCGTGGCCGGCGATCAGCAGCAGGAAGATCGTCGAGACCAGCTCCGCCTCGGTCAGTTCGTCCTCGCCGGTGGCGAGCACGAGGTCGGTCAGCAGATTCTCGCCCGGCGCCCGCCGCGTGGCCGCGATCAGTTCGTGGACGAATCTGCGCATCCGCCGGGCGGCCCGGCCGACCCGGCCACGGGCGCGATGGCCGGCCAGATGGGGATCGGTGATCTCGCGGAACTCGGCCCGCAGGTCGCCGGGGACGCCGAGCAACTCACACAGGACGAGCGTCGGCAGCGGATGAGCGAAGGCGGCCATGAAGTCGGCGCGCCCCGAGCCGACGACCAGATCGAGCAGGCCGGCGGACAGGACTTCGACGCGGCTTCTGAGCACCTCGATCCGGCGGGGAGTGAAGGCCGCGCCAGCCACCCGCCGAAGTCGGCGGTGGTCCGGTGGATCGGCATTGACCATGTGATGGCCAAGGCCCAGCCGGAACTCGTCCGGGAGTCCGACGGCAGTGCGGGGGATGGTGGGGGCCAGGAACCGCGGGCTCTTCGACAACCGGGCGTCGGCCAGTGCCTGGCGAGCGGCGTGATGGCTGGTGACGAGCTTCGCCGGCACACCGCGAGGTAGCAGGACCTCCGCGACCGGCTGGACCGAGCGGAGCCAGGCGTAGGTCGGGTACGGATCCTGGGTGAACTCTCTGGTGAACAGTCCAGGCAGCGGTGCCGGCGGAGCCAGTTGCCCGAAGGGTTGCTCGAGCCGACTGCTCATCTCTGCTCCCTGTGGGTTGACGGATCGCCACACACAGCAAAGGACCCGGGTTTTAGAGACCCAGGCCCTTGTGCTGTCCGACCGCGGTTTTAGAGACCCCGGCCGCCGGGGAACCCTGGTTTTAGAGACCTTGGCTCCTTCGAACATCGTCCGCGAAACCCTGGTTTTAAAGACCTTGGCTCCTTGAGCGATGTCCTAAGACTAGAGGCCGAGGCGCCAGGGAGCCGAGAGCCACTATGGCCGTCGTCACCGCCGAAACCGGTCTCCTCGAGACGTGTTGCCTTCGATCCACCAGCGCTGCCGGATGCGTACTGCCCAGTGGACGGGAGAAGGAAGGCGGACCGAACCATGCGAGTCGCTTCGGTGGTGCGAGTACCCGTTGCCGTGGACCGGCACAGCCCGCACTCGCTGAGTGTGCAGATCGTGGACCAGCTCATCACGGCCATCGAGTCCGGGGCGCTGAGCGCCGGCTGTGGACTTCCGTCCAGCCGTGCACTGGCGCAGACCCTCGGAATCTCTCGCACGGTTGTCCTCGCCGCGTACTCCGAACTCTTCGCCCGCGGCTACCTCCGATCCCTTCCAGGCTCGGGCACCTTCGTTGCGGAGCCGGCCGGTGCGCGGCCGCGGGCCGCCGAGCCCGCCCCGGCCTCCCGTCGGCGTTCGATCGACTTCAGTCCTGGGGTGCCGAACCTGGAGCGCTATCCGAGGTCGGAGTGGCGGTCGGCCTGGCAGACAGCGAGCTACGCCCAGCCTTCGGCGACGTCGGCTCCTGCGATGGGCCTGGCACGGCTGAGGGAGCAGGTCGCAGCACATCTCAACCGAACCAGGGGGATCGGCTGCGTTCCCGGGCGATTGATGATCACCGACGGACTGGCGCACGGCCTCGACATCCTTGCCGAGCTGGCGGCCGGAGCCGGCGCGTCCGCGGTCGTCGAGGATCCGGCTCATCCGCTGGTCGCCCACCAGCTCGAGCGACGCGGGTTGGCGCATGTGCCCACTCCGGTCGGTCCGGACGGCCTTCGCATCGAGCTGCTGCCGGACTCGGCCTCGCTGGCCGTCGTCACGCCGTCGCAGCAATTCCCACTGGCGCCGCAGATGCCGCTGCACAAACGTCGGGAACTGATCGGGTGGGCTGCCCGCAGCGGGGTGTTGCTGGTCGAGCTCGACATCGCCGACGAGCTGCACAGCCGGGAGGGATTCGTTCCGTGCCTTGCGTCGCTCGACCCGGCAGGGAGCGTCGTCGCGTATCTGGGGACCTTCGAGCATGTTCTGTCCCGCGACCTGCCGCTCGGCTACCTGGTGCTGCCCGAGGCGCTGGTGAAGGCCGCGGAGAACTACGTCGCCATCACTGGATCCGGTCCCACAGCCCTGGCTCAACGTGCCGCGCTCGAGTTGTTCTCGAGGGGCGACGTCGCCAGGTACGTGAACCGTCTGTACCGCATCTACCAGGAGAAGCGGTCGGTCGTGCGCAGGCATCTCGAGCAGTTGCCCGTCGAGTCGTTGACCGGTCTGTCCGGCAACCACGTGGCCGTCGAGCTACGGTCCGACCGGCCGGCCGAGAGCGTCAGCGACCGGCTCGCGAGTGCTGGCGTCCTGATTCGCCCGGCGTCGGCGTACCGGCGGCCGCGCAGTACGGACCTGGTAGACGATGACTTTGCCACCGGCAACATTCTGATCGCCGGGTTCGGGCATCTCTCCAGCCCGGAGATCGAGCGGGGTCTGCTGGCCCTGGGGCGGGTCCTCGAAACCGGTTAGGAGGCCGTGTCCGCCGGGTAGCGCTCAGCGACCTGGTCGAGCTTGTCCAGCAGGGCGGCGGTGAGGTCGACATCGAGCACATCGGCGAGCCGGAGCAACGACCAGTAGATGTCACCCAGTTCGGCCCGTACTTCGGCGGCGAACGGATGATCCGCCGTGCCCACCACCGTCTGGCCGGGCGCGAGCCAGCGGAACAGCTGCGCCAGCTCCCCGGTCTCGGCGACGAGGTTCAGTAACAGTGCCGCCGGAGCCGAGATCGCGTCCCAGCCGCGATCCTCGGCGAATCGGCGAACTCGCAGACGCAAGTCCTCCGGAGTACCAGCGGCCGGTGACTCTTCGGTGGAACTCACCGCACGCAACTCGATTCCAGAAGGTCCAGTGCTTCGTATGGCGATGTCGCCCACTGGACGTACTTGTGCAGGTCGGACGACATCAGCCCCAGCGTGGGGAGGAGACCGAGCTGAGCCCGGAACGGGGCGAACACGCCGTCGGGGTCGACGACGACCAGTGGCTTGCGATGCGTGTCCAGCGCCCGTCCGGTGATCACGTCGAGCATTTCGCTGAGTGTGCCGGTCCCGCCCGCCATCACGACGAAGGCGTCGGCGCGGTCGATCATCAACTGCTTGCGCACCTGCAGGTTCGGCGCGATGACCAACTCGTCGGCCTCGTCGTCGGCAAGGTCGAGGCCCTCCACCACGGGGACGTCGACGGCGATCCCGACAGTCCGGGCGCCACCCGCCCGCGCCGCTCGGGCGAGGGCCCCCATGCAGGACACGCGGCCGCCACCGCTGATCACGGCGTACCCGCGACGTGCAAGCTCCGCTCCCAGTTCGCTTGCGAGCGAAAGGTGCCGTGGATTGCTGGTTTGCGCGGAGCAGAAAACGCAGACCGCGGTACTCGGGCTCGCTGCCGTCACGCGGTTCTCCGGGCGACGACGTACCGCATCGGGATGTCGACCGGGGCGTCGGCCGCGGTGCTCTCGGTGGAGCGCCACAGATGCGAGCCCGCGGCAACGATGTGGTAGCCGGCGTCGAGGAGCAGGTCTTCGGTCTCGTGCTCACGCAGGTCGGCCGGCTGGACGCCGTAGCGCAGGATGCGCGCCACCTTCGGTGGCGGTCCGTCGGGCCTGGCGACCAGCTCGGCCAGCAACTGCCCAGCGGCCGGGGCCGGCTCGTAGCTCAGGAGCCGTCCCGTGGTTCCGTTGAGCATCGCGAAGGCTGTGACAGCTGCTGCTCGTTCCAGCGGGGTGAAGAGGTGCAGGAGTCCGCGTGCGTAGACATTGCTGTCGCCGGTGAGACGATGGACGGACGCCGCGTCCGCTGGATCCAGGACGTCCATGCGACGGAACCGCACGCGGTCCTCCGCGACGGCAGCGCGGGCGTGGTCGAGCGCGGCGTCCGAGATGTCCACGCCGAGAACCAGCGGGAACCGGTCGGCGAGTGCCCCGGTGTGGGTGCCGTTGCCGCACCCGACATCGATCAGCGGCAGGCCGGGGTCGAGGTGGGCGGAGACGAGGCTGTAAGGGACGGAGCTCTCCGGATCGCCGTCCCACAAGGCTTCGCCCTGGCCGGCGGGAAGATCACGCCAGTAGCTGTCCCACACTTCGCCGTACGCCGCGGAACTCACCATGGATGCCTTCTCCTGTCGTTCATCTGGTCAACGTCAACAACTTGGTGATCTGTCGGGAGCGGCGGGTGCGCCCACCCGCGGCAGGCCCAAGGAGACGGCGGGACGCGCTGGCGCGGTCCTGAACAGGCGTCCCTCCCACGCGTCGCCGGCGCGGGTCCGCCGATGCCTCAGGACCTGGTCGTCCGCGATCAGATGATGTGGCCCGGCCCCGGTGACCTGAACCGTGACGACATCACCGGGACGGATGGGTCCGTGCGGCTCCGGTGCCAGGCCATCGGGTCTGCTCATCGTGCGGAAGTGAACGAGCCGGTTGTCCTCGGCACGGCCTGACATCCGCCCGGTCGACTCGTCCTTGCGGCCCTCACCGGCGGCGACGAGAAGGTCGACGATCTGGCCGACCTGGCATTCGTTCCCGCGCAGGGACATCTCGTCCTGTACGGCGACGAGTCGCTGATAGCGCTCCTGGACCACCTCTGCCGGGATCTGGTCGCCCAGATCGGCAGCCGGCGTGCCTGGCCGTCGGGAGTACTGGAAGGTGTAGGCGCCGGCGAATCCGACCTGACGGACGACGTCCAGCGTGTCCTCGAAGTCCTGCTCGGTCTCACCGGGGAAGCCGACGATGATGTCGGTGGTGATCGCTGCCCGGGGGATCGCGGCGCGCACCTGGTCGATGATCGACAGGTAGCGCTCCTGCCGGTACGACCGCCGCATCAGGCGCAGGATCCGGTCGGACCCCGACTGCAGCGGCATGTGCAGGCTCGGCATCACGTTGGCGGTCGCGGCCATCGCCTCGACGACGTCTCCGGTGAAGGCCGCGGGGTGTGGACTGGTGAACCTCACCCGCTCGAGACCTTCGATCTCGCCGCAGGCCCGGAGCAGCTTGCCGAAGGCCAGCCGGTCGCCGAAGTCCACGCCGTAGGAGTTGACGTTCTGTCCCAGCAGCGTGATCTCCAGGACCCCCTCGCCAACCAGGGCGGCGATCTCGCGCAGGATCTCGCCCGGTCGGCGATCGGTCTCCTTCCCGCGCAGCGCGGGCACGATGCAGAACGTGCAGGTGTTGTTGCAGCCGACGGAGATCGCCACCCACGCCGCGTACGCCGAGTCGCGGCGGGTCGGCAGGCTGGAGGGAAACGTCTCGAGCGACTCGAGGATCTCGACCTGGGCGGCATCGGTGAACCGCGCGCGATCCAGCAGCGACGGCAGGGCCGCGAGATTGTGGGTGCCGAAGACGACATCCACCCACGGCGCCCGGTCGACGATGGCTGCGCGGTCCTTCTGAGCCAGACATCCGCCGACCGCGATCTGCAGGCCGGGGTGAGCCCGCTTCAACGGGGCAAGGTTCGCCAGACTTCCGTACAGCTTGTTGTCGGCGTTCTCGCGCACCGCGCAGGTGTTGAAGACTACCAGGTCCGGGACCGCGCCGGCGGCGACCGGTGTGTACCCGCGGACATCGAGCATTCCGGCGATGCGCTCCGAGTCGTGGACGTTCATCTGGCAGCCGAACGTGCGGACCTCGTAGGTACGGCCGAGTACCGATCCAGCCGAGTCATCCGGCATCTGAGGCCCCAATCGTGAGTCGTCTCCCGGCTTCCCCACGGTTCATCACCAGCCGCACAGGAGGCCAGATCCGCATTGCGGCCGGATCGGTGGCTTTCCGGCTCGCGTGTGCGGTTCGGTGCGGCCACAGGCTGGGACCATGCATTCCACACCAGTGATCGCGGTCGTCGGTACCACCGCGTCAGGAAAGTCCGATCTGGCGGTGAGCCTGGCGGAGGCTCTCGGCGGCGAGGTCGTCAACGCGGACTCGATGCAGTTCTACAAAGGACTGAACATCGGGGCGGCGAAGCTCACGGCGGCGGAGATGCGGGGCATCCCTCATCACCTCCTCGACGTCCTCGACCTCGACCGGCCCGCGGACGTGGCCTGGTTTCAGCACACCGCGCGGGGGGTGGTCGACCGGGTGCGCGCCACGGGACGGGCCGTGATCCTCGTCGGAGGTTCCGGCTTGTACCTGCGATCGGTCCTCGACGAGCTGCGCTTCCCGCCGGCCTCGGCTTCGCTTCGCCAGGATCTGGACGCGGAGCTCGAGCGGATCGGATCAGCGGGTATGCATGCGCGACTCCTCGCGGCGGCCCCTGAGGTGGGAGCCAGGATTCCGGCAGGGAACGGACGCCGCGTCGTCCGGGCGCTGGAGATCCTCACGCTCACCGGCGAGCCGCCACCCACCGCGCTGCCCGAGCCCCGCTACGTCTACCCCGCGGTGCAGATCGGCCTGTCGGTACCGCGCGACGTCCTGCACCGGCAGATTGCCGCCCGGCTCTACCGGATGTGGAACAACGGCCTGGTCGACGAAGTCCGCGATCTCCTGTCCCGGGGCCTGCGCGACAACCCGGCCGCCCGGCAAGCACTCGGCTATGCCCAGATCATCCGTCACCTCGACGGCGAGTGCAGCGCGGAGCAGGCGTATCTCGAGACGCTCCGCAAGACCAAGCAGTTCGCCAAACGGCAGCAGACCTGGCTGCGCCGCGACCCGCGGATCACCTGGCTCGAGCACAGTCGCCCAGACCTCGTCGAAGCCGCGCTCGCCGTCGTCCAGCAGCACGAGACCAGTTCCCTGACCGGCCCGCACTCATAAGCCGCGGCCGACAACCACCAGCACAATTGAGGAGTATCCGATGCGTTCTGTCCGAAGAAGCTCCCGAGTCGTCTCGCTGTTCGCCCTGGCCATGGTCCTGCTGTCGCTGTGCCAGCTCCCGGGCTCTCTCGCGCGATCCGATCAGCCCTCCGGCCAAACGAGTCTGACGTACGCCGTCGGTCCGTTCGACGAATGCCACGACTTCGACCCATCTTGTGGCTGACGAGCAGCGTCGGTGACTGCCGCTCCACTGCGCGCCGGGCTGAGGCGCCAAGCGCGCAGTGAGCTGGTCTCAGAAGCCGCCCTTGTTACTGCACTTCCGGCAAACCGGGATCGGCGCACCGTCGCTGGTCTCACCGCTCGCGGTCGCTGCCGTGGTGACCGGCGCAATCGCAACAAGCGCTACGGCCGCGCCAGTCAGAGCGAAGGCCGTTCTTACCAACCGCTGGATCATTTTGGAGCCCCTTCTCGTAGTCACAGAACAGTCAGCACGCCTGCTGTGCCGTTCCGATCGGTCGTATGAGCTGTACGTTCCAGCCGGCCGGATCGGATGCCGGCCACGCAAATCCCAGCCACTCTTGGAGTTTCACCATGTCCGACAAGGCAGCCGACCGACGTACAGACGTCTTCTTCTACGGTCTTTACATGGATCCAGACATCCTGATCAACCTCGGTGTCGAACCGCGCCACCCGCGGACAGCAGCGATCCACGATCATGTCCTCCGGATCGGGAGGCAGGCGACGCTCGAGCCACGTCCTGATGCGCAGGCCTTCGGAATGCTCTACTCGCTGACACAGTCCGACATGGATCTGCTGTACGGACAGCCAGGACTCGAGGGCTACCGAGCCGAGCCGGTCCTGGCCCGCACTCTCCACGGTGACGCCGTCCCAGCCACCAGCTACGTCCTGTCGCAGCCACCAGATGAAGACGAGGAACCGAACCACGACTACGTCAAGGCCCTGCACACCACCCTGACCCGCATGGGACTCCCCCTGCCAACCGAGAGCTCGGGCAGCTGACGAGAGGAGGTGCAGATCAATGGGTTCACAGCCAGGCCAAGGCGATGTCATACGGCTGAACCGGCCGTCCCAGCAACAGTTCCTGAGAGCGGTCAGGACGGGGCACCCGCTCATCATCGAGGGATGCGCCGAAGAGTTGTCGCGCGGCAACACCTACAGCCTCGACTTCTTGCAGCGAGCGGCAGGAAGTCGGCGGATCGAGGTCGACCGGCGACCGTCCAGAAACGCCCCGCAGAATCCGCGATCGAGGCCGGACCTCCAGCGTGTCCCGTTCCAGGAGTTCCGTGACAGACTGGCTACCGAGGCCTTCGACGGGCCCCGGACCTATCTGCAGGACGACGTCAACAACATGCCCGGTCTGCGTGACTTCTACCGTGAGCCCGGCTATCTGCGCGATGTAACGGTAACCAGGACCAAGCTGTGGGTCAGTGGTCGAGGGCTGGTCACGCCACTCCACTACGATCCGGTGGAGGTTGTGCACTGGATGATGGAGGGCAGCAAGCGATGGGTGCTGGTTCGACCAGGGTTGCGGAACCTCTACCCGTACGGGCTACGCACCAAGGCGGCGATGTTCAGCAGGGTCGATCCGGACGCTCCCGACCGCGCCGCCTACCCGCGCTGGCGAAAGGTGCGTCCCATCGTGTTCGATCTTCAGGCCGGTGAGCTGCTGTACATCCCGGCCTTCTACTGGCACAGAGTCGAGTCGACGACAGACCACAACGTCTCGATGAACTACATCTGGCTGGCGTCACCATGGAAGATGGCGCGTTATCTGCGTGAGTTCGCACATGCGGTTCCGTTCGTGAGATGGCAGGCCAAACGGATCTCCGCGGCGCGGGCAACTGGACAAGCGGACAGGCCTGTGCGGTCATAGGCAGTCACCGAGCAGTCTGGGCACCGGGTGACCCGGCTACTGGGCCCCGGCGCGTAGGGGTGGCTCTCGTTGCTTTAAGCAGCTGTGCTGAACACGACCAGCGACCGCGGCGGGGTCGAGGACGGTTTCAGCGGCGGCATGCAGCACGGTGATACCACCAGAGTGGTCAGTGCGCAGTGGGGACCTGGAAGGTCACGGCCATCCAGGTCCCCGCAGTCATGTCAGCCGGCCGGCCACACCACGGTCTGGTAGAACTTCTGGGACGTCTGATCCACGTCGACCTGGAGCTCGATCGGAGCGCCGTTGGCGGTCGACGCACCGCGGACGCCGGCGATCAGCCCACTGCTGGTGCTGACCAGCTTCACCGTGCGCTTTCCGCCTGCCTGGGCCGGAACGAGGGCCCAGTTCTGCGTGGCGGAGGAGCTGTCGCACGCGGCCGTCGTCAGCGCGGTTCCTGCGGTTAGGATGCCACCCTCCACGTCAAGGCACTTGACGCCGGCGGCACTGGCCGACGACAGCCGGTACTTGGCGACACCTTGCTGGTCGGAGCCCACCTGGTCCACTGCCCACTCGGATCCGAAGAAACTTTGGGTCACGGGTGCGGTGGCGTTGAGATGCTTCGCGGAACCCAGCGGGTGGTGGGCCGGGCTGAACAGGTAGTGCACCGCCGGGGACGCGTTGGCGTGGCCGGTCGTCAAACTCAGGATGCTCGCGGTGGCGAGGATCGCGGCGCCGGACACTCGTCGACGAAGTCGCATTTCTGCCTCTCTGATCGCTGCCCGCCTGCATCCGCAGGAGGACACACTGTGACTGAACGATCAGTACTACGCGCGGGAATCCCCTGGTGGTTTACCGCCACCGAAAGTGCCCGATCCGATGTCCCGGTAGACGTCGTACTGCTCCGGGGACCTGATCCGGTCCATCGATCTTCCGGAAGGTTTGCCTGATGCCTTTACTGGGTGGTGCTGTGCGGCGGCCGCGAATGTGGTGGTTCGCTGGCCTCGGCCTGGCCCTCGCAGCGATGCTCCTGTCGCCGCAGCAGTCGGTAACAGCAGCGGTCGGTCCAGCGCGGACGGGGAGTACGTCGATCAGTGACGTGCTGCCCCAGCCTGACTACAACCCCGTTGCCGTTAGCAATCAAACCGCGACCGTGCCGGCGGGCGCGACACCCATCGGTGGCACCGCCGGCACGTTCGACGTCGGCGAGACCGGTGAGGCGCAGTACGAGGTTCCGTTGCAGGTGGTCCCCGGTCGCGGAGGGTTCCAGCCGAACCTGTCGCTGAGCTATCGCAGCGGTGGCGGGAACTCGCAGCTGGGCAAGGGATTCATCTTGTCGGGCTTGGCGCAGATCAGTCGCTGTGCGAAGTCGCTCCTGGACGACAATGTCGTGGTGGGTGTCCAGCTGGACAGCACGGATCGCTTCTGTCTCGGCGGGAAGAAGCTGATTGCGATCAGCGGTCCGTACGGCGCCAACGGAACCGAGTACCGGACCAAGCCCGACACGCACGTACGGGTTCGGTCGTACAAGAGCGACAGTGGCTCCGAGGGCCCGACAAACTTCACCGTCTGGCTTCCGGACGGGACCGTCCAGCAATACGGTCTGATCGGTGAGTCGACCGCGAGGGTCTACCTCGACGGATCCTCCGGCTACTACGTGAACACGGCCTGGAACCTGGCGAAGGCCACCGACCGGTCAGGCAACGTGATCACCTACAGCTACGGCGTGCAGTACCGGTCGGCAGCCGTGACGAGTGAGGTCGAGCGCTGGATCAGCCGGATCGCCTACGGCCACGGGGCGACCTTGGACCGCGAGGTCACGTTCGGGTACTCAACACGTCCGGACCGGCTGCTCGGCTTCGCCTTCGGCGAGCGCCGCGAGGGAACCAGGCGGCTGACCTCGATCACGATGAGCGCCGATCGCGGAGGTATCCCCGGCTGGCAGCAGGCACGGTCGTACATCCTCGAGTACACCAACACCGGCGCCACCAAGGCGAGCAAGCTGCTGCGCCTCAAGGAATGTGGGACCGTTGCCGCTGAGTGCAAGCGAGCAACGACCTTCTCCTGGTCCGACGGTACGGAGGGCTTCCAGCCCGCCGAGAACCAGACCTCGGCAGCCGGTGCTCCGATCGTGCCTCCTTCGGACGAGAGCCAGCTGATCGCGGCTGACTTCACCGGCGACGGTCGGACGGATCTGGCCTGGCCGGAGGGCAAGTACTCCACCGGCGAGGTCTACCGCTGGAAGCATGCCGACGCGACGATCCTCGGCAAGTACAGCATCGTGCACGACGGTGTGGAGCAGGGTGATGGCCGAAGCTCGAAGGCCTACGCGATCGACTACGACAACGACGGCAGGATGGATCTGCTGCCGCGCGAGTCCTACAATCCCTATCGCCCGATCCTGTCCCGGCCGAACGGTGTGCATCGTCGTGCCCTCACGTCCTTCTACGGAGGCTTGAACAGGTACAACACCTATCCGGAGTATCCCGGCGGTTTGCTGGGCGACTTCGACGGCGACGGCTATCAGGACGTGCTCGAGTACGTCGATCCGCCGGAGTCGCCGTTGCCCGACTACAGGTGGACGCTCCGCCGGCGGACCGGCGAGCTCAACCCGAAGATCGACAACACCGGGCCGGTCACCGACCCCGGGACGGCTCCCTACGACGACAAGGCCTTCACCGACCCTGTTCCGGTCAGCTGGCTGAACAACACCGCGCCGAGTGACCTTCTGATCGCCGATTTCGACGGCGACGGCCGCGACGAACTGTTGTGGAAGAAGAACCCGAGCGGGGATCTGACGCTGGCCGATCCAACGGTCGCCACGGCGGGGCTCTTCCGGGAAGCGAAGAATTTGAAGTCGTCCTTGCTGTCCACCGAGCACTTGTTGCTCGATGCCAACGGTGACGGTCTTCTCGACGTGCTGTACGCCGGCACCGGGCCGAGCGGTCTGAAGGTCCTGTACCAGCAGCTGAACACTGGCCATGGATTCACTCTCCCCGAGACCACGTTCCTGACCGTCCAGCCGGGAGCGCTGAAAGCCGCCGAGGTGCTCGACTACGACGACAACGGCAGCCAGGATGCGCTGGTGCCGCACTGGAGTGGTTCGGCCTACATGGGGATGGACCTGGTTCGAACCGCCGTGGCCTCGAACGATGTCCTGGCGTGGACACGCACCGAGGGCGTCGTCACCTTCGCTCCGAGGTCCGTCGAGGCTCTCCAGAAGGAGGGGGTTCGCGTCGTCGATGTCGACGGTGACGGCAAGGACGATCTGTTGATGGTCGACCGCCCGGCCGGGGGCGGACCTGCCGCGCTGCGGCTGTGGCGGCACACCGGCAGTGGCGGCGTGGGCAGTGCCTCCGTGATGCCCGCACCGGATCTTCTCCGAGGGTTCACCGAGGGCGACCCGGGTTCCCCGGGGACCAAGCCGAAGACTGTCGAGATCTCCTACTCCACCCTGGCCGACCCCACGGTCTACCAGCCGGGCGTGTGCACGCGGACGCCGTACCAGGTCTGTTCCTCAGGTGCCAAGTCGGTCGTCAAGCAGGTGCTCACCGACGCTGGCCTCAACGACAACCCGGCGGTGCGGAACACCGCGACGTACACCTACCGAACCGGTCGCGTCGACAAGCGGTCGCGAGCGTTCCTGGGTTTCGCGGAGATCGAGATTCTCACCAAGAGCGGACTCGTCACCCAGGGGCCGGAACTGCGTCGCACGTTCTACTCGAACAAGACGCCCCAGCTGGACCCACGCCCGGTCGAGGCCTGGACCGTGAACGCGCTGGCCGACGCCAAGTTCACGCTGCGGCGAACCACGCTGGGGTGGCAGGAACGACCTACGGTCGGTGGAAGCGCCTTCCCGTACGTCGGTGAGACCAAGGAGCGGACGTACGAGTACGCACTCGCGTCCTGCGTCCCGTGCCACGGCGCCTGGACGCCGTCGTACTTCGACGGTCTGGGCAAGGCCGCGCACGTCACGAACACCCGGACCGTCAGTGGAATGGACGAGTACGGCAATGCCAAGTACCTGGTCTCGGAGTCGACCGACGCCGCCGGGCTAGCGACCACCACGACCACGGAGGTGGTGTCTGCGGTCGACGCCGGCGAGTGGCTGATCAGCAGACCCGGCAAGGTGATAACGACCGACACGCGTCACGAGGGCATCGACGCATCACGCACCCGCGTCACCAGCTACGAGTACAAGCCGCAGACGCAGCTCGTCAGCAAGCGGACGGTGTCCGGCGCATCGATACCGGCCGGCAACACGCTGTCCGAGACCTTCGACCACGATGCCGAGGGCAACGTCATCCGGGTCAGGTCCACCGACGAGAAGACCGGCGAGGTGGTGCAGGCGACCGCGATCTACGACCCGTACGGCTATCCGCACGCCACGATGAACGAACTGGGCCACATCAACCGGACCGGCCACGACCAGGTCACCGGACTGCGCAAGACGACGGTGGACCTGAACGGTCTTCGTACCGACCTCACCTACGACTCACTCGGCAAGCTGGTGAAGTCGCGGCAGCCGTCCGGTGCCGAGACCACCACGAGCTACTCGGTGGAGACGGTCGGGGCGGAGTCCCTGCAGAAGGTACGGATCGCCGACGGTACCGGTGGTGTCTCGGAGCTGGTCGCGGACCGGCTCGGCCGGCCGGTCCTGGAGCGTTTCAAGGGCTTGGACGGCGTCATGCGGGAGACCGAGACCCGGTACGACGGCTACGGCCATCCGGTGTCCCGGACGATCCCGCGGTCCGCTGGTGCCGCGGTCGCGGAGAAGATCACCTCGACGTACGACGATCTCGGCCGGCTGACGTCGCAGAAGAATCCCGACGGGGGGATCCAGAGTTGGTCGTACGACAAGCTGAACGTCGCCTACAGCGATGCCGGCAAACACAAGAGGCAGATCTCCAACAACTCCCGCGGGGAGATGCTCAGGGTCACCGACGGCGTCGGCACCGCCGCGGAGACGAGCCGCAAGTACTCCTACGGACCGTTCGGAACCCTGACCCAGAGCTCCGTCGAAGGGGTCAGCGGATCGATGTCGTCCTTCACGTACGACGCGCTCGGGCACCAGTTGACCAGCAAGGACCCGGAGCAGGGCACGACGCTCAACACCGTCAACGCGTTCGGCGAGGTGGTCGACAGCACGGATGCCATCGGGCGGGTGACGAGCTTCAAACGCGACTCGATCCGCCGGGTCGTGGAGCGCACGGTCACCCAGAACGGTGCCGGCCGCAGCCACACCAGCTACTTCTACGACAGCTCGACCGGCAGCGCGCCACGTCAGGGCAAGTTGCTCCGTACGACGATGTACGACGGTGGGCACTACACGGCGATCAGCAACACCTACGACAACCTCAGCAGGCTGGCAACTGTCGACTACACGCTGCCGGCGGCGAACAGTCCGCAGGACGAGGATGTCGAGGAATCGTTCCGCGTCGGCTACAGCTACGACGCGAACAATCGCGTCACGAGCGTTCGATACCCGGCGCTGCCGGGGCAGGCCGTCGGGAACAAGGTCGCTTACGAGTACGGCGCGAACGGCCGGTTGCGAGCCGCCCGGTTGGCGGAGCCCGTCGTGGACGCGACGGCGTTGTGGACCGCGAAGGAAACCGACGGCCAGGATCGCGTCGTTCGGCAGGAGTCGGGAGACGGCGCGGTCGCCACCCGGGCGCTGGACTGGCAGGGCGCGGTGCGCAACATCGAGGTGAAGACGTCGATCCTCGATGCTGACCCGGAGCGCCAGCTGTTCTCCGAGGACTACACCTACGACGCCGTGGGTAACCTGATCGACCGCACGCGCGACGTTGCCGGCCAGCCGGTTCACGAGCTGTTCGGCTACGACGCGCTGGACCGGATCTCCTCGCAGGCGGTCAGTCACACCTCCGCGAGCGGTCCGCCGATCGTCCAGCAGACCGACACCTGGGCGTACGACAAACTGGGAAACACGACCACCAGCAAGCGGCGGGGCAGCTACACCTACGACTCCGCCAGGCCGACTCTCGTGAAGTCGGTGACGGGCGGGATCTTCGGCAATCGTTCGTACGGCTACGACGCTGTCGGTAACCAGACGACGCGCCCGGACGGGGCAGTCACCTACAACGACTTCAACCTGCCGTCGAAGATCGCGTCGGCCCAGGACGGCGACAGCACGTTCCTCTATTACCCCAACGGAGAGCGTGCGCGGAAGGTCACGTCGAAGCAGACAGTCACGTCCGTCCCCGGCCTGTACGAGCGGCGGGTCAGTGGCGCGCAGACAGAACATCGACTGCTCGTGCAGGCTGACGGCGCGACGGTGGCTGCGCTGGTCTACAGCCAGGCCGGTCCGGCGGGCGTGACAAGGAAGCAGCCCCTGTACCTTCATGCTGATCGTCAAGGGTCGGTCAGCGTGGTGACCGCCGACGACGATGCGCCCGGGTTCAAGGCGACGGTCAAGGAGCACCGCAGCTACGACGCCTTCGGCAAACCACGGAACGCCGACTGGCGGCTGGGGGACGCCGGCTACACCGAGGGGATCGAGCCCGCCGTCGTGGACCAGGGCTACACCGGCCACGAGGACGACCGAGACACCGAACTGGTGAACATGGGCGGACGGATCTACGACCCGACGCTCGCCAGGTTCCTCACCGCGGACCCCAATGTCGACGGCGCGAACCCCACCCAGGCCTGGAACGGCTATGCCTATGTGGCGAACAACCCGCTGCGCTACACCGACCCCAGCGGGTTCGCCTCGTGCCTGGCCCACTGCACCCTGCCCGATCACGTCTGGTCGGCAATGATGTCGTCCCAGATGTTCTGGAACGCCGGCACCTGGGGGATCTCCCCGCTGAATCCGGACTCCCCGGAGGGTGGCAAGCGGTTCGAACGCGAGATGGAGCGGTACTACCAGAAGCAGTATGACCGCGATTTCGGTTCCGACTCCTACAAGGAGGCGGAGCCGACGACAGAAGGTGCGGATACTCCCGAGGACACACTGCGCTGTGTCGACGGTCTGAACGGTCCACAGTGCACCGGCGTGGGTGTCGCTCCCGAGAAGACCATCGTTCCGGATCCACCGAATGACTGGGGACACAGCTGGTGCGGGCCGGGTCTGCCGTGTGGACTTGACGATCAGACGAACGCGGAGGCGTGGGCGCACGAGCTGGACGACGGCATGGACGCGCTTCTCGTCCAGATCGGACTGAATGTCCTGGACGCCTTGTCGTTCGGTCGAGCCACCGCCGTGGAGGTGGCCGAAGAAGCAACCGAGACCGGTCTTGTCCTGCTCTACAGCGGGGGCAAGAAGATTCCTCCGAGTGCGCTCGCCGGTGCCGCAAAAGCAGCCTCGAAGGCAGCGACGACGCCGTACAACGGCCGGCTGACGGAGAACCCCCGGGGCGGGTTCGGGGTGCCTGACGGAACCACCGTCTCCAGCGACGCGGCCCACCGCATCGCGACCAAGGGACTCGGGTACAACGAAGCCAAAGCGCCCTTCGACTCGCACGGTGCCCTGACGTACCGCGGTGGGAACGGGCCGTACTGGATCTCGCCGGACAACACCGGACATCTTGGTGGTGTGTTCAAGGGCTTCGACCGAGCAGGCCAGCGGATCGGCACCTACACGGTGGAGTACGGGGCAACCGGTGGTGCGAACGGCGCCGGCCGAGCGGTGACCGGTCTGAGCAGAATCGGCGACTGAGAGAATCCGCGGGTGGACCACGCGATCAGTTGCTGGCTGCTCCAGGCCAGTGGTGGGCGGTCTGAGACCGTCGCCGGGCTCGTCGAGTCTTTGCTCGACGAGCTCGGCATCGTGGAACTCGAGATCCGGGCGCCGTTCCTGTTCGAGGACAGTCCGGAGCGCACCTGGATGCGGGACGGTGTCCGGGTGTCCGTGCCGGCCGCGCTGCAGCTGTTGCGGCAGGCAATGAATGCGGCGACCGCGGGTACGCGGGCGGCCGGTTGGCTGCTGCAGACAGCTGACGGCTTGGTCTTCCGTCCGACCTGGGACAGCGCGGTCAAGCTGCTTGCCCCACCGCAGCTTGTCGACGTCCCCGCCCTCGCACGGAGGTTTCGGGTCACCTGCCAGGAGGCCGAGTGGGGCCGGGCCGACAATCTTGCTCCGGTACCTTACGAGCCCTTCGGCCCGACGTTTCTGAGCGAGTTGCTGCATCGCTGTGACAGTGACGCCGGCGCGCTGCTGACGGAGAAGTGGGCGAACGGGCCCGGTGGCCGCCGCGGTCAGATCCTCCAGCGGGACACCGACATCGACTCGTTGGTCCGGGAACTCCGACCGCGAAGCGTACTGCTGCTGATCGATCGACCTGACCTGCGGCGGATTCCGGCGTTGACCCAACTGCACCTCGACGAACTGGCCGGTGTTCCGGCGGAGGCCGAGGTGCTCTGGCCCGCGCTGGCCCTGCTGCCCGATACCCAGTCGAGCTGGTACGAGCTTCAGGACGCGCAGTACTGGGCGGACTCGAGAGGTCGTGATCCCGGCGCGGTCTCGGGGCACGTGCCGAGCCTCTTCATGCCTGCCAACCGGTGGTACTCGGCGCCTCGGCCCTCGAGATGTGCGGTCCCTGATGCTGACGGCGCGGTCCGATGCGTCTACCGCGATGGTCCCGACTCCGCGCTCGGCTGACCTCGCTGGACAACGCAGAACGCCGCGGCATGGGGCCGCGGCGTTCAGGTCGTGCGTTCGGAGCTACTGCAGGTTGACGAAGGTGCTGCCGAAGATCTGGATGTGCTTGCGCTTCTCGGCGTTCGAGAGGCCGATGTTGACGGTGGACGGCTCGAGAACGGCCTGGCCGCTGTTGCTGCCGTTGTTGTTGTTCGTCAGCATCAGCTTGGTGGTTCCGGGCAGCAGGTTCTGGAACGTCGACTGGTTGCCGGTGAACAGGTCCACCTTCCACCGCTGGCTGAGCGTGCCGTCGCACGGCGCCAGAACCACCTTGGCGCCGTTCGCCTGGTCGGGGTTCTGCTGGGCGCTCGCCTCGACGTCGGCGCACTTGCCGGTCGCCTTGTTCACGAGGGAGACCCCGGTGGAGTTCGGAACGACCTTGACCTGTCCCCAGGCGAGCTGCGAAGGCGTGTTCGGGACCCCACAGGTCGCGCAGGCGGCAGTTCCGGTGAAGCGTGGGACGAACTTCAGCGCCGAGTTGTTCTGCGACGAGCTGGTCGACAGCTGCAGGGCGGCCTGCTGGCCACTGATGGAGGTGCTGTCGATGGTCCGGAAGAAAGTCGCCGCGGAGGCGGTCTGAACCAGCTGGCCGGCGAGCAGTGCGCCCGACGAAACGGCGAGCAAGGCGACGGCCGCGGGCCGCCGGAAACGAGTGGAGCGCATCGGAATGATCCCTTCAGGAACTGTTGACTTGTTCACCAGGGGATACGGGCGCAGGGCCCGCGATGGTTCGGGACGACCTGTCGGCGCGTCGCCGGAGAACCAGGTCCGGCGACACCGGCGTACTGGACGGCGTGCCCCGATCCGGAGGCACCCGATCCCGACATCGGAGGTACTGGTGCGTTACAGACTTAAGCGCTTGCCCTCGCGGTCAGTGATTCTCGTGGCCGCGTTGTTCGTCGGCCTGTCGGCGGTCTCGTCGACCGCCCAGGCGGACACGCGATCGGCGGCCACGGCGGAGCACACCGCGGCGAGCGGCACGGCCGCCCTCTGGCCCGAGGCGTACTACTGGATCAAGGCACGACACTCCGGAAAGGTCGTCACCCTTCCGGCCGGCAGCACCGGCAACTACCCCATCAATCTCGTCCAGCAGGGCCTGACCCCGACCACCAACGGTCATCCGGACTGGCAGAGATTCCGTCCGGTCCTGCGGAAGGTCGACCAGTACGGCAGGCAGTGGTACACGTTCCACCGGGCGAACAACTCCAAGGAATGCATCAGAACGAACCAGGAGACCGGGTACAACCTCCACATCGGCCCGTGCAACTGGTCCAACTGGAAGTACTGGGATCAGATCGACTCCCACTACCTGTTCACTGCCTACCCTCAGAGCGACGGCTACTGGTCGTGGATGGGATGGTGGCAGAACACCACCTGGGACGTCCGCTACGGCTCGGCGAAGGATGGTGCACCGATCCTCTCCTACGCACCGCACGGTGGCGTGAACCAGCAATTCATGCTCTACAAGGTCCAGGACGCCGAGCCCGTCAACTGGAACTACTCCCCGACGAACTCGCCCCCGCCGGCTCCCGTGCCGACCCAGAAGCCGGACCTCGTGCTGACCGGGACGCCGTCGTACAGCCAGACGACCAAGAAGATCACCGCGGAGTTCACGAACCAGGGCAACGCCGGTGCGGGCCCCTTCGTGGTCTCCATGCTCATCGACAACGGTGTGTGGTGCAGTGTCTCGGTGCAGAGCCTGACGGTCGGCCAGGTCGCAAGCATCACCTGCGACTTCACATCGCTGTCGCCAGGTAGCTACAACTTCGCGGTCAATCTGGACACCTTCGGCACCGTCGCCGAGAGCATCGAGGGCAACAACGAGTACCACTCCACTTTCGTGCCCTGACCCAGGTCGTCGTGATCCGAAGCGCGCGCCCAGGCGTATAGCACCGCGAACGGTCCCGCGTATGCGCTTAGGAGGCGATCGATGCGGCCTGATCTCGAGCTGTTCGTCCGAGGAACACGTCCGCTGTCCACCGGAAGACCTCGCATCCGTTGGCTGATGGCGCGGGCAGCGGTGATCGCCACCGCGATCGCCGTCGCCGTGCCTGGTTCGGCCTCGGCCCAGCTGCCACTGCCCACGAACGATCCCACCAAGGTCGCGAACCCGTCGTCGACGGTGCCGGTCGGAACCCAGGCGGTCGGCGGCGTCAAGGGGGTGGCGTCGGTGGGCGCCACCGGCGTCGCGGAGTACGAAGTACCTCTGACCGTCGTCCCCGGCCGGGCTGGTTTCGAGCCGAAGTTGTCGCTCAAGTACTCGAGTCAGTCCGGCAACGGCCAGCTCGGGATGGGCTTCAACCTGAGTGGCCTGTCGCAGATCTCGCTGTGTGCCAAGTCGGTGGCCGACGACCAGGTTGCGCAGGGCGTGCAGTTCACCGGCGTCGGCCCGTTCTGCCTCGACGGTCAACGACTGATCGCGAAGACCGGTCAGTACGGCGCGAACGGCACGGAGTACCGCACCCTGCCGGACACTCATGTCCAGGTGAAGTCGTTCCGGGCCGCGGGGACGCCATCGTCCGAGATCGGTCCGACGTTCTTCGAGGTGCGCCGGCCGGACGGCCGGGTGGAGACGTACGGCGACACGTTCAGCGACAACGCTCGTGCGCGGGTGGCCTCCGGCAACCAGATCGTCAACACCGCCTGGCAGGTCCAGTGGGCACGTGACCGTTCCGACAACGAGATCAAGTTCGAGTACGGCCGCCGGACGGTCTCGGCCTCGAACCCGTCCGAGGTCGAGCGCTGGATCGAGAAGATCAGCTACGGCCGCGTCGGCCAGATGGACCGCCTGGTGGAGTTCGGCTACGAGACGCGGCCCGATCCGCGGTACGGGTACTCGCTGGGACAGCCGCGGGAGAGCACCAAGCGGCTGAAGACGGTGACGATGAACCTGCTCGACGGAGCCGCGAAGAAGCGCGCCCGCGAGTACTCGTTCTCGTACCAGAACGACGGGACGACCAAGAACAGCAAGCTCGGCACGCTGCGCGAATGCGGGGTGATTGCGTCGGACTGCAAGCGTGACACGCACTTCACCTGGACGTTGGGGTCGGAGGGATTCGCGCCCGGCAAGGCGCAGACGACCCCCGCGGGTGAGTCGCTCGTACCGCCGTCGGTGAACAGTCAGCTGATCACCGCGGACTTCGACGCCGACGGACTGACCGACCTGGCCTGGCCCGACGCGGCGGACTGGAGGTATCTGCTCGCGAAGCCGATCTCCGGCGGCGTGATCTACCGGAGCAAGGCCGCCGGCCCAGCCAACTCCGCGGGCGTTGCCGCCACGGCGTGGCCACTCGACTACGACGGAGACGGCAGGGTCGACCTGCTCCGGCGGTCGTGGCCAAGCGACGCCGGCTGGCGTCCTCTGCTGACGAAATCGCCCGGACAGGGCCCGACCGTACTGATCTCGACGCCGTTCGTCGGCGGCTTCAACCACAATGACGCTGACGCCGGTGCCCTTCCGGGGGACTTCGACGGCGATGGCTATCAAGACGTGATCGAGTACGCCCGGAAGGCGGGAACGAACCTCTGGAACCGTTCGTGGCGCCGCAACACGGGTACGGTCACCCCCGCCATCGACGGCACGCCGCCGTTCGACTCCGAGGCGTTCAGCGGTCAGCTGGACCTGGGACTGAGCAGCGAGAATCCGGCCGGACTGACGGTCGCCGATGTCTTCGGCGACGGTCGGGACCAACTGCTGTTCGGCGTCGACGGCCAACTGATCGCCAAGGACATCGCGAAGGGGACGACGGTCGACACGAAGCTGCCGTCGAACGTCCTGAAGCTCGACAAGCAGTGGCTGGATCTCAACAACGACGGCCTGACGGATCTGCTCACGAACGGTACGGCGAGCGGTGTCGAGGAATCGGTCCTGTACTACTGGCTGAACACCGGCCGCGGCTTCGGCGGCGCCAAGCCGGCAGGTGTTTCGGCGGACGGGTTCGCGCGAGCTCTGGTCGTCGACTACGACGGCGATGGAACCCGGGACCTGCTGGTGCCGCGGCCGGCGACGGGTGGCCAGACCGTGCCTTCGTGGGTCGGACTCGATGTCGTCCGGGCTAAGGCCACCGCCGCGGACGCGCTGACGTTGAACCGGCTGGCGACGGCTATTTCCTTCGAGGCGATGACCACCGCGGCCTACAAGTTGCAGGGGCCGCGGACGGTGGATGCGAACGGGGACGGACTGACCGACGTGCTGCTGGTCAACCGCCCGCCCGCCGGAACCTCGGGTTCGCCGACGCTCCAGTTGTTCCTGCACAAGACCGACGGTGGGGTAGCGGGCGCTCGTCACGACCTGCTGTGGCAGGTGTACGAAGGTGATCAGAATCCGAAGGGCCCGATCGGCTCCCTGCCACCGACGGTGGAGTTCCGGTACAGCCCGCTGACGAACACGGCGGTCTACGACCGAGGCAGTTGTGCACGTGCCACCGGTTTCGCCTGTCAGTTCGGTGGCGGCGCGTACGTCGTGGAGAAGGTTCTCCGCGACTCCGGTGTCGACGACCACACGCAGATGGTCTCGGAGTACTTCTACCGCGACGGTCGCACCGACAGGTTCCGCAGGCAGAGTCTCGGGTTCGCTGAGCGGCGGGTGATCAGCTATCCGTCCGACGAGTCAGGTCAGCGGATCACCGAGAGGTCGTTCTACGACAACACTGCTCGCTGGATCTCGCCCCAGTTGCAGGAGCGGTGGATCATCACGCCGCTGTCCGGTGGACTGAAACGGCTGGAGCTCACCAGGAACGACTGGGCGAAGCGGACGACCGGAGCCGGGAACCAGTTGTTCTTCCACTATCCGTCGGAGACGAGGCAACGCAGCTACGAGTTCACCGGTATCGCGAACCTGGCGGTGATGACACCATCGGAGTTCATCGCGCTGAACAAGAAGTCGTTCAAGGCAACGACGACGATGGTGAGCGGGATGGACGAGTACGGCAACGCCGGGACGACCGTGACGCGCCGGGTTGCCGTCGACAAGGTGCAGGAGAACAAGACCACGCTGACCCTCACCCCGGATCTCGACGTCGCGAACTGGCTGGTGAACCGCCCGAAGAAGATCGTGGAAGCAGACCAGAGCGTCGATCAGGCAACGGGAACGTTCCGGCCAGCTCAGACCCGCACGCGCTCGTACACCTACGAGGGCCCCACGTCCCGGGTCGACACCGTGAAGACCTACGGCTCCGACGCTGCGCCGGGGCGGCAGTTGCTGACGTCGTTCGACTACGCGTCGGGCAACGTCGTTCGTCGCACCACGACCGATCTCGGCACCGGCGAGACTCGGGAAACCACCTATGCGCACGACGGCTTCGGCTACCCGCATGCGACACAGAACGGCAAGTCACAGACGGCCTACACCGGCTTCGACCCGGTGCTCGGCGTACTGAAGGTCGCGGTCGACATCAACGGTCTCCGGACGGACCACACGTACGACACGGTGGGCCGGCTCGTGAAAACGCGAACGCCGAGCGGTGTGGAACGTACCGTGAACTTCACCCAGGTGCCGGTCGGTATCGAGAACCTGCTCCAGGTCGAGGTGAAGGACGGTAGCGGCGCCGTGACGCAGTCTGTCGCGGACCGCCTCGGCCGATCGGTGACGCAGCGATTCAAGGCCCGCGACAACGGGATGCGTCAGCGGCTGCTGACCTACGACGGACGAGGGCGGCTGGCGTCCGAGACCACGTTCCATCCGGTCGGTACGGTCATGACGGAGAAGACGAAGTACGGCTATGACAACGCCGACCGAATGGTGTCGATGCGCGAGCCTTACACCACCGCGCCGGCCACCTGGAGCTACTCCGAGTTGACCGTGACATCCACGGATGCCCGGGGCAACATCAAAGTGAGCACGGTCAACCAGAACGGGCAAGTGGTGCGTCAGGTCGATGACGACGCCACGCCGACGCCGCCGACCCGCTCGTACGTCTACGGTTCGTTCGGCACCTTGCTGAGCACGAGGAACTCGGCGGCCGCGGGCAGTGAGACCCGCTACGGGTACGACGATCTGGGCGCCCAGGTCACCAGGACAGATGGTGAGCGAGGTACCGCGAGCTACGCGTACAACGCTTTCGGCGATGTCGTCGGGATCGACGACGCGAACGGCCGCCACGCCGCGGTCACCTATGACGTACTCGGCCGGGAAACGCTGCGGAGTACGTCGAAGAACGGGATCGTGACCTCGACGACGACCCGCATCTGGGACTCCGCCGGGGGGCGGACGTTCCGTGGCGCGTTGATGCAGGTGACCGCCGACGAACGGATCATTCCGAAGGCCGCGGCCGTCGTGACGACCGACTACTCCTACGACGCGTTCGGCCGTCTGGATCTGGTCAGCCAGACCCTGCCGCGGACCGCGAGCCCGACCGCTCCGCTCGAGACGTTGTCTGCCGACTACGACTTCGACAAGTTCGGCCGGCTGACCACGCTGACCTACCCGAAGCTCAAGGGACAGACCGAGGGCACGAAGGTGCAGTACGCCTACGGAGCGCCGGGGACGACGAACGGTCAGCTCAGCAGCGTCACCTCGGGCGCCGCGACGTTGTGGACCGCTGATGAGGTCGACACCCAGGGACGTCTGGTCAGTGAGGAGTCGGGTGACGGGGTGACCACCAGCCGGACACTGGGCTGGGACGGTCGTGTCCTGGACGTCAAGTCGCTGACCTCGAGCACCGACGTCCACCCGAGCAAGGTGCTTTTCGGGGAGCAGTACACCTATGACGACAACGGAAACCTGGAGAGCCGCGTTCAAGGCCCAGTGACCGAGAAGTTCACCTACGACCAGCTCAACCGGCTGGCCGCCGGCAAGACCTACGATTCGGCCACCGGCGCGGTCTTCCAGACCGATGACTGGCACTACGACAAGCTCGGCAGCCTCACCTCGAGTGAGCTCCGTGGCACCTACACGTACGGCGATCCGTCCCGTCCCACCCAGGTCACGAAGGTGACGGGCGGACTGTTCGGAACCCGCGCCTACGGCTACGACCCGGTCGGCAATCAGACCGTTCGGCCGGATGCCAAGCTCACCTACAACGACCGGAACCTGCCGGTCCTGCTCGCTCCCACCAGCGGAACCGCGACGTCGTTCTCGTACGACGGCAACGGCGAACGCGTCCGTAGCTCCGGCAGCCGGGGAACGACGACGTACCTGCCGGACCTGTACGAACGCCACGAGAGCACTGCCGGTACCGAACATCGGCTGCTCGTCGAGGTCGAGGGCCGCGATGTCGCGACGTTCGTCTATCAGGAGGCGGTCGGAGCGGCCGGCGTCACCAAGCAACCCACGCTGTACCCGCATGGAGATCACCTCGGCTCCACCCGATTGGTCACCACCAACAAGTCGGTCACCGACAGTGCCTTCCAGGCGATCCCCGTCGAGACACGGAGCTACGACGTGCTGGGGAAGCGTCGCAGTCCCGACCTGACCCGTGGGGACGACCAGTACACGAACGGCATCGAGCCGCGTGCTCTGGATCAGGGCTTCACGAGTCACGACGATGACGACGATGCCGGTCTGGTGAACATGCGCGCACGGCTCTATGACCCGCTTCTCGGTCGTTTCACGACGCCCGACGCGTTGGCCGCGGGTGCCAATCCGACCCAGATGTTCAACCGCTACACCTACGTGTCGAACAACCCGCTTCGCTACACCGACCCGACCGGGCGTGCGGAGTGCGATGCCGGCAGCCACTGCGACATCGAGGTCTGCCCACCGGGCGAAACGACCTGTGCCGGTGGGACATCGCCTGAGGCTGGTACAAGTGCACCCTCCGACGGGAGCTGTCCGGCAGGCGAGTTGTGTGCTGACGAGGTCGTGATCGTTGGCCCAACGCAGCCGGTCGGTGATCCGGCGCCCGGGCCGTATCACGGTGGCCAGCCGGGTTCGCATGAACCGGGCGGACCCGACGAGACATCTGGCGACGGTTGCGGCCGAACCCACACTTGTCACGAGACCGAAGACCCGGACGAAGAAAGCAAGCAGTGTGAGCCGTTGTGCAGGGACGGGTTCGGCTACAAGAACCCGGGCAGTCAGCCGACGCAGACCAACACCGTCACCCCGACGGGCAGCGACGGCAACCAGGCCACGACGGACGTCAAGCCTGACGCCGACGGTTACGTAGTTCCCAAGCGGACCCGCGACACCGACAAGTCGATGGGAGCCGACGGAGTGACCTACCCGAGCGAGGCTGCCGCTGCGGCAACCGAGCTGGCCAACAACCTCGACGCGATCGGCAAGGGGACCTCGAAGAACCCGATCGCAGCGGGCGGCGTGGTGGCTGTTTGGGCGGTCAGTGGTTCCACGGCGAACATGGCAAAAGCAGCGAAGGCGGCCGAACCGGTGTGGGGCCTGGTCAAAGGCACGTCGTCGATGGCCGAAGCCACCGGCGGCGGCTGGGATCGCGGGGTCTCCGTGTCCGGCTCGCACGTGGATTCCATGTGGGGCCCGATGCATCACGGAAGCACCGTCGAGATGAGGCCGGTGCGGTAGCGCCATCGAGATGAGGCCGTGAAGCCGGTGCCACACAAGAGCGCGCGGACCTGGAAGGCCGGAGCCTTCCAGGTCCCCGCGCTCGTTGCGGTCCGCCGGCCGCATCGTCCTTGCGAGTCGTTCCGCGTCGTGATCCGGGTCGTACGGAGGTGGCGTACTGCTGGTTGACGAGGCGCTCGGAACCGATTGACCTCGCGTGCTGACGCACAACTACGCAACGCTGACAAGAAACGGAGCTCTCATGTTCAAGTCGTCTCGTGCTCTTCGCCGGGCGGGCGCCGCGGTGGTCGTTGTGGTTGCCGGAGGCCTGGCCGGCCCCCTCGCCGCAGCTACCCAGGCTGCCGCCCAGCCGACCGCGACGGTCGCCGTTTTCCAGGCACGCAACACCAATGAGCGACTGATCGCAACGAAGAACCCGAACTTCAACCTGTCGCTGGTCAAGACCGGGCCCTTCGTGGGGTCCGAGGCGACCTGGGACCTCTCCACGTCGTCCGACGGTATCTCGGTCATCGCGAAGAATCGACGGACCGGACACTGCCTCGACACCAACAACGGTGGTTCGAGTGGTCTCGTCGCCGGCCGGCCCTGTGACGGAACGCTGAGTCAGAGGTGGAATCTCGACTTCGTGAGTGGTGGCTTCAAGCTGATCCGCAACGGCTACACGGGGAAGTTCCTGACGAAGCAGGCCGGCAGCAGCTCGCTCTCTCTCGGAAACCTGACCGGTAGCACCACCCAACACTGGGTCAAAACTCCCTGACCATCACGTCGGACCGCCACTGCCCGCAGCCGCCGCCACCGCCATCGACCTCCGTCGGCGGGGGTGGCGGTCGGTTGTTGTGGTCAGGGCAGGAGCGCGGTGCTGAAGGACGGGCCAGCCGTGGCGTGACGGTCCGAGACCCCGCCGGGGCTGCCCGGCTGGCAGAAGGAGCAGGTGTGACCATTCAAGCCCACGATGCGACCAGCGGTCGATCGCCGGCCGAGATCCTCGAGTGGAGCCGCGCTCAGGTCGAGCCGGCGCTGCGAACGGCGATCGCTGGGCTTCCACCGTCGGTGCGGAGGATCGCCGACTTCCACTTCGGCGGAGACGGTCGGGCGACCCTAGCCGCCCCGGGCACATTCGTTCGGGCCGCTCTCACCCTGCTCGTGTGTGACGCGGTGGGTGGTGTGCCCGGGGACGCGCTGCCGGCCGCGGTCGCGGTAGAGCTCGTCCACAACTTCTCGCTGATGCACCACGACATCATGAACGGTGGCGGCACTCGTCGCCATCGCGCGACTGTGTGGGCTGCCTTCGGTCCGGGCCCGGCGCTCCTGTGCGGGGATGCCCTTCTGGGCCTGGCTTTTGACGTGCTCGACGCAGGTGGGAAGTCTCACGCTGCTGCCGCGGCCGACAGCCTCGCACTGACGGTTCAGGACGTCGTCGAGGGCCAGGCGTCGGATGGCGAGTACGAAACTCGTGACGATGTCTCACTCACGGAGTGCTTACGAGTCGCAAGGTTGAAGACAGGGTCCCTGCTGGCCTGCAGCACCGGACTGGGCGCTCTCATGGGCGGCGCGGACAGCAATCAAATCGCTCAGCTGCGGTTGTACGGCGAGCTGCTCGGGGTCGCCCACCAGCTCGTGGAGGACTCGCTCGGGATCTGGGGCGAACCTGTCACCGCCAACCACGATCACGCCGACCTTCGGCGGCGGAAGAAGACCCTTCCGGTGGTGGCAGCCCTCGTGTCGGGGACGGTCCCTGGTCAGGAGCTCGCGGAGTTGTACCGGCAACGGGGTGACCTGTCGGATCGCGATTTGGTGCGTGCGGCCGATCTGATCGAGGCAGCCGGTGGCCGCGCGGCCAGCCGATCGCAAGCCGACGAACTGCTGCTCGCCGCGGTACGCGAGCTGGCAACGGGCGCTGTCAGCGGGCGCGCCGTACGAGAGCTCGAGGGCGTGGCCCGGATGGTTGCCGGACGAGACCACTGACGGGCTCCGGTCAGCAGGCCATCGCGCGAGCTGCGGTACGAACCGCGCCTCGCGGGAGATCTCCGTGGACCAGGTACGACAGCTGGGCACCGAAATGCGGGACGGGATAGCCCGTCTGGCTCACGTGCATTCCGAACCGGCGGTAGTACTGCACCAGGGGGCCCGCACACAGTCCGTAGGCCTGACGATGGTTCGTGTTGGCGACCAGCCAGTCCGCCGCCTGTAAGAGCATCAGGCAGGCAACTCCGACCCCCGCTGCAGGGTGCGCGACGAACCGTCCCACCTCGACGAACTCGTCGTTCGCCGTCGGCAGATCGAAGGGCAGGTCGAGAGCGGAGAGCTCACCGAGCCCGCTCGAGTGGGGCATCGCTCGAATCGTCGCCAGCGCCACACCATCGGCTTCGGCCATCCAGACGAAGCCGGCCCGGTCCCTGGCGTGGTCCTGATCGGGATGGAACCAGGACTCGGCGTCGCACTGGGCCCGGCGCAACTGGTGGACCCGATCGAGATCGCGTTCGCACTCGGCCAGCCGGATCACGAGCGGCTTGTTCATATCGGCTCCCAACAGTCGCGAACGAGGTGCTCGGAACCTACCGCGAAGCCGGCGGACCGGATATGAGGGAACGGTGAGGAGAATCCCTCATCCTTGCGTACGCCGACCCGACGACGGTTCCGGTGATGTCCGGTACGGACTGGTGCGCCTGGATCGGAAGGCGAATGAACCACGACGGTTGCCGGGTGCGTACTGCTGCACAGGAAGGCTCGGTGATCGGTAGACGACGCACTCGGCGGACTGGCCGCCGTTGGTGGCGCTCACCCACCGAGCCCCGGTGACGGATCGATCGCGCCCCCCGCTGAGCGATTCGATCGCGATCACCGCAGCCGCTGCCCGGCACGTTCCCCCCTGACGGCCGGGCAGCGGCCCTTACGCGAAACAATTCCTGGGAACCGGGCCATCGGTTCCCAGGAACTGTCAGGTCTTCCGAGCGGTGACGAGCCACGCTGCCGAGTTGAGCAGCACCTCTCCGGTGATCATCTGGCGCGCCGCGAAGGCGGTCCGGAGTCTGTGACGGCCGGTGGCGGAGGAGTGAGCGACGAGCGAACTCACGAACGAGCTTGCGTCTACGGCGTCGGCACCCAAGCACAGCGGTTGCCGTACGTCGGTGAAGTTGATTCGGTGGAATCCGGCATCGGCCAGGAGATCGTGGATACTGCTCGGGTCGACGAGTGCGTCGTCGGTCCACCCGAGCACCTGCGAGCCGATCGGGCCAAGACAGTCTTCCACGACGCGCACCCACTCGTTCCGCTCGCGCGCCTGCCAGATCAGGATCGTGAGCTGTCCGTCCTTGCGCAGCGCCTCACCGATACCGGTGTACGCCCACCGCGGGTCCACGAAGTACATCGTCCCGAATCGGCTGATGACAGAGTTGAAGCCCCCTGTCCCCAGGGCGCAAGTCTCGGCGTCCGCCGTGGCAAAGGCGACGTTGCCGAGGTGCCCGCTGGACCTCACGGCAACCTCGATTCCGGCGCTGGACAGGTCGATGCCGGTGACGGTTCCGTACGGCGTCAACCGGGCCGCAGCACGCGTGGACGCTCCGGTGCCGCACCCGACGTCGAGCACGGCGTCGGCCTGGGAGAGGCCGGCCATCGCGAGGAAGGCACCGTCGTACCTGGCCGGCATGCGATCGAACCGTGAGTGATGGACGGCCCACAGGTCGCCGAGCCGACCGGCCCAGGAAGCCTTGCTGGTCGGTCGCCGTGGTGTCGCGACGCGAAGGTGATGCATGGCCGGGTCCCTTCAGGTGGTTGGCACTGCCCACACGGTCTCGGTAGGCAGTACGGACCTCGCCCGGACTCGGATCACCGCACGGTTGTCAGCTGATGATGGGCGAAGCGATGACGACGGTGACGTCAGCCGCCTCGGTGCCGGTGCGGTAGACATGGGGCGCGTCGCCGGCGAAAGCGAGCAGGTCGCCCGGTGCCAGCGGGTGGGGCCCCTCGTAGGGGCCTGCGGTCAGATGCCCTGCTGCGACGAGGAGGTGTTCCACGGTTCCGGTCGCGTGCGGAACTCCGGCCAGCTCGGTGCCAGGCGGCATCCGCAGCCGCCAGATTTCGAGACTGTGCCCGCTGCTGATCCGACGCAGCAGTTCGCGGCCGACCTCGTCCGCGGCGAGGTCGGTGCCAGTCACGAGGACCGGGCCAGGATCGGTATCGCGGGTGAGCAGGTCGTTCAACGGGATCCGGAGGGCGATCGCGAGCGCGTCGAGCGTTTCGATCGTCGGGTTTCCCCGGCCGGCCTCCAGTTGCGAGAGTGTCGCCTTGCTCAGGCCGGCCCGGCGCGCGAGCTCCGAACCGGTCATCCCACGCTGTTCCCGGCGCTTGCGGATCTGCGCTCCGACCGCTTCGGCAGTACTGCTGCTGGTGCGGCCCGGTGGCGGCGTCATGAGCGCGGTCCGTGGCTCGCCGAGTACGAGACGCGGATGCGGCCGCGCTTGACCTTCAGCGCCGACAGATCCACGTCACTCAGGTCCCCGAGGCTTCGGACATGGGTCCCACCGCAGGGAGCGGAATGAAGTGAACCCAGTGAGACCACCCTCCGGCCTTGGTCGTCCACCTCCGCGGTCACCGGGAGCCCCTCGGCAATTGCCGCTGCGACGGTTTTCCGCAGCTCGGTCAGTACCTCTTCGCGACCTTCGGGTTCGGCCAGCCGCGGATCCACCGGCCCGGTGGTGAACTCTATCCGTGCCTGGCCGGGAAAATGGTTGCTCCCGGCCGACTCCCACCCCTGTGCGCGGCCGGCCGCATCGATCAGATGCCCGGCGCTGTGCAGCGCCGCGTGCGCCGTCCGTGCCTCCAGATCGATCCGCGCGCGCACCTGCTGCCCCTCGGCGAACTCCGGCCAACCGGAGCTTTCGGATGCGGCCACCAGCACAACCAGTCCCATCCGGTTGTCCTCAGCGGGGACGACCTCGATGTCCTGCAGGGATCCCCGGTCGGCGGGCTGACCGCCGCCCTGTGGATGGAACAGGCAGCGCTCCACGGCCACCCACGGCCGTCCTTCGAGGTCTCCCGTAGCGATCACCCGGGTATCGACCTGCTCCGCGTAGGTGTCGTTGAGATACGTTCGGATCTGCATGCGCCCTCCGGAGTACTAAACAACAAGTTGATTATATCGAACGCTGCAGCGGGCCTGCGAACGATCCGTTCGCCGGCCCCCGGCGTACTGCCTGTCATCGCGTTGGTAACGACGAAAGGAATGGCGATGACTCGCAAGGTTGCGTGGCGGAGGATCTGTGCCGGCCTGTTTGCGGTTCTCGGGCTGGCCGGCGGCGTGTCTGCAGCGGTCCTGGTACCGGATGCCGTGCAGGTCGACCGGACGGTGTCAGCCGACCCGGTCGGTAGTTCTTCGACGAACCACAACGAGGTGCTGCTCCAGCTGTGAGTCGCTTGATCGAGGGGAGGGATCTGCGACGAGCCGGCCGGTACCGTGAGGCGACCGCCGTACTGCGCGAGGTGCTGGAGCGGGCAGTGGCCGGAATCGAGTCGGTGGCAGCACTGAATGAGCTGGGCATCGTCATGAAGTACACGGGAGATCTGGACGAGGCCCAGCGGCTGTACGAAGAGGCTGTGCGCATCCTCGACGCTCACCGCCTTCGCGAGAGCGCCCAGGCAGCTGATCTCCTGCACAACCTCGCCGGCCTGGCGCACTCGCGACGTGAACTCGAAGCGGCCGAGGCGCTCGCCCGCGCGGGGATCCGCGTCCGCTTGCGCCTGCGACCGGCGGACTCGCTCACCGTCTCGCGGGATCGTGCGGCGTTTGCCGCGATCCTCGTCGATGCCGGTCGGCCAAGCGAAGCTGTCGAGGTGCTGAACGAGGTACGCGAGGTCTATGTGTCCATCTACGGTCCGGTGCACCACGAGATCGCGGTGGTGCTGCACAATCTGGGAAGCGCTCATGCGGTGCTCGGCGACTACGACGCAGCCGCGGACTGTCTTCAGGAGGCCGTGGCCATGAAGGAGCGCGTGCTCGGCGGAACGCATCCGGAGATTGCGACCACGCTGCACAACCTCGCGTGCGTCCAGCTGGCGCACGCTCGAAGACAGCCCGCCTCGGCCAATCTCGAGCGATGCGTCGCGATCCTGGCCTCGACGGTGAACCCCGATCACCCGACGCTCGTGTCCGCGCGCCGCAGACTGGATGCGATCAGGCTCCGCGGACCAAGGTGAACGCAGTCCGCAGGGTCGCTGTCACGGAGCCAGAAGTTGGCGCACCAGGGAATCCTGAAGCCAGACTTCGAACTGCTCGGGTGTCCAGCGCCGCTCGAGGACGAGCCGCGCGTAGACGATCGGGTCGCCGTGCAGCCACATGATGTCGATCGCCTGCTCCGGCGGCAGTCCGGCGCGAAGTGCTCCCAGGCGCTGGAGATGCGGCACCAGCGAACCTGCTGTGAAGCTCCAGCGCTGAGTTTCCCATTCGTCGAGCAGAGTCTGTGCGGCCGGGTCGACGCCGGCGGCGGAGATCAGAACTCTGTGCAGCCCGGCGACCCGCTTGTTGATATCGGTGAGGATTCGGGCCCAGCCCGCCAGAAAGGTCTCTGGATCGGACAGCCGCATCGTCGCTGCGATCTCGGGACGCTCGGCGAGCGGGACAGGTTCGTCATCTCCGACCAGAGACCAGTCGAGCGCCAGCTTGAGCAGGTCGACCTTGCCGCCCCCCGACGTGAAGACGGTCTTGCGGCTGACCCCTGCCTCCTCGGCGACCGCGTCGATCGTGGCCTGCCCCCAGCCCCGCTCGACGAACAGCCGCGCCGCTGCGGCGACGATCGCCTGCTGCGTACGGCGGGCCTGATCGGCCCGCAAGGTCGAGGTGTAGGTGCGCTTGACGGGTGCCGCCATTTTTAGGTGACCGATAGTAGAGTCATAGCTCGCATGGTTACATTAAAGACCACGGCGTGACCGTTCGCCAGGCAGCGATGACGTCGCTCGGGGTCGGCATCACGTGGATCTCGGTGCGCACAGCACGTGCCGCATCGGCGTACTGGGGTTCACGGAGCAGCTTCTCCATCGCTTCGGTGATGGCGAGCGGGTTCGGCTCGTTGCTGTCGACAACCAACCCGACGCCTGCCCGCTGTACGGCCGCTGCGTTGTCGAACTGGTCGGCGCCCTGAGGCATCACCAGTTGTGGCAGGCCATGGGCCAGTGCGCCCAGAACGATGCCGGCTCCGCCCTGGGAGACAACCGCTGTGCAGCGGGGCAGTAGGAGTGCGTGGGGGAGGTACCGCTCCACCACAACGTTCGCGGGTTGGGAGCCGAAGTCGGCGGGGTCGACACCGGGCCCGACGGTGACGATGAGGTTGGCCGCGAGCTCGCGCAAACCCGCGATGGCTGCTGCGAGCACGCCCGGCCTGCGTTGGTGGAAGACGGTCCCGAGAGTGAGATGGATGTTCGCTTCGTACGGGAGATCCTCCAGTACCGCAGGAAGCCGCTCGCCCGGCGCCGGCTCGCCCAACGCCGGGCGCACGGACATGAGCTTCGGATCGGGCAGCCCCACCGGGCGCAGAGATGGCGGACAGACCGACAGGTGCAATGAGGTGCGGTAAACCTCGGCCAGGTGGGGGAGACCCCAGGTCGCCCCGAGCCGATCGACTTCTGACGTGACCGCCTCGGTGCTGCCGGCCGCGGCGATACCGAGACCATGCACCAGCAGAGGCGTCGCATCCCGGGCCGCAGCGACGACACCACCGAACTCCAGCTCTTCGGAGATCACGAGATCCGGGCGCCAGCGGTCAGCTAGCTTGAGCAGGTCGGCCGCACGCAGCGCACCCGTACGCCGGAAGAACGCCAACGACGTAGGCATTCCAGCCTCGTCGGCTGTAGGGCCAACCCCCCAGCATTCGAGACCACGTTCGGAGACGTGGTCGGCGAAGTCGGCGCCGGTTGCGAAGCGAACCTCGTGCCCGGCGCGCTCGGCGGCCACCGCGAGCGGCAGCACGGTGTTGACGTGGCCGAAGAACGGTCCGGCCGTGAAGAGAACGCGCATCGAGGTGTTCCTTTGCGGTCAGGAGGCAGGGACATGCTGGTCAACGCATCACCTCAGGAGTACGCCCGAAGCCTGACCACCGGATCAAGGGACCCACACAGCGGCCCAGCTCGCCCCGTCGAAGTGCAAGGCCAGTGGACTCTCCTCCCCTGCGGATGTCCTGCGGTGACAGAGCCAGGATCCCTTCTGGATCGCCGGCCGCGGTCATCAGCGGATCGTTGAGTTGTTCCATTCCAGCCTTCACCGTCCGGGCCGACTGCTACCGCCTCCAGGACCTGGGCGGGGCTGGGGACCGGAACCGGCGTCCAGACGGGCGGAGCTTCGACGGCCTGTGCAGTGCCGATGGCCCCGACACCGCTCGCGGCGCCGCTACTTCGTGGGCGCCGGAACGCAGTAGGGCGCATCGGCATCGATGCGAGTGCCTATGAGCACGCTCAACGCGGAGGCCGGATCGGCCGTCGCGTGCGGCAAGCCGACCATCACCTGCTGACTAGTAGGAATCTCGGCGGCCCGCACGAGGAGCACCGGCTTGCCGTCGTCAGTGGAGATGCGGTCGGCCCCGCCGCTGCTGAACGTCGGCGTGTGCATGGGTGCGGGCTCCGGCTTCGGTTGGCAAGCAGGGTCTCCGGCCAGCACCCGGCTGGGAACGCCTGCCTTGTCCAGATCCTTTTGGAGTCCGGTCAGGTCGAGCTTGCCGGTTTGGATCGGTGATCTGCAGCTTCACCAGACCGTCGGCGGAACGCTGCACCGTGTACCACGCCGCGACGACTCGCAGCGACGAGTCGGAGGATCAGCTGGACGTGTCAGGCCCACCGGTTTCCCCGGTTGCTGTCGATGCCCCACCCGTGGTTCCCGGGAGGTGCTGTTCCCCCGAGCAGTGCGGTCGCCGCGGGGCTGACCCGCCGGCGTGCCCGCGACAGCCGGGAGCGCACGGTGCCCACCGGCACTCCGAGTGCCTCGGCAGCGGCGGACTATCCCAATCCGCCCCAGACACAAGCCACAGTACTTCGCGATCGGCCCGCGGCAACCTGTCGAGCTCTCGCCGGACCGCCTCGATCCACAGCTGATCGTCGATCCGCCCGAGCGCGTCATCGGCGAAGTCAGGCACGACTCCAGGGGCCGGTATCCGCTCCGTCAGTCGGTGCTGCCGCCCCGCGACGCGGCGCCGTCGATGCAGCACAGAGGTGGCAATGCCCAACAGCCACGGCAACAGGCTGCCGCCCTTGCCTCTCCACCTTCTTTCTCAGTCGCCAGGCCTCCAGAACACCAAAGACGTGCAGTCCTCGTCCACCGACCAGTCGCCGATCGCCCGGAAGCAAAAGTTGTGGACCGCCCAGTGATGCTGCCGAAACAGCTCACGGAAGGTGTCTTCATCACCGGATAGCACACGGCCGCGGAAACCTGGTTCCATCCACCGTCCTGCCATCCAGCCAGGGATGGGTTCCCTGTGACTTGCACACCAGAGTTGCGGCGCAGTGAGACGCGCCTGCCGGTCTCGGTGCCGTAACGGCGCTGACCCTCGGATCGGTTCGTACCGGCCGGCAATCAAGGCCACGCCGAGGCGGCGAACCGATCCCGGGCAGAGCGTCGTACTTCGTAGGGAGACGACGAGGGTCGCAGGTTCCGCCGGTCGCGATGGAGGTGTCGATGAAGCCCTTTCGAGTGGCGTTGGTAGGGACCAGTGGTGCCGGGAAGTCGACGACCGCGGGGCTTCTGCGTGATTGGACAGGCTGGATGGTGCTGTCCGGTCTGCGGAGCCACGAATCGGTGACGGGTCCGTTGTGGGATCTTTCGCTGAGCCTGGAAGCAGCTTCGGCGCTCGCCAACAGGTGCGGCAGCGCCGACTTGAAGCTCCTGACCTTTTATCTGAAGCTGTGCATGTTCGGCCCCATGGAGAGGTTCTGCGCGGACGCGTACGCACCCGAGGTCGTGATCGTCGACCAGCATCCGTTGGTCGACGCGGCAGTTGATCTGCCGGCGTTGGGCCGCCGGGCGACCTTCGGCGACCTGCGACCGTTCCTGACCATGATCGATGCGGTCGGGCGACCGCTGATCGTTGCGTGGGCAGAGGCTCAGGCCCGAAGGCTCGGACGTTCGTTGCAGCCTCGGGACTTCGTCATCGAACTCGCACGGCTGAGTTCACTCCGGCATGAGGATCGGCTCCAGTCGCTCCAGAACCTGCTGAACTGCGAGCTACCGGATCTCATCGTCCACCTGAACCTCGCAACTGACACGGCCAGGCGCCCGGCCGAGGAGCGCGATAGCACAGGAGGCCGGCGCCCCGTGGCCGACCCCGAGCAGCGCGCACGGTACTCGGACCTCCTGTCCCACCTCGACCTGACGCCAGTCGTTCGAATCGATGTGGACACCAGATCCCCCGACGAGATCGCCTCACTCGCCTTGCAGGCGATCCGCGCAGCCAAGGGCTAGGCGTTCGGCGCTGTGAGGAAACACCGCAGCGATGGGTCCGAGGATCAGCTGTGTGCGTCAGCGGCCTGTCGAAGCATGGGCGAAAGCGTGCGCTGAGGGCACGAAAAAGCCGAGGACATTGACGTGACCTGGGCTGCTGTGCGCCGCCATGGACTCGAACGTCCGAGGCCGTGATCCGCCGGCGGATCTCTCCGCGTACTGATCTCCGTCAGTTGATGGCGCGAGCGCTCCGGCTTGCCGCCACAAAGTCACCCTGTAGGAGATGAAATCTGCATGAGCTCACAGGCACCGATCCCGTTTTCGCATCCATTGCCGCAGGCTCTGGCCGATCGAACCGTTCTCATCCTCGGCGGCAGCTCAGGCGTTGGCAAGGCGACGGGCCAGATGTTGCGGAGTGTCGGCGCTCGGGTCGTGCTGGTCGCACGTGACGCTGATCGTCTGGCTGCGGCTGCCACTGACGTGCGGGCTGTTGGCGACTCCGCGGATGCGGTCGTGACGGCTACAGCTGACGTCACCGACGAGAAGGAGCTGCAGCGGGTTGTGGACGGCATCGACAAACTCGATCATGTCCTGGTGACCGCTGCTTCCGTCACCTTCGGATCGCTTTTCGACGACAACGGCCGTGGCGACGAGTCCCTGACCACGCGCTTCCAGACCGGTTGGAACGCCGCTCGTGTGGCTGTGCCGCGACTCCCCGCGGGTGGGTCGCTGACGTTCATGTCCGGTGACATGATCAACCGCCCTCAGCCTGGGGGTTCGATGCTGTCGGCAGGGGCCGGCGCAATCGAAGCACTCACCAGAGCGCTGGCCGTTGAGCTGGCACCGCGTCGGGTGAGGGTGAATGCGATCCGGCTCGGCTCAACCGACACTCCGCTGATCCGCGGCTTCCTCGGAGAGAATGCCGACGCCGCTGTCACCGCGATGGGCGCGGCTCTACCGCTCGGACGACTCGGCACCGCAGCAGAGGCCGCGTCGGCAGCGATCTTCTTGATGTGCAACTTCAACACGACAGGTTCGACGCTTTCTGTCGACGGAGGGCAGACCCTGGTGTGAGTGTGTGCGAGGTGCATACGGAGCCATCGGGCCGGCGCCTGATCTCCGAATGCGCCTGGTGCTGAATGTTGACGTCGAGCAGCTGATCGACGTCAACCTGATCACACCCGAGCGAGGCCCACTGCCGGGGTTGCTCCTCAAACGGTGCAGATTGTTGCCGAGGTCATCAGCAGCCATCCGCTGTCCGGCCGTCACCAGTTGTCGTTCTCCGTACGGCGCGCCGCCCTGTCGCGTGACTTGTACCGGCGGTGCCGCAGCTCCGAGGATCGCGTTGCGCAGCACCAGGGCGAGATCGCGCTGGCGCTGATCCGGTCCGGGCAGTTGACCTATCGCGAAGTCGCCGAGGTGATGGAGCTTCCGGAGTGGACCGTGGCGGCAATGCTGCGCGCCGTCCTGGTGTCGGGAAGCCCTCGTCGAACGGGCCGGCATCTGGCCGTGAACGCATCCTCGGCGGCCGGGCGCGGGTTCAGCTGAGCTACGTCGTCGGGCCCATCCGAACCGTCGGTGGCCTCGAACAAGCAATGTCGCTCGTGGTCTGATGATCCTGCGAGCGGCCCCGGTCGTGGTCGTGGAGTTCTGACACGAGGCTCGGCGGCCGCGACCGGTAGATGGCCTCCTTCAGCGGCCTGGCCCGTTTCGCTTTTGGGGTCAAGGCAGGACTCCTGGATTCAGGAATCCCGGTTCTCCGGGGTGACTCCATGTCGGACGTTGGTAGCCGGCGCCGTCGCGGCGCTTTGTCGGCTGCAAAGGACGGACGTATGGATCGCTTCAAAGCGCCGGTCACCACTGCGGGGCGGATGATCGAAGCCCACGCGGAGGCGGTCCGGTTCTATCGCGGTGAGCTGCTCATGAGGCGAAACCACTGGGCGAAGGCTCACCTTCAGGTTCGTGGCCTCGGGCAGGTGCTGGAGCCGGGGTCTCGGTGGAAGGTGGGGTACGCGCCGGAGGCGTGGTCGCATCTCATCGAGCACATGCGGGAGAAGGGATTCGAGGACCTCGAGCTGGTCGAGTCCGGGTTGGCCGTTCTCACACGTAACGGCTACCTGATCGACCGGTTCCGCGATCGGATCATGTTCGCCCAACACGGGATCGATCTCGCGCCGGTCGGGTTCATCGGCCGGGGCCGCGGCAGTGGGCACACCAAGTACCTCAATACCGAGACGACCAAGGTCTACCGGAAGTCGGAGGTTCTTGTTGGTGTTGCCGAGCAGGCGCTCCAGTTGGAGCAAGGGGCAGTGCCCGTGGTTGTTGAGGGATCGCTCGACGCGATCGCTGTAGGGCTGGCCTGCACGCGGGATCTGCGCTGGGCCGGAATCAGTCTGAGCGGAACGGCCATTTCTTCGGTGCAGGCTCGCTTTCTCCGGACGTATGCCAGTTCCGACACTGTGATCGTTGGGCTCGACGGTGACCGGGCGGGACGGACAGCGGCGGTTCGAAGTCTTGAGACGTTGTCTACGGAGTTCCCTCACGTTCTGGTCGCAGACCTGCCCTCTGGTGAGGACCCTGCCTCGTTGCTCCGACTTGCCAACGGCCGAGGCCAGCTCCGCAGTGAGCTGACATCCACCCGCCCGTTGGTCAGCTTGGCGATTGAGCTCGAGCTCGGCCGGTGGAAGCGAGTCCTCGACCACCTGAGCGGCCGGGTGGGTGCGTTGCGTGCCGTTGCACCGCTGGTGCGGAAAATGCCCGCAGGGTTGGTCGCGAACGAGGTCGCGCGGCTCGCGAGCATCCTCGACCTCGATGCGGTCACGGTGACTCGCGAGGTTCTCGAACTCCGCGAGCGGCGGCGCCCGCTTGGGTTCCGGACGGCAGCCGCCGCCGAGTTGGAGCCCCAGACGCCGGGGCTGTAGGTGAGAAGCTGCAACCTTGGTCCAAGACCGTGTGAGGTGTCCTCGCGCGGGTCACCGTAGAGCCGTGAGAACCTCCCTTCGTGACGCACCCGCCTGGCAGGTCGCAATTGTCAGCGGCATTCTCTTCGGAGTCCTGTTCGGCCTTGGCCTTCGAATCCTTGGACGCGAAACCTGGACCGCCGCGCTGGTGGCCGCGGCTTTCACCGGACCGGCGTTCGGCTCGTGCATGGCTGCCATCCATCGCCGCGAACGGCGTCTGTTCAAAGAAGCCGACTTCACGAATCTGACGAAGGAGCAGTTGCGGGCAGCGCAGAAGGCAGCTTGGCGCGGACCGGTCCCTTCGGATCCGATGATCCGGACGGCGGCAACTCAACTCGCACGAGTGCAGCTCTTGAGAGTGGGCTCTCGGTGGCTTCAGGTGATGGCTGCCTTGCTGCTGGTCGTCGACCTGCTGAGCACGGTGCTGAGCATCATCGACGGCGACAGTTGGCGGCAGACGCTTGGGAGCGCTTGCGGGGCAGTTCTCTTCGGATCGTTCTTGGTCTACCCCCGAACACTGCGCCGGCGCATCTCGGTGCTTTCCGCGGGCTGATCCGCCGATCGCACGTTCCTGCAATTCCCGTGGCGCTCTTGACGCCCGTCGCATGGGGCTGATCGTTCGGTGGCATTTCCAGGATTCCTGGAGCCGATGATCCAGGTTCTTCGAGTCCGCTTCGATCGCGAGATTTGACCTTGTCAGTAGGTCATGTATCGCGATGGGAGCAAGGATGTCTGTCGAACTTGAGCAGCTTCTGAAGGTTTTGGTCGAGTCTGGGTGGGCGGCCGGTCCGGCGGATCGGTTGGCGCGGGGGATCGAGGAGCGGATCGTTGCCTCGGTCCCGAGCCGAGCGAAGTCCGCGTTGGGGTCCGAGGAGGCGGCGCAGAGGGCTCGGGTGATCGCGTGGGAGCGGTGTAGAAGCCTGGCGGTGAGCCGGCCGGCGGGTGGTGCGACGCGGGGGTACCTGGCGAACGTGGTCCGGTGGCGGCTGACGGATGCCGTACGGGCCGAGGCGCTGCGGCGTGAGCGGCACCCGGTAGTCCAGGTCGTTCCTGATCGGATGGATGAGCGGCGGCCGGCGTACCTGGGCCGGTATTTGGATCTGATCGCCGCGGAGCTCGAGCTTGCTGGGATGCCGTCGCGGACGGCCCGCCGGTTGATCGTGCTGAGCGCAGAGGGGCAACGGCTCGACAGGTCGGCCATCCGGGCGCGGCTGCAGCAAGCGGGACTTCCGCTGAGTCAGGCCGAGGGGATGGCGTGGCTGCTGCGCGGGGGCGCGGCGAATCCGTCGGCGCTGGCACGGCTGGCGAACGGCCAACGGCCTGACGAGGTGTTCCAGGACCGCGTGGTCCGGCGGTGGCTGCGGGCGGCGGCCGGGCTCGATCTGGCGTTCACCGGCGGCCGCAAGGGGACCACGAGCGTGATCGACCAGTTCTCGATCGCTGATTCACCGGGGCCGGGGCTGGCCCGTACGGCGTAGTGCAAACCGCCGATCGCTCAGCCGTTGAGATTCGCATGACGACTTCTGCGTCCCGACGTACTCACTGGCTTGGTGATGGCGGTGTCTCGGGGTGGTGACCACGCCGGCTCGTTGGCTGTGTGCGGTTCAGGCAGAGCCGTGCGGAGTTCGCAGGTCAGCGTGGTCTGGAGGGGCGGCGCCGGCGGTAGTGGACGCCGGATACGACGCACGGCCGGTGATCGGCTGACATCAGCGTCCCGATGTCGCGGTGCGGGGGGACGAAGCGACTGGTTCGTACGCTGGTCAACGAGGCGACGAATCGGCGGAGTGAGCTCACCGGAGTGGAGTTGCCTGCCGGCATTCATCTCAAACGTCGCTGGCCGCGGGTGATTGGTGCCGGGCCGGTAGACAGACAGCACCGTCAGTCGGGCGTGCGCAGGCGGAGTAGTTCGTTGCGGGCGTGGGTGACGGCGGGGGACTCGTTGCCGCCCGAGAGGGCCAGTTCGCGCGACAGGTCTGAGGCGGCTTCCAATAGGTGGCGGGCGGTTTTGCGGCTGTGCACGTGCTTGCGGTACGCCTTGCGGTCCTTGTGGAGTCCGCTGACGGCGTTGAGCAGTGGTGGGTCGATCGCGCCGGTTTCGAGTTCGGGGGTGAGCAGGGCTCGTGTCCAGACTCGTTCCGTGCGGGCGGCGTGCCGTAGTACGTAGAAGAGTGTGGCCAGTTCGATGATCGCGATCGCGAACGGGAGTACGGCGGTCGCCCAGGTCCCGCCGCTGAGACCGGCCATGTCGTCCCAGGCGAAGTGGAAGGTCATTGCGGTGAGCATGGTCAGTACGCCGCGGACGACGTTGCGCTCGCCGCGGGTGCGGCCGAGGACCCACATCAGGCCGGCGCAGAAGATCGCGCTGAACAACGCGTGCGAGACGATCCCCGCGGCGCCGCGGACCAGGAACACCTGCAGTGAGGTTCCGAACTGGTCGACGCCGTACTGCTGGGCGGCGCCGTTGTAGACGTACAGCACGTCCTCGAACACCTGGAAGCCCAGGCCGATGAACGCGCCGATGATGAACCCGTCGTACGCGCTCCGCACGAGCCGCGGCGCGAGACCGATCAGCAGCACGAGGCCGAGCGCCTTGCCCCACTCCTCGTTGATCGGGGCGGTGAGCCCGGCGGCCCAGTCCGCGGCGAACGCCGGGCCGCCGATCTTGGTCCAGATCTCGATGAGCGCGCCGTTGGCCGGGAGGGCGATCCAGAACGTCGCGGCGATCCCGCCCCAGGCGAACCCGGTCGCGAGGAGCCCGGCGGGCTGGGCGGTGAAGCGGTTGTGGTGGCGGAGCAGCAGCAGCCACGGGATCAGGTACAACCCGAACAGCAGGACGCCGCCGGCCAGGGCGCGCGAGTAGAAGGTGCCCCCGGCACCGAAGTACTTGAGCATCGTGAGAGCGCCGCCGCCGATGCCGAGCAGATAGACCCAGAAGGCCAGGTTGTGCGGCTGCAGGAACCGGAATGGTTGCCCCCAGCCCGATTCCTCGATCGCGGCGAGCTGCTCGGTCCGGGCCTCGGAAACAGTCGTGTCGCTCATCGGGCCGCTCCCGGCGTGATGCTGCGCAGCAGGGCCGCGACCTCGTCCTGGTAGTGCTCGAACTGGCCGGCCGCCGTACGGATCCGGACGAGCAGGGCCGGTGCCGCCGCGACTGCTTCGGCGCTGCCGACCGCCATCTTGAACGCGGCGTCCACCTCGTCGTCGCCGCTGGCCGTCGTCCTGGTCTGCACGACTCCGACGAGTCCCGCGCCGGTGGTCAGGGTCCCGCGATCACCGCTCATCCCCGGCCGGTCACCGTCGGCCCGCTCGACCTGGTCGAGGAACGCGTCCGCGCTTCCGTCGTACGACGTACCGTTCAGCTCGATCGTCGCACCACCGCTGGCCAGTGTGACCTGCAGGCTCGTCGCGCTCCCGCCGGTCAGCGTCCCGCTCTCGAGCTGCCACCCGACCGGCGGCACGGCGGTCGCGCCGCCGCCCAGCTCGAGCACCTGCCCGGCCTTGATCTCGTTGTGCCACGGGATCGCCGAGTTGAGCGCGGGCAGCCCGTAGATCAGCACCAGCGCGATCGCCAGCACGATCAGCGCGGGTCTGAACGTCCGACGGTCGAGCCCGAACAGCCGGTGCTCGACCGGAACCCACCCTCGCGGCACGGACTTTGCTTCCACGGCCATCGAGGCTCCTTCCGCAACGGCCGGACGGTTCGCAGAACGCCGGCCCCATCGACAGGGAGTCAGGGGAGGCCCGGCGGGAGCCGGGGCCGTCGACTCTACGCCGCCTCCGCCCGGCAGGCAGCGATCGGCACAACTTTCGTCAGCCCCGGTCGGTAGATTCGGTGAATGCGTACTGAAGAGACGGAAGATCGTGAGCGACGCAGGCTGCGGCTGCTGTTGATCGCCGGCATCACTGCGGTCGTGCTGACCCTGGTCTCGCTCGTCGTCGCGATCCTCGATCCGGGCTGGCAGAACTGGCTGAGAACCGCTGCTCTGCTGGCGACCTCCCTCAGCTGCTTGCTGAACTACCGCAAGAGCCGGCCAACGCGATAGCTGCCGCGGTTGTCTGCTGACAATGGGAGAAGCTGCAAAATCGGCCGGTGGCCGTGTGAGGTGCTCTCGCCTGGGTCACTTGTACTGCCGTGAGAACCTCCCTTCGTGACGCACCCGTCTGGGTGGTCGCCCTTGTCAGCGGCGTTCTGTTCGGAGTTCTTTTCGGTGCCGGTCTCCGAGTCTTCGAGGGTGGGACCTGGACTGCCGCGCTGGTGGCCGCCGCCTTCACCGGGCCTGCGTTCGGGCTGTGCATGGCTCTCATCCACCGCCGGGAGCGGCGTCTTCTCAACCAAGCGGACTTCACGAACCTGGCGAAGGAGCAACTGCGGGCAGCGCAGAAGGCTTCCTGGCGGGGGCCGGTTCCCTCGGACCCGGTGGTTCGAGCCGCGGCGGCTGACCTCGCGCGAATGCAGCTCGGACGGGTGGACACCAGGTGGTTTCGGCTGGCCGCGGTCCTGCTGCTTGTAGTCGAGCTGCTGAGCACAGTGCTGCACATCATCGACGGCGACAGCTGGCCGCGGACGCTGCTGACTGCGTGCGGGGCCGTCCTGTTCGGATCGTTCTTGGTGTACCCGCGGAGATTGCGTCGACGCCTCGAGGCACTGTCGGACAGCTGAAAATCGGTCAGGAGAGTCGCCAGATCTGCGGGGTGCGCTCTGCCAGGGGTTCGAAACCCAACCGGAGCATGTTGGCCAGCGATGGGTTGTGCTGACCGGGGGCGGGTTTGTACGAGCCGGTGGTGACCAGATCGCAGCCTTGGGCGAAAGCGTCCGCGGTACGGCGGGTGAGCAGCGCCGACTGTGCGCCTCTTCCCCGGTACGCCGGGTGGGTGGCGCCGCTGCGCAGCCGGCCGACGCCGTTCACGATATGCAGGGAGCCGGTGGCGACCATCGTGTCGCCGTCCCAGGCGGCGTACGCGGTGGTGCCGGGCCAGTCGGGGTACGCCGCGAGCATGGCGCGGAAGCCGGCGTCGGGCATCCCGTACGCGTCCACCTGCAGCTGCGCCCAGGCCTCGGCGTGCTGCGGCCCGATCGGCGCGATGCGGAAGTCGGATGGCGCCTGCTCGACCGGTCCGGCCGTGCGCGCGACCTGGACCGTGGTCTGGCCGGCGGTGATTCCGTACGACGTGGCGATGGCGTCCCAGTCCGGCGGCAGCGCGCCCGGCATGATGCTCAGCGCGGCCGTCGTACAGCCGGCGGCCTCCAGGTGGTCCAGGACCTCGCCGATCACCGCCGAGGTCACCGGGCGGTCGAGGCCGAAGCCGATGGCCTGGGACCAGAACGACAAGGTGTCGCGGGGTGCCGCGAGAGCCACGACCGACCCGAATCGGCGGCGCGTCAGCCCCAGCAGCGCCGGGCCGGGGCCGGAGATGTCGCCGAAACTCCAGACCAGCTCGGTCTCGGCGCGTTCGATCCGCTCGATCAGCTCCACGCCGCCATCATGCCGGAGCCGCCACTTCCCAAGGCGGCCCGGGCGCTTCCTCCAGATGAACGAGGACCTGACCCGTGAGCAGATTCAGCGGCGGTTGATCTGGCTGGTGATCGTCGGGTCCTTGATAGCGGTGTCGGCGGCGAGCAGGAACGCCTTGCTGAGGATGAGGCTGAGCACCGGGTCGTCGTCGAACGGCAGGAAGAGCTTCTGGGACTGTCCGTTGCGGGCGGCGACGATGCACAGGTACTGGTCGTTGGGTGACATCAGGATGTTGCCGCTGCCGAGATGGATGCGGTAGGTGCGGAGGTCCCCGCGCACCGTGAGGTAGCGGTCGTCGAGCTCGCACCGGTCGGCGATGGCCAGGCGTGGGACGAGTTGCGAGAGGATGTCGCGGCGGATCTGCCCGGCCGCGGACAGTTCGCCGAAGCCGTACGTGTGCCAGTACGTGTCGAACTGGCGCTGCGTGCCGCGGTCGAGCCACTCCGGGTCCGCGCCGATCGAGGTGACCCCGATGAACAGGTCGACATCGCGCAGGGCCTCGGTGAGGACGAGCGGCGGTACGTCGGCCAGCGCGATCGTCTCGTCGCTGGTGGCGTCGACGAACCGGAGTTGGTCGCTGGTGCAGTACGGGTAGAGATCGCCGGCCGTTGGTTCCTGCTCGAGAATCGGGTCGTAGTAGAACTCGGCGCGGATCCCGGCCGGGTCGAACGTTCGCCGGGCGACGCCCTGGTAGACGCCGTCGTCCCACCACGCGACGGCGACCGGTGCCCAGCCTCGCCCCTTCATCAGGGCGCGGGCCTGAACCTGCCCGAAGACGTGGCCGGCGAACCGGTTCGAGTACTCCCGGGTCTGTTCCTCGGCCGGTGTGAGCAAGTAGATCTCACGGAACGCCTGCTTGAAGGGCTGAATGATCTGCTGGTCGAGCAGGTACTGCCGCCAGCCCCGGACCTCGTCGCCGGTCGCGTGGACGGGATGCCACAGCCGCGCTCGCGCCTCCGGCGGAATCCCCACGTGCTGCCCGGAAACCGTGATCGCGGTCGTGCTGTCCAGCGGCAGGCCGACCACCACCGGCGCGTCCTCGGTTTCGAAGACCCACACGAGAGTCCGTGCCAGTCGGCCGGTGATCGGGTGGTCGAGGTACCAGGTGCGCCACTCGTCGAGCGGCCAGCTGCGCTCGAGGGACATCAAGCCGTCCAGCCGGACCCGCTCGCCGGCGATCGTCTTCCGGACGGCTTTGAGGTCGTTGCGGATCGCACCGAGTACGACGGCGTCGGACTGCTTCACGTCAGCGGGGACGGACTTGCGTGCCGTGCCCCTCTCGTCGACGTACAGCAGGACCGCGGCTCGTCCGTCCACGACGATCCGGGCGGATCCCCTCGACAGCGAATGCGTACGAGTGCCGTCCGATTCGAGGTCGTGCGCCTCGACCGCGCGCTCCAGCAACTGGTCCCGCGTCATGCCCTGCGCGGAGGCCAGCGCGTCGATGGCTTTCCGGACCTGCTTCAGCAACGTCCCATGCCGGACCGACCGCTCGAGCGCGAGCAACTCGGTGATCGACGCCGGGGCGCCGATGTCCGCCATCGCCTGCGTCGACAGGTTGGCCAGCCGCAGGCTGCGTGGGTTGCCGAACTGCCCACCGATCACCGCGACGGTCTTGATCGCGAGGCGGCGCAGCCGCGGCAGCAGCGCTGGGTCGTGCAGGAGTCCGGCAGCCGCGGCGGTGCCGCCGAGGAATCCTTCGTTGCTGCTGGTGATGTAGCGCGGGTAGGTGTGGGTGCGGTTGTTGTGGCTGTACGACGCCTCGCTGTCCTCGGCGTCGAGGGCCGCGTCGAGGAGAGCACCGATCAGCTCCGCGGGCCGCGTCAGCCGGCCGATGATGTGTTCGGTCGCGGTGAGCCACTTCTTCGAAGGCCGGCCTTTGGTCGGGTACGCCGCCAGGAGGTCGAGCGTTCTCGCGAGCAGGTCGACCTGCTCGTCTGCCTGCTCGAAGGCGGCAATCAGTCGCGGACCGATGGCATCGCCGGTGTCGATCAGATCGAGCCGGAGGCCGTCGGTAGTGCTGACGAGCTGCCGAAGCCGGGTGGCGGTGGCCGCGTCCTGCGCCCTGTCGACCGCTTGCCGGAGGAGAGGCTCGAGTCGTGCCTGCTCCGCCGCGGTCAAGGTGGGGAAGGTGTGTTCGATCTGGCGGCTGACGGCACGGAGCGCCTCGCTGCTCCACCAGGAGTGGACGCGATCGGAGACGCCCAGGCGCAGCGTCAGCAGCCGGTCGAGGTCGTCCGCCGAGAACGTGACGCGTTTGCGCGCGATGATCGAGATCAAGGCGACCCAGTGGTGGCTGTCGACCCGCTCGGAGGCCTTCAGGATGCACTCACGGCGTACGGCGTCCGGAGCCTGGGTGATGGCCCGAAGCTGCGGGAACGTCCGCGCGTCGGGGTCCCCGATCCACGATCGGCCCTGCAGCGCGCGCAGCGCCGCGTCCAGCAGCGACGCCACATCGTCGCTGCGGTCTGGCGCGGTGTCACTTGCCTGGTCCACGATCAGCCTCCGACCAGCTGCACGAGCCGGACGAAACGGATGTCGGAGTCGGCGGTCAACGCGAGCTGCTCGTCGAGATCGGTCACCTGCCGGTCGTCGATGAGCACGAAGAAGCCGTTGCGCCCGAACGCCTCGATCGCACGATCGGCCTGCTGCTCACAGTCGAGGCGCCGCTGCTTCGGCAGCCGGAACCCCGCCGCGGTCGGCAGCGCGCCTTCGGGCATCACCAGTCCCTGGAACACTTCCTGCGGTACGGCGTTGAAGCGCGCCACCTCGTCCCGTACGCGCGTTCGCACCAGGTCGCGAAGCGTGATGCCGCTGGCCACACCTTCGAGGAGCGTCGTCGCACCGACCCGCCCCGCCCCCCGACACATCGATGATCTTCACGGTGATCGACATCGCGGCAGCATATTCACCCAGCCGCTCACTTCGCGCCGATGAACTCAGCAGTTGCAACTTGCTGCAAACGGGTTGCTCACGCGACCCTCGTGCCGAGGAGGGCTCGTACCGGGACCTGTTCGACGTACGGGCGGTGGGGATGAAGCACTTCCCGGAGCTCAGCGGCGATCTGGGGACGCTCGTCGGGTGGGGGAAGGCGGTCGACCGGGAGGGCGCTGTAGATCCCGCCGAGCAGGTGGTCGAAGTCGAGCTCGTCGGCGTAGTCGAGCTCGATCTTGCTGACCTCGAAGCCGTTGGCTGTCAGGCTTTCGCGATAGAGCTGTTGCGTTGCGTCGTCGGTGCCGCAGCTGTCGGTGGGACGGGTGCCGAACCAGTCGGACAGCCAATCGCGTAGTGCGCGTGACCAGTCCGAGTCTTGCAACCACAGCGGGATGCCGTTGGCCACGACCATGATCCCGCCTCCAGGACGCAGGAGTGGTCCGACCGCGGCGAAGAGCGATTCGTGGTCCATCCAGTGCAGGGCTTGTCCGATCGTCACAGCACCAACTGATTGTTCGCCCAACAGCGATCGCAGCAGCAGGAGGTCGGAGTCGCTGCCGACCATCCATGCCACGTTCGCGACGCCCTGGTCCTGGGCGGCTGAGCGGGCGTGGGCCAGCATGTCCGGTTCGGGATCGACCCCCACCACGGCCCGGACCTGCGGGGCGATCGGTGTCGCCAGTTGCCCTGTGCCACAACCGAGATCGATCACGAGATCGTCGCCTGTCAACGAGAACGCGTCGACGCACGCGCCGATCAACTCCGGCGGGTAGCCGCGGCGGTATCGGTGGTACAGCTCAGCAACCTCGCCGCCGAATCCCAGATCCATCGTCTCAGAATGCCTGCCCGCGCCGCTGATTTGAGGGGTTTCTGCCACCGGCAGATCAGACAGCACGGGCTACGGACTCTGGGGTTGCGTCCGCCCGAGGCAGGACCCGGTACGTCGTCTGCACCATTCCCCCGCCGAGCACCTCGGTCCGGACATGCTCGAGCTCGATGTCGGCCGACAACGGCCCGAACAGTGGGGCGCCTTGCCCGATCAGCACCGGCACCCGGGACAAGGTCAGCTCGGTGATGAGCCCTGCCTCCAGGAACGCGCGCGTCGTACGTCCACCGTCGACGTACACACGTCGGTGGCCGGCCTCGGACAAGACGTCCACCGCGGCTGCGACGTCGCGGTGCACGGTGATCCGGGGATCGACATCGGCGGGCAGCGTGCTGCTGAGCACGTGCACCGGACGGCCGAGGTACGGCCAGTCGTCCTGGTCGGCGATCGCCTGGTACGTGCTGCGACCCATCAGCAGCGCGTCCACGCTCTCCATGAACGGGGTGAAGCCGGCATCGCCCGCGGCCTCGCCCCGGCTGACGAGCCAGGACAGATCTCCGTCCGGGCGAGCGATGAAGTCGTCCACGCTCAGACCCAGAAAAACGCATCCTTCGAACCGGGGAGAGGTTTCCATGCCGGCCACCTTGTCACGGACCACCGACAAAAGCCCTGGCCCGGCCCAATCGGTTGCTCATAGCAATGACCTGGAGTCGGATCGCTACTTCGTACCGGCGGTGAGGTTGACGACGGCGAACGTCCATCGGGTGCCGGCAGTCCCGCCCGCGAACACGGTGATCGACCTTGGTCCGTCCGCGAGCAGCATCCGGTTGGTCATGCCGTCACAGGGAGCGAACCACGGGCGGCTGCCCTGCATGTCCTGGAGCTCGACATGGACGGCTCCGCCGCGGCAGCGGGTGTACAGCGCATAGTTGCGCCCGACCTTGACCTCCGACGAACGATTCACGGCATCGCGGTCGCTGTAGGTGAGGACCACCTGCTCGGTCGGCGGCAGGTTCAGCGAGACGTCGTCCGGCGTCGCGGACGGCGACGGGCTGGTCGACGCCTGCTCGGTCACCGTCGGCTTGTCGGCCTGTCCACAGCCGCCGAGCATCGTGAGCAGGACCAACGCGGCAGCTGATCCGAAGGTCGGGTTGCGCATGAGACTCCCTTGTGTGCCAGGCGTCGGAGCCTAATGACTCGTGATCGACCGCCGGCTCGAGCTGCAGCAACCTGCCATGGTCAGCTAGGAGAGCCCGGCCTCGTACGCCGCGATCACGAGATGCACCCGATCCCGCGCGCCCAGCTTCGCGAGGATGCGGGCCACGTGGGTCTTGGCGGTCAGTGGGCTGACGACCAGTTCGGCCGCGATCTCCTGGTTGCTTCGGCCCGCGGCGACCAGCCGGAGCACCTCGTGTTCGCGCGCCGTCAGACTCGCCAGTCGCTCGGGCGTAGGGGCGTCCGGGCGGCTCAGCGCACGGGTGATGACCGCCCTGGTTGCGCCGGGCGACAGCAGCGCCTCTCCCGCCGCGACGGTGCGGATGGCGTCCAGCAGCGCGTCCGGACGGGTGTCCTTGGGCAGGAATCCACAGGCCCCCGCGCGCAGGCCGCGCAGTACGTTGGTGTCGGTCTCGAACGTGGTCAGGATCAGCACCTTGCTGCTGCTCGATCGATCGTCGGCGATGATCTGCCGGGTCGCCTCGATGCCGTCGGTGCTCGGCATCCTGATGTCCATCAGGACGACGTCGGGGTGCAGCTCCCGGGTCAGCGTCACCGCCTCGTCGCCGGTGCCGGCCTCTCCGACGACCTCCAGGTCGGCGGCGGAGTTGACCAGCAGCGCGAATGCGCCGCGTACCAGGGTCTGGTCGTCGGCGAGCAGAACCCGGATCACGACGGCACCCGCCAGATCTCCGGCACCGGCAGGCTGGCTCGTACCTCGAACCCTCCGGACTTGCTCGGGCCGGCGGACAGTTCGCCGCCGACGGCCTGTGCTCGCCCGGTCATCCCGGCGATCCCGAAGCCGGCCGGTGTGGCGGTCGAGCTCGTTCGCGCGGGCCCGGGATCGACGACCACGATCCGCAGCCGGTGGCTGTCCTGGTCGAGCCGGACGGTCGCGTGCTTGGCCGTCGAGTGCCGAACGACATTGGTGAGCGACTCCTGGATGATCCGGTAGGCCACGACGGACACCGTCGACGGTAGCTCGTCCGGGAGCCCGTCAGCCTCCACATCGACCCGGACACCAGCCGCCTCGGCCATCTCCACCAGGCGTTGCAGCTCGCCGAGGTGGGGCGCCGGCTCGGTCGGCTCTCCTTCGCCACCGTGCAGTACGTCGAGAACGGCACGCAGCTCGTGGAGCGTGGCCCGGCTCGTGTCCGACAGGTTGTGCAGCGTGCTGGACAGCTCCCGCAGCGACGCATCCCCGCGCTCCGGCAGCTGGTCGATCAGGTGAGCAGCGACGGATGCCTGCACGTTCGCGACCGCGAGGCCGTGCGCCAGTACGTCGTGCAGCTCGGCAGCGATCAGGACCCGCTCCTCGGCGACCCGCCGCTCGATCTCGTCGGCCCGCTCCTGCTCGACCCGCGCGGTGACGGCGGCCTTCCAGTTCTCGTGGAAGCGGACCGCCAGCCCGGCGAAGAAGGCCATGAACAGCCAGCCGACGCCGAGGAGAGCATCGGCAGGTGCTCCCGACGCCTCGTCGGCGAGGACCGGTACCGTCACCGCGGCCACCGCCAGCAGGACGGCGGGGGCCCGCCGCGGCGGGGCGCTGTAGCGCGCCGCCGCGAACGCCGCGACCAATGAGGCCGGCAGCGTAGCCTCGTGGGGATAGTCGAGCACGTGGTACGGCGTCGACACCGCGAGGACCGCGACGACGACGAGGATCGGCCGGTGCCGGCGGGTCAGCAACGGCGCCGACATCGCGCCCAGGAGCGCAATCGCCCACAGGTCCACGCGTCGTTCGCCCTCGAAATCGACCGCCTCGAGCACGACCGCGACGAGGACGCCGAGCACGAACGCCGCCGCCGCCAGCAGCCGATCGGCTACTGACGGACGGAGCGCTGTCATCGTTCCGACAGAGTCATCGACACAGTCCTATCCCATCCGCCGGAGCTTGCTGGGCCACCAGATCCGCGAGCCCAGCGACATCGTCAGTGCGGGAACCACGATGGACCGCACCAGCAAGGTGTCGATGAGCACGCCGACGGCAACCAGTATCCCAATCTCGACGAGCATCACGAGCGGCAGCGAGGCGAGTACAGCGAACGTCGCCGCGAGCACGACCCCGGCCGAGGTGATCACGCCACCGGTCACCGCCAGGCCGCGTTTGGTGCCCTCGACCGTTCCGTACCGGGCGGCTTCCTCCCGGACCCGGGTCATCAGGAAGATGTTGTAGTCGACCCCGAGTGCGACCAGGAACAGGAACCCGATCAGAGGCACCGACGGCTCCAGCCCGGCGAAGCCGAGTACCCGTTCGAACAACAGGTTGCACAGTCCGAGGGCTCCGAAGAACGAGACCACGACAGTGGCGACCAGGACCAGCGGGGCCACGATCGCCCGCAGCAGCAGCCCGAGGATGGTGAGCACCACCAGGAGGATCAGTGGCATCACCAGATTGCGATCGCTCTGGTTGGTCTCGGCCTCGTCAAGCCTTTCGGCACTCGGCCCACCGACCAGTACGGCGTCGCCGGCGATCTCGTGCACACGCTCTCGCAGCCGCTTGATCGTCGCCGTCTCACCCGCGCTGTCCGGCGTGTCGACCGGGATCGCGGAGATCTCCACCCAGTCGTCACTGGTCCGGCCGACCTCGGTTTCGGCAATCCCCGGCGTACTCTCGACGGCGGCCAGGACCTCACGGCTCTGGGCCGGCCGGCTCATCACCGTGAGCGGCTGACCGCTCTGGTCGGGGTACCGTGCCTCGATCAGCTTCGCCCCGGCCACCGACTCCGGTGTCGAACGGGCGAACTGGTCCAGCTGCGGAAGCGAGCCGCTGGCCCCCATCGTGCCCAGCGCAAGACCGCCCAGGATCACCAACGGCACCGCCCAGCTGACGACGCGACGGCGCGAAACCAGCTCACCGAGCCGAGCCCACCGGGAACCAGTCGCGTGCGCCTCGACTCCGACTCGCGGTACGAACGGCCAGAAGATTCGGCGCCCAAGCACCACCAGCAGCGCCGGGAAGAGCGTCGACATGACGAGCAGCGAGGATCCGATGCCTGCGGCACCCACCGGGCCCAGACCGCTGGTGCTGTTGAGATCCGCGGCCAACAGGCACAACAGGCCGGCTGCCACCGTCGCTGCCGAAGCGAGGATCGCCGGGCCGGCCCCACGCAACGCCGCGAGCATCGCGTCGACGGGCCGCTCGTGGTGGTGCAGTTCCTCGCGGTAGCGAGACACGAGCAGCAGGGCGTAGTCGGTGCCCGCGCCGAAGACCAGGACGATCAGCAGCGCCGAGCTCATGCTCGTCACGGTGACGTCGAAGATCTGGGTGAGTGCGTAGACGACACCCATCGACATGACCGCCGCGACCCCGACCGACGCGAGCGGGACCAGCCAGAGCAGCGGACTGCGGTACGTCAGGATCAGCAGGACCGCCACCACGACCGCGGTGGCGAGCATCAACGTGGCGTCGACGGAATCGAACACCTCGTCCATGTCGGCACCCAGCGCGGTCGGACCGGTGATGTAGGCATTCAGACCGTCCGGCCGGTCGGCGAGAAGAGCACGCGCCTCGGCGGTGGCGCGAGCCTCCTCGGCGACCGCCTCCCGGCCGAGCGGCAGCGCGTACATCAAGGCTGTGCCGTCGGCGGAATCGACGATTTCGGCCGGTACGTCGCTGCCGAATTGCTTCGCCAGCTCGGCGTGACCCCGTACGACGGCCTCCCGATCGCCCGGCCGGATGCCGCCGGATCGTTCGTACACGACCACGAGCAGGCCGTTCTCGCCCCCGGGCAACGAGGCCTCAGCCTCGAGCACCTTGGTCGACTGGGCGCTGGCCGGCAGGTAGTCGGCCTGGCCGTCGCGGGTCACCGAGTCGAGCTTCCCGGCAAGCGAGAGGCCACCGACCAGCAGCCCGATCCACACCGCCAGCATGAACCACGGCAGCGCGGTCCTGGTCCGTGATCTCTTCGGTCTGGTCTCGGCGCCGGAGTTGGCAGGCGCCCGTAGGTCAGAAGTCATGCCATCACGCTGTCAAGCCGGCGAGGCCGAAACGTCCGGCCACGGCAGGCACTTCGTCGTACTCCATGCGGAGTACGACGGACGGGATCGAATCGTGGTCGGCACCGGCCCCACGCGTCGTGGAACGAGGCGTTGCAGACCGCCTACCGCGACGCGGTGGGAGTCCGTCGCAGCGGAGCAACCAGGGGTTCTCCGAAGATGAGCTGTGTTCTGCAGTGCGCGACCTGCGGCATCGCGAGCAGGCTGTCGATGATGAAGGACTGCAGCGCCGTGCTGTCCGGTACGGCGACGTGCACCAGGTAGTCCTCGACGCCGCTCACGTTGTACAGGGCCAGCGTCTCCGGCATCTCGAGCACCTTGCGAACGAAATCGTTCGCGGTCTCCCGGGAGTGCGGACGGACCTGGATCGCCAGGAAGGCCTGCTCGCTGCGCCCGACCCGGGCCGGGTCGACGTGGGCCCGGATCGAGGCGATCACCCCGCGCTCCCGCATCCGGCGGACTCGTTCCAGGCAGGTGCTCGGGACCACCCCCACCGCGGCCGCGATGTCCTTGTTCGGGGTCGTCGCGTCGTCCTGCAACACCTTCAGGATCGCCCAGTCGGTCGAATCCAGTTCGGTGTTTCTCAATTTGAGGCTTCTCGATTCGGTCATAGCCTGAGACTACCGAATGCCGGGCTAGCGTGGGTGCTCCCATCCAGCAGGAGGACAACGCATGGCGATCGGCACTTGGCTCACTTTCCTGGCGGCGCTTCTCGTCGCCCTCGCGGTCCCAGGTCCTGATTTCGTGCTCGTCGTGCAGTCGGCCACCGGCGGCATCCAGCGCGGACTGCGAACAGCGGCAGGGATCGTCGCAGGCCTCTGCCTGCATGCCACCCTCGCCATTGCGGGGCTCGCGACCCTGCTGGCGTCGCTTCCCGACGCTTTGATCTGGCTGCGGCTCGCCGGCAGCGGAGTCCTGATCTGGTTCGGCCTGTCCATGCTTCGCGCCTGGCGAACCGCGCAGCATCAGGCGTCCGGCGTACGGGCCGATCCACGTGAGTTTCTGCGCGGTTTCCTGACCAACGCCACCAACCCGAAAGCGCTGCTGTTCTTCGCCGCGATCCTGCCGCAGTTCATCGGCACCGGGCCCGGCAGCGGCATCAGAACCGCTGAGCTCGCCGCGACCGTCGTGATCGGCTCAGCGTTGTGGTGGATCGGCACCGTCGTACTGGTCCAGTTGCTCGGTCTCGGGCGGTCCCCGCGGGCTGATCGCCTGGTGACCTTGATCGGTGGGGTGACACTCGTCGCGATCGCGCTGATCCTTGCGCCGCTGACAGTCCTCGACCCAGGCGGGAGCCTCGCCTGACCGATTCCTGACAGTCGGCACTGCTCACCTGTGGAGAGGTTAGCGTCGGGGCATGACGATCTGGCGGTCGGCCGATGCTTGGCGGCGAGTGGCGCAGAAGCAACTGCGGCGTAGCGAGGCCGCCGTCGCGGCGCGGGACTGGCGGGGCGCGACGGTCGCCAATCAGCGGGCGCAGGTGGCGATCGGGCGTGCTGCTAAGGCGTCGGAGTTGACGGCGAAGGACGAGCAGGTGCTGGCGTCGTTGCACTACGACCTGACCGAGATCCACAGCGTCGGTGGTCATCTGTACGCCGCGGTGGAGCAGGCGGAGAAGGCTTGGGAGTTGTACGACCGGCTCGACCCGACCCGGGGTGATCTTGCGAAGGTGGGCTCCGGTCTTGGGGCCGAAGGCGAGCAGGCCGTTGCTCATGCGGCGGATGCGCTGGTGCGGCTCGCTCGTCTCAGGGCGATGCGGCTCGTGCAGTCGCGGCGGCTGGCCGACGAGTACAGCCAGACCTCCGGTCACTACCAGCCGATCGGTGGTCAGCCGTTGAGTCCGGCCGACGTCCAGGAGTTGGCCTGGGTTCGCAAGCACGCCGAGCTGGCCGTCACCCGCTACGAACGGCTGACGCGGATCAGTGCCCGGTACGGCGAGCCGGACCTCGTGCGGGTCCGCAGCGGGCGCGATCGGGCCCTGGCTGCGTTGGACGAACTCTGAGTACGTACTACACCGACTCCTAAGGGCCAGGCCGACATCAACGGCGCAGGGTCAGCGTTGTCGGCGATGGACGCCTGACACCACGCAGGGGCGGTGATCGGCTGACAGCTGGGTTGCGGAGCGGCTGGGGCGGGGGCTGGTCAACGAGGTGACGAGTCGTCGGAGAACACTCACCGCAGGGAGGTTGCCTGCCGGCGATCACTTCAAACGTGCAACCTCAGGACGTACGGCGGATCGGGTCGCCGATCAGGTTGCTGGTCGCGGTGCGGACGGCGTTGATGATGCGCGCGTTGGAGTCGGCGAGGGGTGATCGCTCGTCGCGGGTGAGGGCGCCGACGATGATCTCCTCGCTGATCACGCGGACGACGGCGTTGATCGCGGCGGTGTGGGCGAGGACGTCGAGGTCGTCGGGGGCACGGCGCAGGCGGCGGGCGACGATCGGGGCGAGCTCGCGTTCGGCCAGGTCGGAGGACATCAGGAACGCGGTGCGGATGGCGGGTTCGGTGCGGCTGAGCACGATCATCTGCGCGGCGGCCCGGTCGTCGGCCTGCTGCTGGGGGCTCAGGTTTCGGCGCTTCTCCTCGGCGGCGACGTGCTCTTCGAGGGAGAGGTCGTCGGGCCAGCTTCGCCAGGTGGCCAGGAACCAGGACCAGCTGTGGGCGACGATCGGCTCGGCGCAGCTCTCCTTGGTACGGAAGTGGCGCCAGACGGTCCGTACGGAGACGCCGGCGGCGGCCGCGATCTGATCGCCGGTCGTGGCGGCCACGCCTTGCTCCCAGAACAGCTGCGTGGCTGCCCGCGAGATCGCCAGGCGGGTCTTGTCCTGCTGCACCTCACGGTCCTCTCTGACACTTGATGCTACGGTGGCACTAAGTGTCATCCTACGCCGAGGACTGGGGAACGACGTGGACACCGAGACGCTGATCGTCGAGGACCTGCTGTTGCTACTGCTCGACGACGAGACCGGTACGCCGGCCGGCGCGGGCACGCTGCACTACACGCTCGGCGGCGCCGTGCTGGTCGAGCTGGCGCTGCGCGGAGCGATCGAGTCCGACGAGAGCCGGGCACTGAACGGCGCCAAGATCACCGCTGTCGAGGGCAAGCCGCAGTCCGATCCGCTGCTGCAGGCGGCGTACGAGAAGATCCTCGCGAAGCCTCGACGCATCCAGCCGTTGCTGCTGGACGTCGGCGCCGGGCTCTGGAAGCCCCTGGTCGAGCGGCTGATCGAGCGCGGGCTGATTCGGCGCGAGCGCAAGAAGGTGCTCGGCCTGTTCCGAATGACGCAACTTCCCGCCACGTCCGCCGAGCACGAGGGCGTCCTCCGGCAGCAGCTCCGCGCGGTGCTGGAAGACAACGCGACCCCGGACGCCCGGATCGCGGCGCTGATCGCGTTGCTCTCCGCGAGCGGTGCGCTGCCGGTACTCCGCCCGCCGCTGGCCTGGTCGGGCGAGGTGGCCAAGCGCGCGCAGCAGATCCAGCAAGGCGACTGGGCCGCGTCAGCGGTCAGTACGGCGGTCACCCGGACGGCGGCCGCGATCGCCGCGTCCAGCGCCGCGGTGGCGATCTCGGTCGTCACGACCAACACCTGATCCGAGGAAGGTTTCGATGCGCAAAACATTGCCTATAGCAACCATCGCGCTGGCGCTGGTCGCCACGACCGGTGTCTCGTACGCCGGCGCGCCGAAGTCGTCGCTGCAGTGGGCGCCGTGCCCAGGCGCAGCCGCTCTCCAGTGCTCGACGCTCGAGGTGCCGCTCGACTACCGGCGTCCGGACGGTCAGCAGATCGACATCGCGGTGTCGCGGTTGTCGAGCGCCAAGCCGGAGAAGCGTCGCGGCGTCCTGCTGCTCAACCAAGGCGGTCCCGGCCTCGGTGGGCTGACGTTCGCCGACGCGTTCGTGAAGGCCGGCCTGCCGCAGCAGGTGCGGGACAGCTACGACCTGATCGGCTTCGACCCGCGCGGCGTCGGCGGCAGCACACCCCTGACGTGTGATCTCACGCCGGCCCAGCTGTCGCCGAGCGTGAACCCGCCCAACCCGTCGAAGCTGTCCGACGTACTGGCGGCGGCCAAAACCGCGCGCACCGTCGCCCAGCAGTGCGCCGACTCGAAGACCGGTTCGCTGCTCCCGTACATCACCACGGCGAACACCGCCCGCGACATGGACCGCATCCGCACCGCCCTCGGCGCTCCGAAGATCTCGTACTACGGCGTTTCGTACGGCACCTACCTTGGCGCGGTCTACGCGACGCTCTTCCCCGAGCGCAGCGACCGCATCGTCCTGGACAGCAATCTCGGGCCCGAGGGGTACGACGTCAACGCCCTGCGCAGCCAGGCTCAGGGCTTCCAGCTCCGGTTCCCCGACTTCGCGAAGGTCGCCGCGGCCGACCCGGCGAAGTACGGGCTCGGAGCGACGCCCGCGGCGGTGACCGCCAAGTACTTCCAGCTCGCCGAGCGCCTCGACAAGAAACCAGTCGGCGAGTACGACGGTACGACGTTCCGCGCGATCACGTCGGCGTTCCTGCGCTCGGATCCACTGCTCCCGGAGCTCGCCGCCCTCTGGCACCAGCTCGACACCGGACAAGCACCGGCGCGGACGGCGCAAGCCGCCGCCGACAACTTCCAGGCGAGCTACTACGGCGTGATCTGCGGCGACTCCAGCTGGCCGCGCTCGGTCCGCACGTACCAGCTCAACGTCGCGATCGACCGGATCCGGTACCCGCTGTACGGCGCGTTCGCGGCCAACATCCGCGCCTGCGCATACTGGCCCGCGCCGATCGAGCCGAAGGTCCGGATCACCGATCGCGGACCGTCCAACGTCCTGATGATCCACAACCTCCGCGACCCGGCCACGCCGCTACCGCTCGCCGCACGCCTGCGGGCCGCCTTCGGGCAGCGCGCGCGACTCGTCACCGTCGACCAGGGCGGGCACGGGGCCTACGTCTTCGCGGCGAACAAGTGCGGCAACGCCACGGTCACCGACTTCCTCGTCAACGGGCGCCGCCCGGCGACCGACAAGTTCTGCCCGGCGTAGTTCGTCGCCGGCCGGCGAGCCCCTAGGCGGGCTCGTCGGCCGGGAGGCTGTGCCAGGTGTCGAAGGCCAGGGAGGCGGCGGCGGTGGCGTCGCCGGCTTCGATGAGGTCGATGAGTTGGGTGTGGCGGGTGACGGAGGTGGGGCCGTCGACGCCGAAGCGGAGGCGTTCGGCTCGGCGGATCAGGGGGTCGAAGCGTTCCAGGACTGCTTCGAGGGCCTGGTTGCCGAGGGCGGTGACCGGGACTCGGTGGAGCTCCTCGTCGGCGGTGAGGGCGGCGGTGACGTCGCCCGACGTGACGGCTGCGGCGAAGCGGCGGTTGGCTTCGCGCATCTGCGCCACGTGGTCCTTGGTGAGGCGGCTGGTGACCTGGCGGACCGCCAGTTCGTGCATGGCGGCCACGACGTCCTTCGCGTCGCGGACGACCTGGATGTCGATGGTGCTGACGGTGGTGGACCGGCCGGGGAGGGCGACGACCAGGCCGCTCGCGCCCAGGCGGAGCAGGGCTTCGCGGACCGGCGTACGGCTGACGCCGAGCCACTCGGCCAGGTCTCCGTCGCGGAGTTGCTCGCCGGGGTGGAAGGTGCCGTCGACGATCGCGTCGCGGAGACGCCGGTAGACGTCGTCGCGGAGCAGGATGCGGTCTACGGGAGGGGCGTCCGCGGGGATCGGCATGGCAACATACTGCACCCAAAATCCGGTCCGACCGCATTTGAGCGTGCTCCCGGAGGGTCTTGTGCGGCTCCGAGCGCTGCAATATATTGCATATCAGCTCAGTCTCACCGAGGAGAGGACCGGATCATGGGCATCGATCAGGAGATCAAGAACGTCGTGCTGGTGCACGGCGCGTTCGCGGACGGTTCGGGCTGGCGTGGCGTGTACGACGACCTCACCGCGCGCGGCTACCGGGTGACGATCGTGCAGAACCCGCTCACCTCGCTGGAGGACGACGTCGCGGCGACCACTCGGGTGCTCGACCGGCAGGACGGCCCGGCGGTCCTGGTCGGGCACTCCTGGGGTGGCACCGTGATCACCGAGGCCGGCGTGCACCCGAACGTCGCCGGGCTGGTCTACGTCTCCGCGCTCGCACCCGACGCCGGGCAGACGACGGCGCAGCAGTACGAGGGCTTCGCGGCGACACCGGAGTTCGTGATCGACGTGGCCGAGGACGGGTTCGGGTTCCTCAATCCCGAGAAGTTCAAGGCCGGCTTCGCCGCCGACGCGAGCGACGCCGACGCGGCCTTCCTGCGCGACACCCAGATCCCGATCAACATGGCGGCCTTCGCCGTACCGGTGAAGAACGCCGCCTGGCGCGACAAGCCGACCTGGGCCGTCATCGCGACCGAGGACAAGTCCTTCGACCAGGCGATGCTGCTGCACATGGCGACCCGGGCCGGCGCGAAGATCACCACCGTCGACGCGAGCCACGCCCTGTTCATCACGCAGGCCGGTGTGGTCGCCGGCGTCATCGACGAGGCCGCGAAGGGCGCCTCGCGCACCGAGCGGTAGGCGTGTCGGTCACGCCGTTCCAGGTCACGCTCTGGATCGAGCTCCTGGCCGCCGGGCTCGGCGGCCTGCAAGGGGCGCTCTTCGCGGCCGGGATCAGGTCTCGCCGGATCGACGTGCTCGGCGTGATGGTGATCGGCCTGGCCGTCTCGCTCGGCGGCAGCCTGCTGCGCGACGTCGTACTCGACCAGCCGCCGGTCGTTGTCTGGAGCAACTGGTACCTGATCGTCGCCGGCGCGTCGGCGGTCGTCGGCATGGTGCTGCAGCACGTGCTGGCGCGCGTCGGCGGGCTGATCACCGTGCTCGACGCCGTGGTGATGGGCCTGTTCGGCGCGATCGGCGCCTCGAAGGCGCTGTCCCTCGGCGTGGGCCCGGCCGGGGCGCTGGTGGTCGGCGTGCTCGCGGCCATCGGCGGCGGCATGCTGCGCGACGTGATGCTGAGCCTGCCGTTCTCCTTCCTGCAGGTCGGGACTCTGTACGCCGTCGCAGCGGGCGCCGGCATCGCCGTCCTGCTCCTCCTCGCTGCGCTCGGCACTCCGATCGCCGTCGCTGGCCTCGTCTGTGTCGCGATCACCACCCTGATCCGCCTGGCCGCTGTCCGCTTCGGCTGGACGTTCCCGGAGCAGTTCGCCGTACTCCGCCCGAAGACCCCGCCTCAGGTCTGATCCGCGGACGAGCGTTGAACCGAACTCGGGGAGAACCGAGCCGGGGAGAGGTGGTCGCGCCGGGCGGAGGGCGGCAAGGTGGTGGGGTGGACAACTCTCATTTCGATCTGCTGGTGGTCGGGTTCGGTAAGGGCGGCAAGACACTCGCCGCGACGTTGGGGCGGTTGGGCCGGCGGGTGGCGATGGTCGAGCAGTCCGCGGAGATGTACGGCGGGACGTGTATCAACATCGGGTGCGTGCCGACCAAGTCGCTGGTGCACCATGCGGAGAACCGGCCGGAGGGGAAGGCAGCCGGGGAGCATCATCGGCAGGCGATCGAGGCGACGCGGGCGCTCACCACGCGGTTGCGGGACGTGAACTTCGCGATGCTGGACACGATCGACACGGTCACCGTGATCACCGGGCGGGCGACGTTCCTCGACCCGAAGACGGTGCGGATCACCGCGGGGGACGACGTGCTGGACGTGTCCGCGGACACGATCGTGATCAACACCGGTGCGCTGCCGGTGATCCCGGACGTGCCGGGGCTCAAGGACAGCGCGCACGTGCTCACCAGCACCGACCTGATCGCGATCGACCACCTGCCGGAGCGGCTGGTGATTCTCGGGGGCGGGTACGTCGGGGCGGAGTTCGCGTCGATGTACGCGCAGTTCGGCAGCGCGGTCACCGTGCTGGACGCGGCGCCGCGGATCGTGGCCCGCGAGGACGCCGACGTCGCCGAGGCGGTCGCCGGGATCCTGGGCGGCGCGGGGGTCGAGTTCGTGCTCGAGAGCAAGGTCGTCCAGGTCCGTGACGTTGCCGGCGGCATCGAGGTCGAGTACGAGCGCGGCGGGGTGACGCAGACCGTTGCTGCCGACAAGATTCTCGTCGCGACCGGGCGCCGGGTGGCGACCGAGGGACTCGGGCTGGAGCAGGCCGGCGTACGGACGACCGCGTCAGGCGCGGTCGAGGTGGACGAGTACCTCCGCAGCAGCCAGCCGCACATCTTCGCGATCGGGGACGTGAACGGCGGGCCGCAGTTCACCTACATCTCGCTCGACGACGGCCGGATCGTCGGCGACCAGCTGATCGGTGACGGCAAGCGGTCGACGGCCGACCGCAGGTTCGTGCCGTACACGGTGTTCGTCAGCCCGGCGCTGTCGCGGGTGGGGATCACCGAGCGGGAGGCCCGGGAGCGCGGGCTCGACATCACCGTGTACCAGAAGGCGGTCGCGAACATCGCCGTCATGCCGCGGCCGAAGATCGTCGGTGAGACGCGCGGGATGATGAAGTTCGTCGTCGACCGTACGACGGACCAGGTGCTCGGCGCGGCCCTGCTGAGCATCGACTCGCAGGAGCTGATCAACACGGTGGCGCTGGCGATGCGGCACCAGGTGACGGCGAGCGAGCTACGGGACGCGATCTACACGCACCCGTCCTCGACCGAGGCGTTCAACGAGGTGCTGCAGGCGGCTAGCGCAAGGTGAAGCCGGTGCCGAGCGGGTCCTGCGGGTCGAGGGTGAAGGTCGACGTACCGGTTTCGTAGGCGGTGCCCTCGACCTCTGTGACGACCGCCGGGTGCCCGTCGGACTCGGCCTCGGCGACGACGCGGGCCTGGAACCTGGTGTCGATGATCGAGTCGTGCCGCAGGACCTGCGAGGAGTTGAGGCGCCCGTCCGCGGCCAGGAGGGCGGCTCGGGCCGACGTGCCCGAGCCGCACGGGGAGCGGTCGGCCTCGCCGTCGGCGAAGATCGTCAGGTTGCGCTGGTGCGGACCCTCGGCGGTCTGGCCGAGGTCGTCGTACAGGATCGTGCCGTAGATGCCGTTCAGGCGCGGTTCGCTGGGGTGGTGCGCCCACTCGCTCTCGTTGAGCAGCCACTTGATCTCGCGGCCGATGGCGAGCAGCGCCGAGTAGTGCGTGGGCGTGACCGCGAGGTCGAGGGACGCCGCGCTGACCGAGGCGTAGAGCGCACCGCTGTAGGTGAGGTCGGCGTGAGTGTCGCCCCGTGAGGTGCGGACCGGGATCTTCCGGGCCAGCACGTACGACGGAACGTTGCGGAAGGCAACGTTCGTGACCTGGCCGGCCACCGTGGTGACACGGGCGGTCACCCGGCCCGACGGGACGTCGATGACGACGTCGGTCTCGCCGTCGGCGGCAGCTTCGACCCGCCCGGTCTGGACCGCCCAGGTCCCGAGCGCGATCGTGCCGTGCCCGCAGGCGGTCGAGTAGCCGTCCTTGTGCCAGAACAGGACTCCGAAGTGCGCGCCGTCGTCGTTCGGCGGGACGAGGAACCCGCCGTACATGTCGGCGTGGCCGCGCGGCTCGTTGACCAGGAACTTGCGCACGGCATCGACCTCGGGGGACTGCTGCGCGAAGGCACGGCGGTCCAGGACGGTGGCGCCGGGAATGTCGGGGACGCCGCTGAGCGCGATCCGGAAGGGTTCCCCGGCGGTGTGGTAGTCGACCGTGCTGATCTTCATGGGTGCTCGATTTCCGGGAGGGCCAGCCAGGCGGCCAGGTCGTGCAGCTCGGCGGTGATCGCCTTCGTGATCGGGCGGGTGAACCGGGTGTCCGGGTGCAGCGCGAGGACCCGGAGTACGCCGGCCTTGTGGTCCGCCTTCAGGTCGGCCTTCCCGACCAGGTCGGCGCCGTGCAGGATCGGGAGCGCGAAGTATCCCCAGCGACGCTGGGCCGCCGGCTTGTACATCTCGAGCGTGTACTCGAAGTCCCACAGCTCGACGGCGCGGGTGCGGTTGTGGATCAGGCGGTCGAACGGCGAGAGCAGCGCGGTCCGGCCTTCGAAGCCGTCCGTCGCCGCGGGGTCGAGCTGCCAGATGCCCGGGGTGTCCTCGATCTCCACCGGCTCGCCGGTCTCGCCGACGGTCGCCGGTTCCACCGGTACCGCGGTGCCCTTGGCGCGGGCGATGCCGAGGGATCGGAGGCGCCGCTCGTCCTTGCGGCGGGTCGCTTCGGCGGGGCTCGGGACGTCGAGGTCGGACGGGTAGACGTTCTCGGCGAGGTCCCAGATGCGTTCGCGCCCGGTGCGGCCGGCGATCGCGACCTGGCCGGTCGCGACCAGCAGCTCGAGCATCCGCGTGGTGTTGCGGTTGTTGGTCCATCCGGTCGACTTCCACGGGACCGGGCAGGTGTCGGGGATCTCGCGGGAGATCACCGGGCCGCGGTCCCGGAGTACCGCGAGAATGTCCTTCTGGAAGGACGCGTTCGCCGTCATCCAGTCCTGCAGCGTCGGGTGCAGGTCGGGGTCGGCCAAGTAGAGCCCGACGTCCGCCATCGGCCGGATCAGTGCGTTGAACTCGAACAGCGTCCGGTCCTGCTCGACCGCCTGCTTCAACTGCTCCGGCCGGTACGACGGCCCGAGGCGGCTCCAGGCGACCAGGTCGGCACTCGGCGCGACCGCGGCGGTCGGGTCGATCTGGAGCAGCGTCAGCTGCTCGACCGTCTGCACCAGGTCGGTGGGGCGCTTCGCGTCGAGGAGTTGCGCCCGCACCGCTATCCGACGGGCCTGCTCGCGAGTCAGCCGACGAAGTCCCATACCCGGCAGGCTAGACCGTACGGGGCTGGGCTGGGTGGTGATGCGGCCGGGGAGGTCGCGGATGGTTGAGGTCGCTGCGGCCGGGAACAGACAGGGAGCGGCGAGGGGAGTCGGTGTCCGCTCACACCGTTCGAAGCACCGACACGACCACTCCGAGGATGGTCGCGTTGTCGCCGTCGATCACCTCGTACGCCGGGTTGCGGGGCTCCAGGTACACATGCCCGTTGCGGCGCCGGTAGACCTTGACCGTCGCCTCCTCGTCGATCATCGCGGCGACGATCTGGCCGGAGTGCGCCTCGGACTGCTGGCGGACGACGACCATGTCGCCGTCGCAGATCGCGGCGTCGACCATCGACTCACCGCGGACCCGCAGGGCGAAGACCGTGCCGCGGCCGGTCAGGTCGCGGGGGAGGCTGAGCTGCTCGTCGACGTGCTCGATCGCGGAGATCGGCGTACCGGCGGCGATGTCGCCGACGACCGGGACCGAGACCGAGTTGTCGGAGGTCGCCGCGGCGCCGTCGCTCTGCAGGAACAGCCGGACGTCGATCGGGCGGGTCACCGAGGCGCCGCGCTGGAGGAAGCCCTTGTCCTCGAGGGCGGCCAGGTGCTTGCCGACCGAGGAGGTCGAGCGCAGGCCGACGGCGTCGCCGATCTGCCGGGTGCTCGGTGAGTAGCCGTGCCGGTTCACCCAGTCCCGGATCACCACGAGGATCTGCTGCTGGCGCTGCGGCAGCAGGTCGGGGGCCAGGTGGTCGAACGGGTCGGCGTCGTATGTACTCACCTGCGCAACCCTAGAGTGCCCCACCCCCAAAACCGGCGAGCGGCTCGACCCGCCTGGGCTCGTAGGGTGCAGTGCATGTTGCCGATGGGGTTGTCGATGTTGTGGGAGCGGGACGAACCGGAGCAGGCGCTGCGTGAGCGGTTCGGGTTCGAGGGGCTCGACGACGCGGCGGCGTGGGTCGCCCGCGTGCTGCGCGAGGTCTGGGGGATCGAGGGCGCGGTGACCAGCCGGCTGGTGATCAGCAGCCACAACGCGATCGTCTGGGTCGAGGGCGACCGAGGGCCGCTGGTGGTGAAGTGGTCGCTGGTCGAGCCCCTGTTCGAGCGGCTGGACGCGACGGCGCGGTTGCTGCGCGTTCTCGACGAGCGCGGGGTTCCGGTGGCGGCGCCGCTCCCGGCGCTGGACGGCCGTGAACGGGTCGCAACGGACGGGCCGGTGCGGAAGCTGTCGGTCGCCGTGCTGCCGGAAGTCGACGGCGACTGGCTCGACGTCGGCGACGAGGACGCCGTACGGGCGTCCGGTGCGGCGCTCGCCCAGCTGCACGTCGCCCTCACCGGGTACGACGACGACCGCCTCCCGACCAGCGACCCCCGCAAGAAGGTCCCGGCTGAGCTGCTCCCGCCCGGTGACGCGAAGCAGCTAGTGCACAACGACTTCCGGGCCGCGAACGTGCTGACCCAGGGCTCGAAGGTCGTCGGCGTGCTCGACTTCGACGAGATGACCTGGGGCCACCGCGTCGAGGACCTGGCGCACGCGTCCGTCTACCTCGCGACCCGGTTCACCAACTGGGGTCCGACGACCGACGCCGTACGCCGAACGCTCCGCGACGGTTACGAGTCGGTCCGCCCGCTGACCCCGGCCGAGGCCGGCGTGTACGACGCGCTCGTCGCCTGGCACGACCGGACCGCGGGCTTCTGAAACACCAGATCAGGTCCTGAAACACCGTTTCACAGCGGATGGATCGGGGTGACCTGCTGGGTGTGGATCAGCACGTCGTGCCACTCGGCGAGCGTGCCGCCGCTCATCTCCGAGGCCGGCCCGACGTGCGGGAAGCCGCGGGTCGTCAGCGGTGCGTGCAGCCAGTCGCGCGCGGCGGCGCTCGTCCGGGCGTGCAGGTCGAGCGTGAAGTGCGCGTGCGGCACCTCGCCGAGCGGATGCTCGAACCAGGTCGCCCGCGCCGGCGGCATCTCGATCGGCCCGTACGCCGTGCCGTGGTCGAACGTGAAGCCGATCGTGCGGTAGCGGTCGCCGTACCAGCGCCGCAGGTGTGAACCCGCGCTGGCGAAGCCGACCGGCGGGTCGGACACCTGCAGGTGAGGAGCGTTCGCCGTGTGCGCCGCAGCCGCCCAGTAGACGACCTTCTCGCCGCTGAACCGGTGCCACCACCGCAGGTTCTCGGCCGCGCGCGCGTCCCGGTACGCGAAGTTGTCCTCGAGGCTGAAGGCCTCGTAGAACGACACGATCTGCCGCGCGTGGTGCAGCACCACGGCGTACGAGCGACCGCTGTGCCGCAGCCCGGTGAGCAGCGCCAGCACAGCGCGAGCGTTGCGGATGTACGGCGCCTTGTCGGCGACGTCCTTCCAGTACCAGTGCACGTAGGCGCCCATGTCCGTCAGGTGCGGCACGATCGGCTTCAGCACCGCACGCAACGCGGCGAGCTGATCAGGTGCGTGCCGAGCGACGTACGCGTCGACGGCGTCGTACGCGAGGTGTCGTGTCGAGAAGTACTCGACGCCGGCGAAGCGGACCTTGTTGCGGTGCGTCGCGTTGTAGCGCCGCAGGTACCGGAACACCTCCTCGACCTCCGAGGAGTGCCAGGCGTCGCTCATCTGCGCGATCAGCGCGCGCAGGTCGCCGCGACCGGTGGTGATGTAGCTGTCGAGCTGGGTGCCGAGCGACCAGTCGTCCTCCCACGCGATCGCGCGGAAGCCCTGCCGCTCGACCAGGTGGCGGAGCGTGCGGTGCTTGAGCCGGGTCAGCTCGGCGGTGTCGTGCGAGGCCTCGCCGAGGGCGACGATCCGGGCTCCGGCCAGCGGCTTGCGCAGGTGGTCCAGGTCGTCGAGCGGTGCGGCCGGGTCGGTGGTGCCGAGCGCGGAGGCCGCCGGGTGGGGGCATCGCCCTGGAGGAGGCACCGGCGGTACGTCGTACGGCGTAGAGCTGGAGTCAGCTGACCTTCTGCCGGGCCGTGCCGGGGGTGAGGGTCAGGTGCCGTGGGGGTGGCATTCGTCGGGTCGGGGTGAGCAGGCCCAGCCGCTCGGCGGCGGCCCCGGCCTGGAAGCGGGTTTCGACTCCCAGGACGGAGTACAGGTCCGAGATGCGGCGGGCGAGAGTTCGCGGACCCAGTGACAGCCGTCGGGCGATCGTGGTGTCCGGGAAGCCTTGGGCCATCAGGCGCAGCAGTTGGCGCTGTTCTTCGCGCAGTTCGTTGTCGTAAGCGGTCTCCACGTTTCCAAGACTCCTGGTCGCGAATAGACAGCCGATAGACGTCTGGTCGTCTATCGGGCGTGTACGCGGCAGGCGCAGGCTGGTGCCCAGATCGAGCGACGGAGTGGAACAGATGACGATGCCCCACGAGCCAGCCGTTCTGCTGGTGCACGGAGCCTGGCACGGTGCCTGGTGCTGGGAAGAGGTACGCCCCGAGCTGCGGATGCTCGGTGTGGACACCATGGTGGTCGCCCTGCCGAGCACAGGCGACGCCGAGCAGGGCCTGTACGCCGACGCCCGCGCGGTGCGGGCCGCTGCCGACGCCGTGGACCGCCCGGTCGTCGTGGTGGCCCACGGGTACGGCGGGCTGCCGGTGACCGAGGGACTGGCCGGTGCGCCGAACGTGGTGCACCTGGTCTACGCGGCGTCGCCGCTGCTTGGCGAGGGCGAGGCCCGCTGCGCCGTACCGCTGGGAGACGGCCGGCTGGTGATGCCGCCGGAGGACGCGGCCCAGGTGATGTACGGGGACCTGGCGCCGGACGAGGTGGTCCGGGCTGTGGCCCGGCTGCGGCCGCACAGCCTGAGGGCGTTCACTGAGCTGCTGACCCGGGCGGCCTGGCGGGACATCCCGTCGACGCTGGTGCTGGGTGACACCGACCGGAGCCTGTCCGAGGACCTGGTCCAGCGGTCGGTGGCCCGGGCTACTGAGGTCCGCAGGGTGCCGGGCGGGGTTTCGCCGTTCTACTCGGCGCCGGCCGAGCTGGCGGCCATAGTGCAAGAGGCGGTGCGCAGGGTCGCGCCGCAGGCTGTGAAGGGGTGTGTCGCCTGAGGAGCGTGAACAGGACGTCTACGCCGCGTTGACATGCTCCTGCCAGGCTGGCCCGCCGGCTCGGCCAGGGTGACGTCGCACGTTTCGTGCGGTGTTGCACACTGGCAGTCGCGGGGTTTCGACGAGCAGGAGCGGAGGAAGGTGTCAGGGCAGCTGAGGTTCGCCGTACTGGGACCCGTCCGGGCATGGCGGGGAGACCGCGAACTCAAGCTGGGACCGCCGCAGCAGCGCGCCGTCCTGGCGGTGCTGCTGCTCCGGGAGAACGCCCAGGTCTCGGTGTCGGACATCATCGACGCGCTCTGGGCCGACGACATGCCCAGCTCGGCCGAGCACGTCATCCGCAGCTACATCTACCGGCTGCGCAAGGTGCTGGGAGCCGTCGACAGCGCTGATGTGGGTAGTTCCGGCGGTGTGGGTAGTTCGGTGATCGCCTCGGTCGGTCATGGGTACCTGCTGGCCACCGGGCCCGACTCGCTGGACCTGGCGACGTTCCGCGAAGGGCTGAGCAGCGCGCAGGAGGCGACCCGGGCGGGTGAGCACGCCAAGGCCGTGATGCTGCTGGACGACGCGCTCGGGCTCTGGCGCGGCTCGGCGCTGGCCGGCGTACCGGGGGAGTTCGCGGAGACCCAGCGGATCCACCTGGACCAGCTGCGGCTGACCGCGCTGGAGGCGAAGGCGGTTGCTCAGGTCGAGGCCGGTGCGTACGGCGACGCCGAGGTGCTGCTGGACCAGCTGACCGCCGAGCACCCACTCAACGAGCGGTTCCGGGAGCTCCGGATGCTCGCCCTGTACCGGTACGGCCGGCAGTCGGACGCGCTGAACGTGTACCGGCAGACACAGGACCTGCTGGCCGAGGAGCTGGGCGTCGACCCCGGTCCGGGCTTGCGGGCTCTGCACGAGCGCATCCTGCGCGGTGACCCGACGCTGCTGCCCAGCCGCCCGTTCGTCGCTCCGGTGGTACCGGAAGAGCGTGAGCCGGAGGAGGCTGCCGGCGCCGTCGTCGTCCAGGAGCAGGTCGACGGCGCTGTGCGGCCGGTGCAGCTGCCGGCCGGTCTGCGGGGGTTCGTCGGGCGTCAGGGCGAGCTGAAGCGCGCCGAGGGGTTCCTGGAGTGCGACGAGACGGAGCCGGTGGTTGTCGTGACCGGCATGGCCGGCGTCGGCAAGACGGCGTTCGCTGTGCACTGGGCGCACCGGATCGCCGACCGGTTCCCGGACGGCCAGATCTACCTGAACCTGCGCGGCTTCGACCCGGCCCGGCCGACGTTGACCGTGCAGGAGGCGCTGACGGCGCTCTTCGACTCGCTCGGCGTCCGCGCCTCGAACCTACCGAACGACGTGGACCGCCAGGCGGCGTACCTGCGCAGTCTGGTCGCCGGGAAGCGGCTGCTGATCCTGCTGGACAACGTGCGCGACGCTGAGCAGGTCCGGCCGCTGCTGCCCGGTGGCAAGACCTGTCTGGTCATCGTGACCAGCCGCAACCAGTTGCGCGGCCTCAGCGTGCACGACGGTGCCGGGATGATCGAGCTGGACGTGCTGTCGTCGCAGGACGCGCTGCACCTGCTGGACCGCCGGCTCGGTCCGGCCCACCTGCAGGACAGCGCCGAGCTGGCGGAGATCGCCGAGCGCTGTGGCCGCCTGCCCCTGGCCATCGCCGTTGTTGCTGCCCGGGTCGCTACCGCTCCGCACTTCCCGTTGTCGGCCGCGCTGGCCGAGCTGCGCGACCAGCAGGGTGTGCTGGACGCCTTCATGGACGTGGATGCCGTGGTGGACGTCCGCTCGGTCTTCTCCTGGTCGCTGCAGGCGGTGTCCGAGCCCGCGGCCGAGCTGTTCCAGCTGATGGCTCTGCACCGGGCCATGTCCTGCGACGAGTCAGCTGCTGCGAGCCTGATCGGCCGGCCACTACCGCTGGTACGCCGCCTGCTCGGCGAGCTGCTCACCGCCAACCTGGTCTTCGCCGGCGAGCCCGGCCGGTACATGTACCACGACCTCGTCCGCCTGTACGCCGCCGAGCTGGCAGCTGACCTGCCGGCCGGTCTGCGCCGGGCCGCGATCCACCGGCTGCTCGACCACTACACGACCAGTGCCCAGAACGCTGACTTCACGATCAACCCGCACCGCCCGCAGGTCGACCCGATCGAGCCGCTGGACGGCGTCGTCGTACTGGAGAGCACGAGTTACGACGAGGCGTTCGGCTGGTTCGCCACCGAGCACGAGCCGTTGCTGGCGGCAATGAGCCTGGCGGTGGACGAGGGCTTCGACGAGCACGTCTGGCGGCTCGCCCGGGTGCTGGACACGTTCCTCTACCGGACCGGTCGCTGGCGGCAGTCGCTGGCGTCGGACGAGACCGGTCTGGCCGCTGCCGACCGGCTCGGCGACCGGGTGCTGCAGGCGCGCTTCCACACCAGCCTGGGCCGCGGCCACGTCCGCCTCAAGCAGTACCAGGAGGCGCACGCGCACCTCGTGCAGGCGATCGCCATGTTCGAGGAAGAGGGCGAGATCGACCGCGCCGCCAGCGGGTACGCGACGCTGGCCACGCTCGCCTCCGACCGCGGCGACGCGCACGAGGCGATCCGGCTGTACCGGCAGGCGCTGGAGCTGACCGAGGAGCCGGTGGTCCGGGCGATGGCGATCAACAACCTCGGCAACGCCTACTCGCGGCTCGGCGACCACGGCCAGGCGCTGACGCTGTCGCTGGAGTCGCTGCGGCTGTGGGGCGAGGTCGGTGACCGGCACGGCGAGGCCAACGCCTGGGACAGCGTCGGGCACGCGCACCAGATGCTCGGTCACCAGGCGAAGGCGGTCCGCGCGTACCGGCACTCGATCGCGATGTTCGCCGAGCTGGGCGACCAGGTGAACGAGGCGACCACGCTGATCAACCTGGGCGACAGCCTGATCGCCGCCGACAACCCGGACGGCGCGCGGGACGCCTGGACGCACGCGCTGGAGCTGCTGGCCGGGCTGGACGACGCGGCGGCGGCCAAGGTCCGGGAGCGGCTCTCGGACCACCTCAACTCGAGTCCTAGCTGATCCGCAGGGGTCCCGGTGTCGGCCACAGGTTGCCGCCGACGGCCAGGTCCTCCAGCCGCGACCTCAGTACGTCGGCCGCCGGGTCGCCCAGGTCGTCGAGGATGCCCAGCGCCTCCAGCCAGACCCGGTCGGCCTCGGCCCGGCGGCCCGTTGCCAGCAGGAGGTCGCCGAGCTGCTCCAGCGCGGCCGCCTGGTACGCGTGATCGCCCATGGCGGTACGGATCTCGACCGCGGCGCGGGCCGCGTCGATCGCCGGTTCGTGCTCGCCGAGCCGGCCCCAGCCGGTCGCCAGCAGTTGCAGCGCACCCGCCTCGGCCCGGCGCTGCCCGACCTCGCGGAACAGCGCGCCGGCCTCGGCGCCGACCACCACCGCCTCGTCGTACTTGCCTAGGGCAAGCAAGGTGAGGGCGACCTGGTACGCCGACTTGGCGGTGTTGCCGGGCTGACCGGTGGCCTTGTCGGTGACCTGCGCCGAGCTGCCGTAGGCCAGGGCCTCGGTGTAACGGCCGGAGTCCAGGCAGACCGCCGACAGGTTCCGCAGCGTCGCTGCCTGACCGGAGGGGTCGCCGACCTGCTGGAACAGCTTCAACGCCTCCAGCTGCTCGGTGATGGCCTCCTCCTGGCGACCGGCACCCCGGTGGGCGCCGCCGATGCCGGAGTGGCCGTGGGCCTGGCCGATCAGGTTGCCGGCCCGCTCCGCCGCGCGCAGCCCGGCCTGCTGGATCTCCAGCAGGTCCTGCCAGTTGTTACCGCGGTGCGGACCGACCCAGCTGGCGTAGGCGAACCGCCAGCACAGGTCGTCGAACCCCTGGTCGACAGCGAGCCTCGCCACCGCGACCAGGTTGCGCCCTTCGGTCTCGTGCCACGCCAGCGCGGACCTGGCGTCCTCAAAGGTGTCCGGCTCGCTGAGCCCGGCCGGGAAGTCGATGGCGGGCTCACCGGCCTGCAACCAGGGCCGCGCGGCGACGGCGGTCTGCAGGTAGTTGTCGACCAGCCGGCGAAGCGCGGCCGACCGCAGCTCGGGTGGGTCGAACTCCTCGGCCAGCTCCGCGGCGTACGTGCGCATGAGGTCGTGCAGCTCGTAGCGGCCAGGCCTGCGGTTCATCAGCTGGCTCGTGTCGACCAGCTGGTCGAGCAGACGAACGGTCTGCGCCTGGGACAGCCCAGCGAGCGCAGCAGCGGCCGGTACGCCGATGTCGGCGCCCGGGAAGATGCCCAGCAGCCGCAGCAGCGTGGCCGCGTCCGGCGAGAGCGCGTGGTACGACCAGGAGAAGACGCTGCGGATGTCCGTGCTCGGGTCGTCGCCGCTGCCGAGGAAGTCGAGCTGGTCGCGCTCGCCGGACAGCTCGGTGACGAGGTCGTCGAGCCGGGCGTCGGGGGACCTGGTCGCTCGCTCGGCGGCGATCACCAGTGCGAGCGGGAGCCCGTTGCACCGGCGTACGAGGTCGTTGACGGCGGTGGGCGCGAGCCGGGCGCGGTCGCCGATGATCCGGGTCAGGAGCTCGGCGCCCTCGGTACTGGGGAGCTGCTCGAGGGTGAGGCGGCTGGCGCCCTCGCGGACGACCAGGCCGCGCAGCTGGGTCCGGCTGGTGATCAGCACGAGGCTGCCCGAACCAGGGAGCAGCGGGCGGACCTGTGTTGCGTCAGCGGCGTTGTCGAGGAGCAGGAGCATCCGCTTGCCGGCCAGCACGGTCCGGAGCAGCGCTGAGCGGCCATCCAGGTCGGTGGGGATCTGCTGATCGGTGATGCCGAGCGAGCGCAGTACGGTCTCGATGGCCATCGCGGAGTCGAGCGGGTGGCCTTGGCCGTGGCCGCGCAGGTTGAGGTAGAGCTGGCCGTCCGGGAACTGGTGCTTGACGCTGTGCGCCCAGTGCACGGCCAGCGCGGTCTTGCCGACTCCACCCGGGCCGTCGAGCGCGACGATGACCACTGGTGGCTGGGCGGCTGTAGGGACGAGCCTGTCGAGTACGGCGAGGTCTGCTGCGCGCCCGGTGAACCGGGTGATGTCGGTCGGCAGCTGGCGCGGCCGGTGGTGCTCACGGCGGCGCCGGGTGGTCCGGGGCTCGCCGCTGTTCAGCACTTCGTCGTACAGGCGGCGGAGCTCGGGTCCTGGATCGACACCGAGCTCGTCGGCCAGGTAGGTGCGGATGCGGTGGTAGACGTGCAGCGCCTCGGCCTGGTGGCCGGACCGGAACTGCGCCTGCATCAGTAGTACGGCGAGCCGCTCGCGGGCCGGGTAGCGGCGGGCCAGCGTCGTCAGCTGCGGCACGATCTCCGCGTGCCGGCCCAGCTCCAGCTGGTCGGTGGCCAGCATCTCGATCGCCCGGAGCCGCTCCTCGGTGAGTGCCGGCGCGTGGTCCCGGACCAGCGCCGACGGCGGCAACCCGCTGAGCGGCTCACCGCGCCACTGCGCCAGGGCGTTGCGGAGCAGCTCAACGCGGGCCGCCACATCCTCCTCCCGTACGGCGTCCTCCACGCCGCTCCGGAACTGCAGGAGGTCCAGCTGCTCCGGGGTGATGGTGATGCGGTAGCCGTGCGGCTCGGTGCTGATCTGGTCGCGGCAGCCGGCGAGTGCTGATCGCAGGCGGGACACGGTGGTCTGCAGCGCGGCGTCAGGATTGGCCGGGAGGTCCGCCTCCCACAGCGCGTCCACCAGGTCGTTGCGGGACACCGTGCTGTTCGCGCGCAGCAGCAGCGCGGCCAGGACGAGGCGTCCGCGGCCCGGCGGCACGACGTTGCGCTCCGCCACCACCGCCTCGACCGGCCCGAGCAGGTGAAACCTCATCGCTTCACGATCCCCCAGATAGCCCGCGCTGACGAGGACACAGATGCGCGCGGCCCCGTCGAAGGTTGGCTCGGGCACCGGCGCGGCGGCGGATAAGGTGGCTCGGTGAGTCGGCGGACAGAAGGTGCAGACCGGGCGGAGCTGTCGCCCCGGGACAAGTGGATCACGATCTTCGGGCGCAAACCGGTGCTCGAGGCGCTGAACGACCCCGCGCTGACCGTCGCCAAGGTGGTCGTCGCCGACAACGCCGGCGGCGAGTCGCTGGACGAGATCCTGTCCACCGCCCGCCGCGTCGGTACGCCGGTCGAGCGGGCCACCGCGAGCCGGGTGAAGTGGCTGGCCGGCAACGGCAAGCAGGACCAGGGCGTCGTCGCCGACGTCGACGCGCCCCGGATGACCCCGCTGCAGAACTTCCTGCGCTCGCGCGGCCGCCGTCCGACCAAGGTGTTCCTGCTGGACGGCGTGACCAACCCGGGCAACGTCGGGATGATCCTGCGGACCGCCACCGGCGCGGGCTTCGACGGCGTCGTCCTGCCGCGAGCCGGTACGCCGCACGTCGGGCCGCTGGTGATCAAGGCGTCCGCCGGCGTCGCCTTCCAGGCTCCGATCGTGAACGCGCCGACGGCGCCCGGAGCGGTCGACGCGTTCCGGGCGGCGGGGTACGAGATCTACGGGCTGTCGGCGCGGTCGCAGCGCTCGCTGTTCCGCACCGAGCTGGCCGACCGGGCGGTGTTCGTGCTCGGCGGGGAGACGCACGGGATCAAGGTCCGGACCGACACCGACCTGAAGATCCCGCTCTTCAACGGCGTCGAGTCCCTGAACGTGGCGGTCGCGGCGGCCGTGGTGGCCTTCGAGGTGGCCAACCGCCGCTGACCGGCCTACGCTGTGTGGTTCAGCTCACACGCATACGGGGGTGACCAGGTGGGCACCTCCGGGGTGCACCAGTCACGACGGTGAACTTCAGACGCCGGCGCGAGTGCGGCCAGTGCGGCGGGCCGGGTCTCGGCCGGCGTCTTTCCCGTCCCGGGTGACCTGGTGCAGGTGCGGGCAGCAGGCGCCACCGCAGAACCGGTAGTGCTTGGGGCTGCACCACGGTTTGCACTCGACGGGTTCGCTGGTCATCTCTCCAACTGTTACCGCGAGTTTCCCGGTACGCCGGGCAGGCGCGCCGGGGAAGCGCGTTCCCCCGCTGCCCGGTTTCAGTGGTGCAGCTCCCGCAGTACGTCTCGCAGGATCTTCGCGAATGCCTCCGGCTGCTCCGCGAACCCGGTGTGGTCCCCGGGGAACACCATCGGCTCCACCCCGAGCTCCTGCCCCAGCCGGTGACACGTCCGGTCGCACAGCTGCCCACCGGACTCCTCGCCGAGCCCGATCACGACGTTCCGCGAGCGCAGCACCGCGATCTCCGGCATCCAGTGCGTGCTCGCCCGCAGCTCGTGCGTGAACCAGAACCGCTCGTCAGCGACCGCCTGCGGCTCCCGCTCACCACCGAACCACTGCTCCAGCAGCTCGTCCGGTACCTGCAGGTTCGCCTGGTCCATGAACATCCGCCACGCGCCGAGCACATCCCCGGCCAGGTACGTCGCGCACATCTCGTCCGTCTCGGCGTGCACGCGCGCAGCGTCGTCGAGCAGCCCGACGATCGGCGGCTCGTGTGCGATCACCGCGGCGACCTGCTCGGGGTGCGCCTCAGCCAGCGCGAGCGCCGACACCGCCCCGCCGCTGGACCCGAAGGCCACCGCCGGCCCGGCGTCGGCGTACGCGATCAACCGCGACAGGTCGTCGGCCCGCTGCTGCGGTGTGGAGTCCTGGTCGCGGTCCTCGACCGAGCTGCGGTTGATCGCCCGCGGGTCCGCGGTGAGCACGGTGTAGTCGGTCGCCAGCAGGTCGGCGAGCGGGTCGAACGAGCGGGCGTCCATCGGCGCACCGGTCAGGACGACGAGCGGGCCGCTGCCGCGCAGTTCGTAGTACAGGTTCGCGGTGGGAACGGTGAGGACGGGCATCGGAGTCTCCTTGGGTTAGGTGACTTCGACGATGCCGCAGGGGGCGGCGTGGACTCCAACACCTGATCCTGGCCGATTAACACTCCAGCTGTGTTAACTGGTGTCGTGCCCGACGAGCTGGAGATCCGACTGCTGCGCTACTTCGTCGCGGTCGCCGAGGAGCTGCACTTCAGCCGCGCCGCCGAGAAGCTGTACGTCGCGCAGCAGGCGCTCAGCCGGGACATCCAGCGGCTGGAGGAGCGGGCCGGCGTACGGCTGCTGGACCGGACCACTCGGCGGGTGACGCTGACGCCTGCTGGGAAGACCCTGCTCGACCGGGCTCGGCAGCTGATCTCGCTGCACGACTCCACCGTGCTCGAGCTGCGTGGAGAGGCCCGCTCGCTGACAGTGGACGTCGTCGGGCCTGGGCTGACACCTGCGCTCGTGCTGGCCGAGGCGCGGCGGCTGGCGCCGGAGGTGGAGTTCTTCGCTCGCTTCCACACCGGTGGAGAGTCCGCAGCGCCGCACCTGTTGGCAGAGCGACTCGACGTCACGTTCGGCCGCCTCACTGGCTCGTACGCCGAGCTGGAGCGTCGCGACGTACGACGGGAGCCGCTGACCGTGCTGATACCTGTCGGGCATCCGCTGGCGTCGCTGGACGCCGTACCGGTTGGTGAGCTGGGCAGGGCCGGGGTGTGCTTCCGCGCTGGGGACCACGTGACGGCTGGGTGGGAGCATGCCGTACTGCAGCTGCTGGGGCCGCTGGGGATCGAGGCAGGTGGCGCGCATCCGCATGTGCTCGGTGCTGACGAGGTGGCGCAGCATCTGCGCGACCGGAACGCGCCGATCCTGGCGCTGACTACGCAGCCGCGGGTGCCGGGGTCGGTGGTACGGCCTGTGGTCGAGCCCGTCGCGCTGTACCCGTGGGCGATGTACTGGCGGCGAGAGGCTTCGCACCCCGGGCTGGTGGCACTGCACGCTGCAGTGGATCGGCTGGCATCGGTGGAGGGCTGGTTGAACCAGCCGGAGGGAGCTTGGCTGCCGCGGCCTGAGTCGGATGCCTGAGGTGGAGATCGTCGGGCTGCTGGTGTCGCCGGTGCACGCGTTCGAGGGGCGGCCGCAGGACGGGCCGCGCGTCGATCCGCTGGACGGGGTAGTGGATCGGGTGGTCGTGCGGGCCGGGCTGGGGCTGGTGGGGGACCGCTACTTCAACCAGGCGGTGCACCGGAACGCGTCGGTGACGTTCTTCGCGGTGGAGAGTCTGGAGACGCTGGCGGGCGGGCTCGGGGTGGATCCGCATCTGCTGCGGCGCAACGTGGTGCTGCGGGGGTTCCCGATCGATGAGCTCGCGGTCCGGCGCCTGGCTGACGGGACGCGCGTGGACGGACAGGTGTTCTCTCTCGACTCCGGGTTCGGGCCGGTGCGGTTCCAGGCGCATCGGCCGGCCAATCCGTGTGCCTGGATGGATGTCGTCGTTGGCGCGGGGGCGTTCAAGGGGTTGCGCGGGCATGGCGGGGTGCGGTGCGAGCCGCTGGACGACGGGGAGCTGCGGCTGGGACCGGCGGTGCTCGAGGTGCTCGGCTAGCGCTGGGTTTCGGCGGGCTTTCGGTTGGTGGGGTTAGCGTTTTCGGATGGTGAGGTGGGTGTCCGGGGTGCTGCTGGCTGGGGTGCTGGTGGGGTGCTCGGATGTCGCTGGGGAGGCGCCTCCTGTTGCTACCTCTACCCCTACGGTTGCTGCCCCCACTCCAACACCTACTACGACTCCGAGCCCGACACCGACGGTACGGCGTACGGGGCAAGCGGTTCTGAGGATCCCAGCGCTCGGGAAGAGCATGCGCGTAGTCCCGTACGTCGGCACCGCCGACGACCTCCCCGGCACCGTGATCCAGAACCGCGGCGTCGCCGCCTCACCTCGCGGCGCACGCGGCGGAGTCGGCCCCGGCGAGATCGGCAACTACATCGTCACCGCGCACCGGACCACGCACGGCCGCCCCTTCGGCCGCGTGCCCGAGCTGAAGAACGGCGACCACGTGCTGGTCGCCGCGAACGGGATGATCTACGACTACGTGATCGACCGCACGATGACGATCTCGTTCCGCGAACCCGCCGAGCTCGCCCAGCAGAACGCGGCCGCACCGGGGCAGCCGGGTGTCAGGGCGACGCAGGCGAAGATCACGCTGAGCACCTGCGCCACCCCGGAAGACCATGCCCAGGGCAACTACTGGAAGGACGCGCTGGGCAACCCCGAGCACCGGATCAACAAGATCGGCACCCTGCTCGCGACCAGGCCCGCGAGCTGAGCCGCGGGCCCGAGCAGCTCAGGCCCGGCCGAACTTCCACCACTTCGGCTTGTTCGCCTTGATCTCTTCCTCGGTCAGCGGCGGCGGGACCGGCGGGCGGGACTCCTCGGTGAGGAAGTCGCCCGACTCGGTGTCGTACGGCGTCGCGCCGAGCCGGCGGCTGATCTCCATCACCAACGGGATCGACCCGGGGCCGTCGTTCAGGTAGAAGGTGATGTCCCGGACGTCGATCCCCTTGCCGATGGTCAGCTCGACGTCGTGGTCGTCGTCCTTCAGCACCAGCCACGACCGCTTGGTCGCGTCCACCCCCGGGTAGACCGCGCGGACGATCTCGACCACCTCGTCCGCGGTCCCCAGCGACGGTGGCGCGTAGTCCTCCGGCAACTCGTCCAGCCGGCGGACACCACCCGGTCCTCGCAACGCGTAGATAGCCCAGCTCATGCCCCCACAGTACGGGCGGTGACCAGCGCGAACGTCAGGTACTCACCTTTGTCCTGCTCCAGCATCTCCAGCGCGGGGTCCGGCGCACCGCGGTGCTCGCCGCAGGCCTGCGCCCAGGCGAGCCAGTCCTGCCAGCCGGATTCCTGCAGCCGGGCCGACGTGACCTCGACCAGCTCGGTGATCTCCCAGTGGAAACGCCACCAGTCCGCGGTGTGCCAGGCGATCGCCTCCCAGCCGACCAGCTTCTTGATGTGCTCCGGGATGTGCCCGATCTCGCGGACCTCGCGACGCAGCGCGGGGGTGGCGACGCCGAGCTGGCCGCCGGGCTTGAGGAACGCGGTCAGGTACGCGAGGTAGCCGTCCGCCGTACCGAAGTACTCGTAGGCGTCGATGCAGACGATCGCGTCGAAGAACCCGCGCGCGAACGGCAGTGCGTGCGCCTCGGCCTTGAGTGCGGTGATGTCGAGCCCGGCGAAGTTCGCGGCGGCCTCGCTCGGGTCGATCCACAGGTCCGCGGCCCAGACCTGGACGCCGTACTCCTTGGCCAGGAACACGCTGGTCGCGCCCTTGCCGGAGCCGAGGTCGAGGACCCGCATGCCCGGTTTCAGGTCGAGGTCGCGGGCCAGGTCCTCGAGCAGCCAGAGCGGGTGCGGGCCCATGTCGTTCGCGATCACCCACTCGGCGTCGTACTTCGAGGACAGCGGGTACTCGGGTCGGTTCAGCAACTCCATGCGACTACCCAACGACGATCGTCTCCGCGGCCACAAGTCTTTTACGGGCTTGTGACAGTGCTTGCCTCCGGGCAGCATCAGGGGATGCGGATGGAGGCGATGGACGCGGCCGGGCTGTCACAGGTCGAGCGCTGGCTGGCGGCCGACCCGGTCGGCGGCGCGATCTTCGGCGGCTTCTACGGTGACGCCGTACGGCGCTGGACGCCGTTGCTGCAGGCGCCGACCCGCTTCGGCCGGCTGGCTCGGTCGGAGAGTGGACCGATCGGTTTCGCCGACGTCGAGATCCTCGACGACGAGGCCGAGATCGTCTTCTACGTCGCTCCCGAGCACCGGGGGCAGGGCCTGGCTCACGAGGTGCTCGCCGGGATCGTCGACCTGGCTCGCGCCGAGGGCGCCAAGTCGCTGCACGCCTCCGTCGAGCCGACCAACGCGGCCAGCCTCGCCACGCTGAAGGCCGCTGGGTTCACCAACCATGGTGAGGACGAGTATGGGGACGTGGAGCTCACGCTCGCTGTGGAAAACCAGGTGCCCTGAGCGCGATCGCTTCACCAAGATGGCCGGATGGACCCGACCATCGAGCATTTCTACCGCGACCGGTACGTCGAACACGACCGCCTCACCCGCAGCGGGCACGGCCAGCTGGAGTTCCTGCGCACGCAAGAGCTGATCCGGCGCCACCTGCCGAAGCCGCCCGCCCGCGTGCTCGACGTCGGCGGAGCTACCGGCGTACATGCGAGCTGGCTGGCAGCTGATGGCTATGAGGTCGAGCTGGTCGACCCGATGGAGGAGCACGTCGCGCAGGCCTTGCAGCGTGGAGGTTTCGCTGCGTCGGTCGGTGATGCGCGGGCGCTGACGCAGGCCGACGACAGTGTGGACGTCACGCTGCTGCTCGGACCGCTCTACCACCTCGTCGAGCCCGCTGATCGCTTGCAGGCTTTGTGTGAAGCCCGCCGGGTGACGCGTCCCGGCGGGCTCGTTGTCGCCGTCGGGATCAGCCGGTACGCCGGTTTGCTTGAGTGGGGCAACAACGGCCGGCTGACGGTGGACAAGCTGCCGGTGTTCGCCGGGCTGTTGTCCACAGGCCTGCATCTCGACGATCCGAACGGGTTCACGACCGCGTACTTTCACTGTGTCGGCGAGCTCACCGAGGAGTTCGCGGCCGCAGGGCTGGTGGAGATCGCGGAGTTCGGTGTGGAAGGGCCGGCCGCGCACACCCTGGAGAACGCCGTCGGCGCCGAGATCGATCGGCTCATGCCTGCGGCGGTGACGTTGGCGCGCTTCGTGGAGGTGGATCCGGTGATGGTGGCGAGCAGCCTCCACTACCTGGCTGTCGGACTAGTAGACGGAGTAGCCACCGTCGATCAGGAGAACTGAACCGGTCATGAAGGAGCTCGCCGGGCTGGCGAGGTAGACGACGGAGGGGGCGATCTCATCAGGAGTCGCGTAGCGCTGTTGCGGGGCGTCGAGAATCCAGTGCTGGCGGAACTCGGGGCGGTCGACGGGAGCCATGTCGGTCTTCACGTAACCCGGAGCGATCGCGTTGACACGGATGTTGTGCGGCGCCCACTCCGCGGCGAGGCTGCGGGTCAGGTGGTGCACCGCTGCCTTGGAGGCGTTGTACGACGCCTGCCACTGCGGGCGGTTCACGATCTGCGCGGACATGCTGCCCACGTTGACGATCACGCCACCGCCGGCCGCGATCATGCCGCGGGCAACCGCCGTACTGGTGTTCCACAGTGCGGTCAGGTTGAGATCGATGACCTGCTGCCACTCGTCGTCGGGGACCTCCAGCGCCGGCCGGTGGATCGCGATGCCCGCGTTGTTGACCAGGACGTCGATCCCGCCGAGCTCGGCGGTGACCTGGTCGACCATCGCGGTGACGTCCTCGCGGCGGGTGATGTCGGCGGTGACAGCCAGCCCGCGGCGGCCGCGCTCGGCGATCTCGGCGACGACGCGGTCGTTGCGGTCGGTGTCGCGCCCGGCGATCGCGACATCCGCGCCCGCCTCGGCCAGCGCGAGCGCGAACGCCCGCCCGAGCCCGCGGTTCCCACCGGTCACCAGGACCCGGCGGCCGTTCAGCCCGAAAGTGTCCAGCACGCTCATCCGGTACTCCGTTACGTCGACGGCGGGGTGACTCAGCGTAGGACACGCGGCGCGAGGTCGCGGATCGATGTCAATAGCTGCAATCCGGTACGCCGCCGGGCGGCCGAGGAAGTAACATCGTCCGGCGGTTCGGGCCAGGGGGTGGTCATCGGCGCCGCGAACACTTTCGGGCGGCCTCTCGCGCCGCAACCTGGGGAGAAGCAGCACAAGCATGTCCAACGACCAGACACCCAAGCCCGGCCACTTCCTGCCCGGCGGCGCCGGCGACCAAGCGTCGAAGCCCGGCCAGTCCCTGCCGGGCGACCAGGCGCCGATGCCCGGGCACTTCCTGCCCGGCGGTGCGGGCGACCAGGCCACGCCGACGCCCCCGGTCGCGGACTCGGAGGTGGCCGCGGCACGCTTCGGGACGCCTCCCGCGGACTTGAGCGGGGACGGGACGACTGCGTCCGGGGTGACTTCCCCTGGGACGGCTGCGCTCGGGACGGCTTCCCCTGGGGCGACTGCGCCCGAGACGACTTCCCCCGGGGCAAGTCGGCCTGGAGCGAGTGGGCCCGGGGCGAGTGGGCCCGGGGCGACGGCTCCTGGGGCGACTGCTCCTGGGCTGACGCCGCTTGCGGCGCCCACGCCGCGGCTCGGCGCGGACGCCCCGGCTGGTCCTCCGCAGCTGCACGGCTCCCGGATCGGCCCGCCCCCGCCAGGCGACGCCGCGGTGGCCGCGTTCAACGCCCGCTACCGGCCGGAGCCGACCCCGTTCGTCCCGAAGAAGCGCTCCAAGCTCCTCATCGCCGGCGGCGTCGCGGGCGCGCTGGTGCTGGTCGCCGGGATCGCCTTCGGCGGCATGAAGCTGCTGGCGTCGTACGACGACTACGTCGCGAACCCGGTCGGCAAGCCCTCCGTCCGCGGCACCGACGAGCCGGTGAACGTGAAACCGTCCGGCGAGGCGACCTCCGACTCCGCCGTGACCGCGCAGAACAAGCTCTACACGACCGGCAAGCTGAAGCCGGTCGGCTGCAAGGAGCCGGCGTACCAGCCGACCACCAAGGAGAACGTCCGCGCGTACTACGACGCCTTGCTCGGCTGCCTGAACAAGGCGTGGGAGCCGGTCGTCCGCGCGGCCGGGTACGAGTTCAAGGCGCCGAAGCTGGTGATCTTCGACCAGGGCCAGGAAACCGCCTGCGGCGTCCACGACGACACCCTGGACACCTACTGCCCCGACGGCGACGGCGTACTGGCGATGGCGTGGGAGGACTGGCCCGAGGACTACCAGAACAACCGCCCGCTGGCCCGCGTCGACCTGGCCAACAACCTCGGCTACATCTACGGCCTGCACGTCCAGTGGCTCACCGGCATCTACACAGCCGCAGGCTCGATGGGAGACACAGCACCCACCGAGTCCGCCAAACTGGAACTGGACCGCCGCCAGGCCCTCCAGGCGTCCTGCCTCTCCGCAGCCTTCCTGGGAACAGAGAAATCCACCTTCCCCCTGAGAGGCGAGCTCCTCAAGGAATACCAGTGGCGCACCGCCCACAGCGGCGATGAGGGCTCGAAGACCAAGGTCCGCGACCACGGCTCCCGCAAGAGCACCGCGGACTGGATGACCAGGGGCTTCTCCACCGGCAACCCAGGCGCCTGCAACACTTTCACAGCGCCCCCCGCCAAGGTCAGCTGACGCGAGAAGACTGGGACCCCGATGAGCGACCCCGACACCGCCCCACCCCCGGCCCCACACCCCAGCGACCCCACCCCGGACCACCCCGCCACAGAGGTCACCGCCATCCCCCAGCCGGACGGCTTCCCCAGCGCCTCCACTCCGCAGATCTCCGCCCCTGACGGCGAAGCGGAGCCGGATGCACTCCTCAGCACGCCTGCCCCGGTGCAGTCCTCCGCAGCCAGCGCAAAGCCCAATCCGCTGTCGGATGCACCCGCCGGCAGTGCGCCAACCTCGCAGGCCGTCTTCCCGGGCCATGGCGCCGGGGCTGAGCTGCAGTCGAACGCGCCCTCCAGCGCGCCCACTTCGCGGTCGGATGCGTTCCGCAGCGAGCCCGGCTCGGCGCAGGTCCCCGCAGGCGCCGCCGAGTCCGACCCGCAGCTGGACGCGCTCTCCAGCGCGCGCACTTCGCAGCCGGACGCGCTCCGCAGCGAGCCCACCGGGGCGCAGTTCTGCGCAGGCGCAGCCGACCTCGATCGGCAGCCGGATGTGGTGTCGGGCGCGCCCACCTCGCAGACGCTCGTCCCGGGCGGTGACGGCGAAGCCGGCCTGCGAGCTGTCGCGGCCGGCCCAGGGACCGCCCCCTCGGGTGGCGAAGCCGGTCCGCGACCTGCTGCGGCGGCCCCGCGGACCGTCTCCTCGGGCGGGGACGCTGAGCCGCACCCACAGCCGCGGTCTGGTGTACCTACTCCCGGGCACTTTCTTCCGGGTGGTGACGGCGAGGCCGGGGCCTCGGCTGAGGCGGTCAATCGGCCGCCTCGGCGGCCGCAGCCGAGTGGGTTGAGTAAGGCGAAGCCGCTCTCGGACGCTCAGCCGACGCAGCGTAAAGGCGCGCCGCTCCCGACCGATCCCGGGCAGACCGGGTACGGCGCTCCGCCGCCGGCTCCGTTGCCGGGGGCGCCGTCGACGCCGTTGACCGGGACAAGGCAGCGGGGTGGCGCGCGGCCCGTCGGGTGGAACTCGCCGTCGAGCCGCCGTCCTCCGCAGTTCACCGACACGACCCCGGCAGCGCCCGTACGACGCCTGCCGCAGCCCGTGCTCGTCAGCGCGGCCGTCGTCGGGGTGGTGGCGCTGATCGGCGCCGCGATCCTCGGGTACCGCGCGATGGACACCTTCGACACCGTCGCGAACCCGCTGGCCAACCCGTCGGCGAAGCAGACCGAGGTCCCGCTGGCCCCGCCGCGGCCGACGGTCACGGTGACCGCGACGCCGGTGCCGGACGCCGTACGGGTGAAGCAGAACGGGCTCTACAAGGCCGGCAAGGTCGCCGCGGTGAACTGCACCGCGCCGGCGGTCAAGCCGTCGACCGAGGCTGCCGCGCTGCGTTTCTACCAGGCGATCCTGCCCTGCCTGAACCGCGCCTGGGCGCCGCTGGTCCGCAAGGCCGGGTACGAGTTCCGCCCGCCGAAGGTGGTGCTGTGGGCGAAGGGCCAGACGTCCTGCACCGGCGAGCCGACCGACGTCGCCTTCTACTGCGGCGACGCCGAGACGATCACCATGCGCGGCGACCAGGACTCCAAGCTCTTCCGCCAGGACGCGACGTCGGGCCGCATCCACGCGATGGACACCCTCGCCCACGAGTACGGCCACCACGTGCAGATGCTGACGAACATCCTGATCTCCTCCAGCTCCCGCAAGGGCTGGGCGAAGACCGAACCGGCCAAGCTGGAGGAAAGCCGCCGCCTCGAACTCCAGGCCAGCTGCCTGGGCGCAGCCTTCCTCGGCGCCAACAAGACCGCCCTCGGCATCACCGGCCAACGCCTGGAGACCTGGGAGTGGCAAACCAAGCACTCCGGCGACGAGTACAACCCGAAGAAGGTCCGCGACCACGGCTCCCGCAAGAACAACTGGCTCTGGTCCGGCGCTTCCTTCAAAACCACCAACCCAGCCTCCTGCAACACCTTCACCGCCCCGGCCGCAAAGGTCAGCTGACGATCCCACCCGCCGCGAGAAGGCGGGCTGGGGGTGCCGCGCGAGGGTCGCGGTGATGAGCGGGTGATCCGCGCGCGGTCGCCGCGAGCACCCAGCGAGTCAGCGTCGGCGGTTGGAGAGGCCGGATCGCCGCGGGCCTGCCGCGAGGAGGTTGGGCTGGGGGTGCCGCGCGTGCCGCGGGTGGTGTCGCGCCGCCGACACCCACCACTGTCCAACCTCCCCGCTGGCTCGCGACACGCCGCGACACGCCGCCGAGCAGCGGCGACCGGGCTGCTTGGACGGTGGTGGGTGTCGGCGGCGCGATGGTGAGGTGCCGGTGTCGCGTGTGCCGCGGCCGAGGCCACGGACAGCCGGTACGGCGGGCGCTGGCGTTGCTGAAGTCGCGGCGGCGTCGGCGAACCAGCTGTCGACGAGTGCGTCGAACTCCTCCCCGGCGGACGCCTCGGGTTGCACGGGGTGCGGTGCCTCGCGCATCGGAAGGTGAGCTGACGGCGTACCAGCGTGTCGTCCCGCGGATCGGCGCGTCGAAAAGCTGCGGCGGCCGGGCTGAACGCCGCCGGGCCGCGCTGGGTCAGAGGGTGAGTTTGAAGCCCTCGTGGCTCATCGTGAAGCCGAGGTTGGTGTAGAAGCGGTGGGCGTCGGTGCGGGACTTGTCGGAGGTCAGCTGGACCAGGCTGCAGCCTCGGCGGCGGGACTCGGTGATGGCCCACTGCATCATCGTGCGGCCGAGGCCGGTGCCTCGGGTGGAGGCGGCGACGCGGACGGCTTCGATCTGGGAGCGGGTGGCGCCGCGGCGGGACAGGCCGGGGATGAAGGTGAGCTGGAAGGTGCCGACCACCTCGCCGTTGCGGTCGGCAACCATCAGGAGCTGGTTGGGGTCGGCTTCGAGGGCGGCGAAGGCGGTCTCGTACGGCGTGAGGTCGTCGAGCGACTCGCGGGTGCTGCCGAGCTGGTCGTCGGCGATCAGGGTGACGATCGCGGGGAGGTCGGCGCGGGTGGCGGGGCGGAGCTCGGCGGCGGTCATGGGGGCATCCTCGCAGCACCGTGAACCGGTTAGTTGAGCGGGGCAATAGTTGCCGGTCGTCACGCTTCTTGCCTTATGCAATCACATTGCGTTAGCCGGGAGGCGTTTGCGGGGTTGGCGTCCGGGCACGGGTGGGAGCAGACACCACTGCACCGCCCGTGGCCGGGGTCGCGTGGAGCGGTGCGCGTGGCGGCGGTGCGGGCTCAGTCCGGAAGGAAGATGTCCGATGACCGCACCACTGGCGATCGACTTCACCCAGCCCTTCGAAGATGCCTTCGGCAAGCTTCTCGGGTTCATCCCCAACCTGCTCGGCGGCCTGGTCATCCTGGTGGTCGGGTACTTCGTGGCGAAACTGCTCGGCAACCTGGTCGGCAAACTGCTCGGCAAGGTCGGCTTCGACCAGTGGATGGAACGCGCCGGCGTCTCCGGCGTCCTGCAGCGGTCCGGCACGGGGCTGACCGCTTCGGCGATGCTCGGCAAGGTCGTGTTCTGGTTCGTGTTCCTGATCAGCTTCACGATGTTCGCCTCCGCGCTCGGCGTACCGGAGATCTCGAACTTCATGAGCGCGATGCTCGGCTACATCCCGCGGATCTTCGCCGCGATCGTGATCGTCTGCCTGGCCGCGCTGTTCGCGAACTTCCTGGCCGCGATCATCCGCGGGGCCACCGGCAACGAGACGCTGGCCAAGGTCGGCCGGTACGCGATCCTCGTGTACGCCGCGTTCGCCGCGCTGACGCAGCTGGGGATCGCGGTCCAGCTGACCGGGAACACGCTGCTGATCGTGCTCGGCGGTGCGGCGCTCGCGCTGGGGCTGGCGTTCGGGCTCGGCGGGCGGGAGATGGCCGGTGAGGCGCTGCGCACGCTGTTCGACCGCGGTCAGGCGATGGCGGCGAACCGGCCGGCGGAGTCCAACGGCTACCAGGCTGGCGGGAACGGCTACCAGACTGATCAGGCCGGCTACCAGACTGAGCAGCAGTACCAGGGTGGTCAGCAGCAGTACCCGACCGATCAGCAGGCGTACCCGACCGAGCAGTACCCCGCGACGCACGGTGCGCCGCAGAACGGTGGGTACTCCAACGGCACGACCGGTGCCAACGGCAACTGGACCGGTGACAACGGCAACTGGTCGGGCGAGCAGCGCTAGACCCTTTCGTCGGAAGGGGTCACCTCCGGCGGAAGTTCACAGGGTGGGTGCGACCGGATCGGGTCGCACCCACCCTGTTGCGTGCTACTGGGCGTCCGGACCCGCGCGGCGGACGTCCTCGACCTTGGTCATGGCGTCGCGGAGGTCCTTCAGCCAGGTCTCGCTGTGCTGGGCGACCAGCTTCACGCACCAGCCGAGGGCGTCGCTGCGGGAGCGGGCCACGCCGGCGTCGACGAGGGTGTCGAGGACCTGGCGCTCAGGCTGGCGGAGGCGGGTCATCACGGGGGCGGACAGGGAGGTGAAGACCGTCTTGGTCTCACCGCAGCGGACGCCCCACGCGACCTTGCGGCGGGTGGCGTGCTCGAGCTCCTGGGCGATCTCGATGCGGCGCTCTCGGGTGTTCTCACGGAACTGCTTGATCCGGCCCTCTTCGGCGGCGGACCGTGCGGCGGGGGTGACGTCCCCGGCCTGCTCGGGGGCGGGGATGGTGCCGACGATCAGGATCTCGTCCCGGTCGAGGCTCACCTCCGGCTCCCCGTCGAACCACTCCTGCGGGAGGCGGCCGGACAGCCAGCCGCGGACCCGCTCGTCGTCTTGCTGTGTACTCATGCTTACATAATTACACTGCAATCACACAGAATAAAAGAGTGCGGGATCAGAGGTTGAAGTTGTGACGAAGAACGGCCGCCGTACCCAGTGGGTACGACGGCCGGAACCAGGCCGGTCCGGGACGGGGGCCGGGCCGGACTGGTGGATCTTGGGCGGAGGGTCTGGGGCTGGTCGCCGCGTGGCCGCCGGGGGACGTCGCTGGAACGTCCCGCCGCGGCCGGCGGAGGAAGAGCCTGAGAGCCTTGCCTGCTTGCCTGCTTGCCTGCGCCTTGGGCCCGCCCCGCGCCCTGCGCGCAAGCCGGCGTACTTGCTGGCTAGCTGTTGGTAGTGGGTTGGTAGGTAGTGCGGATGGTCTTGTGGGCCTCCGCAGGTGCTTCGGTTTGGTCGAGGCCCAGCAGGATCGCGCCGACCACCGGCGGCACCTCGACGATCTGGGGGATTGCGTACGGCGCGGCCGCCGCGAGTTGGGTGGTGATTTCCTCCAGGAGGAGTGGGTGGTTGGCGGTCAGGACGCCGCCGCCGAGGATGACGGGGGTTGGTTCGCCGAGGAGGTCGAGGCGGCGCAGGGCGACGGTGGCCATCGCGACGATCTCCTCGGCCTGGCGGTGGACGACCGCGGTGGCGACCTGGTCGCCGGCGGCGGCGACCTGGAAGAGGATCGGGCCCGCTTCCAAGCGCCGTATCAGTGGGATCTCGCCGAGGTGCATGGCCTCGATCAGGTCGGGCATCGACGCGACGCCGTAGTGCTGCGGGAGGACCGTCATCAGCGCGGTCGCCGGACCGCGGCCGTCGTCGGCGCGGGCGGCGGCCCAGATCGCTTCCTCGGCGAGCTGCTGGCCGCCGCCCCAGTCGCCGGAGATGCGGCCGACCGCGGGGAAGCGGGCGGTCCGGCCGTCGGGGAGGAGGCCGCAGCAGTTGATGCCGGCGCCGCAGACGACGGCGACACCGCGCGGCTCGTCGATGCCCGCGCGGAGCAGGGCGAAGGTGTCGTTGGCGACGTGCACCTTCGAGGCCCAGCCGTAGGCGCGGAAGGCGTCGGCGAGGCGCTCCTCCTCGATGGGCAGGTCGGCATTCGCGAGGCAGGCCGAGATCTGTTCCACCAAAGGGGGGAGGGAGGGGGAGCCTGTCGCCCCGAAGTGCCGGTCGCCTTCGGCGACGGCGAGCCCCGCCGCGCGTGCTGCCGCCGCGACGAGTGGCGCGAGGCCGTCGACCGCCGCCTGGGCGCCGACCAGGTGCGGCTCGAAGCCACCTCCCCGGGCGGTGCCGAGGACAGTGCCATCGGCCGAGACCAGGGCGACATCCGTCTTGCTGTTGCCGGCGTCGAAGGCGAGGACTCCTCCAGGGACCAGGGGTGCCTGGAGGGCCTCGGCTTCGTTCGCCACGGTCACGCCCACGGGAGGTACTCGCGGTTGTGGGCGAGCAACTTGTCGGTGAGGGCCTGCGCGTACTCGATCTGCCCGATCAGCGGGTGTGCCAGCAACGCCGTGAACACGCGGTCCGCACCACCCTTCAGAGCTGCTTCGAGAGCCAGATTCTCGTACGCCGTGACGTTCGCCACCAGCCCGGCGTACAGCGGTTCGAGGGGTGAGATCGGCAGCGGTGTCGTGCCGGAGGCACCGACGGTCGCCGGGACCTCGATCACCGCGTCGTCGGGCAGGAACGGCAACGCGCCGTTGTTCAGCGTGTTCACCACCTGCACGTCGCCGGTGTCGTTCAGCAGCGACGACGCCAGCGCCACCGCAGCCTCGGAGTAGTAAGCGCCGCCCCGCTGCTCCAGCAGAGCAGGCTTCTCGTCCAGCGCCGGGTCGGCGTACAGGTCGAGCAGCTGCTTCTCGATCGCCGCGACCTCGGCGGCCCGCGACGGCTTCTCCAGCAGCTCGCGAACGACCTCGTCATGCGCGTAGAAGTAGCGCAGGTAGTACGACGGTACGACGCCCAACTGCAGCAGCAGCTCAGCCGGCAGCTTGAGGTCGGCCGCCAGATCGCCCACGTGCTCGACGAGCAACGACGGCAGGTGGTCGACACCGTCGACCCGTACGGCGCGCTCCCAGGTCAGGTGGTTCAGCCCGACGTGGTCCAGCGCGACCTGCTCCGGCGTGACGCCGAGCAGCCGCGCGAACCGTCGCTGGAACCCGATCGCCACGTTGCACAGCCCGACGGCCTTGTGGCCCTCGGACAGCAGCGCCCGCGTGACGATGCCGACCGGGTTGGTGAAGTCGACGATCCACGCGTCCGGGTTCGAACGCCGTACGCGCTCCGCGATGTCGAGCACCACCGGCACGGTCCGCAACGCCTTGGCGAGCCCGCCCGCGCCGGTCGTCTCCTGGCCGACGCAGCCGCACTCCAGCGGCCAGGTCTCGTCCTGGTTCCGGGCGGCCTGACCGCCGACGCGCAGCTGCAGCAGTACGGCGTCGGCGCCGTCGATGCCGGCGTCGAGGTCGCTGGTCGTGGTGACCTTGCCGGGATGTCCTTGTTTGGCGAAGATCCGCTGCGCGAGCCCGCCGACCAGTTCGAGCCGGTCCGCGGCCGGGTCGACCAGGACCAGTTCGTCGACCGGCAGCGAGTCACGCAGCCGCGCGAACCCGTCGACCAGCTCGGGAGTGTAGGTGGATCCGCCGCCTACGACTGTGAGTTTCAACCTTTGACCCCTGTGAGTGTGACGCCTTCGATGAAGGCCTTTTGGGCGAAGAAGAACAGGATGATCACCGGTGCCATCACCAGCAGGGTCGCTGCCATCGTGAGGTTCCAGTTGGTGTGGTGGGCGCCCTTGAAGGACTCCAGGCCGTAGCTCAGGGTCCAGGCGGCCGGGTTCTCCGAGGCGTATATCTGCGGGCCGAAGTAGTCGTTCCAGCAGTAGAAGAACTGGAACAGCGCGACGGCGGCGATCGCCGGGCGGGCCATCGGCAGCACGATCCGGACCAGCGCCTTGAACTCGCCGCAGCCGTCCACCTTGGCGGCGTCGACGTAGTCCTTGGGAATCGTCAGCAGGAACTGGCGGAGCAGGAAGATCGAGAACGCGTCGGTGAAGGCCATCGGGATGATCAGCGGCCACAGCGTCCCGGACAGGTGCAGCTGCTTGGCCCAGAACAGGTACATCGGCACGATCACCACCTGCGGCGGCAGCATCATGGTCGCGATCACCAGCATCAGCGCGACGTTGCGGCCGCGGAACTTGAAGCGGGCCAGCGCGTACGCGACCGGGATGCTGGACAGCAGCGTCAGCGCGGTGCCGAGTCCGGCGTACAGGAGGGTGTTCTTCCACCAGGTCAGGAAGCCCGGCGTCTCCCACACCGTGCGCAGGTTCTCCCAGTGGAAGGTGTCCGGCCACAGGTTCCGGGTCAGCGCCTGCTGGTCGCTCATCAGCGCGGTCAGCGCCACGAACACGAACGGCAGCACGAAGAACAGCGCGGCCACGATCGCCAGCGAGTGCACGGCGACCCAGTTCAGGAACCTGGTACGCCGGGCCTCACGTCCCGCCGCGGTGATCGGGACGGGGGTGGACAGGGAAGTCGTCATCGTCATGGTTTCGGCGTACCCCTCAGTCGTCCGTGCCCAGGAAACCGCTGCGGCGGCGCATCAGGACGGCGGTGAACACCATCGCGAGCGCGAACAGGACCAGGGCGACCACGCTGGCGCCGCCGGTGTCGAAGCGCTGGAACCCGAGGTTGTAGACCAGCTGCGGCAGCGTCAGCGTCGAGTTCTCCGGGTAGCCCGGCTGGAACTGTTGCCCGGAGCCACCGATCACGCCGCTGGCGACCTTCCCGGCGACCAGTGGCTGGGTGTAGTACTGCATGGTCTGGATGATCCCGGTGACCACCGCGAACAGCACGATCGGCGAGATGTTCGGCAGCGTCACGAAGCGGAACTTCTGCCACGCGCTCGCGCCGTCCAGCGACGCGGCCTCGTACTGGTCCTTCGGTACGTCGAGCAACGACGCCATGAAGATCACCATCAGGTCGCCGATGCCCCACAGCGCCAGCAGCGTCAGCGCCGGCTTCGACCAGGACGGGTCGTTGAACCAGCCGGGCTGCGGGAGCCCGATGCTGCCGAGCACGTTGTTCACCGGGCCTGTGCCGGGGTTGAGCAGGAACGCGAACGCCATCGTCGCGGCCACCGGCGGGGCCAGGTAGGGCAGGTAGAAGAAGGTCCGGAACAGCCCGGCGCCGGTCTTCACCTTGGTGATCAGCATCCCGATGCCGAGCCCGAACAGGACCCGCAGGCTGACCATCACGATCACCAGCCACAGCGTGTTGCGCAGGGCCGGCCAGAAGAACGGGTAGTCGCTGAAGACGTAGGACCAGTTCTTCAGCCCGGTGAAGGTCGGCGGCGTGAACCCGTCGTACTTCATGAAGCTGAAGTAGACCGTCGAGACCAGAGGGTAGAGGAAGAAGACGCTGACGCCGATCAGCCAGGGGGACAGGAAGGCGAGGATCCGGAGCCGGTCCCGGCGCTGCTTACTGCGCAGGCCGGGACTCGACGGGATCGCGCTGGAGACGGTTGTCATCACTTGGCCTGCGCGAGGTCCTTGTCGATCTGCTGGTCGGTCTTCGCCAGGCCGCCGGCCAGATCGGTCTGCTTGCCGGCCTCGAAGGCGAAGCCGAAGTCCTGCAGGGTGAGCTGGTACGCGCCACCGTTCGGGCTGGCCGGGGTGGTGCTGCTCTTCGGGTGCTGGGCGATCTCCAGGAACACCTTGAAGTTGTCGTCGGCCTGCAGCTTCGGCGACTTCAGCGCCTCCAGCGTGGACGGCACGTTGTGGATCGCGTTGGCGAAGTTCACCACGGCGTCGGTGTCGGTGGTCATGAACTTGACCAGCTCCCAGGCCGCGTTCTGCTTCTGGCTGGTGCTCGCGATCCCGATGATGGTGCCGGACAGGTAGCCCTTGCCGTAGGTGTCGGCCTGGTCGTCGGGGACCGGGAAGGGCGCGACGCCGATCTCGAACTTGGTGCCGGCCTCCTTGGCCATCCCGAGCCGCCACTCGCCGTCGATCGCCATCGCGACCTGGCCGGTGTGGAACGGGTTCTTGGCGCCGAACTCGTCACCGAAGGTGGCCCGGTACTTCTCCAGCTTGGCGAAACCGCCGAGCTCGGCGACCAGGTTCTTCTGCCAGGTGAGCATCTTGCCGAAGGCCGGGTCGGCGGCCAGGTTCGACTTGCCGTCGGCGGTGAAGTACGTCGGGTTCCACTGCGCGGCGAAGTGCGTGGTGGTCGACTCGTAGCCGTGGAAGTTGGGCATGAAGCCGAGCTGGCTGAAGCTGTCGCCCTTGGCCTTGGTCAGCTTCTTGGCCGCGGCGTCGAACTCCGACAGCGTCTTCGGCGGGGCCGCGATCCCGGCCGCCTTGAACGCGTCCTTGTTGTAGTACAGGCCGTACGCGTCGTTGAGCAGCGGCAGCGTGCACCGCGTGCCCTCGAACTGGGTGTAGTCCTGCAGCGCCTTCGGGAAGGTCTTGTCCAGGTCGATCGACGACTTCTCCAGGAACGGCTTCAGGTCCGCGAACACCTTGGACTGGCAGAAGGTGCCGACGTTGTCGGTGGTGAACGACGAGACCACGTCCGGCGAGTTCGGGCCGCCGGCCCGCAGCGCCTGCTTGATCTTGTCGTCGTTGATGTTGCCGACGACCTTGACCTTGATGTTCGGGTGCGCGGCCTCGAAGGCCTTCACGTTGGCGTCGATCGCGGCCGCCTCGCTGGGCGCGGACCAGCCGTGCCAGAAGGTGATCGTGGTCTCCTGCGTGGCGTCGTCTCCTGCCTGCGGCGCGGTCGACGTGCCGGTGCAGGCGGTGGCGAGCAGCGCGACCGCGGCGGCGGCGAGTGCCACCTTGTGGACTCGGGACATGACGTGTTCTCCCTGGTTCGGCGCGTACGGATCCACCGGAGCAGGCGCTCGCCTGTCCGTTGGAAGGTGGTGGGTGGTGCTGGTGGTCTAGTCGGTGCCGCCCCCGCTCGTCGGGCCGGCAGTGTCGAAGACTTCGTCGCGGGTGATGGTCAGGGCGGACTGCAGGGCCCCGGACAGCACAGGGTCGTTCGGTACGGCGGTCATCAGCAGCCGCGGCCGGGGGACGGCCAGCTCGGCCAGCTCCTCCTGGATCAGGCCGCGCAGGCGCTCCCCGCCGGCGGTGATCACGCCGCCGGCCAGGACGATCAGTTCGGGGTCGACGACCGCCACGACGGCGGCCAGACCGACCGCGAGGCGGTGGGCGAACTCGGCCAGGACGGTGTCACCGGCGCCCGGGGTGTCCAGGGCGGCGGCGATCGCGGCTTCCGGCGTACGGGCTTTGAGGCCGTGCGAGCGGGCCAGGGCCAGGACCGGTTCGCCACCGGCCAGCTCCTGGAAGCCACCGGCGTTGTTGCGGCCGACGTTGCGGACCAGCGGCGTACCGGGCAGCGGCAGGAAGGCGACCTCGCCCGCGCCGCCGGTCGCGCCGCGGACCAGCCGGCCGCCGATCACGATCGCGGCGCCGATGCCTTCCTCGCCCCAGAGCAGCACGAAGTTGTCGCTGTCCGCGGCGTGGCCGACGCGCTGCTCGGCGACGGCGGCCAGGTTCACGTCGTTCTCGACATCGAGCGGTACGGCGATGGCGGCGGCCAGCTCCTCGAGCAGGTGCGGCGCGTGCCAGCCCGGCAGGTGCATCGCGTAGCGCAGCCGGCCGGTCGTCGGGTCGAAACCGCCCGGCGTACCGATCGAGACGCGGTGCAGGCGGTCCTTGGTCAGCCCGGCCTCGCCGAGCGCGCCCTCGACGGCCTTCACGACCCGCTCGACGGTGCCCTTGGCGCTGCGGCCGGGGGTTGGCAGCTCGTAGCGGCCGACGACGTTGCCGGTCAGGTCGGCGACCGCCGAGCGGATCCGGGTCGGCGTGACGTCCAGGCCGGCGACGTACGCGATGCCGCCGTTGATCTCGTACAGCTGCGCGTTCGGGCCGGGCCGGCCGGCGCTGGTGCCGCTCGGGCGGACCAGGCCGACGTTCTCCAGGCGGGACAGCAGCTGGGAGGCGGTCGGCTTGGAGAGGCCGGTCAGGTTGCCGAGGGTCGTCCGGGACAGCGGTCCCTGGGCGAGCAGCAGGTCGAGAGCGGCGCGGTCGTTCATCGCGCGGAGCAGCCGGGGAGTGCCGGGTGTACTGGCCATGAGCTAACCCTGCCCTCCTTCGGCCGTCTGATGCGGGTGCCGTGCCGATTCCCGCCAACTGTTAGGAAAGTTTCCTATTACCGCGAGACCGTACGGGGCCTCGCGGGCGGTGTCAATCGATCGGCGGATCTCGTGCCGGAACCGTTCCCGGCGGGCGGAGGTTAGGGTGGGCTTACCTGTCTAGTCCGTCCTGTGGGGAGAGTCTGTTCGTGACGTACCAAGTGGGGGAGACGGTGACTGGCGGCCAGGTGCTGCGCCGCGCCGTCGGCCGGCACCGCAAGCGGCTCGCGCTGGGGGTGTTCTGGCTGTCGCTGCACCAGGCGACCGAGGCGGCGGTGCCGGTGACGATCGGGATCTTCGTCGACAAGGCGGTGTCCACCGGGCGGCTGGAGCCGCTGCTGTGGTGCCTGCTGATGATGGCGGGGCTGTTCGCCGTACTGTCGACGGCTTGGAAGACCGGCGCCCGGCAGGGGGTGCGGTCCGCGGAGTACGAGATGCATCAGTTGCGGCTGGAGGTCGCGCAGCGGGTGCTGGACCCGCGGGGGCACCGGACGGGGATGCGGGCGGGTGAGCTGCTGTCGATCGCCACGTCGGATGCGGAGAAGGCCGCGCTGATCATGCGGGCGCTGGCGATCGGTACGGCGGCTACTACGGCGCTGGTGGTGTCGTCGGTGGTGCTGCTGCTGATCGACGTGCCGCTGGGGCTTGGTGTGCTGGTCGGGGTACCGCTGCTGGTGGTGGGGATCCAGACGCTGTCGCCGCTGCTGACTCGGCGGACCTCTACTCAGCAGGAGTCGGTGGCGGACACCACTGCGCTGGCGACTGACCTGGTGAGCGGGCTGCGGGCGTTGCGGGGGATCGGTGCGCAGCACAACGCGGCTGAGCGGTACCGGCGGTCGTCGCAGGAGACGCTGCGGGCGACGCTGAAGGCTGCATCGACCAATGGGCTGCAGGACGGGGTGACTACTGCTGCCAGTGGGTTGCTGCTGGCGGCTGTTGCCGGCGTGGCTGGGTGGTTCGCGTTGAACGGGCGGATCTCGATCGGTGAGCTGATCACTGTTGTCGGGTTGGCGCAGTTCGTTGCTGAGCCGGTGGGGACGTTGGGGTACGTCAGCCAGGTGCTGGCGATGGCGCGGGCCTCTGCTGCGCGGCTGGCGTCGGTGCTGGGGTCGCCGCCGTTGATGGTGACGGGTGCTGTTGAGTCGGTGGCTGTTGACGGGCCGCTGCTGGAGCTGGACGCGGTGGGGCACAAGACGCTGTCCGGGGTGTCGCTGGCTGTTGGGCGGGGTGAGCTCGTTGGAGTGCTCTGCTACGACCCGCGGGACGCGGACGCCCTGCTGGCGGTCGTTTCCGGGCGGGCGCCGGAGCACAGCGGGTCGGTTGCTGTTGGTGGGCAGGTGATGGAGGAGCTGGACATCGACTTGCTGCGGCGGTCGGTACTGGTGGAGCAGCACGACACCGACTTGTTTGAGGGGACGTTGCGGAGCAACCTGTTGGCTGGGTCGGCTGCTGATGATGCTGCGTTGCGCAGGGTCGTCGGCGCTGCCGCGGCGACGGATGTGATCGAGGCGCATGCCGACGGGCTGGACCATCCGCTGTCTGATCGGGGGCGGACGCTCTCTGGTGGTCAGCGGCAGCGGCTGGGTCTTGCGCGGGCGTTGCTCGCCTCGCCGCCGTTGCTGGTGCTGCACGATCCCAGTACGGCGGTGGATGCGGTGACGGAGGAGGTGCTGGCGGAGGGGCTGGCTGAGGTGCGTGGGGTTGCTTCTCTGGGGACGCTGGTGCTGACGAGCAGCCCGGCGCTGCTGGGGAAGATGCATCGGGTGGTGGTGCTGTCCGAGGGCGCGGTTGTTGCCTCAGGCACGCATGCGGAACTGGCCGCCGAGGATGCTGCGTACGCCGAGGCGGTGCTGCGATGAGTGAGCCTGAGCTGCTTCCGATCGCTGGACCCCGAGCGACATGGTCGGTTCTCTGGCGTGAGATTCGGCAGTTGCCGGGGACCTCTCTGGTTGCTGCCGTCGTGATCACCGTGGCCAGTGCTGCTGGGCTGGTCGCGCCTTGGGCGCTTGGTGTGTTGGTGGACGACATCGCCTCGGGTGCCGACCAGTCGGCCGTCGTACGGGTGGTGCTGCTGATCGCTGGTGGAGCGCTGCTGTCCGGCGGGCTGACGGCGGTCGGCGTGACGCTGGTGGCGCGGGTCGGGGAGACCGTGCTGGCGCGGCTGCGGGAGAAGGTGCTCGACCGGGTGCTGCAGCTGCCGGCGCCGGTGCTCGACAAGGTGCGGACCGGGGATCTCCTGTCCCGCGTGGGTGACGACGTCTCGTCCGTGGCTGCGGCGCTGACCGAGATCGGGCCGATTCTGCTCTCCGCCTCGCTGACGATCGTGCTGACGGCGGCCGGGCTGTTCGCGCTCGACTGGCGACTCGGTGTCGCGGGGCCGCTGTCGGTGCCGATGTACCTGTGGGCGCTGCGCTGGTACCTGCCGCGCTCCGCGCCTTTCTACGCCCGCGAGCGCGCTGCGCTCGGCGAGCGCTCGGAGGCGATCATCACCTCGCTGCGCGGCAGTGCGACCGTGCGCGCGTACCGGCTCGAGGACACGCAGCTGGAGCGCATCCGCGACCGCTCGGCCGTCGCCCGTGATCTCTCGCTGAACGTCTTCAAGCTGTTCAGCTTCTTCTCGTCGCGGATCAACCACGCCGAGTTCGTCGGGCTGACCGCGATCCTGACCGCCGGCTTCTTCCTGGTGCGCGGCGATCTGGTGACGGTCGGTGCGGTGACGGCGGCTGCGTTGTACTTCCACCGGCTGTTCAACCCGATCGGCGCGCTGCTGATGGAGTTCGACGCCGTGCAGACCGCTGCGGCCGGGTTGGCGCGGCTGGCCGGGGTCGTGGAGATTCCGACGGTTGCTGAGCCGCCTGGTGGTCGGGAGCCGGCTGACGCGACGCTGGAGCTGGTAGACGTCCAGCACTCGTACGACGGGCCGCTGGTGGTCGACGGCGCGTCGCTGAAGCTGCTGCCGGGGGAGCGGGTCGCACTGGTCGGTGCCAGTGGAGCAGGGAAGACGACGCTGGCCGCTGTGGCCGCTGGGGTTCTGGTGCCTACCGCTGGTGTGGTGCGGATTGGCGGTGTGGACATCCGGGAGCTCGGCGAGGCCCGGACGCGTTCGTACGTCGCCCTGCTCAGCCAGGAGGTGCACGTGTTCTCCGGCGCGCTGGTGGACGACGTGCGGCTGGCTCGGGCTGATGCGACTGTCGAGGAGGTAGAGGCCGCGCTGGAGCGCGTTGGCGCGCTGGCGTGGGTCAGGGCGTTGCCGGACGGGCTGGACACCCAGGTGGGTGAGAACGGCGAGCAGTTGACCGGTGCGCAGGCGCAGCAGGTTGCGCTGGCTCGACTGGTGCTTGCTGACCCGGCGGTCGCCGTACTGGACGAGGCGACGGCCGAGGCGGGCTCAGCTGGTGCGCGGGAGCTGGAGCGAGCCAGTGCGGCAGCGACCGAGGGGCGTACGACGCTGGTCGTTGCGCACCGGCTGACACAGGCAGAGCAGGCGGACCGGATCGTGGTGATGGACCAGGGCCGCCTGGTCGAGTCGGGCACGCATGCCGAGCTGCTGGCGTCCGGTGGACGCTATGCGCAGCTCTGGCACAGCTGGACGGGTACCGCTACGGAAGACGCCAGTCGATAGCCGAACCGCCCTGCTGCTCGAGCAGGGCGTTCACCCGGCTGAACGGCTTCGACCCGAAGAACCCCCGGTCGGCCGACATCGGGCTCGGGTGCGCGCTCTCGACGTACGGCGTACTGCCGAGCATCGGCTTGAGTGTCTGCGCGTCGCGCCCCCACAGGATCGCGACCAGCGGGCCCCCACGCTTCACCAGCGAGTGGATCGCCTGCTCGGTGACGGCCTCCCACCCCTTCCCGCGGTGCGACCCCGGCTTCCCCGGCTGCACGGTGAGCACCCTGTTGAGCATCAGGACACCCTGGTCGGCCCACGGCGTCAGGTCACCGTTCGACGGCTTGTCGACGCCGACGTCGGCCATCAGCTCCTTGTAGATGTTCACCAGACTCCGCGGCACCGGCCGCACGTCCGGCGCCACCGAGAAACTCAACCCCACCGGATGCCCCGGCGTCGGGTACGGATCCTGCCCGACCACCAGCACCCGCACGTCCGCGAGCGGCCGCTGGAACGCCCGCAGCACGTTCTCCCCGGCCGGCAGATAAGGCCGCCCCGCAGCGATCTCCTGCCGCAGGAACTCCCCCATCCGCGCCACGGTGTCCCCCACCGGCTGCAACGCCTCGGCCCAGTCGGCCGCCATCAGTTCATCCAACGGTTTGCTCACCTGCGACAGCATCCCAGCACGCACCGTCACGTGCACGCCGGGGGCAGGAGTCCGCCGGATGTTGGCGTGTCGGTTCCCCGGAGGTTTGGGATGGTCCGGTAGAACTGTCGGCGGCCCCGCGAAGGTATGAGCTCGCGGGGCCTTTGCTATGCGACCAGGTGCTGGACGGCTTTGGTGTAGCGGCGGGCGAAGATCTGCTGGGTGGTGCGGGACAGCGGGCCGGCCAGTTTGGTGTACCAGGTGGCGGGGTGGCTGTAGGAGCGGAGGGTGAACCAGACGCCGTCGGGCTCCTGCGTCACCAGGAAGGACTCCTCGCCGGACTCGGGGTGGCCGGGGAGGGTGCCGTAGGCGAAGCCGGTCTGGGTTTCGTCGGCGACGGTCCAGACGACGCGGCAGGGGATCGGGATCGGGCCGAGGCGGCCCAGGCAGTTGGTGCCGATGGTGGCGGGGGTGTCGGTGGCCCAGATGCGGATGCCGGCGGCGCGGTGCATCTGCCAGGTGGTGACGACGTCGCCGGCGCGTTCGAAGAGTTTGGTGCCCTCGCCGATCCGGGTGCGCAGGTCGAGGCGGTGGTAGCCGTCGGGGGTCTGGTCGAAACGGGTCGACCCGACCGCGTCGTACGAGAAGCGCAACGCGGCCAGGTCGTCCAGGGTCATCATGATCGTCAGGTGCCCGGGTCAGCTGCTCTTCAAGCCTGCGGTCTGACCGGCCTTCAACGCCTTCACGAGCGCCTTCACCTTCGCGTCGTCGAGCAGGACGACGCTCTGGCCGTTGCGGCGGGCGTTCGGGTTCTTCACCGGCATGGTGAGCGAGACGCCGTCACCGCCGCCGGCGACCTTGCGCATCGCGAGCGCGAACTTGGCCAGGTCGAACGGGCCCATCTGCTCGTCGACGGTGAGCGCGTCGGCGCTCGAGGTGCCGATCCGGTAGTACCGGACGGGGTTCACGAAGGTCTGCCAGGACACCGCCTTGTCGGCGACCAGGCCGATCACCTCGCGCTGGCGGTTGGCCCGGCCGAGGTCGCCGAGCTTGTCGACGTAGCGGGACCGCACGTAGCCGAGCGCCTTGGGGCCGTCCAGGTCCTGGCAGCCCTTCGGGAGGTTGATGTGCGCCTTCTGGTCCTTCATCGGCTTGTCCAGGCAGACGTTGACGCCGCCGACGCTGTCGATGATCGAGGCGAACCCGCCGAAGCCGATCTCGACGTAGTGGTCGATCCGCAGGCCGGTGTAGTTCTCCAGCGTCTGCACCAGCAGCTTGGGGTTCCCGTTGCCGAAGGCGGCGTTGATCTTCTCGTTGCCCTTGCCGGGGACCTCGACCCAGCTGTCCCGCGGGACGCTGATCAGCGCCGGCGGTCCGGAGTCGGGGACGTGCAGCAGGATGATCGTGTCGGTCCGGCTGCCGCCGACGGTGCCGGTGCCGAGCTTCTTCTTCTCCTCGGCGCTCAGTCCCTCGCGGCTGTCCGAGCCGACCATCAGGTACGTCGTACCGGGCCCCTCGGCGGCGCGCTTGCCGGTCGGGAACGCGTCGACCTTGTCGATCCGGCTCCACGCGTAGAGCGGGACGACGATCAGGGTCAGCACGAACAGCAGGATGACCAGGCCGATCAGGCGTCCGAGCAGGCTGCGCCGCTTCTTCGGGCGGACGGGCTTGCGGCCGACCAGGCGGGGGTCGATGGGCTGCGGTTGACTCATGGCACGACCGTATCCGTCCGCGCGGTGTTCACACCTCACCCCAGCGAACGGTTTGGCCCAAGACTTTCAGACCGCGCCAGGCTCGGGCCTCCGCCGAAAGGAGGAATTCGCGACCTGGATCGAACCAATCCGCCGGAACGTGCGCGGCGGTTGCCCGGTCCGGGCCGCGAACAGCCTGCTGAAGTACGCCGGGTCGTCGTACCCGACCTCGCGCGCGACGGTCGCGACCGGGAGATCGGTCTCGGCCAGCAGCGCCTTCGCGGCGTTCAGCCGCGTGGTCAGGATCACCTCCTGCGGCGTGGTTCCGGTCGATAGCCGGACGGCGTCGCGCAGCTCGGGCACGGTCAGGCCGAGCTCGGCGGCGTACTCCGCGATGGACAGCGGGCGGGTCGCGAGCGCGCGGAGGCGGGCGACGAGGTCGCCGGCGGGCGGGTCGGCGAGGCCGGTGAGCTCGTAGAGGGCGGCGATCAGGTTGACGTCGGGGCCGCCGGTGCGCGCGGTGCGGAGGAGCTTGGTGAAGGTGCGGTCGACGGGGCGCGGGTCGGCGTACCGGCGTACGGGGTGCGCGGGGTCGAGATGGCCGAGCTCGACGAGCGCGTCGGCCGCGGGGCCGCCGAAGAGGACCCAGGACTGCTGCCAGGTGGTGCTCGGCCGGTACGCGTGCAGTACGCCGGGGAAGAGCCAGAGCAGCGCCGGGGCGGTGATCTCGTGGAGCCGGCGGTCGGAGCCGTGCAGGAGGTGGCCGCGACCGCGGCGGACCAGGACGGCGGCGTGGCAGCCGAGGGCGCGTTCGGGGGACGGACGGGCGGGGTTCTCCTGCTCGCCGGCGCCGAGGCAGAAGAGTCCAAGTCGGCGCTGGACGTCGTTGGGCGTCAGGTAGATCGACCAGTCGGTCATACGGACAAGAGTCCAAGAAGACGATGCGAAGTGTCCATTCCGCCAACCGCCGCGAGCAGGTCAACTGAAGGGGTGCTGACTTCCAACGGGTACGAACTGGACGAGCGGCGGCTGGGACGACTGGTCCCGGTGCCGGAGAACGAGCGCGCGGATCGTGAGGCGCTGCGAGCGCGGTTGTGGCGGGACGGCTATCTCTTCCTGAGTGGACTGCTCACGCCTGAGGTGAGTGACGACTTTCGGAAGTACTACTTCGCCCGGACCAAAGTGGCCGATGGTGAGGGCCGGCCGCAGAGCGTCGAGCGGGAGCAGCTCCGTGAGGTTCTGTTCAAAGAGGTCGTGCCAGGCCCGGAGTACGACGCGTTCTGCCGCCAGGAAGCGATCCGGGGCTGGTTCGCGTGGTTCTTCGGCGCGGAGGTCTTCCTGCACCGCCGCAAGATCATCCGCCACACCGCCCCCGGCGAGAACGGCATCGGCACCGCCACGCAGGCCCACTACGACCTCGTCTACCTGCGCGAAGGCACCGACCAGGTCCTCTCCGCATGGATCCCGCTCGGCGACTGCCCGGTCGAGCGCGGCGGGCTGACGTACCTCGAGGGCAGCCATCACCGCGTCCTGCGCGAGGAGGCCGAAGGGCGCCTCAAGCGCCCGGCCGCGTCGATCACCGCCGACCTGCCCGCGCTCGCGGAGGAGTACGACGCCCGCTGGCTGGTCGCCGACTACCGGGCCGGCGACGTGATGATCCACACCGCGCACACCGTGCACGCGGCCCTCGACAACGTCGACGACCGGGTCCGGCTGTCCACCGACATCCGCTACCAGCCCGCCGAGCTGCCCGTCGACCAGCGCTGGCAGGCCCACTGGCACGACCGGGACGGCCTCTGAGCGAGAGGCCGTCCCGGCCGCGGGTCACACGGTGTGCCGCAGGGTGATCGTCACGTGCCGGGTCCCGGCCGGCAGCGTGACCTTGCCGCCGCCCTGATCGACCGAGGCGCCCCGCACCGACACCTTCGCGACGTTGTCCCGCAGCCCGGGCAGCTCGATGCTGTAGCCCTTGACCGCGCGCACGTCACCGGTCAGCTGGATCGACACCTCGCGACCGGTGCTGGTCATCCGGTAGCCGATGCGGCCTCCGGCGACCGGGTACCGGTCGAGTGCGATCTTCTGGTGCGCCCGCACCCACTCGTTCGGCACCCCGCGCCCGAGGATCACGGTGCCGTCGGCCTTCTCCGCGATCAGCGAGTCGAACAGCACCTTGGTCGCCGTCGACTGGCCCCACATGTGCTGGTTGGAGCCGCCGCCCCCGCGGGCGTGCTCGATGTCCCACGGCGAGCTCGGGCTCGGGTAGTCGACACCCTCCCACCAGCCGAACGGGCCGCTCATCGTCTTGTCGATCATGTACTGGTACGCCTTGATGCCGAGGTCGCGGTACTGCTCACCGCGCAGCGCGGCGCTGCCGTACCCGGCGTTGTAGGCGCTGGAGTAGTACCCGTGCGGGTAGCCGCCGAAGTTGTAGATCGAGTCGGACACGTCCTGCCGGCGCTCGAAGCCGTGCGTGTAGGTGTCGTCGATCTTGCCGAACATCGTCCCGGTCTGCTCGGCGCCGAACAGGTACCCGTCCCAGGCCCAGCGGCCGAACAGGAACATCGAGGCCCAGTTCGCGTCCCGCGGGTCCTTGCGCGGTCCGGTCTCGTTCGGTTCGACCATCGAGATCGGCAGGTAGTCCAGGTCGTACTGCCGCATGGTCTGCTCGATCCGGGCGGTGGCGACGCGCAGCAGGTCGTCGTACTCGGCCTTGGCCCAGTTCGCCTCGGCGGTCTCGCCGAGCGCGGTCGCGAGGTACCGGTACGTCGTGAGGCCGGCCAGCGCGGACCAGTTGTCGATCGTCCAGTAGCCGAGCGAGTCGATCGCGACGGTCTGCTTGATGATCCCGGTGCCGCCGTCGATCCGGTCGGTCTCGATCGTGTGCGTGTTCTTCCTGATCGTCTCGAACTGCTGCCGGACGAACGTCTTGTCGCCGGTGCGCTGCAGGTAGAGCGCGTACGGCCAGCTGTACTTCCACTTGGCGTCGTCGTACTGGAGCTGCGCGGGCAGCGTCGCGAGGTAGTCGCGCGCGTAGGTGAAGTCGCCGATCGTCAGCAGGTTGGCGACGATGCCGATCGTGTCGTGGTCGAACATCTCGTCGTAGCCGTTCTCGCCGACGTGCAGCTCCTTCCTGCCGTCGATGTCGTCGCGGATGATCAGCGTGTAGATGTAGCCGGCCTTGTACGCGTTGACGAGGCGCTGGTCGGGCAGCTCGGTGATGTTCGCGATCGCGGACAGCCGGGTGTTCCAGTACTTGCGCATGTGCGCGTAGTGCTGGTCGTACCCACCGAACCGGCGCAGCTGCGTGCTGGTCGGCCAGTCGTAGCTGCCGCCGAAGCGGTCGGCGGCGACCGCGTAGTCGCGGACCACGGTCCGGCCTGCGCCGATCGTCGTCACGGTCGGTTCCGCCGCCGCGTTCAGCGGGGTGAGCAGGGTCGAGACCCGCGGCAGACGGGCCACTGACTTGGTCGTGTTGGTGACCGTCATCCGTGAGTAGGCGATCTCGAACCGGTTGCCATCAGCAACGACCAGGTCGGCGAAGTTCTGCACCCGGAAGCGCAGTCCGTCCTTGCTGTACTCGCTGACGAAGGCCGGCAGGTACCCCTCGGCGTTGGTCCACTTGATCTTGCCCGGGATGTTCGGTACGCCGAAGGTGATCATCGCGTCGTTGCGGCTGCGCAGCCGGTAGCTGCCGTCGATGAACGCGATCGGCGCGTTCAGGTCGCCCTCCCAGCCGAACGAGGACGTCAGCCCCGGGTTGGTGACGCTGGTGTACTCCGCGGCCGCCGCGGAGGCGACCGCGTCGTCGTACGCGGCGCGAAGCAGGAGGTACGACAGCCGCAGCTCGTCGCGCGAGGCCGAGGTGTTCGCGAGCGTGGCCTTGGCCGCGGCGACCTCGGCGGTGAGCTGCCGCAGCGCGGAGTCGCTCGCGTTGGACGTGTCGGCGGCCGCGATGCGGTCGAGCAGCGCCGTGGTCTGCGCGCGGTACCCGGCGCCCGAAGCGTCGGCGAGGGTGACGGCCGCGAGCGTCACGTTGCCGGACTCGTGGGTCTTGCGGTCGAGCTGTGCGCTGACCCGCGCCGAGTCGCCGGCCTCGAGCGTCAGCTCGAACAGCCGCGTGACGGACGCGCCGCCGGCGACGAGGTCGGAGCTGGTGAACGAGGGCTCGGCAGCGCCGTTCAGGTGGACCGTCACCGTGGCCGAGGCCTGCCAGACGCCGGACACCAGCCGGATCGTGCGCGGGTTCGGAGCCGCGGGGACGGTGAGGTCGTAGCCGTAGGCATCGGTCAGGTCGACGTTCAGCAGGTCCGGGTTGGTGCCGTCGGCGAAGAAGATGCCGCCGTGCCGGGTCGCGGGCTGGGTCGTGCTCGGGGTGCCGTCGGTCCACGAGTAGCTGACCGGGTTGTCGGTCTGGGTACCGATCGCCGCACCGGTCTGCCGGTTCGCGACCGCGAGGCGCGCGGTCGTGTCCGGTACGCCGGCCCGGCGGTTGATCGTCGGTCCGTCCAGGTGCAGCCAGTCGGCCGGGCCGTCGGCGGTCAGGTCGAGCGCGGCCGGGGCGGCCGTGGAGGTGAAGCTCCGGCCTGACCCGATCGGCGCGAGGGTCGCGGCGGACAGCGAAAGGTTCCCGTTCGCGGTCAGCTTCTCGGTGAACCTGGTCGTGATGACGACGCCTTCACCAGGGCGGATCGTCACCGTGTAGCGCTTGGCCGTGGCCCGGTCGGTCGCACCGATCGAGGCCGTGTACGGCGTACCGGCGCCGCCGGCCGCGGCGACCGTCACTGTGCCGCGGGCCTGCCAGATGCCGCCGACGACGACGAGCCGGCGCGCGGACGCGGCGGCGGGGACGGTGATCCGGTAGCCGGCGTCGTGACCGGTGGTCGGGCCGACCGTCGTGTCGTCGTAGTGGAAGACGCCGCCGGTGGTGACGCCCGGGGTCGACGCGGTGGTGGTGCCGTCGGACCAGCGGAAGGTCAGCGGGCTGTCGCCGAGTGTCGTCCGGGCGGCGGCCGGGTTGAGGTCGTCGACGGTGATGGACGGTGGCACGGCCGCCTTGCGCTCGACACCGTCGCCGGTGACGTGCACCCAGTCCAGGGTGCCGTCGGCGGTCAGGTCGGCCCGGCCGGCGGTGGCGGTGCCGCTCGGCAGGGTCTCGGTGGTCACGACGAACGGATCGGCGGGCGCTGCCGCGGCTGGTGCCGCAGGCAACGAAATGGCAGCCGGCAGCAGCAGCGCTCCGGCAGCGACCGCCGCGAGCAGGCGGGGTCCAGGCCTCATCTTGTGTCCCTTCGCAAGGGTGTTCCGGTGGACGGGCGGTTCACCGGGCCAGGGCGGGCCCGGCCGGTACTAGGGGGCGCCGGGGCCCGGCAGGCTGGAGCCGCGGACGATCAGCTCGGGCTGCAGCAACAGGTGCCGTGGGGTACGCGGGTCGCCCGCGATCAGGTTCTCGACGGACTCGATGAGCTGCCGCCCGACCAGGTCGATCGGCTGCCGCAGCGTCGTCAGCCCGGGGCTGACCAGCGCGGCGGTGGGCGAGTCGTCGAAGCCGGTGACCGCCACGTCGGCGCCCGGGCGCAGCCCGCGCTCGTGCAGCGCGCGCAGTACGCCCAGAGCCAGCGTGTCGGACGCGCAGACGAAGGCCGTGGCGGGCCGCGTCGCGTCGAGCATCCGGTGCGTGGCCTGGCGGCCGTCCTCGAGCGTGTCCGGCACCGCCACCTCGAGATCGGTGTCCAGCCCGCGCTCGGTGCACGCCTCGAACCATCCGGCCCGGCGCTCCTGGCCGATCTCGGACTCGACCGGCCAGCCCAGGTGACCGATCCGCCGGTGCCCCTGAGCGGCGACGTGCTCGGTCGCGGCCCGGGTCCCCGCGCGGCCGTCGACATCGACCCAGGCGGTCTCGTCGTCGCCGTCCCAGGACCGGCCGAAGGTCGCGAACGGCACGCCCCAGGACCGCAGCGCCGCGACCCGGTCGTCGTTGCGGTGCGTCTCGGCCAGCACGAACGCGTCGACCGAGACCTTGGTCAGCAGGTTCCGGTACGCCTTGATCTCCTCGGCCAGGCTGTCGCCCTCGGCGTGGCACAGGATCAGGTGGTAGCCGGCCGCGACGGCGGCCGCGTTCAGCGCGTACAGGAACTCGTCCATCAGCAGCGACGCCTTGTCCGGCCGCGACGGGCGGACCTTGAACGCGATCAGGTGCGAGCTGCGGTTGCGCAGCGCCCGCGCGGACAGGTTCGGCTCGTAGCCGAGCTCGGCGACGGTCGCGAGGATGCGCTCGAGGGTGGCCGGTGCCAGCCGGGCGGGGTTGTTCAGCGCGTTGGAGACCGACTGGGCCGAGACACCGGCCCGGCGCGCGACCTGGCTGAGCGTCACGTGACCGTGCGGCACCGGGCCCCGGCCGGGCTGCTCGGAACTCATCGGCGCCTCCGTGGGGATATTAACGTTAAACATCCCGCACGCTAGTGGCGGTCGCTGACCCGGTCAAGACGCTGAGGGCAGACTTTTAACGCTAGAAACTGACCGGCGCTCTTGCTAACGACAATCATTTCTAGTTAAAGTCCCGGTCGTGAACCGAAACGAGTTGGTGGCCGGGGTGGCGGCGAAGGCGGGGATCCCGCGGAACCAGGCCGAGAAGGTCCTCGACGCGCTGGGCGACGTCGTGACCGAGGCCGTGCACAAGGGCGACAAGGTCTCGCTGACCGGGCTGCTCAGCATCGAGCGGGTGATGCGCGCGCCGCGGACCGGCCGCAACCCGCAGACCGGCGAACCGCTGTCGATCCCGGCCGGCTACTCGGTCCGGCTGTCGTGCGGCAGCCGGCTGAAGGCTGCCGCACGCGGCGACCTGCGCACGATCACCGGTTGACGGCGGTCACCCAGTACGGCGTCTCCGGCGTCGGCGGGGTGCTGAAGCGGGCGTTCGGCAGGTAGATCCGGTGGCCGAAGAAGGCCGCCGTGGTCGGGACGTCGAAGTCGGTGCTGGTGATCTCGCGGATCAGCCGGCCGCGGGTGCCGGAGCCGTTCAGGTCGAGCACGGCGATCTTGTTCAGCCGGTTCTGGACGACGTACAGGGTGTCGCCGGAGCGGAGCAGGCCGTCGCCGGCCGTCATCAGCGTCGCGCCCAGGTCGATCCGGCGGGTCACGCCGGTCTTCGGGTCGACCCGGAACAGGAACCCGGTCCCGGACTGGACGATGATCAGCCCGCGCCGGTCCGGGGTGAGCTCGATGCCGTTGGCGTTCAGGTTCACGGTGTCGTGCACGTAGTCACCGCTGAGCGGGATCGTCTTCGCCGGACCGAGCTTGCCGTGCCGCCCGAACGGGACCTTGTAGAGCACCGGCTGCCGCGAGTCGGTGAAGTACGCCGCGTCGCGGCCGAGGATCACGTCGTTGACGAACGTCGGCGTCGCGGTGGTGAACGTGTAGCTCGCGAGCACCTTGCCGGTCCGGGTGTCGATCACCCGGCCGTTGCCGCCGCTCGCTCCGGCGACGAACAGCCGGCCGCGGTCGTCGACCTTCATCCCGAGCGACGCGGTGCCCGGGCCCTGGCTGATCACCCGGCCCCGGCCGGTGCGCAGGTCGGCCGCGTAGATGTCGCCGTCGACGCGGGAGCCGAAGTACGCCCGGCCGCGGTCGATCGCGATGCCCTCGGGCTGGAAGCCGTCCGGCAGGTCGAAGTGCTTCGGGTACGCCGCGTGGCGGGTGCCGGCGGGCGTGGCGGTCGCCGTACCGGCGGTGGTGAGCAGCAGGGTGGAGATGGTGGCCGCGGCGACGAACGCGCGACGGGACAGCGAGCCGGACATGAGCTGGATGACCTCCTGGTCGATGGCGGTGGTCCGGTCGGCTCAGTTCGCCCCCGAAAAGCCGACGACGTGCTCTTGACCGTAGACAACGGATCAGGGGACGCAAGGGTTCAAAGCCAGCGGGTAATGTCGCAGTCATCAGGGTCGCCGGAGCTGGGTCCGCGGGCCGCGCACGCAGGGGAGTTCGATGACCTCAGGGATCGACATCTCGGAGCTGTCCGGATCCGTCCGGCCGCAGGACGATCTGTACCTGTACGCCAACGGCCCGTGGCTGGACGCGCACGAGATCCCGGCCGACAAGGCCATCTACGGCGCCTTCCACGCGCTGGCCGACAGCGCCGAGCAGAGCGTCCGCGAGCTGGTCGAGCAGACCCGCACGGCCGGTCACCCGGCCGGCAGCGAGGCGCGCAAGATCGCCGACCTGTACGGCAGCTTCCTGGACGAGGACACCATCGAGCAGCTCGGCGCGACCCCGATCGCCGACCAGCTCGCGCTGGCCGCCGGGGTCCAGGACCGGGCCGGCCTGATCGCCGCGCTCGGCACGCTGGAGCTGCAGGGCGTCGGCGGCGTCTTCCGGTACGGCGTCGACATCGACGCCAAGCAGTCGGACCAGTACGTCGTCTACGTCATCCAGGGCGGAATCAGCCTGCCCGACGAGTCGTACTACCGCGAGGACTCGTTCGCCGAGCAGCGGACGGCGTACGTCGCGCACGTGGCGCGGATGCTCGGCCTGGCCGGGATCGCCGACGCCGAGGCCGCCGCCGAGCGGGTGCTCGCGCTGGAGACCCGGCTCGCCGCCGGGCACTGGGACCGGGTGAAGACCCGCGACGTCACCGCGACGTACAACAAGGTCAGCCGGGCCGAGCTCGAGGCGCTGACGCCGGGCTTCGACTGGTCGGCGTGGATGACGGCGGCCGGCGTACCGGACGACGCGTTCGCGACGCTGGTCGTGCAGCAGCCGGACTACCTGACTGCCGCCGCGGAGGCGCTGCAGGAGATCGACCTGGAGCACTGGAAGGAGTGGCTGAGCTGGCGGATCGTGCACGCCGCGGCGCCGCTGCTCAGCTCCGCGTTCGTCAAGGAGAACTTCGAGTTCTACGGCCGCACGCTGACCGGTGCACCCGAGCTGCGCGAGCGCTGGAAGCGCGGGCTCGGCGTCGTCGAGTCCGCGCTCGGCGAGGCCGTCGCGCAGCTGTACGTCGCGGAGTACTTCCCGCCGGCCGCGAAGGCCCGGATGGTCGACCTGGTCGCCAACCTGGTCGAGGCGTACCGGCAGCGGATCGAGGCGCTGGACTGGATGGGCCCGGAGACCCGGAAGCGGGCGCTGGACAAGCTCGGCCGGTTCACGCCCAAGATCGGGTACCCGGACAAGTGGCGCGACTACAGCGCGCTGGAGATCGTCGCGGGCGACCTGGTCGGCAACGTCCGGCGCTCGGTCGCCGTCGAGACCGCCCGCGACCTCGGCAAGCTCGGGACACCGGTCGACCGCGACGAGTGGCACATGACGCCGCAGACCGTGAACGCCTACTACAACCCGCGGGCCAACGAGATCGTCTTCCCGGCCGCGATCCTGCGCCCGCCGTTCTTCGGGCTGGACTCCGACGACGCGCTGAACTACGGCGCGATCGGCGCCGTGATCGGGCACGAGATCGGCCACGGCTTCGACGACCAGGGCTCCAAGTACGACGGCGACGGCAACATCAGCGACTGGTGGACCGACGACGACCGGGCCGCGTTCGAGCTCCGCGCCAACGCGCTGGTCGCGCAGTACGACGTGCTCGCGCCGGCCGGCGGCGACAACCAGACCGTGAACGGCAAGCTCACCCTGGGCGAGAACATCGGCGACCTGGGCGGGCTGTCGATCGCCTACACGGCGTACGAGATCTCGCTGAACGGCGCGGAGCCGCCGGTGGTCGACGGGCTGACCGGGGCCGAGCGCTTCTTCCTGGCCTGGGGCAAGGCGTGGTCGACCAAGACGCGGCCGGCCGAGGTGGTCCGGCGGCTGGCGATCGACCCGCACTCGCCGCCGGAGTTCCGCTGCAACGCGGTGGTGCGGAACATCGACGCGTTCCACACCACCTTCGGCACGGCCCCCGGCGACGCCATGTGGCTGCCGCCGGAGGACCGGGTCAGGATCTGGTAGTCAGCGCATCCAGCTCTGCAACGCCTCGACCTCGCGCGGCATCGCGGCCGACAGGTTCTCGGTGCCGTCCTCGGTGATCAGGATGTCGTCCTCGATCCGGATCCCGATGCCGCGCAGGTCCTCGGGCACCGTCAGGTCCTCGGCCTGGAAGTACAGGCCGGGCTCGACGGTCAGCACGTAACCGGTCTTCAGGTCGCCGCGGTACTGCTCGGTGCGGGCCGCGGCGCAGTCGTGCACGTCGAGGCCGAGCATGTGGCTGACGCCGTGCAGCGTGTAGCGCTGGTGCAGCGTGGTCTCCAGCGCCTCCTCGGCGCTGACCGGCAGCAGCTCCATCGCCGACAGGCCGTTCACCAGGACCTCGATCGCCGCCTTGTGACCGGAGGCGAACGGGACACCCGGCTTGAGCGCCGCGATCCCGGCGTTCTGCGCGTCCAGGACCAGCTGGTACAGCTCGCGCTGGCGCGGGGTGAACTCGCCGTTCACCGGCAGCGTGCGGGTGATGTCCGCGGTGTACAGGCTGCGGTTCTCCACGCCCATGTCGAGCAGCATCAGGGTGCCGTCGTTGACCGGGCCGTCGTTCTCGATCCAGTGCAGCGTGGTCGCGTGCGGGCCGGCCGCGGCGATCGACGTGTAGCCGACCTCGTTGCCCTCCGCGCGGGCCCGGCGCCAGAAGGTGCCCTCGATCCAGCGTTCGCCGTACTTGCGGACCTGCTCCATCTCGGCCAGTACGTCGGAGAAGCCGCGGTGCGTGATCGCGACCGCGTCCCGCAGCTGCTCGATCTCGAACGGGTCCTTGACCAGCCGCAGCTCCGACAGCGTCGCGGCCAGCTCGTGGTCGCGGTCCGCGTCGACCTTCGCGCCGCTCAGCACGGCGGCCAGCGAGCCGTCCTCGCCCCGGCGTACGCGGGTCGGGACGTCGCCCTTCAGGGCGTTCGCGAGCTCGTCGACGTGCCGGGTCTCCAGGCCGAACTCCTTGGCGGTCTCGGTCAGCGACGGGCGGCGGCCGGCCCACAGCTCGCCGTACATCCGGTCCCGCCAGAACTCCTCGCCCTGGCTGCGCTCGGAGCGCGGGCGGAAGTACAGCACCGAGTCGTGACCGCTGCCGTTCGGCTCCAGCACCAGGACCGCGTCGGAGGTCTGGTCGCCGGCCAGCCAGACGTAGTCGGTGTGCGGGCGGAAGACGAAGTCGGTGTCGTTCGAGCGGACCTTGAACGTCCCGGCCGGGATCACCAGGCGCTCGCCCGGGAACGCCTGCGACAGCGCCGCCCGGCGCTTCTCGGTCCAGGCCGCGACGTCGCGCAGGCTGGCGTCGGTGCGCTCGATGTCACCCCAGCCGGAGTTCATGAACGTGCGCAGCTTGTCCTGCGGCTCGCTGTCGTGGGTCGCGGTCTTGGGGGCCTGCTCCGTCGTCTCGGTCATCGTCGACCTTGTCCTCGTCTCAACGCTGGGTGTACAGGTGGTCACCGCGGAGCGTGCCGCTGTCGGGCAGCGCCTCGGCGGGGTCGGAACCGACGCGGGTGATCGCGTTCCGCCCGTCCACGAAGACTACGCTCGGCACGAACCCCTTGGCCTCGGCGTCCTCGAACTGCCCGTACGCGATCAGGATCACCAGGTCACCCGGGTGGATCAGGTGCGCGGCCGCACCGTTGATCCCGACCACGCCGGAGTCCCGCGGGCCCTCGATCAGGTACGTCGAGAGCCGGTTCCCGTTGGTGATGTCGACGATGTCGACCTTCTCGCCCGGCAGCAGGTTCGCCGCGTCCATCAGCGTCGCATCCAGCGTGCAGGACCCGACGTAGTCCAGGTCCGCCTGGGTGACGGTGGCCCGGTGCACCTTCGACTTCATCATCTCGCGCAGCATGCGCGCCATGATCCAGGCCGGGTCCCGGCCTGTCAGTGGCTGCCGTCACTAGGGCGCGAAGGTGAGCGGGGTCTTCATGTCGCCGTACGGCGCGTAGCCGAAGCTGTCGTCGGGCTGGCCGTTCCTCTTCAGCACGGTGATGCTCAGCCCACAGCTTCCGAGGATGTCCGGCTCCGCACAGTCGGTCCCGTCGTCGAGGAACCGATTCACCCTGTACATGGTCGCGTACCGCCCGTCCGCGTGCACCCGCGTCGTCACCGCCGCCCGCGCGCCGTAGCAGCCGGTCTCCTGAATGATGTCGAAGCAGGCCTGTTCGACGATCCGCACCTGCCGGCCTTCGGCGCCGTACGCCGTACCGCTCACCGTCACCCAGCGCTGCGCCGGGAGGTTGCTGGACGGCGAGGCGCTGATCGTCGCCGGCGCCCCCTTGAACCTGAGCGCCCCCGAGTCGAGCACGACCCGGCTCCCGTCCGGCGCATCGCCCACGGCGTACAGGTGGCAGGTGTCAGCCCGGCAGTACACAACGGCCGGCGCCCCGAACTCCATCCGCCGAAACACCGGATCCCCGAGCGTCACCCACTTGCCGACCCTCCCACTCTGGCTCGCTGTCGCCGTGGCCAGATCCGGGCAGTCCCCGTCGATCGAGTCCACGAACACATCACACTGCACGATCCGCACCTCGGAGCCCGGCGCGAACCCACGGGCGTTCACCCGCACCTGATCCCCACCCGAAAGCCCACCCGTCCGGCTCACCTGAATGTCAGGCGTGTGCGCCGATGCCACCCCCGGCACCAGCAACGCCCCAAGCACAACAGAAACAGCAGCAAGAAGTCGCATCAGTGGTTCCCCCCACGGAAGTCAACGGACCCACCCCAGGGCCCAAAGACTGTATTACCCGCGTATGCACTGAAGTGGAAGGCTTCAGCGATCGAACGACGAGAGCGCTGTGTGGGTGAGAGGTCTGCGAGCCGTCCGATCGTGCTCGGCTGACACCGACAGCCATCGATGTAACGCACCGCCCGACACAGCAGATAGAAGCTGCATCGAGGAGGGGGACGTGTGGCCGATCAAAAGGTTGATCCAGGTGCACTGTTGATGGCCGTCCTGACCGTTGCGGCGGTGCCGCTGACGGAGGAGGGGCCTTGGGAGCTCATGAACACGGTCGTCGCGCTGGTCGTCGGTGTGCTCATCTGCTGTTACCTCTTGCCGGATGCAGGCAGCACACGGCGGCACCGACTTGCCTTCAGCGTCGTTGCCGGACTGACCACGGCGATCTTCTGCGCTTGGCCCGTTCAGTGGCTGATCTGGCGGTCAGCGACCGATCGAGAGGCTGACTATGCCAGTCGGATCGCTTTGGCGATTGGGGTCGTGGCGACTGGTGTCGTCTGGGCGTTCGTGCGCCGCCGGAAGCAGCCGGTGGAGGTTTCTGCCGCCTGAAGTCCAGCGGACCTGTTGTTGGTCGCGCACGTCAGCCACAGCGTGCCTACTCCAACTTTTTGTTTGTCTCTGGTTCTTTTTCTTGGCTTCTTGTCTGTCGTTACTTGGTGAGTTCTTGGGCTGCCTGGACGGCCAGGGAGCGGAGGGTTTGGTACCGAGGGCGGAGGAGGTCGATGCGGTCTACGTCCGCGGGGGCCGGGTCGAGGTGTTCTCCGCCGGGGGTTGGGGAGAGGCCTAGGGCTACCGCCGCGGCGCCTCGGGCGCCTACTTCGGCTTCGGCGCAGACGTCGGTGGGGCGGGCGAAGGTGGCGGTGAGGCAGCGGCGCCACCAGGCGGAGGCGTCGATTCCGCCGCCGCCCAGGACCACCTCGAGTTGGCGGTCGAAGAGGGTGTCGAGCATGCGGAGGCCTCGGTCGATCTCGAGGGAGGCGCCTTGGAGGGAGGCGGCGAGGAGGTCGGCGGCCTCGTCGTCGAAGGAGAGGCCGAAGTAGACGCCGGAGCCGCCGGGGACGGTTTCGGGTGGGCGGGTGCCTGCCTGGAAGGGGATGGCGATGACTCTGGAGGAGCCGATCTCGACATCGGTGGGTTCCTGGTGGGCCTCGTCGAGTTGCAGGACCTTGGTGAGCCAGGCGTGCAGGTTTCCCGCGGCGGAGAAAGCCATGCCGGTGACCGCGCGTTTGTCGTCGACCCGGTAGCGCCAGAGTTCCCACGGGAGCTCGGGTGCCTGGTCGATGGGATGCACGACCCGTACGGCGGCCGAGGTGCCGACGGTGACGGCGGCGGTCGACTCGTCGTAGCCGCCGGTGCCGACGTTCGACGCGGCGCCGTCGCCGGTCGGCGGATGGATCGGTACGCCGACCAGCCCGGGCCAGCGGCGCGCGAAGGACGCGGCCAGTACGCCGGTCCAGCCGCTCGGGACGATCTCCGGCAGCCGGTCGGGGGTGACGCCCGCGATGGCGAGCGCCTCGGCGTCGTACTCGCCGGTGGCGAGGTCGAGCGAACCGGTGCCGGAGGCGATCGAGACCGAGGTGACGCGTTCGCCGGTGAGGCGTTCGAGGACCAGGTCGGGGAGGCCGGCGAAGGACGTGGCGTCGACCTCGGAGAGCAGCCACGGGATGCGGCGCGGCCAGTACAGGCGGTGCAGCCAGGCGCCCGTGCGGGCGTGGAAGGCGTGCTCGTCGAAGGCCGGGTCGAGGCGCGGCGCGACCGAGCGGGTGTCGGCCCAGGTGATCACCGGGGTGAGCGCGCCGCCGTTGTCGAGGGCAACGATCGAGTGCCACTGGGAGGAGAGCACGATCTCGGTGATGCCGTCGAGGTGGCCGCCCTGCTGCAGTTCGTCGAGGCAGCCGAGCAGGCCTTCGACGTACGCGTGCAGGTCGATGGTCGCCGAGCCGCCGGTGCTGTACGTCGGGGTGATCTTGTGGCGGGCGAGCGCGCCGGGGACCGGTGAGGCGTCGGAGGAGGAAAGGACAAGAGCACGCGCTGAGGAAGTCCCCAGATCAAGTGCTAGGACACGATCAGTCGGCGGCATGCAGCGCCTCGAGGAACGACGCTGCCCACACGTTCACATCATGCGCCGCCAAATGCTTGCGCATCGCCTTCATCCGCCGCCCGAGCTGGCGGTCGTCGGTGTTCATCGCGTCGACGATGGTGTCCTTCATCCCGTTGATGTCGTGCGGGTTGACCAGGAACGCCTGCCGGAACTCGTCCGCCGCCCCGGCGAACTCGCTCAGCACCAGCGAGCCGGTGTCGTCGTACCGGCAGGCCACGTACTCCTTGGCGACCAGGTTCATCCCGTCCCGCAGCGGCGTCACCACGGCCACGTCGGCGGCGCGGAACAGCGCGGCCATCTCGGTCCGCGAGTACGACGTGTGCAGGTAGTTGATGGCCGGCGTCCCGATCCGCCCGTGCTCGCCGTTGATCCGGCCGACCAGCAGCTCGATCTCGTCGCGCAGCACCCGGTACTGCTCGACGCGCTCGCGCGACGGCGTCGCGACCTGGATGAAGACGGCGTCGTCGACCGACACCCGCTTCTCGTCCAGCAGCTCACCGAAAGCTCGCAGCCGCTGCCGGATCCCCTTGGTGTAGTCGAGCCGGTCGACGCCGAGCAGGATGTGCGCCGGGTTGCCGACCTCCTTGCGCATCTCGGCCGCGCGCGCCTCGGTCTCGGGCTGCCGGGCCAGCTGCTCCAGCTCGCCGACGTCGATCGAGATCGGGAACGCCTTGGCGCGCACGATCCGGTCGTCGGGCAGGTGGATGCGGTCGCCGCGGGTGCGCAGGCCCATCCGGTTGCGGGCCAGCCGCGCGAAGTTCGAGGCCGCGCCCGGCCGCTGGAAGCCGACCAGGTCGGCGCCCATCAGCCCGTCCAGGATCTGCCGGCGCCACGGCATCTGCGCGAACAGCTCGGTCGGCGGGAACGGGATGTGCAGGAAGAACCCGATCCGTACGTCGGGCCGCAGCCGCCGCAGCATCGCCGGGACGAGCTGCAGCTGGTAGTCGTGCACCCAGACCACCGCGTTGTCGTCGGCGGCGTCCGCGGCGGCCTCGGCGAACCGCCGGTTGACCGCGACGTAGGCCTCCCACCACTCCCGGTGGAACTCCGGCGGGACGATCACGTCGTGGTACAGCGGCCACAGCGTCGCGTTCGAGAAACCTTCGTAGTACAGCTCGACGTCCTCGGCGGACAAGGTGACCGGGACCAGGTGCATCCCGTCGGAGTCGAACGGGTCGACCTTCTCGTCCTTGCCGCCGGTCCAGCCGATCCAGGCGCCGTGGTGGCGCTGCATCACCGGGGCCAGCGCGGTGACCAGGCCTCCTGGGCTGCGCCGCCACGCCGTACTGCCGTCGGGCATCTCGACCCGGTCGACCGGCAACCGGTTGGCCACCACCACGAAGGAACTGCGTCCGCTCGGCATCTGCTGTTTACCCACCCAGGTGTTCGTCGTCGCCGGGGTACGTGACCCCGATCTGTCGGCGTGTCTCGTCGAGCAGTTCGAGGATCTCGATCGTCGCGGCGTGCGGCAGGGCCGGACACTCGATCTGTCCGGCACGCAGGGCGCGCATCACCTCGGCTGCTTCGTAGTGGTACCCACGGCCATGCGCAGGTACGTCGACCCGCTCCTGCCCGGACGCGGTGCTGCGCACGTAGTACTCGGGGTGGTGGAACCGGTGCGGCAGCAGCAGGCTGCCCTCGGGTCCGCTCACCGAAGCCGTCCACGGGTTCTGCGAACGCAGGCCGCAGGTCAGCGCGGCGACCGCGCCGGAGTCGTACCGCCAGGCCATCGCGACGTTCAGGTCGACGCCGTCGTCGTTCAGCGACCCGACGGCCTTGATCTCGTCGGGGCGCCCGAGCGCCATGTGCACGAAGGTCATCGGGTAGATGCCGCCGTCCATCAGCGCGCCGCCACCGAGCGCGGGGTCGAGCAGCCGCGCGGGCAGCTGCGGCTTGTGGAAGCCGAAGTCGGCCAGGGCTTCCATCGGCTCACCGATCACCCCGGTCGCCAGGTCCGCGAACATCGCCTGTACGACGGGGTTGGTGCGCATCCACATCGCCTCGGCGAACAAGGTGTTGTGCTCGTGCGCGACGGCGACCAGATCCTTGGCCTGCCGGGCGGTCAGCGTCACCGGCTTCTCGCACAGGACGGCGACGCCGGCCTGCAGCGCGGCCCGGGCGATCGCGTAGTGCTGCGGGTGCGGCGTACCGATGTAGAGCACGTCCACGGTCCCGGAGTCGATCAGCTTGCGGTAGTCGTCGAAGCGGTGCTCGATGCCGTGGGTGTCGGCGAACGCGTTGGCCCCGGACAGGGACCGGGACGCGACGGCGGTCGCGACCGCGTCGTCGAGCTCGGCGAGATCGGCGGTGAACTGCGTCGAGATGTTGCCAGTAGCAACTACACCCCAACGGACCTGGTCTATACCCACTGTCTGAACTCCGGGGTCGGGAACGGGCCGTCGGCTTCGATTCTCGCGGTCTCGAAGGCGTGCGCCAAGCGAATGAGGGTGGCGTCACTCCCCGCCGTGCCGCTGAGCACGATGCCGACCGGCAGGCCGGCGACGGTCCCGGACGGCACCGAGAGCAACGGGTAGCCGGCCAGGGCGGCGTGCGAGGACGAGCTGCCGAGCACGTGGTCGCCGTTGACCAGGTCGATCGTCCAGGCCGGCGAGTACGCGGGGCTGACCAGGGCGTCGAGCTGATTCTCCCGCAGCAACGTGTCGATCCCGTCACGACCGGTCCGCAGTGCGGACAACCGGGCGGCGACGTAGATCGGCGAGTCCAGCCCGCCGGTCGCCTCGGCCCGCTCGAACAGCTCCTGGCCGAACCAGGGCAGCTCCTCGTCAGGGTGCGATTGGTTGAAGGCGATCAGCTCCGCGAGGTCCCGCGGTGCTCCGTCCTTGCGGGTGGCCAGGTACTTGGCCAGGCCGACCTTGAGCTCGTGCAGCGGCACCTGCAGCTGGTCGTCGTCGCCGAGGGCCGGCAACGACAGGCGGTCGACCAGCGTCGCGCCGCACCGGCTGAGGGTCTCCAGCGCCTTCTCGGTGACCTGGTCGAGCCCGGTCGAGTAGCCCCACAGCGACCCCCGCAGTACGCCGATCCGTACGTCGCTGAGGTCCTTGCCGCGGCAGGCCTCCAGGTAGTCGGTGCCGCCGCCGGTGAGGACAGTCAGCAGCGCCGCGGACTGGGCGACCGTGCGGGTCATCGGCCCGGCGGTGTCCTGCGAGTGCGAGATCGGGATGATGCCCTGCTGCGGGACCAGGCCGACGGTCGGCTTCAGCCCGACGATGCCGTTCAGCGCGGCCGGGCAGACGATCGAGCCGTTGGTCTCGGTGCCGATCGCGAAGTCGGACAGCCCGGCCGCGACCGCGGCGCCGGAGCCGCTGGACGACCCGCCCGCGGAGCGGTTCAGGGCGTACGGGTTGCGGGTCAGGCCGCCGTACGCGCTCCAGCCGGACGACGACGCGTAGCCGCGGAAGTTCGCCCACTCGCTGAGGTTGGTCTTGCCGAGGATCACGCAACCGGCCTCGCGCAGCCGGCGGACCAGGACCGCGTCGTCCGGCGGCGGGGGCTGGTCGGCCAGCGCCAGCGACCCGGCCGTGGTGGCCAAGTCGGCGGTGTCGACGTTGTCCTTCACCAGCACCGGTACGCCGTGCAGCGGACCGCGCGTACGGCCGTCGTCACGCTCCGTGTCCAGGCGGGCCGCGTCGGACGGCGCAGCGGGGTTCGGCGTGCAGACGGCGCGGACTGCCGGGTCGATCTCGGCGATCCTGGCCTGCAGCTCTTCGACCGTTGCGAGGGCGGGTCGAGGGTCCGGCGAGACGGCACCGGAGCCCTGTCGAGGTGAGCTCACCCCAAAGATCCTGCCAGAGTCGGGCCCGCCGGGCGGCCCGTCCCGGTGCTGCGTGAGTGGCGCGAAAGCGCCGGGGACGACACGGCCGGGATCGCTGCCGGGTGAATGACATGGCTGTTGTTCAACCCGTACAGTGGAGCGCGGACGGACGATCACCGACCGCACGGGAGTCACCAGCAGATGGACAGCGCGAACGCGAGCTCTTCCGGCCCCGAGGCCGTGCAGCCGGCCGTCGCCGGGCTGTCGGAGCGGGACGGCGCCATCCTCGGCTTCGAGCGGCACTGGTGGAAGTACGCCGGGGCCAAGGAGCAGGCGATCCGGGACCAGTTCCAGATGTCGGCCACCCGCTACTACCAGGTCCTCAACGCGCTGATCGACCGGCCCGAGGCCCTGGCCCACGACCCGCTGCTGGTCAAGCGGCTGCGCCGGTTGCGCGCCGCCCGCCAGCGCGCCCGTTCCGCCCGTCGACTGGGTATCGAGGTCTAGGTTTTGACCCGCAAGGACGAACGGGGACAGGTTCTCTCCTCCCTCGTGGCGGTGCTGGCCGTCGTCGCGATCGTCGGAGGGCTGCTGGTGCTGTTCGGCACCCGCGGCAACGACAGCGTCGCCGACGAGGGCAAGCCGGCCGCTTCGACACCGTCGGTGACGCCGAGTACGACGCCGCCCGCCGCGACCACCCCGGAGCCCACGACGGCCGACCCGACGCAGCCGCCGGCGCCGGTCGACCCGACGACGCCGACGCAGCCGCCCGCCGTACCGGCGACTCCGACGACGCAGACCAGCGTTCCGCCGGTGCCGCCGTCGGAGCGGCCCGCGGTAGAGATCTACAACAACACCGGGCGCAAGGGCCTGGCCCAGGCGGTCGGTGGTCGCGCGCAGCAGGCCGGCTGGACCGTCACCGGCGCCGACAACTGGCACGGCAAGATCGTCACCAGCACCGTCTACTACCCGGCCGGGATGCAGGCCGAGGCCGCACAGCTGGCCCAGGACCTCGGGGTCCCGCGGATCAAGGACGCGCTGAACAACATGAAGAAGGACCGGCTGACGGTCATCCTCACCTCGGAATACTCCGGATGAGCACTCCCGTACTGGCGACCACAGCCGGGCGGGAGGGCTGGGAGGCGATCGTCGCCGATCCGGCCGGGGCGGTGATCGCGTCGGACTTCGACGGCACGCTGTCGCCGCTCGTCGAGGACCCGGCGATGTCACGGGCCGCCGACGGCGCGCTGGACGCGCTGGCGCGGCTGGGACGTTCGGTGAACCAGCTGGCGATCGTCACCGGTCGCCCGGCGCTGGTTGCCACGGAGCTGTCGGGGGTCACTGGCCACCCGGGGCTCGGGCGGCTCGTCGTACTCGGGCACTACGGGCTGGAGCGGTGGGAGGCTGCCACTGGTGCTGTGACCAGCGACCCGGTTCCTGCTGGTGTTGCTGTCGCGCGGGAGCAGCTGCCGGTCGTGCTGGAGGCCGCTGGGTACCCGGATGCGTTCGTGGAGGACAAGGAGAGCTCGCTAGCCGTTCACACGCGGCGGCTGGCTGATCCTGCTGCTGCGCTGGAGGGCCTGCGGATCCCGCTGGCTGCCCTGGCCGAGTCGGTGGAGCTGCGGTTGGAGCCGGGGAACCTGGTGCTCGAGCTACGGCCGCCGGGGATCGACAAGGGCGTGGCGATGCGCCGGCTGGTCGAGTCGACCGGTGCCCGTTCGGTGCTGTACGCCGGGGACGACCTGGGCGACCTGGCCGCGTTCCGGGCCCTGCAAGAGCAGCGCGCAGACGGGCTGGCCGCCGTACTGGTGGCTGCTCGGTCGTCGGGTGCTGCTGAGCTGGTCGAGGCGGCGGACATCGTCGTCGACGACCCCGCCGGTGTGGTCACCGTGCTGACCGCACTGTCCGACGCGATCGCCGCTCGCGGCTAGCGCTTCCTGCTGAACGTCTGCTGCAGTGTCCGGCCGAACGACTGGACCGGGTGCTCGGTGTAGTTGCCGTCGGCCAACCCGGCCAGGCGCTCGAACGGGTTGCGGGACGCCGGGCAGCCGGTGCGCGCCCAGGACCAGGCGACGGCCAGGACGTACAGCGGCAGCATCGGCAGGCCGATCAGGCAGAAGTACTGCCAGGAGTGCCGCTCCTCGTGCCGGACCAGGACCGGGCGGGCGTCGAGGTACGCGCGGTCGTTCTTGGTGAGCACGACGTTGCCGACCGTGAACGCGTTCGCGATCGGAAAACCGAGGCGGTAGCCGTTCGCGTAGAACAGCCCGCGCGGGCCGCGGCTGACCTTCGCCCGGCCGATCAGCGCGACCAGGAAACCGGCGAGCGTGGACAGGTTGACGAAGTTCACCACCAGCTTGAGTCGCTGTGCGCCGGTCATGGGCCCAGTATCGCCGTCGGGTTCTGTCGGCGGAATGCGTCAGGATGGGTGCGTGAGTTCGGTCGTACGACGCTGGCGGCCCGGGCGACCGGTGGATCCGCACCAGCTGATCGGTGGGCTGCGGAAGGGGCCGGGCGACCCGGCGTACGTCGTCGACCCCGGGCGGCGGACGGTCTGGCGGGCGACGCGGACTCCGGACGGGCCGGTGCTGCTGCGGCTGACGCCGTACCCGGCGGTCGGTGAGGTGGAGGCCGAGGCGTGGGGCGCTGGTACGGCGTGGGCGCTCGACGGGGTGCCGGAGCTGCTGGGGGAGGCGGACTCGTGGGACGGGTTCGAGCCGCTGGCCGAGCATCAGCCGCTGGTCGACGCCGCGCGGCGGTTCGCGCACTTCCGGGTGCCGCGGACGCGGGCGGTGTTCGAGGCGATGGCGGCGGCGGGGATCGAGCAGGTCGTGACGGGCAAGGAGGCGTTCCGGGCTTGGCGGTTGCTGCTGCGGGAGTACGGCGAGCCCGCGCCTGGGCCGGCGGCGCCGGACGGGCGGGTGATGATGGTGCCGCCTGCGCCGGAGGAGTGGCGGTTGATTCCTTCGTGGCAGTGGTTGCGGGCGGGCGTTGAAGGGCGGCGGTCGCGGGTGGTGATCACCGCGGCGACGCGGGCCAAGGCGCTGGAGCGGACGCTGGAGCTGAGCGACTCGGCGGAGATCGAGCGGCGGTTGCGGTCGCTGCCGGGGGTCGGGGTGTGGACGGCGGCTGAGGTTCGGCAGCGCGCGCATGGCGACGCGGATGCGTTCTCGTTCGCGGACTACCACGTGTCGCGGAACGTGTCGTACGCGCTGACCGGGGAGGAGCTGGACGACGACGCGACGGCGGAGCTGATCGAGCCGTACCGGGGGCATCGGTTCCGGGTGCAGGCGCTGCTGCAGCTGGCGGGGATCGCGCACCCGCGGTACGGACCGAGGAAGTCGCTGCCGACGCACACCCCGGGTGCCACGCACCGCCTGCGCTGAAGGACATACAACTGGGCACTAGGTTCCCATCATGCGGATCGACGGGGACGGGCTCTACCTGGTTGCGGGTGTGGCCCTGCTGGTAGGGGCCGTGCTGCCTCGGCTCTTACGCCGGTACGCCGTGTCGGCGCCGATCGCGTTCCTGGGCGCCGGACTGCTGCTCGGGTTCGTCGTGGATCGCGGGCAGCTCAGCCCGATCGCCGAGCCGAAGCTGACCGAGCATCTGGCCGAGCTGACGATCCTGATCGCGCTGATGGGTGTCGGGCTGGCGATCGACCGGCCGATCGGGTGGCGGCGCTGGAAGGTCACCTGGCGGCTGCTGTTCGTCGCGATGCCCGCCTGCGTTGCGGCGGTGGCCGGGCTGGGGTGGTTGCTGGGCCTCGCGCCGGCGGTCGCGTTGCTGGTGGCGGCGGTGCTCGCGCCGACCGATCCGGTGCTGGCGTCCGACGTACAGGTGCAGGGGCCGACCACCGGCGAGGACGCGGAGCCGGAGGAGGACGACGAGGTCCGGTTCGCGCTCACCTCGGAGGCCGGGCTGAACGACGGGCTCGCGTTCCCGCTGGTCTACCTCGCGGTGTTCGCCGCGACCAAGGGCGCCCTCGGCGACTGGGCGCTGGAGTGGATCGCCTGGGACCTGATCGGCAAGACACTGATCGGTGTCGTCGTCGGTGCGGTCACCGGCAGACTGCTCGGCCGGATGGCGTTCTCGGCGCCGGTGCCGAGCTTCCGGCTGGCCGACTCGCGCGAACCCGTGCTCGCGCTGGCGATGACGCTCGGCGTCTACGGCCTCGCGGAAGTGCTGCACGGCTACGGCTTCCTCGCGGTGTTCGTCGCCGCGCTGGCGCTGCGGTCGGCCGAGCGGTCGCACGACTTCCACGAGGAGCTGCACAGCTTCATCGAGCAGGTCGAGCACATCCTCACCTGGGGGATTCTGCTGCTGCTCGGCGTCGCGATCACGGGTGGGCTGCTGCAGCCGCTGGATGTTCGCGGTGTGGCGATCGGCGCCGCGCTGATCCTCGTCCTGCGGCCGCTGACCGCCTGGCTCAGCCTGCACCGGACGGAGATGCGCCGCTCGGAGCGCTGGGTGACCGCGGCGTTCGGCGTCCGCGGCGTCGGCTCGATCTTCTACCTCGCGTACGCCGGCGCCGACTTCGCCGACGACCTGCCGTGGTTGTGGGCGACAGTCGGGTTCACGGTCGTACTCAGTGTGGTTGTACACGGCATCGCAGCGACCCCGCTGATGCGGATGCTCGAACGCCGCCGCGAGGCCTGAGCCGGCCAGGTGCCTGACGCCTGATCGGTGCCGGGCCGTATGCGCGAGCGGGCGGCTCGACGCCGTGCCGCAGTGCTGAGGCCGCGTGCAGACCAGCCAGAAAGTCCTTCAGTTTCTCGAACATGTCTCCATCGTCCGAGCGCTCGGCCTCGGCGAGAAGTGGCGTAGTAGACGCCTATCGCTAAGATTTTGACATGTCGACAGTCTCGGTGCTCGCGTACGACGGGATGACCGCGTTCGAGGCCGGCATCGTGATCGAGGTGTTCGGGCTGGTCTGGCCCGATATCGACCAGCCCTGGTACGAGCTCAAGGTCTGCACCGAGACGCCCGACCCGATCCGCGTGATCGGTGGTGCGACGCTGTCGACGCCGCATGGGCTGGACGACTTCGCGGCCGCCGACACCGTCGTCGTGCCGAGCGTCGCCAACCCCTCGGCGACCACATCTCCCCAGCTCATCGAGGCCCTCCAGTCAGCGCATCGCCGGGGCGCCCGCATCGTCTCGATCTGCTCCGGCGCCTTCGCGCTCGCGGCCGCGGGCCTGCTCGACGGGCGCCGCGCGACCACCCACTGGCGGTACGCCGACCAGCTGCGCGAGCGCTACCCCGCGATCCACGTCGACCCCGAGCCGCTCTACACCGACGAGGGCGACGTCCTGACCAGCGCCGGCTGCGCGGCCGGGCTCGACCTGGCGCTGCATCTCGTCCGGAAGGACCTCGGCGCCGCCGTCGCGAACGCGGTCGCGCGGCGGCTGGTGATCCAGCCGTACCGCGCGGGTGGGCAGGCGCAGTACATCGAGTCGCCGATGCCGCCGGACCCGGTCGACGCGCCGGTCGCGCGCAGCCTGGGGTGGGCGCTGGAGCACCTGGCCGAGCCGATCGGCGTACCGGATCTGGCCCGCGAGGCCGGGCTGGCACCGCGGACGTACCTGCGGCACTTCACCCGCGAGACCGGTACGACGCCCGCGAAGTGGCTGATCGCCCAGCGGATCCAGGCGGCGCTGGCGATGCTGGAGACCGGGGACGCGCCGGTCGAGGAGATCGCGCTGGCCGCGGGGTTCGCGACGCCGGTGACGTTCCGGCACCACTTCGCCAAGGCGGTGCGGACGTCGCCGTCGGCGTACCGGCGGACGTTCCGCGAGCGCCGTACGGGCTGACGGAGGCGCTCGCAAGCCGAACGCGGAGGGTCGCGCAAGGCTGAGATCTGCCGTCTCGGATGGTGGGATCACAAGACACAATATGGACCCGATTGGGTAACCTCGAACCTGCTCATCCAGAGGGACTGAGGGAAACGGCCCGTTGAAGTCCCGGCAACCCTCCCCGTGGAGGCCTCCTCCTGAGGCGCTCGCGGCGGACCGGTGCCAAATCCGTCCCACGCCGAGATCCGGCGCCCGGGGAAGATGAGGAGGAACCTCTCCATGAGCCAGACCGCCACCCACACCATCCGTGCAGGTGCCTTCGGCAACGGAACGCACCTGAGCTGCCGGGCCTGCGGGGCGAAGTCGGAACTCGGTCCGTTCTACGCGTGTATGGAGTGCTTCGGTCCGCTGGAGGTCGGGTACGAGTACCCGACGATCACCCGCGAGCAGATCGAGGCCGGACCCAAGAACATCTGGCGCTACCAGCCGCTGCTGCCCGTCCCGGTCGACGTGGCCGGCTACCCGAACACCGAGCCGGGCTACACCCGGCTGATCGACGCCGGCAACCTGGCCCGCGAGCTCGGGCTGCGGAAGCTCTGGGTGAAGGACGACTCGGGCAACCCCACGCACTCCTTCAAGGACCGTGTGGTCGCGAGTGCCCTGAGCGCCACCCGTGAGCTGGGCATGAAGGTCTTCGCCTGCCCCTCCACCGGCAACCTGGCCAACGCGGTCGCCGCGGCCGCCGCCCGGGCCGGCATCCGCTCGGTCGTGTTCATCCCGCACGACCTCGAGCGCCCGAAGGTGATCACCACCGCCGTGTACGGCGGCACGCTGGTCGCCGTCGAGGGCAACTACGACGACGTGAACAAGCTCGCCTCCGAGATCGCCGGCGAGGAGGAGGGCTGGGCGTTCGTCAACGTGAACGTCCGCCCGTACTACTCCGAGGGCAGCAAGACGCTGGCCTTCGAGATCGCCGAGCAGCTCGGCTGGCGGATCCCGCAGCAGGTGGTGATCCCGGTCGCGTCCGGCTCGCAGCTGACCAAGATCGACAAGGGCTTCACCGAGCTCGGCAAGCTGGGCCTGGTCGACGCCACCGACTACAAGATCTACGGCGCGCAGGCGACCGGCTGCTCGCCGGTGGCGCAGGCGTTCCGCGACGGCCACGACGTGGTCAAGCCGGTCAAGCCGGACACCATCGCCAAGTCGCTGGCGATCGGCAACCCGGCCGACGGGCCGTACGTGCTCGACGTCGCCCGGCGTACCGGTGGAGTGATCGAGGACGTCAGTGACGAAGAGGTCGTCGAGGGCATCCAGCTGCTGGCTCGCACCGAGGGCATCTTCACCGAGACCGCGGGCGGGGTGACCGTCGCGACGCTGAAGAAGCTGATCGCCACCGGCCAGCTCGACCCCGAGGCCGAGACGGTGATCATCAACTCCGGCGACGGGCTGAAGACGCTCGACGCGGTGGCCGACCGGGTCGGCCCGAAGGTGACCATCCCCGCGTCGTACGACGCCTTCGTGAAGGCAGGTCTGCAGTGAGCGTCAGTGTCCGCGTCCCGACCATCCTGCGGCCCTACACCCAGGGCGCGTCCGAGGTCTCCGTCGAAGGCTCGACCCTGAGCGAGGTGCTGGAGTCGCTCGACGCATCGTACCCGGGCATCAAGGGCCGCGTCCTGGACGACTCCGGCGAGCTGCGCCGCTTCGTGAACGTGTACGTCGACAACGACGACGTCCGGTTCGCCGAGGGGCTGCAGACCTCGATCAAGGACGGCGGTCAGGTCTCGATCATCCCGGCGGTCGCCGGCGGCTGCTGACCCGCACAGCTCGTACGTCGAGACCCCCGGCCGACCGGCCGGGGGTCTCGGTGGTTTCTGGCATGCTATGTCCGGACATGGAGCGGAGCTGTGGAGGACCGGCATGAGTCAGCGTGAGGCTGTCGACGACATCGATCCGTTGATCGGGGCGTTGACGACGTCGCCGGACACGGCGTGCGGCAAGACGTTCCCGGGGCCGGTGCGGCCGTTCGGGATGGTGCAGCTGAGTCCGGACACGGTCAGCGGCGGCGACCACGGCAGCGGCTACTCGGCGGACATGGAGACCATCGAGGGGTTCAGCTTCACCCACCTCGGCGGGATCGGCTGCTACGGCGACCTCGGGAACCTGCAGGTGATGCCGCAGACCGGACCGCTGGTCACCGGGCGCGTCGCCGCCAACAGCCGCTACCGCAACCAGGTCGTGAAGGCCGGCTACTACGCCGTCGACCTCGACCGCTACCAGGTGCGCACCGAGCTGACCGCGACCGAGCGCGCGGGCATCATCCGGTTCACGTACGCCGAGGCCGGGCCGGCGCGGATCAAGGTCGACCTGTCCCGCCGGGTCGGCTTCGACGGGTCGCACTCGGTCGAGCAGCACGTCGTCCTGGTCGACGACCACACGGTCGAGGGCTGGATGCGCTGCGACCGCAGCGGCGGCGGCTGGATCTGCGGCACCGGGCCGGAGTACACGGTGTACTTCTCGCTGCAGCTCTCGCAGCCGGTCAAGAGCTTCACGACCTGGGACGGTGACGACCTGCGCACCGAGCCGTCCCGTACGACGGCCGCCGCGGACGCCGGGTTCTTCGTCGAGCTCGACGTCGCCGGACCGGTGCTGGTCAAGTCGGGGATCTCGTTCACCAGCGTCGAGGGCGCCCGCCGCAACCTCGCCCACGACCTGCCCGGTTGGGACTTCGACCAGGTCGCCGCCGACGCGCGCGCGGCCTGGGCCGCCGTGCTGGAGAAGGTCGAGATCGAGGGCGGGACGCCGGAGCAGCGGCAGATCTTCCGGACCGCGCTCTACCACACGATGATCGAGCCGCGCCGGTGGAGCGACGCCGGCGACGACGCGGCGTACGAGCGCCGGACCGTGTTCAGCGGGTGGGACGTGTTCCGGGCCCAGCTGCCGCTGATGACGATCATCGACGAGAAGGTCGTCACCGACCAGATCAGCACACTGCTCGACCTGACGACGTCAGGCCGGGTCAAGGGCCTGGCCCGCTGGGAGCTGCTCGGCGTCGACACCGACACGATGGTCGGCGACCCGGCGATCAACGTCATCGCCGAGGCGGCGGTGAAGGGGATCGAGGGGTTCGACACCGGTACGGCGTACCGGATCTGCCGGGACGTGGCGCTCGGGCCGGAGGAACGCTCCAACCGCAAGGAGCTCGCGAATTGGCAGCAGCTCGGCTGGGTCGTCGAGGACGGGCTGTCGGTGACGCTGGAGAACTCCTACACCGACCACGCGCTGGCCAGGTTCGCCGAGCTGCGCGGCGAGACCGGCGACGCCCGGCGGCTGGACGCGAGCGCGCAGAACTACCGCAACGTCTTCAACGCCGATGTCGGCTGGTTCCGCGGCCGGTACCAGGACGGCACGTGGATGGGCCCGGACGAGGGCTGCACGGAGAGCAACCCCGAGCAGCAGGGGTGGTTCGTACCGCACGACGTCGCCGGGCTGATCGAGCTGGCCGGTGGTGACGCGGCGTTCGCCGAGCGGCTGAACGCGATCTTCGAGAAGACGCCGCCGGCCGACCTGATGAAGTGGAACGACCACTACAACCACTCCAACGAGCCGGTGCACCAGATGGCGTTCATGTTCACCTACGCCGGTGCGCCGTGGCTGACCCAGAAGTGGTCGCGCTACGTCTGCGACCACGGCTACGGCACCGGCCCCGAAGGACTCGGCGGCAACGAGGACTGCGGGCAGATGTCGGCCTGGTACGTGTTCGCCGCCGCCGGGCTCTACCCGGTGTCGCCGGTGGACAAGGTCTACGTCCTCGGCAGCCCGATGTTCGAGCGGACGACGTTCCGCACCTCCCGCGGCACCAGCTTCACGATCGCGCGCTCCGGCGAAGGCATCTACATCGCCGGCGCGACGCTCAACGGCGTACCGATCGACCGGGCCTGGATCACCCACGACGAGGTGATCGCGGGCGGCGAGCTGCTCACGACGATGTCGCCGGAGCCGACCGAGTGGGGGACGAAGAACCGGCCCTAGGGACGGGCGACGTACCCGGTCTTGTCGTCGTCGGCGAACCCGCAGGCGCGGTAGAACGCGTGCGTCGACTCACGCTTCGAGCCGGTCATCAGCATCGCCTTGAAGTACGTCGTCGCGACCACCTCGCCGTCGACTTCCAGCACCTACAACCGGAACGCGTCCGACGCGACGATCGCGTCGAAACCCTCGCGTTCGGTCAGCAGCGGCTCCTGCGGGTGCAGCTGGTGGTAGAGCTCGGCGATCGCGGCGAAGTCGTCGGTGGTGGCGGTGCGGAACACTGTGGGCACGTCGGCGATCCTACGGTCGAGTGGCGGTCTGCGGGTGGGTGGCTGAGGATGGGCGGCATGCGTGCGATTGTGGTCGAGCAGTACGGCGTACTGCCTACGGTGCAAGAGGTCCCGGAGCCGGTGGTTGCTGCTGGTGGGGTGGTGCTGAAGGTCGAGGCGACTGGGTTGTGTCGTAGCGACTGGCACGGGTGGCAGGGGCATGACTCGGACATCGTGCTGCCGCACGTTCCCGGGCACGAGGTGGCGGGGACGATCGCCGCGGTGGGGGACGGGGTCACCGGGTGGGCGGTCGGGGATCGGGTGACGACGCCGTTCATCTGCGCGTGTGGGTCGTGCGAGCAGTGTCTGGAGGGGAATCAGCAGGTCTGCCCGAACCAGCTGCAGCCTGGGTTCAACTACTGGGGATCCTTCGCCGAGTACGTCGCGCTGCCGTTCGCGGCGGTGAATCTCGTACGGTTGCCGGAGGAGATGTCGTTCTCGACGGCGGCCGGGCTCGGGTGCCGGTTCGCGACCTCGTTCCGGGCGGTGCACCAGGTGGGGAAGGTGCGCGCCGGGGAGGACTTCGTGGTGTTCGGGTGCGGGGGTGTGGGGCTCTCGGCGGTGATGATCGGGGCCGTGCTCGGGGCGCGGGTCGTTGCCGTTGACACCAATCCGGGCGCGCTGGAGCTGGCGCTTCGGTACGGCGCCGCGGAGGCGGTGGCCGCAGGGCCGTCGGCCGTGGAGGAGATTCGGGCGCTGACCGGCGGTGGGGCTCGGGTGACGATGGATGCGCTCGGGTCCAACGAGATCGTGCAGCAGGCGCTGCGGGTGTTGCGGCCGCGCGGGCGGCATCTGCAGGTGGGGTTGCTGCCGGACGGCGTACAGCTGGATGTGTCGCGGGTGATCGGGCAGGAGCTGGAGTGGCTGGGCAGCCATGGGATGGCGGCGCACACCTACCCGGAGATGCTCGATCTGGTCGCGTCCGGGGTGTTGAAGCCGGCTGAGCTGGTGACGCGGACGATCGGGCTGGACGACGTACCGGCTGCGCTGGAGGAGCTGTCGTCGGGGACACCGGCCGGGGTGACGGTCATTCGCCCTTAGGGAGGCGGGCCAGCAGCGTTTCGAGCATCTGGCGGGTGGTCGCGAAGTAGCTGTTCTCGTGGTTGAGCGCGCGGTGGAACGCGGCGAGCTCGGCGCTGGTGATGGTGCTGGAGAAGGTGCTGATCTCGGTGAGGTCGAGGCGGCGGTTGAACAGGTGCACGGTGTCGCGCCAGCGGTGCAGGAGGTTCACCAGCTCGGCGTCGCGGTGGAGGCCGAGCGCGCCGGAGACGAGCGCCAGGTCGACCGCGGAGACGACGAGCCGCGGGTAGACCTGGCGGTGGCTCGGCGGGGTCGGCGAGAAGCGTTCGTCGGCGAGGAGGCGGGTGTTCTCCTGCAGCTCGTCGGAGACCGCGCGGAGGATCTCGGCGCGGCGCTCGGCGGCGGCGGTCAGGCGCTCGACGAAGATGCCGGTCAGGCCGGCGACGAGGGTGAGCGAGTTGACCGCCGGTTCCCAGCGGCTGTTGTCGGGCTTGAAGAACCAGATCACGCCGAGCACGAAGGCGATCGCGAGCAGGCCGTAGCTGATGACCGAGACGACCGTACGCCGGTAGGCGGAGGTTTTAGTTGCTGCCGGCAACGCTCTGGCGAGTTTGCGGAGGCGTCCGAGGACGCGCAACCTGGCGGTCGCGACCCGCCGCTCCGGCGTACCAGCAGGTCTGCTCATCGCCAGATGTCGTCGGCCAGGGAGCTGGTGGTGGGGGCCGAGCCGGGCGCGAGGAGCAGCATGTCGAGGCCGAACGGGCTGGGGCGGCGGGTACGGCGGAAGCGGGAGCGGGCGTGCTCGACCGGGTTGAGCTCGCAGGCCGACGTCAGCTTCTTCAGGCGTTCGGTGGAGAACTTGCGGGTCGTGTAGAGCAGGATCGTGTCGCCCTTGTCGAGCGCGACGTCGGTGTGGTCGGGCAGGCCCATCACGATCTGGTCGGGGGTGTTGTTCTGCCAGACGATCTTCACCAGCAGCGCGTCGTCGTCCTCGACCTCGCCCCGGAAGTCCAGGTTGTCGAGGTCGATCCGCAGGTCGGTGTTGTAGCGCAGCGCACTGGTCACGAACTCCGCGAACGCCCGCGTCTGGTGGTACTCCTCGGCCGCCTCCTTCGCGGTCTCCGCGTTCAGCACGTTGGTGCTCGCGACCTCGAGCAGCAGCCGGTCCTGCGGGCGCAGCACCTTGGTCAGCGTCTGCAGCAGCTCGAGATCGCTCTCGAAGTTGGCCAGCGTGTTGCCGGTCAGCGCGTACAGCAACGGCTCCTCGCCGACCAGCTTCGCGAGCATCTGCCCGAGCTGCTCGACGTTGTCCGCGATCGAGAAGTCGAGCTGCACCGGCAGCACCTGCGCCATCGGGAACCCGGCGCCGCGGACCGGCTCCAGCGTGCCGAGCCGCAGCATCTCCGAGCTCATGTCGACCGGGATGTAGAACATGTCCGGGTTGTACCGGTGCAGGTCGGCGACGATCGTCCGGTCCTTCACGCCGGTCCCGACGCCGAGGCTGACGAAGTGGAACCCGCCCTGGTCGACGTGCGGCCGCACCTGCCGCCAGTGCCGCTGGAACGACTCGGCGCCGGCCTTCATCACCAGGTAGAACGGGTCGTTGGTCGCGTTGGCCCAGGCGATCGTCGGGCCGATGCCCCAGTACGAGAAGCCGGACGTGATCTGCTTGCCGTCCCCGGTCGTCGAGTACGGGCCGCGCAGGTCACCGGTCAGCGTCGCCAGCTTGTCGGTCTGGTCCTCACCGACCAGCAGCAACGACCAGGAGAAGTCGTCGTCGGCCAGCGCCTTCTCGAGCTTCCTGATCACGTGCACCGGCTCGCTCACCGCGGCAACCCCTCCCAAGCGTGGGCGCTCAGGTTATCGGTTGCCGAGCCACCCCGCAGTCCGGAAACCCGTTCGCGGAGTCGCGTCGGGCGTACGGCGTACCGGTGGACTCCTCAGACCGGCGTGACGGTGTCGGCCTCGCGGCCCTTGGGGCCGTCGACCACCTCGAACTCGACGTGCTGGCCGTCCTCGAGCGTCTTGTAGCCGTCGGAGACGATCCGGCTCCAGTGGACGAACACGTCGTCCTGCCCGTCGACCGCCAGGAAGCCGTAGCCCTTGTCGGCGTTGAACCACTTCACGGTGCCGCGCACCATCGGTAACTCCCGTGACCCTCAACGGGACCCGCTGCACTCGGGCCCCTCCGGTGCCCGCGGGCCGGTCTCCGGCCGTCGCGAGCGGTCCACCAGACTATCCGAACCCCGGGCGGCCCGCCGGACCGGTCCGGCGAGTACGGCGGTGACGAGGGCGATCCCGGTCAGCGCGGCGCTGCACCAGAGCGGCGCCCGGTCGCCTGCTGCGGTGATGGCCGCGCCGCCTGCGAGTGGGCCCAGTACGGCGCCGACGTTGAGGGCTGCGGTGGCCAGACCACCGGCGAGGACAGGTGACTCCGCACCGGCCGACAGCGCGAGCGAGATGAGCGCTGAGCCGACTCCGAACGACAGGAGTCCTTGCAGGAAGACCAGCGGCACAGCGGCCGCCGGGAGGTGGGCAGCCCAGGCGAACGCGCACCAGCCGAGCAGGAGGGCGATGCCGGCAGCAGCCAGTACGCCGTACGCGCGCCGGTCGGCGTACCGGCCGGCGAGAGTGACGCCGGCGAAGGAGCCGAGGCCGAAGAGCATCAGGAGCGCGGGGACCCAGGAGCTGTCGAGGCGGGTGACGCCGGTGAGGACCGGCGCGAGGTAGGTGAAGGTGCAGAAGGTCGCACCGTTCACCAGGGCGCCGAGGGTGAGGAGGAAGACGAGGCGGCGAGTGATTCGGAAGGTGACAGGTGGTTGGAGTCGGACTGGTTGAGCGGGGAGCGACCGGGCGATGGCGATGAGGGCCGGCAGGCACAGCAGGGCGACGGCCCAGAACGCTGCGCGCCAGCCGAGGTGCTGACCGAGCCAGGCGCCTGCTGGTACGCCGGCGATGCAGGCGAGCGTCGTACCGGCCAGCAGTACGCCGGTGGCGCGGCCGGTGGCGGTGGAGAGGGTCGCTGCGGTGGCCAGCGCGACTGCGAGGAAGCCGGCGTTGGCGAGGGCTGCTAGCAGCCGGCTGAGGAGGAGGACGGCGAAGTCGTCGGCCAGCGCACCGGCGACGTGGGCGAGCAGGAAGACGGTCAGCGTGAGCAGGAGGGTGGCGCGGCGTGGCCAGCGGCGGCCGAGGACGGCGACGGCGGGGGCTCCGACGACCATGCCGAGCGCGAACGCCGAGGTGAGCCAGCCGGCGGTGGGGATCGGGACGGCGAGCTCGGCGGCGATCTCCGGGGTGAGACCGGAGAGCATGAACTCCGAGGTGGCCTGGGCGAAGACGGCCAGGGCGAGCAGGTACAGCAGGAAAGGCATCGAGGACTCCACGACCGAGAGCGACGGGCGCGCGGCGGGAGATCGCCGCGCGAGGGCACACATCGCCGGCGGACCGGGGGCAGGCTGAGGCACCGCAGCTCGAGGTGCGGGAGTTGATCAGCCACCGGGCAGCCGGTGGCTAGCCTCTGTCGGCCTCGGGGGTGGACACGGAGCGAGCCTAGAAGGACTCGCTGGAGAAGATCAAAGCGATAACTGCGCGGGAGCGGCGGTCAGCTGCGCCGAGACGCGGCCAGGCCCACGGCCCCGGCGACCACCAGCAGGATCGCGGCGGTCAGGCCGAGGTCGCCGGTCTGGACCAGGCCCTCATCGTTCAGCAGGTAGATGGTCGCCGCGCCGGTCAGCACCGTGCCGGTGATGACGCCGGGGACGTCCGCCTTGATCTTCCTCATCCGCGCTCCACGGTGATGCTGCCCAGCTTGAGCTGGGCGTCGATGACGACCTGCTCCGGGCCGGCCTTGCCGTCGGCCCCGAGGTCGTTCAGCACGATCTTCACGTCGTGACCGCCCTCGCGCTGGGCCAGGCCGATCACCTCGCCGGCCCGCGCGCTCAGCGTACCGGTGACGTCCACGTTCGCCGGCACCTTCAGCACCACCTCACCGACCCCTCCGGTGATCGTCACGTGCGCACCGGGCGCGAACTTGGTCCTGGTCAGGTCCAGGTGCACCGACCCGGCGTCGAACGTGTAGTTGTTGCTGGTCGCCGTGACCGGCTGGTCCGGCTTCGCGACCAGGTTCACGTCCTTGAAGTCGCGCGGCACGCTCGGGAAGATCGAGCTCGCCGCGACGCCGAGGGCGAGCAGGATGCCGAGCGGCAGCAGCGCCATCGTCCGGCCCAGGAACCCGCCGACCAGCATCCCGGCGCCGAGCGTCGCGACACCGATCGCGAGCATCGTCGGCGTCGAGGAGCCCGCGAGCCAGGCGATCGCGATCGCCAGCCCGGTCAGGGCGACGACGGCGGGCTTGACGCCGCGCATCCCCTTCACCGGCGGCTCGGCGACCCGGGTGACGGCCGGGGCCGCCGGGGCCGGCGGCTCGTCGACGTACAGACCCAGGGGGTCGTCCTCGGTCCACACCGGCTGGACCGGTTCGACGGTGCGGTCCTGTGGTCGCCGGGTGGCCGAGGACGACATGCCCGCCGGGGGAGGTGGCGGGCCGTTGGTGGGAGCCTGCTGGCCGACGTACTGGGTGGTCTGCTGCTGGTACGGCGGGGTGCCGGGCGCCTGCTGCTGGTTCTGGTGCGGCCAGTGCGGGTTGGGGGTCTTCGGCTTGCGGCGGAAGACGAACAGGTAGAGCAGGCCGAGCACGACGATCGGCCCGGGGATCAGCTTGCCGAAGTCGAACGACGACATCACCGCGATCGCCAGGAACACGCAGACACCGAGCACCACCGGCCACAGCCACGGGTGGTCGGGGCGGACCCGGTTGCCGAGCAGGCCCTCGACCGGCGCCTTGTCGGAGCCCTCGTCGGGCATCAGGATCCAGCCGGCGGCGTAGAACAGGATGCCGGGGCCGCTGATCACCAGGACGGCCATCACGACGCGGACCAGCACGGGGTCGACGTTGAGCGCGCGGGCGATCCCGCCGCAGACGCCGGCCACCATCCGGTCGCTCCGGCTGCGCCGCCAGCTCTGCACGTCGCGCAGCTGGGTGCGGTCGAAGCCGCTCTGGTTCTGGTCCATGACACCGATAGTGTCCCGCGCCGGGCGTCGGCAACATCGGGGATCCCCCCTTGCCGACCCCTGGAACTTGCCGGCCGGCCCGCCGGTCGCGCGGGGGACTCCGGGTTCTCCCCGAGCCGACCCTGACCGGGTCCGGCCGCCGCTGAGGTGGCGCCCGGGGACAAGCCTGCTGGTGTCGGCCCGGTCCGCATGTGACGATCGTGGTGATGAGCCAGCCAGCCGCAGCCGCGCCCTCGGGCGGACCCTCCACCGGAGGTCCGGCCGGGCAGCAGCCTGCGCAGAACCCGCCGCCTCCTGGGCAGTACCAGCACTGGCACGGCGGCCCGGCCAGAGGGGCGCAGTACGCGCCGCCGTACGGGCAGGGCGGTGGTACGTCGTACGGTCAGCCCGGTGGTGGGCAGCCTGGCGGCCCCACCTTCGGCCCACCCGGTGCAGGTCGCCCCGGCCCCGAGGCACCTCCGGTACGCCGTGCCTACCGGCGCTTCGAAGGCCGTGTGGTCAGCGGCGTCGCCGGTGGCATCGCCGACCACCTCAACGTGCCCGACATCGCCGTCCGGCTGGTCTTCATCGCCGCGACCGTCTTCGGCGGCTTCGGCGTCCTCATCTATGCCGCGCTCTGGTTCCTGATGCCTCTGGGAGCCCCAACGGTCCCCGGTGCGCCAGGCCTCGCCGCAGCGACCCGCCAGAACATGCGCTCGGACCAGCCCCCGCCGCCGGTCAGCGAGGCCCGCAGCCGCCGCCGCGAGAAGAACCGCGGCCAGCTGATCGCCCTGGTCGTCGTCGCCGCCGGTCTCCTGCTCCTCCTCCAGGCAGCGGGCCTGGGCATCGCCGGCAAGATGTTCTGGCCGCTCGTCTTCGCCGGGACCGGTCTCGCCCTGATCTGGCGCCAGGCCGACGAGACCCAGAAGGCCGCCTGGACGAACAAGGCGCCGACGCTCGGCAACCTGCTCGGCAAGGGCGGGATCAAGTCGATCGTCCGCGTCGTCGTCGGCGTGATCCTGCTCGGCACGGCGGTCACCGTGTTCCTGGTCCAGAACGGCCGCCTGTCGCAGGTCGGCGACGTACTGGTCGCGCTGCTGCTCGCCGTCGTCGGTCTCGGCGTGATCGCCGGCCCTTGGGTGCACCGGCTGAGCCGCGACCTGAACGCCGAGCGCGGCGAGCGGATCCGCTCCCAGGAGCGCGCCGACATGGCCGCGCACCTGCACGACTCGGTCCTGCAGACGCTCGCGCTGATCCAGAAGCAGGCCGCCGACCCGAAGGCGGTGGCCCGGCTGGCCCGCTCCCAGGAGCGTGAGCTGCGGGCCTGGCTGTACGACGAGGACGACCAGACCGACAAGACCCTGGCCGGCGCCGCCAAGCGCGCCGCCGCCGAGGTCGAGGACTCGCACGGCGTACCGGTCGAGGTGGTCACGGTCGGCGACTGCGACCTGACCGAGGGCCTGTCGGCGATGGTGCGGGCGGCGCGGGAGTCGATGGTGAACGCGGCAAAGCACTCCGGCGCTGACAAGATCGACGTGTTCGTCGAAGTCGACGGCGACCGGGCGGAGATGTTCGTCCGGGACCGCGGCAAGGGCTTCGACACCGACGGGGTGCCCGAGGACCGGCTCGGTCTGCGGCACAGCGTGATGGGGAGAATGGAACGGCACGGCGGCCGCGCGACGGTGCGGTCGAGCCCGGAAACCGGCACCGAGGTGCGACTGGAGATGGACAGATGACAGTACGACGGGTGGTCGTGATCGACGACCACGACATGTTCCGGGCCGGTGTCCGCAGCGAGATCGGGACCGCGGTGGAGATCGTCGGCGAGGGCGCCGACGTGGACAGCGCGGTGAAGGCGATCGTGGCCAACGAGCCGGACGTCGTCCTGCTCGACGTCCACCTGCCCGGCGGCGGTGGCACCGAGGTGATGAAGCAGGTGCACCAGCGGCACCCGGAGATCAAGTTCCTGGCGCTGTCGGTGTCGGACGCGGCCGAGGACGTGATCGGCGTGATCCGGGCCGGCGCCCGCGGCTACGTCACCAAGAACATCAGCGGGACCGAGCTGGTCGACGCGATCGGCCGGGTCGCCGACGGCGACGCGGTGTTCTCACCGCGACTGGCCGGCTTCGTGCTGGACGCGTTCTCCGGCGCGATCGACATCGCGTCGGTCGACGAGGACCTGGACCGGCTGTCCCAGCGCGAACGCGAGGTGCTGCGCCTGATCGCCCGCGGCTACGCGTACAAGGAAGTGGCCCGCGAGCTGTTCATCTCGGTGAAGACCGTCGAGACCCACGTGTCGTCGGTACTGCGCAAGCTGCAGCTGTCGAACCGGCACGAGCTGACCCGCTGGGCGACCGACCGCCGCCTGGTCTGAGTCGTTGCGCTGAGCAACGTTCACTAGGCTGTCCGGTATGGACTTCCTGCACGACGTGCTCACGCTGCTCCACCTGATCGGCTTCGCGGCACTCTTCGGCGGGTTCTTCACCCAGCTGAAGAGCCGCGAGCCGGTCGTCAACGCCGCGATGCTGCACGGCGCCCTGACCCAGCTGGTCACCGGCATCCTGCTGGTCGGCATCGCCTCCGGCGTCAAGGACGACGACTTCACCGTCGACAACACCAAGATCGGCGTCAAACTGGTCGTCGTCCTGGTGATCACCGTCCTGCTGTTCCTGTGGCGCCGCCGCCCGTCGATCACCCGCGGCATGCTGTTCACGATCGGCGGCCTCACCCTACTGAACGCGGGCATCGCGGTCTTCTGGCACTGAGCCGCCGTACGGAACAGGCCTACCGGTCGCCCGGACGGGCCACCGAGGCGTACGGCAGCAGGGCCATTTCCCGGGCGTTCTTCACCGCCCGGGAGGCCTGCCGCTGCTGCTGGACCGTGAGTCCGGTGACGCGGCGGGAGCGGATCTTGCCGCGGTCGGAGATGAACTTCCGCAGCAGTGCGGTGTCCTTGTAGTCGACGACGGTGATGCCGTCGCGGTCGAGCGGGTTCTGCTTGGCCGGGCGCCGGTGGGCGGCGGCAGGTCGGCGGGGCATCGGCAGCTCCTTTGCTAATGAATATCGTTTTCAATTAGCATAGCCGGAACCGTTCGAGGAGGATCAGTGGCAGTTCCGAAGCGCAAGATGTCCCGGGCCAACACCCGGAGCCGGCGGGCGCAGTGGAAGGCGGTGCCGGTGACCTGGTGCCGATCACCGTGGACGGCAGGCAGCTGCGGGTGCCGCGCCGGCTGGTGAAGGCCTACCAGCGCGGGTTGATCGACTGACGCGGCCGGTTCTGGCGGGTTCCGGACAGGGCACACATGCGCCACCCCGGCGGAGGCGCCCGGTCCTTCGGGGCTGAGATACCGTCGATGGTTATGGAGCGGAATCTCACTGCCGAACAGCTGGCGCTCTTCGAGAAGGAGTTCGCGTCGAACCCGCAGTACCGGGTGATGCAGAACGCCGTCACGGAGACGCCGGTCGCCAAGATCGCCCTGGATCGTCAGGTCGTCACCTCGATCGACCACTCGGTGTCGAACCTGCTGGACGACTGGAAGGTGACCAACCAGAAGAAGAGCGGTCGCTGCTGGTTGTTCGCGGGCCTGAACCTGCTCCGGGCCGGCGCCGCCGAGAAGCTCGGCGTGAAGGACTTCGAGTTCTCCCAGAACTACCTGCTGTTCTGGGACAAGTTCGAGCGCGCCAACTTCTTCCTCGAAGCGGTGATCGAGACCACCGACCGTGACGTCGACGACCGCACCGTCGCGCACCTGCTGTCGGACCCGATCGGCGACGGCGGTCAGTGGAACATGTTCGTCGCGCTGGTCCGCAAGCACGGCCTGGTCCCGAAGACCGCGATGCCGGAGACCGAGAGCTCCTCGTCGACCGCTCAGCTCAACGACACGCTCCGCCGGCTGCTCCGCCAGGGCGCCCGCGACCTGCGCAAGCTCGACGGCGCGGAAGCGCAGCGCGCCGCGAAGCGCGAGCTGCTGACCACGATCCACCGGGTGCTGAGCATCCACCTCGGGACGCCGCCGCAGAAGTTCCTGTGGCAGTGGAAGGACAGCGACAAGGGCTTCCACCGCGACGGCTGGACGACACCCGCCGAGTTCGCCGCGTCGTACGTGACGCTGCCGGTCGACGAGTACGTCTGCATCGTGCACGACCCGCGCGAGTCCAGCCCGACCGGCAGGACCTTCACCGTCGACTACCTCGGCAACGTCATCGACGCGCCGCCGGTGGTCTACCTGAACGTCGAGATCGACCTGATGAAGAAGCTGGCCCAGGACGCCATCGTCGGCGGCGAGCCGGTCTGGTTCGGCTGCGACGTCGGCAAGCAGATGTCGGCCGACCTCGGCTTCTGGGACGCCGCGCTGTACGACTTCGAGGCCGTCTACGACACCACGTTCACGCTCGACAAGGCCGAGCGGCTGCTGCACCACGAGACGCTGATGACGCACGCGATGCTGTTCACCGGCGTCGACCTGGTCGACGGCGCGCCGCGGCGCTGGCGGGTCGAGAACAGCTGGGGCGACGAGAAGGCCGACAGCGGCTTCTGGACGATGAACGACTCGTGGTTCGGCGAGCACGTCTTCGAGATCGCGGTCCGCAAGTCGGCGCTGCCGGCCGAGCTGCAGGCCGCGTTCGACGAGACGCCGATCGTGCTGCCCGCGTGGGACCCGATGGGTGCGCTCGCGGACTGATTCTCCGGTACGGCGATGGGCCCTGGACCTTTGTGGTCCAGGGCCTTTCAGCTCGTCAGCGCCTCGCGGACCAGCTTGACGCCCTCCGCGGGCCGCTCCATCGTCGGCAGGTGGCCCGCCCACGGCAGCTCGGTGAGCTCGGCGTCCGGCAGCTGACCGGCCAGGTGCCGCGCACCGGTGCGGAAGAACTCGAGGTCGTGCGCGCCGACGTACAGCTTCACCGGCATCGTGAGGTTCGCGGGGACGACCTCGTACTCCTCGTTGTCCACGTCGCCCGCCGCGAGCTGCAGCTCGAACGCGCGCTTCTGCATCGTGAACAGCAGGTTCTTGGCGGCGTCGTCGGCCTCCGGCCCGATCCAGGTCCGCACGTTGAGCGCCGTGGCGCCGTCGACGTCGTCCTGGTCCAGCAGCGCGTTCTCCTCGCCCCAGAACGCGCGCAGGTCCTCGGTCGGCTCCACCCCGTCGACCGGCGGCGCCAGCAGCACGACCCGGCGGAACCGCTCCGGCGCCTTGCTGACCGCCTGGAGCACCACGTTCCCGCCGTACGACGCCCCGACGACCGCGACCGGCCCGTCGTCGACGACGCCTTCGCCCGCGAGCGCGTCGAGCAGCTCGAGCAGATCGCCCGCGTCGGAGTACGCCGAACCGGCGGGCAGCGGCGTCTCGCCGTACCCGCGCAGGTCGACCGTGATCACCCGGTGGTCCCGCCGCAGGTCCTCGACCTGCGGGGCCCACATCCGCGCGTCCGCGACTCCGGCATGCACCAGCAGCACGGCGGGCCCGTCGCCCACTACCTCGTGATTGATCGTCATGGGTGGAGCCTCACCGCTGCCGCCGCCCGGCGCAAACCCTTTGACCCGCATTCCAACCGTCTGGTTGGTTGTTACCCTGGGGGCCATGCCGTACGACTCCGCCGCCACCCGCGCCCGCCTGCTCGACGCGGCGTACGCCGAGTTCTCCGCCCGCGGCCTGGCCGGAGCCCGGGTGGACCGGATCGCCGCCGAGGCGCGCGCGAACAAGCAGGCGATCTACGCCTACTTCGGCTCCAAGGACGGCCTCTTCGACGCGATGCTCGCCGTCCGGATGAGCACGCTGGCCGATGCCGCGCCGTTCACGCCGGAGGATCTCCCGGCGTACGCCGGGGCGTTGTTCGACGCGCTGCAGGCGAACCCGGACATCCTCCGCCTCACCCAGTGGGCCTGGCTCGAACGCACCGACGTGACGCCGGCCGAGATCGACTCCCACCAGTCCAAGGCCAAGGCGATCGCCGCCGCATCCTCCGTCGCCTTGTCGGAGGCGCGAGCGATGGACATCTTCATCCTCGTCGTCGGGCTGTGCACGGCGTGGAGCACGACCGCGCCGGCCCTGCGTGCGCTGAGTTCTCAGGCATCCCACCGCGCGGCCGTGGTCGCGGCGACTGCCGCGACGGTCTCCGCGCTCACCGCCGCGGACTGAGTCGTGCCTACAGGCGGATGACCGCGAAGCGTTCGGCGTAGTGGTCGGCCGGTAGGCGGGAGGTCTTGGCGTTCTGGCTCATCAGGTCGCGGACCCGGGCGAGCAGGTGGGTGGGGTCGCGGTGCTGGCTGTGGTGGGCCTCGAGGGCGGCGAGCTTCTGGTCGATGGTGTCGGTGATGTCGACGTGGTGGTTGGTCTCCGGGTGCTCGATCAGCCAGAGCTCGTCGACGTCCCAGGCCGGTTCGGCCAGGTCGGGGAAGGCGAACGGGTTGCCGATCGCGGGGAAGAACGCGCGGACGGTCGCCTCGCCGGTCGCCAGGTGGTCGGGGTGCGAGACCGGGAGCTTCGACCAGTTGCGCTCCGGCGACGAGCTGACCAGGCGCTGCGGGCGGACCTGCCGGGTGATCCGGACGATGTCGCGGACCAGCTCGAGGGTCGGCTCGACCTCGCCGTCGGCGTACCCGAGGAAGTGCAGCTGGTCGACGCCGACCTGCGCGGCCGCGGCGGTCTGTTCGGCCCGGCGGACGGCGGGGATCTCGGCGCGGTCCCGGTCCGGCTCGAAACCGCCGGCCTGGCCGTCGGTGACCAGGCAGTAGTGCACCTCGATCCCGGCCTTGGTCCAGTTCGCCACCGTCCCCGCGACGGCGAAGTCGATGTCGTCGGGGTGCGCGGCGATCACCAGCACCCGCTCGATCTCGTGGTCGGGGCGCGGGTTCGCGGCGGGGAGACTCATCCCGACAGTTTAGTGAAGGTTCAAGCATTGCATCCGGTACCTGGGTACGGGTTTACCGTCGAGGCATGAACTGGGTTCCTGATGCGTGCACGTTGCCGACCGCGGAGCAGCCGCTGCGGGTGGCGGAGTTCGACCGGTTGTTCGCGCGGGCGCTGCGCGGCGTACGGCGTACGGGGGTGACGACGCTCGAGCTCGACCTCGCCGCCGACGCGCGGGCGGAGGTCGAGGAACTGGTCGCGCGGGAGTCCGAGTGCTGCTCGTTCTTCACGTTCCGGGTCGAGCCCGGGGTGCTGCTGGTGATCGACGTGCCTGCTGAGCGCGCGGGCGTGCTGGACGCACTGGTCGAGCGGCTCGGATGAGCGTCGCCCGGTCGATCGCGCTGTTCGTGCTCGCGGCGATCGCCGAGATCGGCGGCGCCTGGCTGATCTGGCAGGGCTGGCGCGAGCACCGCGGCCTGCTCTGGGTGGCCGGCGGAATAGTTGCCCTCGGCGCCTATGGCTTCGTCGCGACCTTCCAGCCCGACCCGAACTTCGGGCGCATCCTGGCGGCGTACGGGGGTGTGTTCGTGGCCGGGTCGCTCGCCTGGGGGATGCTCGTCGACGGCTTCCGGCCCGATCGCTGGGACGTGATCGGCGCGGTGATCTGCCTGGTGGGCGTGGTCGTGATCATGTACGCGCCGCGGAGCACGTGAAGCGGGCGCCCGCCGTACGAGCACGGCGGGCGCCCCAACTCACGCCCCGGCGAACGCCTTCAGCACCTGCCGGTGCTGGATCACCTGGTCGACGATCCCGTACGCGCGCGCCTGCTCGGCCCGCAGTACGTGATCGCGATCGGTGTCGTGCCGCAGCTGCTCCACCGACTGCCCGGTGTGCGTCGACAGGATCGTCTCGACCTCGGCCCGCACCCGGACCACCTCGTCGGCCTGCAGGATCAGATCCGGGATCGTGCCCTGCCCGCGAGCCGCCGGTTGATGCAGTACGACGCGCGCATGCGGCACCACCGCACGCTGCCCCGGCTCACCCGCCGCGAGCAGCACCGCGCCGGCCGCGATCGCCTGCCCGATGCAGAACGTCGCGATCGGCGAGCTGATGTACTGCATCGTGTCGTAGATCGCGAGCATCGCGGTCATGTCGCCGCCCTCGCAGTTGATGTACAGGTTGATCGGCTGCTCCGGCCGATCGGCCTCCAGGTGCAGCAGCTGCGCGATCATCGCGTTCGCGACGCCGGCGTCGATACCGGTGCCGAGGTAGATGATGCGCTCGGACAGCAGGTGCGAGTAGACGTCCATGATCCGCTCGCCACGCGCGCTCTGGGTGATCACGTTCGGGATCGTGTAACTGCTCATCGGGCCGCCTCCGTCCGCAGGGGCATCACTTGGTCGAACGACTCGACGAGCTGGTCGACGAACCCGAACTCGATCGCCTCCCGCGCCGTGTACCAGTGGTCGTGCAGCGAGTCCTCGTACACGGTCTCCACCGGCTGCCCGGTGTCCTCGGCGACCAGCCCCAGCACGGTGTCGCGGATGTGCCGCAGGTCGTTGGCCTGGATCTCGATCTCCACCGCCGACCCGCCGATCCCGGCGGAGCCTTGGTGCATCAGCACGCGAGCGTGCGGGAGCGCGTACCGCTTCCCCTTCGTCCCCGCCGACAGCAGGAACTGCCCCGCACTGCACGCCAGCCCCAACGCCACCGTCGCCACGTCACACGGCACCAGCCGCATCACGTCCCGAATCGCCAGCATCGACGGCACCGACCCACCCAGCGAGTGGATCCACAACGCGATGTCCGTCTCCGGATCCTCCGCCGCCAGCGTCAGGATCTGCGTGGCGAGCAACGTCCCGTTGTCATCGTTCAGCACCCCGTCCAGCACGACGACCCGCCGCCGCAACAACCCCAACCGAGCCTGCTCCCCGAACAGGGGCACTTTGTTCTCATCAGCCATGTCTCCACCATGACCGCGCCGGTACGCCGTACCGAAGCGTTTCTGCTCCCAGCAACTCTGCTCTCAGCCGACAAGCCTGCTTCAATCTCCCCGTGGAACTCGGCACCTACGGCCCCACGGGCCTGACCTTCATCTGGAACGACGACTTCGAGATCACCGTCGACACCACGTCGCCGGAAGTCGTCATCGCCGCCAACCCCGCCGGCCTCACCAGCCTCGCGCGCCACCTCCTGACCCTCGCACAGGAAGGCGTCCCCGACGGCGCCCACCTGCACCTCACGGCCGGGCAGGAACTGACATCGACGGTCGACTTGATCCTGGAACGCCGGGCTTCGACGGATGCTTGAGGAGCAGGCGCACAGCTACGTGTGGGTGCTCGAGGAGTTCGACCGGGTGTCCGGGGATCTGTCCGCCCGCCATGTTCGACGCGACGTTCCCGAGAAACCGGGTCAGCAGCCTGCGATCGTCACCGGGAAGGACTCATGAAGTGCATCTGCGTGTGACCAGCGAGAACGGTGCGACGTACGACGACCCGTCCGAGGATCTCCTGTTCGAACTGCTGGCCGAGGTCGAGCGCGGGGAGTCGGAGTTCCTGATCGTGGAGCGCACTACGGACCCGAGCGGCCAGACCTACATCCAGACCGTGCGCAACCCTGACGGCACCTACCTGGTCGAACGCCGCGAAGGCGACCCGTCGAGGCACTTCGGAACCACCGCCGCCGACCACCGAAGCGCCCACCAGCTCCTCACCGACTGGTCGTTCGAGCTTTTCCGGGACACCCACCACACCTGGACCAAGCTCGACTTCCCGGGCTGATGGCGCCCGGGAGTTGATCGCCGTACTCACTCGTTCTGCTCTCGGCCGGCGAGCGTCTGGCAGGCTTGGCGGGTGCAGACGGTCAAGTACCCGTTCATCCGCAGCCGGGTGATGGAGTCGCTCGCGGTTCTGGCGGACGTGGAGTGCCAGGAACAGTGCTGGGTACGAGGAGAGCTTTCACCGGATCAGCCGGTGATCGTCGGCGCGGAGGACTCGTGAGAGCCTTCGAGGTGTACTTGCGGGTGGCGAGTACGTCGCTGCTGCCGGAGGAGATCACCGGGCGGGTGGGGGTGCCGGCGGACGAGGTGGTCGCGAAGGGGACGCAGCGGCGGCCGCATGCGCCGGCGTACCGGCACTCGGTCTGGAAGCGCCGGGCGGTGTCGACCGGGGACGGGCGGGCGGAGGACTTCGAGGACTCGATCCTCGGGTGGGGGCTGGACTTCGCGGAGGCCGTGGGAAGCCTGGTCGCGGCCGGGCAGGCGGAGGCGTTCCTGGTGATCGTCCAGCGGATCGACGACCTCGACGATCCGCTGGAGAAGGGGATCTTCCTGTCGCCGGAACTCATCCGGTGGATGGCTGCCGCGAGGGCGTCGCTCGACATCGATCAGTACGTGTTCCCGGGCTAGTTCGACCGCCCGTACCGGAACTGTCCGTGGGAGCGCCTACCCTGGTGGGCGATGACTACGCTGTTTTCTCCTGATGAGCTTCCGGTGCCGCTCGAGCAGCCCAGGAAGGGTAAGGCTGACCCTGAAGAGCTGCTGGAGGGGTTGAACCCGCAGCAGCGGGCTGCGGTGGTGCATGCGGGGAAGCCGTTGCTGGTGGTGGCCGGCGCCGGGTCGGGCAAGACGCGGGTGCTGACGCGGCGGATCGCGTACCTGCTGGCGGCGCGGGACGCGCATCCGGGGGCGATCCTGGCGATCACGTTCACCAACAAGGCGGCCGCGGAGATGCGGGAACGCGTGGTGGACCTGGTCGGGCCGCGGGCGAAGCTGATGTGGGTGTCGACGTTCCACAGCTCGTGTGTGCGGATCCTCAGAAGGGACATCAAGCGGTTCGGGATCAGCTCGACGTTCTCGATCTACGACGACACCGACTCGCGGCGGCTGATGACGCTGGTCTGCCGGGAGCTCGACCTCGACGTGAAGCGGTACAACCCGCGGGCCGTGCTGAACTGGATCTCCACCCAGAAGAACGAGCTGGTCGACCACGAGACGGCCGCGTCGAAGACCTCCAACCACCTGGAGGAGCAGTACGCCGAGTGCTACCGGATCTATCAGGAGCGTCTCGCGCAGGCGAACGCGCTGGACTTCGACGACCTGCTGATGACGACGGTCAACCTGCTGCAGGCCTTCCCGGAGGTCCGTGAGTACTACCGGCGCCGGTTCCGTCACGTGCTGGTCGACGAGTACCAGGACACCAACCACGCGCAGTACACGCTGATCCGTGAGCTCTGTGGCGAGGACGAGCCGGGCCGCACCGGCCCGAGCGCGCCGCCGGCCGAGCTGATGGTGGTCGGCGACTCCGACCAGTCGATCTACGCGTTCCGCGGCGCCACCATCCGCAACATCCTGGCCTTCGAGGAGGACTTCGCGGGCGCCGAGACGATCCTGCTGGAGCAGAACTACCGCTCCACCCAGACCATCCTGACCGCGGCGAACGCGGTGATCAGCCGCAACGAGGGCCGCAAGGCGAAGAACCTGTGGTCCGACCAGGGCCAGGGCGAGCAGATCGCGGTGTACGTCGCCGACAACGAGCACGACGAGGCGCAGTTCGTCGCCGACGAGATCGACCGGCTGGCCGACGCCGACAAGGTGAAGCCGTCCGACGTCGCGGTGTTCTACCGGACGAACGCGCAGTCGCGGGTGTTCGAGGAGGTGTTCATCCGCACCGGCCACCCGTACAAGGTGGTCGGCGGCGTCCGGTTCTACGAGCGCAAGGAGGTCCGCGACGCGCTCGCGTACCTGCGGGTGCTGGTGAACCCGGAGGACACGGTTTCGCTGCGGCGGATCATGAACGTGCCGAAGCGCGGGATCGGCGACCGCGCCGAGGCCGCGATCGAGGCGCTGGCGGCACGGGACCGGATCTCGTTCGCGCAGGCGATGCGCCGCGCGCAGGACGCGCCGGCGATGGCGTCACGGTCGGTGAACGCGGTGCAGTCGTTCGTCGACATCCTCGACGAGCTGACCGCGATGGTCGACTCGGGGGCGCCGCCGGACGACATCCTGGACGTCGCGCTGCATCGTTCCGGGTACTACGAGGAGCTGCAGAAGTCGCCCGACCCGCAGGACGAGACCCGCCTGGAGAACCTGGACGAGTTCATCTCGGTCGCGCGCGAGTTCGTCGAGGAGCGGACGGCGGCCGCCGAGCCGTCGGACCTGCAGGCGTTCCTGGAGCGGGTCGCGCTGGTCGCCGACGCGGACCAGATCCCGGACGCCGCCGACGACGGCGGAGTGGTGACGCTGATGACGCTGCACACGGCGAAGGGCCTGGAGTTCCCGGTCGTGTTCCTGACCGGCATGGAGGACGGCGTCTTCCCGCACTCGCGGTCGCTGACCGACCTGAAGGAGCTCGAGGAGGAGCGACGGCTCGCGTACGTCGGGATCACCCGGGCCCGGCAGCGGCTGTCGATCTCGCGGGCGGCGGTGCGTTCGGCGTACGGCGCTCCGCAGCACAACCCGCCGTCGCGGTTCCTGGAGGAGATCCCGGCCGAGCTGCTCGACTGGCGGCGCGACGAGTCCGCGATCACCCGCTGGTCCGGGACCGGGACGAGCCGGGGCAGCGGGATCCCGAGCCGGTACGAGCCGGCCCGGCGGACGGCGTCGGACAAGCCGGTGATCAGCCTGAACCCGGGCGACCGGGTCGTGCACGACAGCTTCGGGATGGGCACGGTCGTCGTCGTCCGCGGCGAGGGGCAGCAGGCGCAGGCCGATATCGACTTCGGGTCGGAGGGCGTGAAGCGGTTGCTGCTCAGGTACGCGCCGGTGCAGAAGCTGTAGCCGGCACCGCAGCGCCGGCCCAGCCCGGGCTGTAGCCGGCGCGAAGGCTGGGAGGACGGCCGCGACGGTGCACTGGCGCGCTCAAGCGGAGTCCCCGCCCCCGTCCTCGCGCCGCCGGGTCGCCCGCAACGACCCCGCGTGCGCCTTGGTCTCCGGCGACTTCCGGGTCTTGAGCAGGCTGGCCACCACCACGACGAGCAGCACGACGACGATCACCCCGAGACTGACCGAGGTCGGGACCTCCGGCACGGCAGTGTCGATGTCGACGTGCGCCCAGTGCAGGATCAGCTTCACCCCGATGAACGCCAGGATGACCGCGAGCCCGGCCGACAGGTACACCAGCCGGTCGAGCAGCCCCTTGACCAGGAAGTAGAGCGCGCGCAGCCCGAGCAGCGCGAACGCGTTCGCCGCGAACACGATGAACGGCTCGTCGGTCACCCCGAACACCGCCGGGATCGAGTCCAGCGCGAACAGCAGGTCGACCCCGCCGATCGCCACCAGAACGACGAACAGCGGCGTCACCAGCCGGCGGCCCTCCCGCCGAATCACCAGCTTGCCGCCGACGTAGTCGTCGGTGATCGGCAGCACCCGGCGGGCGGTCCGCACCACCACGTTGTTCTCCACGTCGGGATCCTCGTTGCGGTGCCGGAACAGCTGGACCGCGGTGAACAGCAGCAGCAGACCGAACAGCAGGAACATGAACGAGAACAGCGACAGCAGGGTGGCGCCGACCGCGATGAAGATCGCCCGCATCACCAGGGCGAGCACGATGCCGAAGGTGAGCACCTTGTGCTGGTGCTTCTCCGGTACGGCGAACGTCGTCATGATGATCACGAAGACGAACAGGTTGTCGACCGACAGGCTCTTCTCGACGATGTAGCCGGCGAAGTACTCCGTCCCGGCGGCACCGCCGTACTGGCTGGTGAACCACACCCCGAACGCCACCGCGACGGCCACGTAGAACACCGACCAGGCGGTCGCCTCGCCGAAGCCGACGCGGTGCGGCCGCAGCGTGGCCAGCACGAGGTCCACGGCCAGCAGCAGCACGATCAGGCCGATCGTCACGGCCCAGGTCAACCCACTGATCTCGAGCAAGGATCCTCCCGGCCGGAACGGTCGTCCCGCGGCGCTGGGCGGATGGTTGCCCTATGCCACGGTCTGCTCAGTGTGCCAGCTCGCACAAGCCAGCGGCCGCAGGTACGCCGTACGGCCGGTCATCGGTGGTCGTTCAGCTCGTTGGTGAGCCACTGGGTGAGGACCCGGACGTCCTTCACCGTGTTGGTGGTGACGCGCAGGTCCTCGGTGCCGGTGACGGAGTGGACGACCGTCTGCTCCTTCGCCGTGGTGACCTGCGCGATCTGACCCCACGCGAGCCGCCGGCGGCCGAGCGCGACGCCGTCGGCGTCGACCACGAGCGTCCAGCGCCGGGTTCGCAGGTTGTTGAGGATCAGCAGCAGCGCACCGGCCGCCAGCACGGCGAACACCGCGCGCGCCGAGGAGATCACGTCCCAGGTCACGTCGCCCGACAGCAGGCTGATCGTCCGGGTGCCGTTGATCAGCAGGATCGCGCCCGCGACGACCAGCCCGAGAGCCAGCCGGGTGCGCTCCGGGCCGATCGCCAGCCGGCCGTGCTCACGGAGCGTGGCGGTCCACTGGGTGGGTCCATCTGACGGCATCGAGGCGCCCTTTCTCGGCGGTGCAGACGGTGATCCTCCCACGCCGCGAGGCCGCGCGGGCGTCCAGGAATGCGCGTTCGCGTTGCGGGATGGCCCTGCCGTGGGTCACTCTGGGTCTTCGGCCCTCCCCGGACGACAGGTCCTCCCATGCCCAAGGCAGCTGACAGCTCCACCCGCCGGATCATCCTGGCGGGAGCCAATCCTGGGCTGCGGCTGTTCGACGAGAAGGGCCGGGTGACGGCGTACGCGTCGATCTGGATGGTCGACTGGTCGGTCCGGGGTTCCGGTACGGCGGTGGTGCTGTGGTTCGACGGGATCGTCCGGGTGGTCTCGGAGGATGTGGATCTCGCGGCCTGGCTGGAGCGGTACTTCGTCCGCTCGTTCCTGGAAGTCCAGGGCCTGCCGTGGCACGAGCCTGCGGTCGAGCGCGATCTCGTGCAGGTCCGGATGAACCTGGCCGACGGGCTCAGCGCGAAGGCGGCGGACATCCAGATCGAGATGGGTGGTGTGCTGGACCGCCGCCTGTTCGCGACCGACACCTTCCAGCTCGCCGAGGGCGTGCACAGCCTCAGCCTGGTGATCGCTCCGGTCCGGTCGGCCACGGTCTCGATCGGCGGCGCCTCGGTCCCTGGGTTCGTCCAGGTCGACGGTTCGCCGGACCGCCCGGGGTCGTCGGCCTTCCTCACCACCGCCGAGGTCTGGCGCCGCTGACGCCGGACCGCCGGTACGCCGTACGCCGCTGAGCTAGCCGGCCCACCAGGTGTCCATCCGGGCCTGCGGCTGCGCCGCCGGGCCGTGCTCCACCACGCGCGCCGTGTGGAACAGGAATGCCGCGATCCCCGCGGCGCCCTGCATCCAGCCGACCGACGGCGGCAGCAGCGGGTCCTCGTTGCGGTGCTCCGTGAACCTCCAGTACGTGCCGTCCGTGTGGATGGCGTGGGCAACCAGGGTGTCGGCGAGCCGCCGGGCGAAGGCGAGGTCGTCGTCGGCTCGCGTGCGGTGCCAGGCGTCGAGCAAGATGTCGCCGACCCCGGCGGTGCCGCAGCAACGGCCGTCGTTGTCCCAGAAGCCGGGGTGGAGGCGTTCCGGGAGGCCCGACGTACGGACGCTGTAGAGGCAGCGGGCTCGCCACTCGGCAGGCGGCGTACCGGCGATCGAGGGAACGCCCGCGGCGTCGAGCGCGGCGAAGGCGAGCGAGGTGCCCGAGGCGCCGTGGCACCAGGTGTAGGTGACCTCGTCCTCGTCGTTGATCTCGGTCGGGATGTAGCGCTGTACGACGAAGCCGCGCCCGTCGGTGCGACCGAGGGAGATCAGCTGCTCGGCCGTCCGCGTAGCTGCGCCGACGAGCTCCGGGCGATCCAGCGCGATACCTCCAGCGGCGAGCGCAGCCGAGACCCCGGCGAGGCCGTGGGAGAGGTTGGGCATGACGGCCCCGGACTCGGTCCGGAAGCGCTGGGGGACGAACGGCCAGCCGAGGTCGTCATTAGCAGCCGACTCGGTCAGCAGGATGTCGGCTGCGCGGTTGGCCAGTTCGACGCCCGACTCGACTCCGTGCCGGGCAGCCCAGGTGCCACCGAGCAGGACCCCCGCGGTCCCCAGCGTCATGTCGTGGATCCGGGCCCCCGGCAGAAACTTCGGCGGGAGCATCTGCGTCTGCGGCCAGCCGTCGTCCTCGGCAAGCTCCAGCAGCCGATCAACAGCAGCCCGTACGCCGTCCGGCCGCTGCGCCGCGACCAGCGCACCGATCGTGCTGACCAGCCCGTCGAAGTACGAGACGTCGGTGGTCGCCGGAATCACCGCGATCAGCCGCTCGGCGACCGCGTCGGCGAGCTCAGCCTCAGCAGGAGTCCACGCCCGGGCCAGGCGGATCTCGGCGAGCGTGTGCAGCAGCCCGGCGACGCCACTGTGCATGCTGTCGCGATCCCAGGACACCTCGGGCTCGACCCCGTCGACCACCGCACCGGGAATCCACGGCCCGTCAGCGTCCCAACGCAACTGCCCGAGCGTCCACTGCCAGGCGCCCTCGGCGGTCTCGAGGTAGGTCGGGTTCCTCACCGGCACATCGTGCCACCACGGCTCTCAGTCAACGGCAGCAGGCCGAGGCAGCGCGTTCCGCAGCCGGATCCCGCTGAACTCCAGCGTGCTGACGATCGCCTCGTCCCAGAACGCATGCAGGTTCGGCAGCACGCGCAACTGGATACCGGCCTCGGCATGCAAGGCGAACAGATGACTCACGCGCTTGGCAGGCCCGAGCGGCCTCACCTCGGTTGTCCCGGGGTCCGCCCACGCCATCGCGCGGGGGCACTGCCGGGGGAACCAGTAGTCGGGAGCGCGTTCGGACCCGACGGCCCAGACGTACGGCGACGGCTGTTGAGCGGTCGCGGCGACGTGTGGGCGGAAGACCTCGATCGTGGGGTCTTCGGAGAAGTGCAGGACCTGACCGGCTGCCGGACGCATCCGGGCAGCTTAGAGGAGGCAGCGGATCAGGGGTTGAGGCCGCAGACCTCGCGCAGCCACGGCATCGGGTTGATCGCGGAGCCGCCGTTGGGGTGGACCTCGAAGTGCAGGTGCGGGCCGGTGGTGTTGCCGGTGACGCCGACCGCGCCGACCTGGTCGCCGGCGTACACGGTCTCGCCGACCTCGACGCTGAACTTCGACATGTGGTTGTACCAGGTGACGGTGCCGTCGGCGTGCTCGACCTGGACCTGGCGGCCGTAGGCGCCGGCCCAGTCGGCGAAGATGACCTTGCCCTTCATCACCGAGCGGATCGGGGTGCCGATCGGGGCGGCGAAGTCGGTGCCGGTGTGGTTCGCGGCCCAGCGGCTGCCGCCCTGGCCGAAGGTGGCGGTGATGTGGTAGCCGGAGATCATCATCTCGCAGCGGGTGGCCGACTCGCGGGCCTTCTCGGCGGCGGCGGCAGCGGCGGCCTTGGCGGCGGCCAGGGAGGACGCGCGCTTGGCGGTCAGCGCCCGGGTGGCGTCGAGCTTGGCGGCGCGGGCCTTGGAGAGGCGGTCCGCGGCGGCCTGCTTCTTGGTGGCTTCGGTGCTGGTGAGCTCGACCCGGGAGGAGTCACGGGTGGCCAGCTGGCGGCGCTCGATCCGGGCCGTGGTGACCTCGGACAGGCTGTTGCCGCCGGACAGTGCGGCGATGTTGACCGCGGAGTTCGCCTGCGTCGGCGACGCCAGGGAGCTGTGGCTGAAGCCGACAGCGCCTGCCGCCGCAGCGAGCGCTGCGGTGAGACCGACGATCTGGGTACTGCTGGGGGTGTTACGCCGGGCAACACGGTGTTTGGCGTGACGTGATGCGCCGGTCTTGCGCGCAGCACTGTTGCCTGGCGTGACGCGGTTTCCCGCGGCACGGTGCTGGGACACAACGTGGCCTTTCGGTCACAGGGGAGGGGCACTGTCCGCTCGCCCGGAGGATTTATTCCCCCTGGCGGGCTCAAGCACCATAACGGACGGGTCACGAGCCGACAAACCCTGCCACCCCCTTTTCCGGTCCTCCTTCACGAAACTTTTGCATGAGCCGCTGCACGTGCATCCGCTCACCCGCGTAACAAGCTGCTAGGTCAACCAGTTTCGGGCCGAGATCCTGACAAAGATCCGGCAAGTTGTTTTTCGTGTCCTACGCGACCTGGTCGTCCAGATGGGCCAGTACGCCGCAGATCCGGTGCACGACGTCGCCGTGGAACGGCAGCGACAGGTGGCCGACGCCGTTGATCCGGACGTTCTGTGCGATCAGGTCGGGGTGCCGGACCTGCGCGCGGCGCTGCGGGACGATCAGCTGGTCGACGTCGCTGTAGTACGCCACGAACCGCGTCGCGCAGTCCGGAGCCGGCTCGGCCAGCTCCGCCATCAGGTCGCTCTCCGGCCGCAGCTGCTTCACCAGCGGCCACGGCAGCAGGCGCGCGGCGACCGTGCCCTGGTGCGGCGTACCGAGCGTGACGCAGGTGTGCAGGCGCTCGTCGCCGCCGAGGCGCTGCGCGTAGTACCGGGCGATCAGGCCGCCCAGGCTGTGGCCGACGATGTGGATCTGGTCCGACCCCGACTCCTCGCAGAGCGCCTCGACCTCGGCGGCCATCCGCCGGGCCGTCGACCGTACGTCGAGCGTCAGGGGTGAGTAGGAGAAGGTGTGGATCCGGGTGAAGCCGCGCCGCAGCAACTGCCGGCGCATCAGCGCGAAGACGGTGTGGTTGTCGACGATGCCGTGCGCGAGCAGGATCGGCGTACCGGCCGCGCGGACGTCGCCGACGAGCAGGCTGCGCTGAGCCGGGGTCAGGCGGTCGAGCGACAGCCGGTCCGCGCGGCTGCCGGCGCCGCCGACCAGACCGAGCGGGTACATGGCCAGATGGGTGGTCAGCCAGCCGAGCTCAACCGCCGCGCCCTGCAGGACGCGTGGGGACAACGCCGAGCGAGCGCCGTACCGGAGACCGTCGAGGGCCTGCCAGAGACCGCTGCGTGCACCTGACTGCTCTACCGCCTCAGCGCTCATCGGCGACTCCTCACGCATCAGACCCCCCGTACAACTGGTCCGATCCTCACTTTCACGGTAACCGGTTCCCAGATCGCGTGGCGGGGAACACACGCCTTCGTGTCTTATCCGTGAGGTGCCGCTCGGATAACCTGCGAAACTGGACGCAACGCGGCGCTCCAGTACTGAAAGGCCGATCCATGCCTGCCACCAGCACCCTGCGCATCGTCGTCGCCAAGCCGGGCCTGGACGGGCACGACCGAGGCGCGAAGATCGTCGCCCGGGCGCTGCGCGACGCCGGGATGGAGGTCATCTACACCGGCCTGCACCAGACCCCGGAGCAGATCGTCGAGACCGCGATCGCCGAGGACGCCGACGCGATCGGCCTGTCGGTGCTGTCCGGGGCGCACATGACGCTGTTCAAGAAGGTGCGCGAGCTGCTGGCCGCCCGGGACGCCGACGACATCGTCGTGTTCGGCGGCGGGATCATCCCCGAGGCCGACCTGGCCCCGCTGGCCGAGCTGGGGGTCCGCCGGATCTTCACCCCGGGCGCCCCGACCCACGAGATCGTCGACTGGGTCCGCAGCAACGTCGGCGACGCCTCCGCGACCACCGCCTGATCACTGAGCGTCATCCCCCGTACCACCCCGCGCACAGCACCGTAGTTACTAATCGGTAATACCGAATCGTTAAGAAACACCTGGTTGTGCGGGCTGTCGAATCGCGGTCGCATACAGCCATGCGTTTGTCCGTACAGACGATCGGTCAGGTGTGTGGCTCAGGACACATCGCCCCCGATCTCGGTTACTGTCCGGACAGGGCCGTACGCAGCGTGGTGGGGGGCTGCCACGGCCCGCGCAGGACCAAGCGAGATCCCATCGGGAGAGGGCAGGTACACGATGAGGTTTGAACGATCACACGCACGCCGGGCGGCCGCTCTGGCCATGACCGGCAGCCTCGTGCTGCTGGCCTCCGCGTGCGGCGGTGACGACGGGGACAGCGGTGGCGGCGGTTCGACCGGGGGAGCGCTCGAAGGGCGCGGTCCGATCACGTTTGCCACCGGCAAGGACACGTCGGGGAACCTGGTCAACCAGGTCGCGGCCTGGAACTCCCAGCACCCCGACGAGAAGGTCGAGATCAAGGAGCTGCCGGAGTCCGCGGACACCCAGCGCCAGCAGATGGTGCAGAACGCGCAGGCCAAGTCCGACGCGTTCAGCGTGCTGAACCTGGACGTGGTCTGGACCGCCGAGTTCGCGGCCAACCGCTGGATCACCGAGCTGCCCGAGGACCAGTTCCCCGATCTGGGCAAGCTGCTGCCGTCGACCGTTGACACCGGCAAGTACCGCGACAAGCTGTACGCCGTACCGGTCACCTCCGACGGCGGGCTGCTCTACTACCGCAGCGACTGGCTGAAGGCCGCCGGCGTCGCCGAGCCGCCGAAGACGTGGGACGAGATGAAGGCCGCCTGCACCAAGGTGCTCGCGCTGCCGGACGCCAAGGGCGCCAGCTGCTACGCCGGTCAGTTCGAGAAGTACGAAGGTCTGACGGTGAACTTCTCCGAGGCGGTCAACTCCGCCGGTGGTGTGGTCGTCGGCGAGGACGGCAAGCCGAACGTGGACACGCCGGAGGCGCTGGCCGGGCTCGAGCAGCTCGTCAACGGCTTCAAGGACAAGGAGTTCCCGGCCGCCGCGATCACCTACAAGGAAGAGGAGGGCCGCCGCGCCTTCCAGGAGGGCAAGCTGGTCTTCCACCGCAACTGGCCGTACGTGTACGCGCTGGCCGGCAAGACCGACGGCTCCTCCAAGGTGGCCGGCAAGTTCGCCGTGGCGCCGCTGCCGGGCAAGGCCGGACCGGGCGTCTCGACGCTGGGTGGCCACAACTACGGCATCTCCGAGTTCACCAAGAACAAGGCGACCGCGGCCGACTTCATCAAGTTCATGTCCAGCGAGGAGCGCCAGAAGGCCAACGTCGAGAAGACGTCGCAGGCCCCGACCTGGGCCTCGCTGTACGAGGACCCGGCGCTGAACAAGCAGTTCCCGTACCTGGCCCCGCTGAAGGCCTCGATCGAGTCCGCCAAGTCGCGGCCGAAGGTGATCAAGTACGGCGACGTGACGACCGCGATCCAGGAAGCGGCCTACGGTGCGATGACGAACAAGACTCCGCCGAAGGATGCGCTCACCGAGCTGCAGACCAAGCTGAGCTCGCTCATCACTCAGTGATCGAACTGGCGGGGCCGGTGCGTGGCGGGACTGTCCACGTACCGGCCCCGGCCTGTCCCTGCCTGCGAGATCAGGCAGCTTGAAGGAGGTTGAGATGAGTGCATCCGCCCTGCCGGCGAAGACCGGCAAGGTCAAGCGGCAGACCACGTTCGACGAGGGCACCGGCAAGCTCGCCGCCCTGCTGCTGTCCCCCACCCTGCTCGTGCTCGCCCTGGTGGTCGTCTACCCGATCATCTCCGCCCTGCGGGAGTCGCTGTACACCAGCGGCACGCAGGTCGACGCCGACGGCTTCGTCGTCGAGGGGTCGCAGTTCGTCGGGCTGGACAACTACACCGCGATCTTCTCCGGCGAGACCGGGGAGCGGTTCTGGAACGCCTTCTACAACACCACGTTCTTCACCGTCACCTGTGTGCTGCTCGAGACGGTGCTGGGCGTGGCGATGGCCCTGGTGATGCACAAGGCGTTCAAGGGCCGGGGCATCGTCCGGGCCAGCATCCTGGTCCCGTGGGCGATCCCGACCGTGGTGTCGGCGCTGCTGTGGAAGTGGATCTTCCAGGCCGACGGCATCGCGAACGCCATGCTGGGCCAGCAGATCCTGTGGTCCACCGAGGGCTGGCAGTCGGTGCTGTCGGTGATCGTGGCCGACACCTGGAAGACCGCACCGTTCATCGGGCTGCTGGTGCTCGCGGGCCTGCAGACCATTCCCGAAGAGGTGTACGAGGCGGCCAAGGTCGACGGGGCCAGTCCGTGGCAGGCCTTCGTCCGGATCACGCTGCCGCTGGTGAAGCCGGCGCTGCTGGTCGCCGTCCTGTTCCGCATCCTCGACACGCTGCGGATCTTCGACCTGCCGTTCGTGCTGGTCGGTGCCAACAAGAACTCGGTCGAGACGCTGTCGATGCTGGCCTACGACGAAGCGTCCAGAACCCGGTACGGACCGGCGGCGGCGTACGCGACGATCCTGTTCCTGTACGTCGCGGTGGTGGCCTACGTGTTCGTCCGGCTGCTCGGCGCCGACGTGCTCGGTGACCGCGTGCAGAAGAAGACCGGCGGCAAGAACGGCCGCAACGGCAAGAAGAAGCTGAAGGACCAGGCGCCCGAGGGCGCCACGGTCACCGCGATGGCCGGAGCGGCCGGCGGAGGAGGTGGGGTCGGATGAGTAGCGTCGACGTCAAGGCGGCCGAGGCGAGCCCGGTCCGCAAGTACCTGCCGTTGCTGGGCGTGGCGATCATCGTGCTGTACTGCCTGGCACCGTTCTACTGGATGGTCGTGTCGGCGTTCCGCCGGCCGCTGGACCAGTTCGACAACTCGCTGATCCCGGCGCCGTTCTCGCTGGACAACCTGCGCGCGGTGTTCGGTGAGGGCGTCGGCTTCGGCCGGGCCCTGCTGAACAGCCTGATCGTGGCCGGGGTGACGACGGTCCTGACCCTGATCGTCGGCCTGATCGCGGCGTACACGCTGGCCCGGCTGGAGTTCCGGTTCAAGAACGTGGTGCTGGCGATCATCATCACCACGTCGATGTTCCCGGGCATCTCGCTGGTGATCCCGCTGCTGAAGCTGTTCATCGACATCAAGTGGATCAACACCTACCAGGCGATGATCGTGCCCAGCCTGTCGTTCGCGCTGCCTCTGGCGGTGTGGACCCTGACGACGTTCTTCCGGCAGATGCCGCGAGAGCTCGAGCAGGCGGCGATGGTCGACGGCTGTACGCCGGCGCAGGCGTTCTACAAGGTGATCCTGCCGCTGGCTGCGCCGGGTGTGTTCACCACGGCGATCATCACCTTCATCGCGGCCTGGAACGAGTTCCTGATCGCGCTGAGCATGGTGAACAAGTCGTCGATCCAGACCGCCAACGTGGCGATCTCGAAGTTCCAGGGCAGTTCGGGCTTCGACCAGCCGTTCGGCACCCAGATGGCCGCGGGTGTGGTCGTCACCATCCCGCTGGTGATCGCGGTACTGATCTTCCAGCGCCGGATCGTCGCCGGCCTGACCGCGGGTGGCGTGAAGTGAGCTACGACCGCGACCGGGACGACCGGGAGGAGCGACCGCGAGGAGCGGGACCGCCGGGACCGGGAGGACCGGGATCGCCGGGATCGAGAAGACCGCGACCGCCGCGATCGTGAGGACCGCGACCGGCGTCGCTGACCACAAGCTCAGGGCCGGCACCTTCGGGTGCCGGCCCTGAGTCGTTCTAGACCTTCAGCCAGACCGTCGCGTCGACCGGAAGCTCGCCGTCGAGCAGCGGCTCCGACGCGAGCAGGACCTCGCCGGCGGGGAGGTCGACCGGCGCGGTGCCCAGGTTGACCACGCAGCGGAAGCCGGGGTCGCGGGTGAACGAGAGGACACCCGCCGGGGCGTCGTCGTCCCAGGTGAGGCGGCCTTCGCCGAGCGCTTCCTCCGTACGCCGGATCCGCAGCGCCGCCTTGTAGAGCTCGAGGTGGCTGTCCGGGTCACCCGCCTGCGCGGCCGCGGTCAGCGGTGCCCAGTCGGCGGGCTGGGGGAGCCAGGGCTGCTCCGTACCAGGGCCGAACTCGTACGGCGGCTCGCTACCGCCCCACGGGATCGGGACGCGGCAGCCGTCGCGGCCGCGGACCGTGTGGCCGGAGCGCTCCCAGGTGGGGTCGTCCAGCACCGACTCCGGCAGGTCCTCCACCTCGGGCAGGCCGAGCTCGTCGCCCTGGTAGATGTACGCGCCACCGGGCAGCGCCAGTTCGAGCAGGGCCGCGGCGCGGGCCCGGCGCAGGCCGAGGGCAAGATCCGTCGGGACCTCACCGGCGCCGGCCAGCGCGACCTTCAGGTCGCGGCCGTACCGGGTGCGGTGCCGGATGGTGTCGTGGTTGCTCAGCACCCAGGTCGCCGGGGCGCCGACCGCCCACAGGCTCTCGGTGGTGTAGTCGATGACCTGGCGCAGCTCCTTCGCGTCCCAGGCGCAGCGCAGCACGTCGAAGTTGAACGCCGAGTGCAGCTCGTTCGGCCGCACGTACTTCGCCAGCCGCTCCGCCGGGGACAGCCAGGCCTCGGCGACGAAGACCCGCGGGCCCTGCGGCGTACCGGCGTACTCGTCGGCGATCGCGCGCCAGCGCTGGTGGATCGTGTGCACGCCCGGCTGGTCGTAGAACGGGTTGCCGACGTACTTGTCGTGGGTCGGCTGCCCGTTCTTCAGCGGTACGTCGGGCAGCGACGCGTCCTTGGCCATCGAGTCCGCGACGTCGATCCGGAAGCCGTCGATGCCCCGGTCGAACCAGAACCGCAGGATCGAATCGAACTCCGCGATCACGTCCGGGTGCTCCCAGTTCCAGTCCGGCTGGGAGATGTCGAACATGTGCAGGTACCACTGGCCGTCGTCGATCTGCTGCCAGGCGCCGCCACCGAAGGCCGCCGGCCAGTTGGTCGGCGGCTGCCCGTCGACCCCGTCGCGGAACCAGAACCGCTCGCGCTCCGGAGAACCCTTTCCGGCGGCCAGCGCGGCCTTGAACCACGGGTGCTCCCAGGAGCAGTGGTTCGGCACCAGGTCGATCAGGATCCGGATCCCGAGCGCGTGCGCCTCCGCGATCAGCGCGTCGGCGTCGGCCAGGGTGCCGAACTCGGGGTTGATGTCGCGGTAGTCGGCCACGTCGTACCCGCCGTCGAGCAGCGGCGAGGGGTACCACGGGCTGATCCAGATCGCGTCGATGCCGAGCTCGGCCAGGTAGGGCAGCCGGGCCCGGATCCCGTTCACGTCCCCGGTGCCGTCACCGTCGGCGTCGGCGAACGACCGGGGGTACACCTGGTAGACGACGGCACTACGCCACCAGTCGTCAGCTGGTCTGGTTGATCCTTCAGTCATGCGCACCAGCCTTTCACGCGGGAGCAACCAACCTGTGACAGTCGTCTCAGCGCGCACCCCGGCTGTTGCCACGGGCGCCGGGGTGGCTAGTCTCAGGCCGACGGAACGCGCCCGGCGACCGTGCCTCTCCGCACCGCAGCCTGCCGCGGCCCAACTCGAAAAGGCGAGAGAGGGACCACAGTCGTGGACTTGATGGAGTACCAGGCGAAGACTGTCTTCGCCAAGCACGGTGTACGGACGACGGTGGGTGAAGTCGTCCACACGCCCGAAGAGGCGCGCGCGGCGGCCGAGAAGCTCGGCGGCGGCACGGTGGTCGTGAAGGCGCAGGTGCTGACCGGCGGCCGCGGCAAGGCCGGTGGCGTCAAGATCGCCACCTCGCCCGACGAGGCGGAGGCCCGGGCCCGCGAGATCCTCGGCCTGGACATCAAGGGCCACATCGTCAAGACGCTGAACATCGTTCCGGCGGCCGCGATCGCGGAGGAGTACTACTTCTCCTTCCTGATCGACCGGGCCAACCGCAACTACCTGTGCATCGCGTCGGCGGCCGGCGGCATGGAGATCGAGGAGGTCGCGCACACCAACCCGGACGCGGTCGCCAAGATCTCGATCGACCCCGCGACCGGTGTCGACGACGCCAAGGCCCGCGAGATCGCGACCCAGGCCGGCTACCCGGCCGACGTGATCGACGCGGTCGCGCCGGAGATCGTCAAGCTGTACGAGGTCTTCCTGTCCGAGGATGCCACGCTGGTCGAGGTCAACCCGCTGGTCAAGCTCAAGGACGGCAACGTCGAGGCGCTGGACGGCAAGGTCTCGCTGGACGAGAACGCCGAGTTCCGGCACCCGGAGTTCGCGGAGTACGCCGACGCCTCGGCGGCCGACCCGCTGGAGGCCAAGGCGAAGGCCAAGGGCCTGAACTACGTGAAGCTCGACGGTTCGGTCGGCATCATCGGCAACGGCGCCGGGCTCGTGATGAGCACCCTGGACGTCGTCGCGTACGCCGGTGAGGAGTTCGGCGGCCAGAAGCCCGCGAACTTCCTCGACATCGGTGGCGGTGCGAGCGCCGAGGTGATGGCCAACGGCCTGGAGATCATCATCTCCGACCCGCAGGTGAAGAGCGTGTTCGTGAACGTCTTCGGCGGCATCACCGCCTGCGACGCGGTCGCCAACGGCATCGTGCAGGCCTTCGAGCTGCTGGCCGGCCGCGGCGAGGCGGTCAGCAAGCCGCTGGTCGTCCGCCTGGACGGCAACAACGCCGACGAGGGCCGCCGGATCCTCGACGAGGCCGGCCTGGCCGGTCTGGAGCGGGTCGACACCATGGACGGCGCCGCCAAGCGGGCCGCCGAGCTGGCTGCGAAGTAAGGGATCGCTGAACATGTCTATCTTCCTGACCAAGGACAGCAAGGTCATCGTCCAGGGCATGACCGGCTCCGAGGGCACCAAGCACACCACCCGGATGCTTGCCTCCGGCACCAACATCGTCGGTGGCGTGAACCCGCGCAAGGCCGGTGAGAGCGTCGACTTCGACGGCACCGCGGTGCCGGTCTTCGGTGGTGTCGCCGACGCGATGAAGGAGACCGGCGCGAACGTGTCGGTCGTCTTCGTCCCGCCGAAGTTCACCAAGGACGCCGTGCTGGAGGCCATCGAGGCCGAGATCCCGCTCGTCGTGGTGATCACCGAGGGCGTGCCGGTGCACGACACCGCCGCGTTCTTCGCCGCCGCGCAGGCCTCGGGCAAGACCCGGATCATCGGGCCGAACTGCCCCGGCATCATCACCCCGGGCGTCTCCAACGCGGGCATCATCCCGGCCACCATCGCGGGCGCCGGCCGGATCGGTCTGGTGTCGAAGTCGGGCACCCTGACCTACCAGATGATGTACGAGCTCAGCGAGTTCGGCTTCTCCACCGCGATCGGCATCGGCGGCGACCCGATCGTGGGCACCACCCACATCGACGCGCTGCAGGCGTTCCAGGACGACCCGGAGACCGACGCGATCGTGATGATCGGCGAGATCGGCGGCGACGCCGAGGAGCGGGCGGCGGCGTTCATCAAGGAGAACGTCACCAAGCCGGTGGTCGGCTACGTCGCGGGCTTCACCGCGCCGGAGGGCAAGACGATGGGCCACGCGGGCGCGATCGTGTCCGGCTCGTCCGGTACGGCGGCCGCGAAGAAGGACGCGCTCGAGGCGGTCGGGGTCAAGGTCGGCAAGACGCCGTCGGAGACCGCGAACCTGATGCGCGAGATCATGCGGAACCTCTGAAACACCCGGTGAGAAGGAAGACCGCAGCCACTTGGCTGCGGTCTTCTTCTTATTTGAAGGTCGCCGACCGGTCCGCGGCCCGGGACAGGATCTCGGTGAACGCGGTGTCGGTGATGTCCAGGTTCTTCAGCACCGGGTAGAGCAGGTAGACCGCGCGGTCGCCGGAGCCGGCGATGCCGATCCGGAACGTGAACACCTTGCCGCCGCCGGTGTCGTAGGTCGCCTTCCAGGCCTCGCCCTTGGTCGCGGCCAGGTTGATCGACCCGGTCGACTTCACCGTCGCGGTCGACGTCGACTTGGCGCAGCCGTCGACGTTCTTGCGGATCTGGGTGACGAAGGCCGCGGCGGCGGCCGGTGTCGCGAACCGGGCGACGGTGGCGTCCAGCCCGAACTCGGTCGGCACCTGCGCCTCCGGTACGACGTACGTCTGCGTCTTGTACTTGGTCGCCTTGGCCTTCTTCAGGTCGATCTTCTCGCACAGCGTCCCGGAGCGGACCTCGCCGTCGACGCTCACCCACGGCTTGTCGATGCTGGACAGCACCGGCAGGTCGATCGGCGCCATGAACCCGGCGCTCTCCTGGGTCGGCAGCAGCCCGGTCCTGGCCTGCAGGCTGCCGGAGCCGCAGTCGGCGCCGGTCTCGGTGCAGATCCGCTTCAGCCCGGCGCCCGCGGTGGCCAGTACGCCGTCCGGCTTGGGCGGCGTGGAGCCGGTGGAGTCGTGCTCGAAGACCATCGTGGCCTGGCCGGCGGTGCTCACGCTGACCGTGCGGTACTTGTTCGACTTGCTGCCGGTGGGCTGGCCGAAGACGGCGATCACGCCGCGCTCGCCGAGGCCCTCGGTGGTGTAGCTGGAGACCAGGCGGACCTGCGGGGTGTTGCACTGGCTCAGCCAGCCGGTGATCGTGCTGTACGCCTTGCCGGCGGCGGTGGTGTCGTTGGAGACCTCGACGTACTGGACCGCGGTGTCCTTGGTGGCGGCGTTCTTGAACGTCCGGACCCAGGTCCGGACGCCGGCCGGGTCGGCGAAGCGCTGGGCCTGGCAGACGAACGACTTGTCCGGCGCGCTGCTGCCGTCCGCGGTGGCCGCGATCGCCCAGCTGCCGGCGGCGGTCAGCGGCTTGGCCGCCGGGCCGTCGATCAGGACCTTGGCGTCGGACAGCGCGTTCTCGCCGCCCTTGTTGGCGTCGGGGCTGCTGGACTTGGAGCCGCCCGGGGAGTCGTCACCGCCGAAGGCGTTCACCGCGGCGAACCCGCCACCGCCGATCAGGATCACGGCTGCCGCACCGGCGCCGATCAGCTGGTTCCGGCGTCGGGACTGCTGGCGCCGCGCCTCACGCGCCGCGGCACGACCGCCGCCGCGGGGCGCACGGTGGGAACCGGACAATGACTCCAGACCTCCTTGCTGAATCCACCCCTGGTCCACGCCGAACATACCCGGTCCCAGGCAAGCAGCCACGCCGAGGTCAACGCGCCGAAGTCTCCCACATCCGGCGTGTCAGAACGAGCTGTGTCCGTGGGAGGGGGACGATGGGTGCAGATGAGCGACATGTTGAGCCGTCCGGGCGCCCGTGACGGCGGATCCCACCAGGCGCCCGGGCCCGCCCAGCCCGCGCCGACTGTCCCGCCCAGACCGGTGGTGGTCGCTGCTGTCGTCGGAGCGGGTGCCTGTCTGCTCGCTGGGTTACTGGCCTGTGCTGCCGTCGCGGTGGTCGGCTGGCTGGCCGCGACCTTCGGCGGCGCCTCCGGTGCTGTCCGGGCCGGTGCCTCGGTCTGGCTGCTCGCCCACAAGGCCGGCGTCGGCCTGAACGGCGCAACGATCTCGGTCGCGCCGCTGGGCCTGACCGCGTTCGTCGCCTGGTGCCTGTACCGCGGCGGCCGGTTCACCGCGCGGATCAGCGCCGCCGACCGGACGAAGGACCTGGTCACCGCGGCCGGTGCGTTCGCGGCGACGTACGGGCTGGGTGCGCTGATCATCGCGCTGCTCACCTCCGAGGGCGCGCTGAAGATCTCGCCGCTGTCGGCGTTCCTCGGCGCCGCCTCGCTGGCGCTGGTCGCGGGGACCGCCGGGATTCTGGTCGAGTCCGGTGCCGCCGCCGACATCGCCGACGCGACCCCGACCGGCCTGCGCGACGCCGTACCGGCCGCCGCGGCCGCCGTCCTGACCGTGCTCGGCTTCGCCTCCCTCCTGTACGCCGTACTGCTGGCCATCCGCTTCTCCCGCGTGACCGCGATGCTCGACCTGCTCGACACCGGCGTCGTCGGCTCGGTGGTGCTGTTCGCGATCTGCCTCGGGCTGCTGCCGAACGTGGTGCTCTACTTCGTCGGCTTCCTGGCCGGCCCGGGCTTCCAGCTCGGGATCGGTACGTCGATCGCGCCGACCGGAGTCGATGTCGGGAACCTGCCCGCGCTGCCGCTGCTGGCCGCCGTACCGGGGGACGGCGGGACGCCGACGTACTTCCTGGTGCTCACCGCGGTCGTCCCGCTGGTCGCCGGAGCCGTCGCCGGGCTCGTGGTGGGGCGGCGCGGGCTGGCCGCGCCGGAGTCGTTCGCGCTCGGTTGGGACGCGTTCGCGCTGCGTGGCGCGATGTCGGCGCTGCTGGCCGCCGTGGGGCTGCTGGTGCTGATGCTGCTGGCCGGTGGATCGGCCGGACCGGGCCGGATGGCCGACTTCGGCGTCGGCAGCGCGCTCCCGGCCGCCGGGCTGCTCGGAGCGGGGATGGCGATCGGCGCCGCGGCCGCGGCGGGCGCACTGAAAATCAGGAAAAGCTCTTGAGATAGGGTCCGGGCTGTGGAATTCGCACGGCTCGTGGTGCTCGTCTCCGGCTCCGGCTCCAACCTGCAGGCCCTGCTCGACGCCTGCGCGGACCCGGCGTACGGCGCGCAGGTGGTCGCCGTCGGCGCGGACCGGGACGGGATCGCCGGGCTCGACAAGGCGGCCGCGGCCGGGGTGCCGACGTTCGTGCACAAGGTCAAGGACCACGCCGAGCGGGCCGACTGGGACCGGGCGCTGACCGCGTCGGTCGCGCAGTACCAGCCGGACCTGGTGGTCTCGGCCGGGTTCCTGAAGCTGGTCGGTGACGACTTCCTGGCCGCCTTCGGCGACCGCTACATCAACACCCACAACGCGCTGCTGCCGGCCTTCCCCGGCATCCACGGCCCCCGCGACGCGCTCGAGTACGGCGTGAAGGTGGCCGGCGCGACCCTGTTCTTCGTCGACGGCGGCGTCGACACCGGGCCGATCATCGGCCAGGTCGTCGTCCCGGTCGAGGACGACGACACCGAAGACACCCTGACCGAGCGGATCAAGGAGGTCGAACGCCGCCAGCTGGTGGAGTGGGTCGGCCGGCTGGTCCGTCAGGGCTGGACCATCACCGGACGAAAGGTTCGACTGAAGTGAGCACCGACCGCAGGCCGATCCGCCGGGCGCTGATCAGCGTCTACGACAAGACCGGTCTGGAGGAGCTCGCGCAGGCGCTGTCCGAGGCCGGCGTCCAGATCGTGTCCACCGGTTCCACGGCGGCGCGGATCGCCGCGGCCGGCGTCCCGGTGACCAAGGTCGAGGAGCTGACCGGCTTCCCCGAGTGCCTGGACGGGCGGGTCAAGACCCTGCACCCGAAGGTGCACGCCGGGCTGCTGGCCGACGTCCGCAAGGCCGACCACGTCGAGCAGCTGGCCGAGATGCGGGTCGAGCCGTTCGACCTGCTGGTCAGCAACCTGTACCCCTTCACCGAGACGGTCGCCTCCGGTGCCTCCACCGAGGAGTGCGTCGAGCAGATCGACATCGGCGGGCCCTCGATGGTCCGCGGCGCGGCGAAGAACCACGCGAACGTCGCCGTGGTCACCTCGCCGGCGCAGTACGACCAGGTCTACACCGTGCTCGACGAAGGCGGTTTCTCGCTCGCCGAGCGCCAGAAGCTCGCGGTCGCGGCCTTCGTGCACACCGCCGAGTACGACGTCGCCGTCGCGTCCTGGATGGGCAGCGTGCTCACCGACACCAGCGACGGCTCGAACTTCCCGGCCTGGGTCGGGTCGGCCTGGGACAAGAAGTCCGTCCTGCGCTACGGCGAGAACCCGCACCAGCCGGCCGCGCTGTACCTGAACGGCCGCGGCGGCCTGGCCGGCGCCGAGCAGCTGCACGGCAAGGAGATGTCGTACAACAACTACGTCGACGCGGACGCCGCGCGGCGCACGGCGTACGACTTCGCCGAACCGGCGGTGGCGATCATCAAGCACGCGAACCCGTGCGGGATCGCGGTCGGCGCCGACATCGCCGAGGCGCACCGGCGCGCGCACGAGTGCGACCCGGTCTCGGCGTACGGCGGGGTGATCGCGACCAACGCTCCGGTGACGGTCGAGATGGCCAAGCAGGTCGCGGAGATCTTCACCGAGGTGCTGGTCGCGCCGGCGTACGAGGACGGCGCGGTCGAGATCCTGCAGGGCAAGAAGAACATCCGGCTGCTCGTCGCGCCGGCGGTCTCGGCCGCCGAGCAGGTCGAGATGCGCGCGATCAGCGGCGGCCTGCTGCTGCAGCACACCGACCGCTTCCAGGCCGAGGGCGACGACCCGAACGCCTGGACCCTGGCCGCCGGTGAGCCCGCCTCCCCGGAGGTCCTGGCCGACCTCGCCTTCGCCTGGAAGGCCTGCCGCGCGGTGAAGTCGAACGCGATCCTGCTGGCCTCGCAAGGCGCCTCGGTCGGCGTCGGCATGGGTCAGGTCAATCGCGTCGACTCCTGCCGCCTGGCCGTCTCCCGCGCCGGCGAACGCGCCGCGGGCTCGGTCGCCGCCTCCGACGCCTTCTTCCCCTTCCCCGACGGCCTCGAGGTCCTGCTCGAAGCCGGCGTCACCGCCGTCGTCCAGCCCGGCGGCTCCATCCGCGACGAAGCCGCCATCGAGGCCGCCACCAAGGCCGGCGTCACGATGTACTTCACGGGGACCCGGCACTTCTTCCACTGAGCTGACACCGGGAAGGCGGCCGCGCTGGTTGCGGTCGCCTTCTTTGCGGTTGAGGTTTGCCACGTGGCAAATGATGGAAACACAGGAGTATGGCGGATCTTGCGGCGGTGCTCGTGGGTGGCGGTCGGGTCGAGTTCCGGGAGGTGGAGCGGCCGGTGGCGGGGCCGGGGGAGTTGGTGGTGCGGTGCCGGGCGAACGCGATCTGTGGGAGTGATCGGGGGGCGTTCGCGGGTGGGGTGGAGGTGGTACAGGGGCATGAAGCTGCGGGGGAGGTGGTTGCTGCCGGGGAGGGGACGACCACGGCTGTCGGGACTCGTGGGGTGGTCTATCTGATGGTGTTTTGTGGCGAGTGCCGGAGTTGCCGGGCGGGGGCTACGAACGTGTGTCTCGACAAGCGCGGGGACATGGGGTTCAACCGGGCGGGTGGGTTGGGGCCCTATGCGGTGGTCGAGGAGCGGGTGTTCTTTCCGGTGGACGAGCGGGTTCCGTTCGCCACCGCGACGGCGTTGCTGGATGTGATGGGGACCAGTGGGCACGCGCTGGATCGGGCGCTGATGGTGCGGCCGGAGATCGAGGACCTGTACGTCGCGGGAGTCGGGCCGGTCGGGCTCGGGGTGTTGCTGATGGCGAAGCTGAGGTTCGGGGCGGATTTTCCTGTGTACGTGAGTGATCCGTCGCAGTGGCGACTCGACTTCGCGGCAGGGATGGGCGGTACGCCGGTGCAGGAGCCGCCGCTGGTCGACGCCGCGGTGGACGCGAGTGGGCGGACGGAGGCGCGGCAGACCGCCGTACGGCGGCTGGGGCGGCGTGGGGTGCTGGTGTGCGTGGGGCACGGGCAGGGGCTGGAGCTCGACGTGTCGCGGGACCTGGTGTCGAACGAGGCCGCGGTGATCGGGAGCGAGTACTTCCCGTACGCCGATTTCGTCAGGAATCATCAACTGCTGCTGGAGAATCTCGAAGCGGTCAGTCAGTTGATCACGCACGAGTTCGCGCTCGCGGACACCCAGGCGGCCTTCGAGACGTTCCTGGGCGGCGAGACCGGGAAGGTCGTGGTGACCCAAGATGCCTGACATCAGGGTCGCGGTGATCGGGGCCGGCGGGTGGGGGCGCCAGCACGCGCGGGCGTTCGCGCAGCATCCGGAGGCCGAGCTGGTCGGGATCTGGTCGCGCGATCTCGGCAAGGCCGAGCGGCGGGCGGCCGAGTGGCACACCACCGGCTACGACGACGTCGACCGGATGATCGATGCCGAACGCCCCGATCTCATCTCGGTGTGCTTGCCGAACACGGAGCACTTCGTGCTCACCGAGCGGCTGCTGAAGCGAAGAATCCCTTTGCTGGTGGAGAAACCGCTCGTCTTCGACCTCGACGAGGCCCACACGCTGATCGCCGAAGCCGCTGACACCTTCTTCGCGATCAACTTCAACCACCGGTACGCCGTACCGGTGCAGCGCGCGGCCGAAGCGATCCGGTCCGGCCGTCTCGGCGTGCTCGACTTCCTCACCTGGCGCTTCGGCGGCGAGGGCAGCAGCGCGCACCACCCGTACGCGAACCTGATCGAGACCCAGTGTCACGGCATCGACCTGCTCGAGCATCTCGGCGGCCCGATCGAGGCAGTCTCGGCGGAGCTGCACGGCAGCACCGTCGCCGCCACGCTGCGATTCGCGAGCGGTGCGGTCGGGTCGCTGGTCGGCAGCTACGACTCGTCGTACGCCTACCCGGGCACGCATCACCTGGAGGTCAACGGCCACGCCGGCCGCGTGCTCGTCGAGGACACCGTCAAGCGCTACACGTTCTCCGCGGCCGGCAACGAGACGCGCGAGGTCTGGGAGGCGGGCTACTTCGACGACCTCGGCCGGTCCTTCGAGCAGACCTTCGACCGGCACCTCGACGCCCTGCTCGCCGCACTGGCCGCCGGGGACGAGCCGCCGGTGCCGGCGACGGCGGGGCTGCGGGCGCTGGAGGTCTGTGCTGCGATCATCGAGGCGTCCGGGAGCGGTCGGCGTACGCAGGTGTGAGGAGCGCGGGTGGTGGTGCGGCAGAGCGACGTGGCCCGGTACGCCGGGGTGTCGGCGCGGACCGTGTCGAACGTCGTCAACGGGTACGTGCACGTCTCGCCCGAGGTGCGGGCGAAGGTCCAGGCGGCGATCGACGCGCTCGGGTACCAGCGCAGCGCGGCCGCGCGCGGGCTGCGGCTCGGGCGGACCGGGCTGATCGCGCTCGGCGTACCGAGTCTGCGGGAGCGGTACTTCGCGGACCTCGCCGAGGCGGTCGTGCACGAGGCCGAGCGGCACGAACTGACCGTGATGGTCGAGGTGACCGGCGGCCGGCGGGAGCGCGAGCGGCTGGTGCTCGGGGGTGGGCGGAGCAGCCTGACCGACGGCGCGCTGCTGAGTGCGATCGAGCTGACGGCGGCGGATGCGCGGTTGGCGGCCGGTACGGCGTACCCGCTGGTGCTGATCGGGGACCGGCGGCTGGACGGGCCGTTCGACCACGTGGCGATCCCGAACGTCGCGGGGGCGCGGGCGGCGACCGGGCATTTGGTTGCTCTGGGCAAGCGAAGGGTGGTGCTGCTGGGGGATGCGGCGGCGAACAAGTCGGGGAGGCTGCGGCGCGAGGGTTTCCGCAAGGCGCTGGCCGAGGCGGGACTGGAAGCGCAGGAGGAGTTGGCGATCCCGTGGACCCGGGAGGCCGGCCGGGCGGCGGTGGACAAGCTGAGGAGAGCTGATGCGGTCTTCGCGCTGAACGACTCGCTGGCGCTCGGCGTCCTCGCGGGCTGTGCCGAGCTCGGCGTCGACGTACCAGGTGAATTGGCGGTCGTCGGCTTCGACGACGTCGAGGAAGCGCAGTACAGCACGCCGCCGCTGACCAGCGTCGCGCCTTCGGTCGGCCAGATCGCCCGTCGCGGCGTCGAGCTGCTCGCTCAACGGCTGGCCGATCCCACCCGGACGCCGGAGCACGTGACCACCGACTTCCGGCTGGTGGTCCGGGGCTCGACCGACTAACCCAAGGGTGTGGGGAAAGAAAGCGCTCTCCCCGCTGGCGAGGATGTGCCAAAGTGACTTCGGCAGTGACATTGCCTAACTCATCGCCGGGACCTAGGGTGAGCCGCATCTGTCCCTTAGTGACCGCCCGGGTGGGGAGATCAATGTCAGTGAAACGTCGGAGTCTGGTGCTGCTGACGGCTGTGGCCGTCGTCGCGCCGGTGGGTTTGACCGCGGTGCCGGCCGAAGCGCACGGCAGCGGCAAGCGAGTGGTCGGGTACTACACCCAGTGGAGCGGCTACGACCGCAACGTCCTGGTGAAGGACCTGGTGAAGAGCGGCGCGGCCGCCAAGCTGACGCACCTGAACTACGCGTTCGGGTTCCTGGACGAGCAGGGCAAGTGCATCAGCAGCGACGCGTGGGCCGACTACCAGCGGCCGTTCACCGCCGAGCAGAGCGTCAGCGGCAAGGCCGACGTGGCCGGCCAGCCGCTCGCCGGAAACCTGAACCAGCTCAAGCAGCTGAAGCAGAAGTACCCGAAGCTGCGGATCAGCATCTCGCTCGGTGGCTGGACCGGTTCGAAGTACTTCTCGGACGCCGCACTGCCGGCGAACCGCGCGGCGAGCGTGAAGTCCTGCGTCGACATGTGGATCAAGGGCAACCTGCCGGGCCTGCCGGCCGGCGCCGCGAAGGGCGTCTTCGACGGCATCGACCTGGACTGGGAGTGGCCGGGCAGCGAGGGCAACCCGGGCAACATCATCCGGCCCGAGGACAAGCAGAACTTCACCGGTCTGGTGCACGAGTACCGCAAGCAGCTGGACCGGCAGTCCTGGCCGTTCAAGGGCCGCTACACGCTGTCGGCGTTCCTCCCGGCCGCACCGGCCCAGGTGGACAACGGGTTCGAGGTCAAGAAGATCTTCAAGGACCTGACCTTCGGGACGACGCAGGGCTACGACTACCACGGCCCCTGGGACCAGCAGACCAACCAGCAGTCCGCGATCGACGGACCCGCCGGTGATCCTGCTCCGGCCGAGTTCAGCTCGCAGGTCACGATCGACGCGTACCTGTCCCGCGGTGCGCCGCGGAACAAGCTCGTCATGGGCGTCCCGTTCTACAGCCACGGCTGGACCGGCGTGACGAACCAGAACAACGGACTCTTCCAGCCCGCCACGGCCGCCGCCCCGGGGACGTTCGAGGCCGGCACCGAGGACTACAAGGTGCTCAAGTCGAAGCTGAGCCAGTTCACCCTGCACCGCGACGAGAAGGCCGGCTTCGCCTGGATCTTCGACGGGACGACGTTCTGGACCTACGACGACCCGACCGAGATGCGCCGCAAGGCCCGCTACATCAACCAGCGCGGCCTCGGCGGCGCGATGATCTGGTCGCTGGACGGCGACACCGCCGACGGCGAGCTGATCTCCGCGCTGCACCGCAACCTGCGCTGAGAAATCCACGAGCGGCACCCTGGGCCGATCGCCTAGGGTGCCGCCGTGGACAACCTCGCGACCCGCTTCGGCGCGCACACCGCCGAGCAGGTGCACATCGGCTTCTCCGGTGCGACCGTCGTCCGTCTCGAGCGCGGGACGGAAACCCTGTACTACAAGGCCGGCCCCGAAGCCGCCGCCGAGGCCGACCGCGTCGCCTGGCTGAGCGCCACGGGCTTCAGCTGTCCACGCCTGCTCGACCGCGGCGACGACTGGATGCTGACCTCCGCGCTCCCCGGCCGCGACGCCTCCCAACCGTGGCCGGCGGCCGAGCGTCCCGCCGTACTGGCCGCGGTCATTGATTGCCTGCAGCAACTGCACGAGCTGACCGACTGCCCGTTCACCTCACCCTTCCCCGGAACGCCGACCGTGGTCACCCACGGCGACTACTGCCTGCCCAACGTCCTGATCGACCCGGAGACGCTGCGCTGCACCGGCGTACTGGATCTGAGCCGGCTCGGCCTCGGCGACCCGTACGTCGACGTAGCGGTGATGACCCAGAGCCTGTCCGGCGGCCTCAACCCCCAGTACGGCGGACCGCCGACAGCGCGCGAGTTCGCGACGGCGTACGGCGCCGACCCGGACGACGAGCGAATCCCGCGCTACATCGCGGCCGACAACTTCTAGAGCGCCCGCAGCAGCGCCAGCACCTGCGGCCAGGCATCGGCCTGAGCGGCGGCGTTGACCGGACGACTGCCGCCGAGGTACGCCGTGTGCTGGGCCGCGGACTCGTAGAACTGCGTGCCCTGCGGGACGTACGGATACGTGCCGACGTTGTGCCCGGCGCCGGGGTAGATCAGCGCCTTGTGGGGATGGCGGTTGTGGGCCGCGTCGAGCTCGGTGGTGATCAGCTGGGCGGCCGGAGCCGACTGCCAGACGCCGTCCGCCGTACCGGCGACGGCGAGCACCGGGCCGCTGACGCGGTCGACCGGGATCAGGTCCTCGGCGAGCGGCGTCCCGTGCAGCGTCCAGGACTTGGAGAGGTAGTCGGGGAAACCCGGCGCGACCTTCGAGGTCGGGGCGTAGAGGACGGCGCCGTGGATCAGCGCCGGGAAGTCCTGCGCCATCAGCAGCGACGCCTCGGCGCCGCGCGAGACGCCGAGTGCGATCATCCGTCTAGGATCCACAGAAGGCTGCGCGGCGAGCAGCTTCGCCGCGGTCTCGAAGTACTCCAGCGGGATCTGCTTCAGCGTCTTCGGCAGCCCAGGCTCCCCGAAGTACGCGACGGTCAGCGACGGAAACCCGTACGCCGCCAGCAGCGCGGCCGTGAGGGTCAGACTCATCCCGCCCTCGGACCCGCCGAGCAGCAGCACGCCCGGATGCCGCTGACCGTCAGGCTTCGGCAGGAACACCCGGCCGACCACCTTGTCGTGCGCCAGTGTCAGCGTTCGGTTGGTCTCCCCGTCGTTCAAGAATCGCCGCGTCTGTGTCGCCGTCGCGAGCGTCTTCCCGTCCTCGTCCCGCACGCTGAACCGCACAACCGACCGAGGCAGTCCGTCGGACACCTCAGGCAGGTAGTACTGCTGCTCAGGATCCCCGTCCGGCGAGTTCATCCCCCAGAACAGGCCCATCCCATCGACCCCGGCGTAGCTCCCGCCGGTCGGTGCGGCCCGGTCGAGGTCGACGACACCGTGCCCGTCGGCCTTGTACGTCGCCGCAGCCTTCCAGACCTTGCCCGCGGAGTCAGCGGTCTCCGCCACGATCTCGACCGCGTCGCCGCTCCCCAGCCCGCTCACCTTCACGTGCGCGGCGGCGTCTGCGAGCGCCGTCGGCTCCACCTCGACCCGTACGTCGGCCGGCGAGGAACACCCAGCGACCAGCAGCACCAGAACCAACAGCACCCGACGCATCCGCACCACCCCACCAACCGGTCTACACCGGCGGTGGGGTCAATGGCGCGGGGTCAGTTCGACTCGCGCAGCTCGGTCGGGGCGCCGTGGACGGCGGGGATGGTGCCGAGCTTGCCGGCCTGGAAGTCCTCGAAGGCCTGGACGACCTCGTCGCGGGTGTTCATCACGAACGGGCCGGCCATCGCGACCGGCTCGCGGATCGGGCGGCCGCCGAGGACCAGGACGTCGAGGTTCGGCTCGGCCAGCGGCTGGGAGGTCGCGGCCTGGGTACGGATCGTGTCGCCGGGGCCGAACAGCGCGAGCTGGCCCTTGCGGAACGGGCGCCGCTCGGCGCCGACCGTGCCCTGGCCGGCCAGCACGTAGACGAGCGCGTTGTAGTCCGGCTGCCAGGGCAGCACCATCTCCGCGCCCGGGCTCACCGAGGCGTGCACCAGCGTGATCGGGGTGTGCGTCGAGCCCGGGCCGTCGTGCCCGTCGACCGAGCCGGCGATGACGCGGATCAGCGCGCCGCCGTCCGGGGTGGACAGCAGGGCCGAGTCGCCGCCGCGAATGTCCTGGTAGCGCGGCGGGGCCCACTTCTGCGCCCGCGGCAGGTTCACCCAGAGCTGGATGCCGTGGAACAGGCCGCCGCTGGTCACCAGGTGCTCCGGCGGGGTCTCGATGTGCAGCAGCCCGCTGCCGGCGGTCATCCACTGGGTGTCGCCGTTGGTGATCACACCGCCGTTGCCCTGGGAGTCCTGGTGCTCCATGATCCCGTCGAGCATGTAGGTGACGGTCTCGAAGCCGCGGTGCGGGTGCCACGGCGTGCCCTTCGGCTCGCCCGGCGCGTACTCGACCTCACCCATCTGGTCCATGTGGATGAACGGGTCCAGGTCGCGCAGGTCGACCCCGGCGAAGGCCCGGCGGACCGGGAAGCCCTCGCCCTCGTACCCGCTCGGCGCCGATGTCACCGACCGGACCGCGCGCTCGCGGGACACGGCCGGGTCGGGCTGGTGGACGCGGGGCAGCACGGTGATGTCGCTGACGGTGACGGCAGGCATGGAGGTCTCCTCGCTGAGCAGGTAGTTCAAGAATAAACTATCCGTCCCAACGGCGGCAAGACCGGGAAAGATTCCCTACAGGTACTGCCCCACCGGCGGCGCGCTCTGCTGCCGCCAGCTCGACGGCACATCACCGGGCAGCAGCTCGGCCAGCTCCTCCAGACCTGGTACGTCGAGCTCGGCGATCCGCGTCGCCTGCCGCGCGACCGTCGCCTCGAACACGCTGCGCGCCTCCCGACCGTTGCCGAACCCGTACTGGCCCCGCAGCGGCCCGAGCAGCCGCCCGACCCGCTCCGCTACGCCGTCGCCGAGCGTGAACCCGGCGTCCTCGGCGAGCCCGCGGAAGATCCCGGTCAGCTCGCCGACCGAGTAGTCGGCGAACCGCAGCGTGACCGGGAAGCGCGACCGCAGCCCGCTGTTGGCGTCCAGCAGCCGCTTCATCTCCTTCGCGTAGCCGGCGATCACCACCACCAGCTCGTCGCGGTGCAGCTCGATCTGCTGCACCAGCGTCGCGATCGCCTCCGCGCTGTACGCCGTGTTGTCGGCGAGCGCGTACGCCTCGTCGATGAACAGCACGCCGCCGATCGCGCTCTCGACGGCCCGGCGGACCTTCGGCCCGGTCTGGCCGACGTACTCCGCGATCAGGTCGGTGCGGGTCACCTCGACCAGCTGACCGCTGCCGAGCAGGCCCAGGTCGCGGTAGATCTCGGCGAGCAGCCGCGCGACCGTCGTCTTGCCGGTGCCCGGGTTGCCGAGGAAGACCAGGTGCCGGGACTGCTCGATGGGCTGGATCCCGGCCTTGGCGCGCAGGACCTCGGCGGCCGCCTCGGCGGTCAGTCGCCGGACGGCGTCCTTGACCTCGGCCAGGCCGACCATCCGTTCGAGCTGCTCGTGCGCGGAGCGGCGCTGCTCCGGAGCCGGACCGCCGGCGACCTCGGCCGCCAGCAGCGGCAGGTCGTCGGCGATCAGCTCGCGGACCTGCTCCGGCGAAGGATCGGCCAGCGCCGCGATCCGCACCGCCTGCCGGACCGAGATCTGCTCCAGCAGCGACCGGGCCGCTCGCGCGTTCCCGAAACCAATTGCCCTGGGCAACCGCTTGAGCAGCAGCGGCACCCGGTCGGCGACGTCGCCGGCCAGCACGTACCCCGCCGTACCGGCCAGGGTCCGGAACAGCGTGAGCAGCTCGGCGTCGGTGTAGTCGGGGAAGGTCAGCACCCGCCCCACCCGCGAGCGCAGCCCCGGATGGCTGTCCAGCAGCTCGTCGACCGCGTCCGGGTAGCTCGCGAGCACGACCACCAGGTCGTCGCGGTGCTCGTCCATCGCCTGCACCAGCGCCGACAGCACGTCCGGATGCTTGCTCAGCCGGTGCGCCTCGTCGACGTACAGCAGGCCGCCGACCGCGCGAGCGACAGCGCTCTGCACCTTGACCGGCGTCGGCACGGCCCCGCCCGTCGTGAGGTCCGACCGGCCGACGGTCACGACGTGCCCGGAGGTCAGCCGCCCGAACTGCCGGTACGCCGTCGCGAGGTGTCGCGCGACGGTCGACTTCCCGGTCCCCGGCCGCCCGACGAACAGCAGCGGCCGCGTTCGCCGGGTGATCGTCATCCCGGCCCCGGTCCGCAGCCCGGCGACCTTCGCCTCGGCGACCAGCTCGCCGATCTGCTGCTTGACCGCGGTCAGCCCGACCATCCCCGCGAGCTCGCCCATCGGGTCGGAGCCGGCCGCTGCGACGGTGTGCTGGCGCGCCGCCGAGCGCAGGTCGTACAGCGTCCGGAGGTTGCGCAGGTACCGCCGCGGCAGGTTGAGGTGGTCCGACGCGACCGGCCAGCCCGGCAGCCCGGCGAGACAACCGCCGACCTGGTACATCGCGCCCAGCCAGCGCCGCGCCGCGTGCGCGGCGCCGGCCTCGCAGGCGCGGGCCATCCAGCCTTCCTGACGCCGGAGCCACGCCTTCCGGTCGTGCTGCTTGGCCAGCTCGTCGAAGTGCTCCTGCACCTCCGCCGTACTCACTCCGGCGAACAGCAGCCCAGCCGGTACGTCGATCCGCCCGACCTGGTGCAGCAGCTCGGCCAGGTGCAGCTCGAACGACTGCTCCCGCTCCGGAGTGACCGCCGAGACCTCGGCGTACGCCGTGCGCAGCCGTGTCATGGCCCAGATCAGCAGCTCGAGCGGGTTGTCCGACTGCTCAGGCAGTACGGCGAATGCCTCGTCGCCCGCGCACAGCTCGGTGAGCCACAGCTCCTTCAGCTCGTCGTACGGGAGCTCGCGGTGGGCGCGGAGCAGGTCGGGGTCCTCGGCGACGCGATCGAACAGGCCGGCCAGGAACGTCCGACGCGGCTCGAAGGGCTCGACGCCGCGGTACAGGTCGAGGCCCTGGCGGCAGAACTCGACCAGCCGCTCGCGGAGCCCGGGAGCTGCGCCCAGCTTGGCGAACCAGCTCCCCGGCAGCTCCATCCGGCTCTTGGTCAGCCAGCTGTCGAACTTGAACGGGGTGGTGGGCTCGGTGCGGAACTCCTCCATCAGCAGCGACAGCTGGTTCGCGCCGGGGCCGCTGACGATGCTGAGCGGTGCGTAGAGCAGGGCGTTCAGGTCGTGGAACGTTGCCGCCAGCACCGGTGCGTCCTCGCGCAGGTACGAGCGGGCGAGCTTGCCGGTGAGTGTGAAGCGCTCGAAGGCCGGGTCGCGGACCAGGGCGGTCGCCCGCGCCCGGGTGTCCTCCAGCCAGCCGTCCGGGAACGGCCAGGGCGCGTCGGGCCCGAACAGGTGCAGGTACGGACGGTCGTCGCTGAGCAGGATCCGCAGGTCCTCGGGCAGGTCGGCCATGGCCCGAGACTAGGGCGTGGCCGGGTCGGCCACGCCCTGCTCGATCAGGCTCCCGCCGTACCGGTCGCGCCGCAGCCGACCCGCGGCGCGCCCGGCCTCGTCAGGCTTCGACGAGCTGCTTGTCCTTCGGTTCGTCCACGCGCAGCGACTCGCCCTCGATGTCGACCTTCGGGGTGATCCGGTCCAGCCACTTCGGGAACCACCAGGCCCGGTCGCCGAGCAGCGACAGCACCGCGGGCACGATCGTCATCCGGACCACGAACGCGTCGATCAGCACGCCGACGGTCAGCCCGAAGCCGATCGTCTTGATGATCGGGTCGTGCACCAGGATGAAGCCCGCGAACACCGCCGCCATGATCAGCGCGGCCGCGGTCACCACCCGGGCGCCGTGCCCGACGCCGGCGATCGTCGCCTCGGTCGCGTGCTTGCCGTGCACGAACTCCTCCCGGACCCGGGACACGATGAACACCTCGTAGTCCATCGCCAGCCCGAACAGGATGCCCATCATGATGATCGGCAGGAAGCTGACCAGCGGGCCCGGGGAGTCCACCCCGAACAGCGCCGCGCCCCAGCCGAGCTGGAACACCCCGACGGTGATCCCGAACGTCGCGCCGATCGTCAGCAGGAAGCCCAGCGTCGCCTTCAGCGGCACCAGGATCGACCGGAACGCCAGCAGGAGCAGCAGGAACGACAACCCGATCACGACCAGCAGGTACGTCGGCAGCGCGTCGGTCAGCTTCTGCGACACGTCCACCCCGATCGCGGTGTTGCCGGTGACCGACACGTCCGCGCCGTTCACCGACAGCGGCTTCAGCGAGTCGCGCAGGTCACCGACCAGGTCGGCGGTCTGCTCGCTCGCGGGCCCGCTGGCCGGGATCACGCTGATCAGCCGGGTCGCGCCGTCCTGGCTGGCCGGGCCGGGCTGGGCCGCGACGATGTCCTTGAAGTTCTTGGTCAGCCCGAGCACCTGACCGACCAGGGCCTCGGACTGCTGCGCGTTCGGCGTCTTCACGACCACCACGAGCGGCCCGTTCGAGCCGGGGCCGAAGGCCGCCGCGGACAGGTCGTACGCGATCCGCTGGTTGGTGTTCTCCGCGGCGGTCGCGCCGTCCGGCATCGCCAGCCGCATGTCCTGCACCGGCAGCGCCAGCGCACCGAGCCCGAGGATGCCCAGGGCAACGATCGGGACGCGGAAGCGGGTCACCAGCCGGGCCCAGCGGAAACCGAAGCCCTCCTTGACCTCGACCGGCTCGGCGGCGTGCGCGCCGTGGTGGCGCAGCTTGCGCGGCAGCACCCGCTTGCCGACGAAGCCGAGCATCGCCGGCAGCAGCGTCAGAGCGACCAGTACGGCGGTCAGCACGGTCGCGGCCGCGGCCAGGCCCATCGCGGTCAGGAACGGTACGCCGACCAGGCTCAGCCCGGCCAGCGCGATCACGACGGTCGCACCGGCGAACAGGACGGCCGACCCCGCGGTCGCCGTGGCGCGTGCCACCGACTCCTCCGGGTCCATCCCCTCGGCGAGCTGCGACCGGTGCCGCGAGCTGATGAACAGCGCGTAGTCGATCCCGACGGCCAGGCCGAGCATCAGCGCGAGGATCGGCGCGGTCGAGGAGACCTCGGTGAACGCGGTGACCAGGAACAGGCCGGCCATCCCGGCCAGTACGCCGATCAGTGCCGTCAGCAACGTCATGCCCGCGGCGACCAGCGAGCCGAAGGTGATCACCAGGATGACCGCGGCGATCGCGACACCGATCACCTCGGTGCTGCCGATCTCCGGCGGCCCGCCGACCACCGCACCGCCCGGGACGACCCGCAGGTCACCGGTGCTGAGCGCGTTCAGTCCGTCGTACGCCTTGGTGCTCTCCTCGGAGAGCTGGTCGGCGGACTTCGCGAACTGGACCTGGATCAGCCCGGTCGTCCCGTCCGGGCTGATCGCCCGCGCGGTGTACGGGTCGACGGCGCCGACCACCTCGGGGACCTTCGCGACCTTCGCGACGGTGACCCCGACCGCGGCCTTGACCGCCGGGTCCATCAGCGTCTTGCCCGCCGGGGCCTTGACCACGACGCTCGAGGACGCGCCGCTGGCGGCCGGCAGGTCCTTGGCCAGCGCGTCGAGCGCGCGCTGCGACTCGGTGCCCGGGATCGAGAACGTGTTCGCGGTCTGGCCGCCCAGGGTCAGCGCGCCGACCCCGAGCAGGACCAGCACCACCGCCCAGAGCGAGGCGACGAGCCGCCGCCGCTGGTAGGAGAACCGGCCGAGCCGGTACAGGAGATTCGCCATCAGTCAGTACGTCCGTTTCGGATGGTCCGGGCGGGCAGGGGAATCAGACTTCGGTCGCCGGCGAGGTGGCGCCGAGGGCCGGTTCGCTGGTCGCCGGCGGACGGAGCAGCCGGCGCAGAGCGGTGTTGCACAGCTCGAGCAGCTCCGCGTCGGAGCGCTCTCCCGGGTGCCGGCACTCGCCGAGCAACCCGTTGACGGCGAACTTCGCCACGTCCAGCTCCAGCTGGTCGTGGCTCTGGCCGGCCATGATCTCGGTGAGCCGGATGCCCTCGCTGATCAGCTCGGCGAACTCGGGCATCCCGTCCATCGTCGGCAGGATGTCGGACAGCACGGCGATCAGCCCACGAGCCCCGACCGCGAGCTCGCTGAACCGCACGATCGCCAGCTCCTGAGCCTCGTCGGCCGGCAACTGCTCGGCCTCGGCGATCACGACCTTCAACGCCTGCTTCGACGGCTCCAGCGCAGCAGCCAGCACGGCGGCCTTGCCGTTGAAGTGGTAGAGCACGGTCGCCTTCGAGCACCCGGCGGCGGTCGCGATGTCCTGCAACGAGGTCGCGCTGTACCCCTTGCTAGCGAACAGCGCCACGGCCTGCTGCTCGATCTCGCGCCGGGTCCGCTCCCGCGCGGGGGTGCTCTCTGCCATGTCAACCAGCTTGCCTGACCGATCGGCCAGTATTCAACCGATCGGTCAGGATTGTGCTTCACCTCACCTGCGTGGGCGTATCGCGAGGGGGAGATGTGGCGGGTGGTTGAGGTGGTGGGTGGGTTTGTGGGGGTGGTGAGGAGCCGGGGGTTTGGGGTGGGGGTGGAGAGAGGGGTGGGAGTGCAGCGGGGGCTGGTACTTGCTGTGGGGACTGGGGGAGGAGAGGTGGTGGGGACTGGAGGCGAGCAAGCTCGCGGGGTCGGTTCGACCGGGGTTCAGCGCGCTTGGTCGCCGCTCCGCCCGGGGGCGTCCCGCCGGGGTTCACCCACGCTGTGTCGTGGTCGCCGGGTTCACTCCACGCTGGACTGTCCCCGCCGGGGTTCGGCTCGCGGGTCGTCCGCATGAGGTGTGCACACCCGAGTGGCACCCGCCCGGGTGTGCCGGGTGCCCCCGGGGCGGGCTCGCGCCTGCCTGAGGCGTACCCGCCCGGGGTCCCCTGAGGCGGGTCCAGCCTGGCGAGCCCATCGGGGTTCACGTCGCGGGTCGTTTCGCCTGAGATGTGCCCACCTGAGTGGTGGCCACTCCTGGTGCGCCCGCTTGGGCCCCGGGGCGAGCGTGCCTGAGGTGTGCCCACCCGAGTAGCACCCATCCGAATGCGCTCCGCTTGGGGTGCCCTGGGGCGGGCCCAGGCGGGTGAGTCCATCGGGTTCCCCTCACCCGGTGGCGTCTCCCGAGGGGAGATGTGGCGGGTGGTTGAGGTGGTGGGTGGGTTTGTGAGGTGGTGAGGAGCCGGAGGTTCGGGGTTGGGGATGGAGAGAGGGGTGGGAGGGCAGCGGGGGCTGGTACTTGCTGTGGGGACTGGAGGCGAGGTGGTGGGTGTGGGCGGATCGTGGTGGGCGCGGGGCTGCGGTGGGTTCAAGTAGTTGTCGGCGGTTGGTGTCGGGTGGCGCGTGGGGTGAGTGGGAGGCGTGGCAGACTCCGGTGTTGTGACGGCTCAGGTTTTGGACGGTAAGGCGACGGCGGCGGCGATCAAGGACGAGCTGAAGGTCCGGGTGGCCAAGCTCGCCGAGCAGGGGGTTGTGCCCGGGCTCGGGACGATCCTGGTCGGGGACGACCCGGGCAGCCGGGCGTACGTCGCCGGGAAGCACCGGGACTGTGCGGCGGTCGGGATCTCCTCGATCGAGGTGGAGCTGCCGGACACGGCGACCCAGGACGAGATCGCGGCGAAGGTGCGTGAGCTGAACGAGAACCCGGCCTGCACCGGGTTCATCGTGCAGCTGCCGTTGCCCAAGCACGTGGACACCAACGCGATCCTCGGGCTGATCGACCCGCTCAAGGACGCCGACGGGCTGCACCCGATGAGCCTCGGCAAGCTGGTCCTCGGCCAGGACGGCCCGCTGCCCTGTACGCCGAAGGGCTGCGTCGAGATCCTCCGCCGGTACGACGTACCGATCGCCGGCGCGCACGTCGTCGTGGTCGGGCGCGGGGTGACCGCCGGGCGCCCGATGGGGCTGCTGTTCACGCGCAAGTCGGAGAACGCGACCGTCACCCAGTGCCACACCGGCACCAAGGACCTGGCGTCGGTGGTCCGCACCGGCGACATCGTGATCGCCGCGGCCGGCTCGGCCGGTCTGATCACCGCCGACATGGTCAAGCCCGGCGCGGTCCTGCTCGACGTCGGCACCAGCCGCAGCGCCGAGGGCAAGATCGTCGGCGACATCGCCCCGGCCGCCCGCGAGGCCGCCGCCTGGATCGCCCCGATGCCCGGCGGGATCGGCCCGATGACCCGCGCGATGCTCCTCACCAACGTGGTGGAAGCAGCCGAAGCAGCCACCGCATGACCTCGCCGGCTACCCGCGGCGCCGCACCCGCGCCCGGCAGCGCCGCGCCCGGCGCCACCGCGCCCGCGCAGGGCAGCACGGCGCCCGCTCGCGGCAGCACTTCGCGCGCGCCCGGCGGTGTCGCGACCTCGCGCGCTCCCCGCGACACCGCGCACGCGGCGAACGCGACCGCGCATCCGGCGACCGCGACCGCGGCGACCGCTCTCGCTTTCCCCGGAGCTCCGTGATGGCGGCCGCGACCGAGCCCAGGCGCAGTGAGTGGCCGTTGGCTGTCGTCCTCGTGGCAGGGCTTGTCGGTCTGGTGATGCTCACCTTCTACGACTGGTTCAACGGCATCCTCACCGTCTCCGGCAGTGTCGTGTTGGCCGGGCTCCTGCGGGCGGTGCTGAGCGACGACCAGGCCGGGCTGCTGCATGTCCGTGGCCGGATGTTCGACACCGGCCTGCTGATCGGGGCGGGCGCGGCGATCCTCGTGCTCGGGCTGATCGTTCCGCGCGGCTGACCAACCTTTCGTCGTCCCCGGTGCGTCAGACCGGGCACAGCGGCTCCGCCCTGAGCCGCGTGGACGACGGGAGCACGTATGAGGTTCGCCGCAGCAGCCGCGCTGATCGCCTTGGTGGTGTCCGCGGCAGTACCGCCCGGGACCGCCAACGCCACGACGCCACCATCCACGGCCGGATGGCAGCCGCCTCAGAAGCACCAGACCGTCACGCTCATCACCGGTGACCGCGTCACGTTGCGCGCCGACGGCAACCAGTCCGTCGAGCCCGGCCCGGGCCGCCGCGGCATCACCTTCAGCACCCAGAACTCGCGCGGCAAGCGCCTCGTCATCCCCTCCGATGTCCGCCCCCTGATCGCCGCCGGGCGCCTCGACCGCCGTCTCTTCGACGCCGCAGGACTCGCGGCCGCCGGGTACGACGACGCCCGCAGCCCGCAGACTCCACTCCTGATCACGTACGCCGGCCGCACCCGCGCCGCCCTCCCGTCCGGCGCGAAGATTGCCCGCGAGTTCCCGGTGATCAACGGCGCCGCCGTCAAGCTCCCGAAGACCACCGGCCTCACGGCGAATAGCGGCATCGACAAGATCTGGCTGGACGGCGTACGCCAACCCACGCTCGACCGATCGGTCCCGCAGATCGGCGCCCCCGCGGCCTGGCAGGCCGGCTACAGCGGCAAGGGCGTCTCGGTCGCCGTCCTCGACAGCGGCATCGACAGCACCCACCCCGATCTCGCCGGACAGGTTGCTCAGCGCAAGAACTTCACCACCGAACCCGACGGCGACCAGACCGGCCACGGCACCCACGTCGCCTCCACGATCGCCGGTACCGGCGCCGCCTCCCAGGGCAAGTACCGCGGCGTCGCCTCCGGCGCCACCCTGTACGACGGCAAGGTGTGCGCACGGAACGGCTGTCCGGACTCCGCGATCCTGGCGGGCCTGGAGTGGGCCGCGACCGAGGTCAAGGCGAAGGTCGTGAACCTCAGCCTCGGCGCCGAGGACCTCCCCGGGATCGACCCGGTCGAGGCCGCCGTCAACCGGCTCACCGCCCAGACCGGAACCCTCTTCGTGATCGCTGCAGGCAACGCCGGCCCGGGCGCCGGGACGGTCAGCTCGCCCGGCAGCGCGGACGCCGCGCTGACCGTCGGCGCGGTCGACAAGGAGAACCAGCTCGCCGACCTGAGCGGCCGCGGCCCCCGCGCCGGTGACGGCGCGATCAAGCCCGACGTCACCGCCCCCGGGATCGACATCGTCGCGGCCCGCGCGCACGGCGTACCGGGGGAGGCGTCCATCGCCGGCGCACCGGCGGAGGCACCCGGCGCAGGCGCACCGGCGGAAGCGCCCGGCGCAGGCGCAGCGGCAGAGGCACCCGGCGCCGGCGCACTGGCGGAGGCACCCGGCGTCGGCACACCGGCGGGGACGTCCGCCGACGAGCACTACCTGGCGGCCTCCGGCACCTCGATGGCGACCCCGCACGTCGCCGGTGCGGCGGCGCTGCTCGCGCAGCAGCACCCGGCGTGGAAAGCCGCTGAGCTGAAGGCATCGCTGGTCGCGTCCGCCGAGCCGCACGGCGATCAGACCGCGATGGAGCAGGGCGCAGGCCGGATCGACGTCGCGCGCGCGATCACGCAGACCGTCGTCGCGGACCCGGTCAGCCTCGGCTTCGGCGCCGTGCAGTGGCCGCACACCGACGACACCCCGATCACCCGGACGGCGACGTACCGGAACCTCGGCGACAGCCCGGTCACCCTGGCGATCGCCGGACAGCTGACCGGCCCGGACGGCGAACCGGCCCCGGCCGGCGCCTTGAAGCTGTCCGCGACGACGCTCACCGTCCCGGCCCGCGGCACGGCGACGGTCCAGGCGACCGTCGACACCCGGCACACCGGCCCCGACGGGCTCTACAGCGGCCAAATCGTTGCCATTAGCAACCAAATCCGTATCGTCACCGCGCTCGCCGTCGACAAGGAGGTCGAGAGCCACACGCTGACCGTCCGGACCATCGGCCCGGACGGCGAGCTGGCAACCGACGCGTACGCGACGCTGCTCGACTTCGCCGCCGGCCAGGTCCGCGACCTCCCGGGCAACGCCCAGCTCCGGCTGCCGAAGGGCGAGTACGCCGTCGACGCGGGCTTGGTGACCCCACACGCCGAAGGACCTGGCGACGACGCGTACGACGTGACCGGCCCGGTCGCCGTGCTCGACCGCGACGTCACCGTCACCTTCGACCTGCGCAAGACCCGCGAGGTGAAGGTCACCGCGGCCGCCCAACCGGGCGCCCGCGCCGGGCTGATGCTGCTCGCGCACGACCGGCGCAGCGCGGACGGGCAGGTCTGGTTCAACTTCGGCATGATGGTCGACCCCGAGGACCGGCTGTTCAGCGCCCAGCAGGGCCCGGACGAGGTGCCCGAGCGCTTCACCGGCAGCCTGATGGCGTTCCTCTCGAAGCCGGCCGCCGACGGGTCCAGCACCAACACGCCGTACCAGTACGCCGTCGCCGACCTCCGGCCCGGTGCGTTCTACACCGGACTCCGCCGAGTGCTGCGCGACCGTGACCTGGCCACGGTGCACCAGCAGATCAACGCGACCTCGGAGCGCGAGATCACCCGCAGCCTGCTGGTGTCGCTGCCGGGTGTCTACATCTCCGCGAGTCCGCTGACCCGCTTCGCCACCCCGGCGACCACACGGGTGCTGTTCGAACCGGGGTACGACTGGGAGCGGCAGCTGTCCGAGCTCAACGCGGATCGGCAGGAGATCACGCAGTCCGCCGAGGAAACGGTCCGGTACGCCGCCGGCACGGTCCATCGGGAGCGCTGGAACGCGGCTGCCCTGGTCCCGCTGCCGGCGATCGCCGAGCGGGCCGGCGGGGATCTGGTGATCGGGATCTACCCGCAGGCCGACGCGGACGGGCACGGCTGGTTCACGGCCACGCCGGACAGCGCGAGCAGCAAGCTCTACCGGGACGGGAAGCTGCTCAGCGAGTTGCCGGACTTCGGGTACGCCGAGGTGAGCGACGTTCCGGCGGAGCCGGCGGCGTACCGGTTCGAGACGTCGATGACCCGGTCGGTGTCGTGGTTGTCCACCCGGACCGACCTGGTCGCGACGTTCCGGTCGGCCGGTGGTGAGCAGGAGCAGTTCCCGATCCGGACCGTGCGGTACCTGCCGGACGTAGACGCGCGGAACACGGTGCGGCGGTCGCCGGTGACGGTGCTTCCCGTGCGGCTGCAGGGTGCGCCGGGCGTTCGGTTGCCCGCCGTACGGGAGTTGTCGGTGCAGGTGTCGGGTGACGCGGGGAAGACCTGGCGGCCGGCGCGCGTCGTACGGGTCGGTGCCGACGAGTACCGCGCGGTGTTCCCGACACCGGCCGGACCGTCGGTGGCGCTGCGGGCTCGGACGGTGGATGCCGCAGGCAACAGCACCGACCAGACCGTGATCGGGGCCTGGATGATCCGCTGAACCTGTCCGAAAGGGCAGGGCTCGAGATCCGGAGCATCTTTTTCCGCCGGGCACGCGTCGTACCCGTGTGGTCACCGACGGAGGGGAGATCAGGAGATGGAGCACGGCAGGAAATGGTTGACGATCGCAACCGGTGTGCTGACCGGAGCGCTCGCGATCGGTTTGGTGCAAGGGCCTGGAGCGCAGGCGCACACCGCGCCTGAGCCGGGCGCGCAGGCCGGGAAGGACCGAGTCGTCACGCTGGTCACGGGGGACAGGGTGACGGTGCGCGGAGGGGACCTGCGAAAGGCCTCCGTCGCGCCAGGTCCCGGCCGCGACAAGGTGGTGTTCAAGCTGCAGCGCTCGCACGGCCGGCTGACGGTGCTTCCGCTCGACGTCAGCTCGGTGGTGACGGCGGGCAAGCTCGACCGGCGGCTGTTCGACGTGTCCGGCCTGCTGGAGATGGGGTACGACGACCAGCGGTCGGCGACGATCCCGCTGATCGTGGCAACCCGGAGCCGGTCCTCGAAGTTGCCATCGGCAACAGTCACGAAGGAGCTGCCGGCGATCGGCGCGAGCGCGGTCACGGTGGACAAGAAGTCGGCCGGGCAGTTCCTCCGGCAGCTGACCGGGCAGAACCGGGACGCCGCCGGGATCGCGCACGTCTGGCTGGACGCCAAGCGCAAGGTGCTGCTCGACCAGTCGGTCCCGCAGATCGGCGCGCCGAAGGCCTGGCAGGCCGGGTTCACCGGCAAGGGCGTCAAGGTCGCGATCCTGGACACCGGCATCGACCCGGCGCACCCGGACTTCAAGGGCCGGATCGGCGCCACCAAGAACTTCACCACCGACCCGGCGGGCGACCAGTTCGGGCACGGCACGCACGTCGCGTCGACGGTGGCCGGCTCGGGAGCCGCGTCCGGCGGCAAGTACAAGGGGGTCGCGCCGGATGCGACGCTGCTCGACGGCAAGGTCTGCGACGGCAGCGGCAGCTGCACCGACTCGGCGATGCTGGCCGGGCTGCAGTGGGCCGCGGTCGAGCAGAAGGCCAAGGTCGTCAACTTCAGCATCGGCGGCCCGGACACCCCCGACGTCGACCCGATCGAGGCGGCGATCAACAAGCTCACCGCGCAGACCGGCACGCTGTTTGTCGTTGCTGCGGGCAACGAAGGGCCGGGTGACGGCTCGATCTCCTCGCCGGGCAGCGCCGACGCGGCGCTGACCGTCGGCGCGGTCGACAGGTCAGACCAGCTCGCGGAGTTCTCCAGCCGCGGTCCGCGGGTCGGCGACGGCGCGATCAAACCCGACGTCACCGGCCCGGGCGTGGACATCGTCGCGGCCCGGGCCAAGGGCGCCGACATCGGCGAGCCGGTCGGTACGCAGTACATGAAGCTCTCCGGTACGTCGATGGCCACCCCGCACGTCGCCGGGACGGCCGCGCTCCTCGCCCAGCAGCACCCGGCCTGGAAGGCCGCCGAGCTCAAGCCGGTCGTGATGGCGTCGGCGAAGGAGATCGCCGGGCAGACCGTGTTCCAGCAGGGCGCCGGGCGGGTCGACGCCGGCAAGGCGATCACCCAGTCGCTGACGGCGACGCCGGGCAGCATCTCGTTCGGCAAGGCGCTCTGGCCGCACACCGACGACAAGCCGGTCACCAAACAGGTTGCCCTGCGCAACCTCGGCCAGGCAGCCGTCACGCTGCAGCTGCAGGTCGCCGCGACCGGACCGGACGGCAAGCCGTCCAGCGCGTTCAAGCTCGCGGCGAGCAAGGTCACCGTGCCCGCGGGCGGCACCGCGTCGGTCGCCGTCACCTCCGACACCCGCCACCAGGGCCCCGACGGCCAGTACGCCGGCCGCCTGGTCGCCACCGGCGGCGGGACCAGCCTGAGCGTCCCGCTCGCGGTCGAGAAGGAGGTCGAGAGCTACGACGTCACGGTCAAGCACCTCGGCCCGGACGGCCAGGGCACCGACGTCAACTACACGACGATGCTCGGCCTCGACGGCGTCCGGTTCGTCGAGGTGATCACCGACGCGCAGGGCACCGCGAAACTGCGGCTGCCCAAGGGCGAGTACTTCGTCGACGGCAACCTGATGGACGCGAAGGAGCGCGTCTACCAGCTGGTCTGGCCGCGGCTCGTCGTCGACAAGGCGACCACCGTCGCAGTGGACGCGCGCAAGGCCGGGCCGGTCCGGATCACCGTGCCGCGGGCCGATGCGCGGCTCGCGCGCGTCGAGCTCGGCTACGAGCGCGCGATCGGGGACTTCGTGCAGGGCAACTCGACCTTCGCGGCCGACCTCGGCCAGGTCTTCGTGGGCTCGATGGGCCCGGCGGCACCGACCGGCGAGATGACCTCGTTCGCCGCGTCGCGCTGGGGCGTGCCGGGCAAGAACGGCGACTTCCTCGACACGCCGTACACGTACACGCTGCTGCAGGGGCGGACCGGCAGCTACTTCACCGGGTACCAGCGGACGGTCCGCGACCAGGAGCTGGCCAGGCTGTCGACGCTCTACACCGCCGACCACCCCGGGCAGCAGCTCTTCGACGAGCGGTTCGGGATCCTGCCCGGGATGTCGATGAGCATGTCGGGCTGGCCGATCCCGTTCAGCGCACCGCGCCGGGTCACCCACCTGGTCGACGCCAGGAACGTCACCTGGGCGGCCCAGCTGAACACGTTCGTCGACGACGGCGAGTTCTACACCTTCCCGCTGTCCTACTCGTTCACCGACAAGACCTACCGGCCCGGTACGTCGTACGGCGAACGCTGGGGCGCGGCGGTCGCGACCATCGACGTCGCCGGCGGCGGGTCCTACCGCGAGGGCAACCTGATGGACCTGTTCGTGTTCCCGAACGGGGACGGCGACGGGCACGACGGGATGTCCGACGAGGTCGGGCCGGGCAGCAGCACCAAGGTGTTCCGGGACGGGAAGCTGCAGGGCGAGTCGCCGGTGCCCGGGCAGCTCTGGCTGGAGGATCTTCCCGCCGGGCGGGCGGCGTACCGGGTGGAGATCGTGCAGGACCGGCCGATGCTGCAGCTGGCCAACCGGATGGAGGGGGTCTGGACGTTCAGCTCCCAGCAGAGCGGTGCGGCGGAGCTGCTGCCGATGAAGGCCGTCCGGTTCACCCCGCGGGTCGACGAGCGGAACGCGGTGAAGCGGCTGCCGGTCAGCGTGCTCGACCTCGCGGTCAGCAGCGCCGCTGGTGCGAAGGTGACGCCGGTGAAGTCGGTCGTCGTGCACGTGTCGGGTGACGCTGGGAAGACCTGGCAGGCGGCGAGCGTCGTACCGGCGGGGAAGGGCAAGTACAAGGCGATCTTCAAGACTCCGGCGGGATCGACGGTGTCGCTGAAGTCGCTGGTCGTCGACCAGAACGGGAACGCGGGCGCGCAGACCGTGCTCAACGCGTACCGGTTGCGGTAGGGACGACGAAGGCCCCCGGGGAATCCCCGGGGGCCTTCGGCTGTGTGCTTTCGGTCAGCCGATCAGGCCGAGCGCCTTCACCGCGTCGCGCTCCTCGCCGAGCTCGGCGGTGCTGGCGTCGATCCGGCCGCGGGAGAAGTCGTTGACCTCCAGGCCCTGGACGATCTCCCAGTTGCCGTCCTTGGTGGTCACCGGGAACGACGAGATCAGGCCCTCCGGTACGCCGTACGAGCCGTCGGACACGACCGCCATCGACAGCCAGTCACCGTCGGCCGAACCGCGCAGCCAGTCCCGGGTGTGGTCGATCGTCGCCGCCGCCGCGGACGCCGCCGACGACGCGCCGCGAGCCTCGATGATCGCCGCGCCGCGCTTCTGCACGGTCGGGATGAAGTCGTTCTCCAGCCAGGCCTGGTCGTTGACGACCTCGGCCGCGTTCTTGCCGGCCACCTCGGCGTGGAAGATGTCCGGGTACTGGGTCGCGCTGTGGTTGCCCCAGATGGTCAGCTTCTTCAGGTCCGTCACGTGCGTGCCGGTCTTGCGGGCCAGCTGCGCCAGCGCGCGGTTGTGGTCCAGGCGGGTCAGCGCGGAGAACCGCTCGGCCGGGATGTCCGGGGCGTTGCTCTTCGCGATCAGCGCGTTGGTGTTGGCCGGGTTGCCGGTGACGGTGATCCGGATGTCGTCGGCGGCGTGGTCGTTCAGCGCCTTGCCCTGGCCGGTGAAGATCGCGCCGTTGGCCTCGAGCAGGTCACCGCGCTCCATGCCCTTGGTGCGCGGACGGGCGCCGACCAGCAGGGCGACGTTCGCACCGTCGAAGATGACGTTCGGGTCGTCGCCGATCTCGACCCCGGCCAGCGTCGGGAACGCGCTGTCGTCGAGCTCCATCACGACCCCCTCCAGCGCCTTCAGCGCCGGGGTGATCTCCAGCAGCCGCAGCTCGACCGGGGTGTCCGGGCCCAGCAGCGCACCACTGGCGATCCGGAACAGCAGGCTGTAACCGATCTGACCGGCGGCGCCGGTGACGGCCACCTTCACGGGGGTAGTGCTCACGACACGCTCCTTGGGAACTCGACTGGCTGTACTTCGGACGCTAGCAACCCGTGCGCTGCGTGGCGACGGTGGGGCCGGTGATCCGTACCACCTCCTTCCAGGCGGCCTCGCCGGCCTGACGCGGACCGAGCGACAGGAGGTGTTCGGCTGCCGAGCGCCCCGCCGGCCCTCGCTCGGGCCTTGCTCGGCGCTCGCCAGGCTCCCGCCGGGCCCCGGCCGGGCGGGCGGCCGACGCGGTGGGGTGGACACCTCCTGTCGCTCGGTACCGGGTGGATCGTTCACCGCGCGGTGGCCGGGACGACCTGTGGCGGCCGCTCGGTGGATGCCGGGCGGCCTGATCGTTTGCGCAATTCCCCTGAGCAGTGAGGAGAACCCCGATGAAGCTGTCCCGGCAGTTCGTCGCGATCGGCGCCTCGGCGCTGGCCGTCGGCGCGGCGCTGGTCGTCCCGCAGGTGTCCGGCTCGGGCGCCGACTCGCGCGCGGCGTCCGGCGCGGTGGCCACCGATTCGCGCGTCGCGTCCGGCCTTGCGGCCACCGACTCGCGCGCCGCGTCCGGCCTTGCGGCCACCGACTCCCGTGCCGCCTCGGCGTCCGGCAAGCACGACGACTTCGTGGTCGTCGGGCACCGCGGTGCGTCCGGCTACCGGCCGGAGCACACGCTGGCGTCGTACGAGCTGGCGGCGCGGATGGGCGCGGACTACATCGAGCCCGACCTGGTGACCACCAAGGACCACGTCCTGGTCACCCGGCACGAGCCCGAGATCGGCGGCACCACCGACGTCGCGCAGCACCCGGAGTTCACCAACCGGCGCAAGACGAAGATGCTCGACGGCGTCGCGCTGACCGGCTGGTTCACCGAGGACTTCACGCTGAAGGAGCTGAAGACCCTGCGCGCCACCGAGCGGATCCCGGCGATCCGCCAGCACAACACGGTCTTCAACGGGCGCTACCAGATCCCCACGCTGCAGGAGGTCATCGACCTCACCAAGCGGCTGTCCCGCGAGCTGAACCGCCCGATCGGGATCTACCCGGAGACCAAGCACCCGACGTACTTCCAGCAGCAGGGCCTCGCCCTCGAGCCGGAACTGGTCAAGGTCCTGAACCGCAACAACCTGAACCGCTCCGACGCCAAGGTCTACGTCCAGTCCTTCGAGGTCGCGAACCTGAAGTCCCTCGACAAGCAGCTCCGCGTCCCGCTCGTCCAGCTGACCAGCTCCGCGGGCGCGCCGTACGACTTCGTCGTCGCCGGCGACAAGCGCACCTACGCCGACGTCGTCTCCGCCCGCGGCCTCCGCGAGGTCGCCACCTACGCCGACGGCGTCGGCCCGTCCAAGGACCAGGTCATCCCCCTCGACGCCACCGGCAACCTGGGCCGACCCACCACCCTCGTCCAAGACGCCCACAAGGCCGGCCTCGTCGTCCACCCCTACACCTTCCGCGTCGAGAACTCCTTCCTCCCCACGAACCTCCGCAGCTCCACGGTCCCCAGCGACTCCGGCAACCTCTTCGCCGAAATCGCCACCTACCGCAAAACCGGCATCGACGGCCTCTTCTCCGACAACACCGACATCGCCGTCGCAGCAACCACGGAGTAACCACCGGCCTGGAGTGGGGCCCGGCGGACACCCACCACTCACTAACCCCCTCCGCACGGCCACCCAGCAGCGCCTCTGAGCGTGCGCCGCTCGGCTCGCGGGTGGTTGATCAGTGGTGCACGTCCGCAGGCCGCGCCGCGCAAGGCGGGTCGGCCGGAGCCGCGGGCTGCGGCGAGGCGGGTGCCCGGAGCCGCGAGGCGTGGCGGGCGTCTGGAGCCGCGAGGCGGGGCGATGTCCGAGGTGCCCGGAGCCGCGAGGCAGGCGGTGCCAGGCGCCCCGCGCTGCGAGGGCGAAGCAGCTGGCTCCTCGCCGCTCCACCACCCGCCAACGGCGCGCGGTGCGGCCCGACGGACACCCACCACTGACTAACCCCCTCCCGCCGCCGCAATCAGCGGCACTCCGAGCGTGCGCCGCCCGGGTGGCGGGTGGTTGATCAGTGGTGGGTGTCGCCCACACCAACGATGCCCGGCGGCCATCTGCCGGGACCGCCGCGTCCGGAGTCGCGGGCGAAGCGGGCGGGTGGCCGGAGCTGCCGGGTGGGGCCATTGGGCCGCGAGGCGGGCCGGGGTGGGCGGCCGTCGCCCACCACCCACCAACGGTGCTTGGCGGCCCATCTTCCGGACCGCCCACGCCTGCGGCCCGCCGACCGCAGAGGGTTGGTGGGTGGTGGAGCGCGGCGGGCGGACCTCCACCACTCACCAACCCCTTCCACACAGCCGACCAACAGCCGACCAGCAGTACCGCTGAGCGTGCACCTCTCGGCCCACTGCTGGTCGATCAGTGGTGGGTGACGTGCAGCGTGGTGCGCGAGGCGCGGAGCCGCGGGGCGACGCGGGGCGGGGCGGGGCGAGGCGGGACGGGCGGCTGGAGTCGGGAGGCGGGCCGGAGCGGCTGGAGCGCGCAGGGTGGGGCGGCCGGAGCCGCGGAGTGGGGCGGCCGGAGCCGCGCGGCGGGGCACGGTTGCCGGTGCTGCGGGTGTGCCGGGGCAGCTGGTTCTCGCCGTCGTCCAGCACCCACCAACGGGTGCTCGGCGCTCATTTGCAGGGTCGTTCGCGCCTGCGGCACGCCCGCGCGTGGGGGTTGGTGGGTGGTGGAGCGGGCAGCGGCGGACACCCACCACTCACTAACCCTCTCCTCACGGCCGTCCAGCGGCGCCTCTGAGCGTGCGCCGCTCGGCTGGCGGCAGGTTGATCAGTGGTGGGTGTCCGTCTCCGTGCCTGGGAGGATGGGGGCATGGAGCGGTTGGTGGGGTCCGGGACGGCGTCGGTGGAAGCCGTGGCGGACGGGACGTTTGTGGTGCGGGTGGACGGGTCGTTGCAGTCGCAGGTGGATCTGGCGGATCCTTCGCATCTTGCGTTCGAGTACATGCGGCGGATCGGGGACGTCGTCGATGTCGTGGCGGCGCGGAAGCAGCCGATCTCCGTGCTGCACGTGGGCGGCGCCGGGTTGTCGCTGGCGAGGTACGTCGCGGTGACGCGGCCGCGGTCGCGGCAGATTGTGCTGGAGCCGGACGAGGATCTGACCGAGTTCGTGCGGGAGGCGTTGCCGTTGCCGAAGCGGTCGGGGATCAAGGTGCGGCCGGAGACCGGGCGGGCCGGGATCACTGCGGTCTACGAGGACTCGGTGGATCTGCTGGTGGTGGACGCGTTTGTGAAGGAAGCGGTGCCGGAGAACTTGGTGACGCGCGAGTTCGCCGCCGAGTGTGCCCGCGTGCTGCGGCCGGGCGGTGTGTTGGTGCAGAACCTGATCGACGGCTCCGCAGGTCTGGGATTCGTACGACGAGTGGCAGCCACAGCAAGGGAAGCGTTCGGCGACGGCGTCGTGCTCGCCGAGAAGAAGGTGCTGCGCGGTAAAGCGTTCGGCAACGTCGTCCTCGTCGCCTCCCGGCAACCCGTCCCCGACCTGACCGCGGTCGGCCGCCGCGCCCAACCGCCGTACGACGTACTCCCGCTCAACGAGCTCGCCGGCAAGGCCGAGCCGCTGACCGACGGCGAAACCTTCGTCTCCCCAGCCGCACCGTCCGGAACTTTCAGCTAACTGGACAATGCAACGTCAACTTCAGCACCGAAGGGCCCGGGCGCCGATTACCCTGTGCCAGTGGCCGACGTCCGAATCTCCGCGCTGACCTACTACCCGGTGAAGGGGCTGGCCGGCGTCTCCGTCGACCAGGCCGAGATCGGCGCCACCGGCCTGCAGCACGACCGCAGCTTCATGCTCGTCGGCCCGGACGGCGCGTTCTACAGCCAGCGCAGTCTCCCCGCGATGGCGCCGCTGCGCGTCGAGGTGATCGACGGCGACGGCCTCCGCCTCTCCGACGGCACCTCACCGGACCTCGAGATCGAGGTCGCGTACGACGGGAAGCGCCGCGACGTCAGCCTGTTCGCCAAGTGGTTCGGCGCGGGCGTCGTCCAGGACCCGGCGGCCGACGCTTGGTTCACCGAGCGCCTCGGCAAGCCCGCCTCGTTGGTCCGCGTCACGCCGGAGCACGAGCGCCCGGGCTGGGGCGTGCACGCCGGGCAGACCGGCTTCGGCGACGCGCACGCACTGCTGATCACCTCGCTGGCGTCGCTCGACGAGCTGAACGCGCGGATCGTCGAGTCCGGCGGCGAGCCGATCCCGATGAACCGCTTCCGCCCGAACCTCGTGATCGCCGGCTGGACCGAGCCGCACACCGAGGACCAGGTGCTGCGCGCGACCGCCGGCGCGCTGGAGCTCGGGTACGCCGCCCGCGCGATCCGCTGCGCGGTGCCGACCGTCGACCAGGCGACCGGCCGCAAGAGCGGCCCGGAGCCGACGCGGACACTCGCCAAGTACCGGCGCGAACCGGCGTACGGCGGTGGGGTGAGCTTCGGCATGAAGGCGGCGGTGCTGACGCCGGGCGTGGTCGCGGTCGGCGACGCTTTCGACGTCGCGGAATGGCTGCCGGAAGGTCCCGATCCCGCACCCCTGACTCGGTAGCCTCGATCGCACCTGCTGACCCTGGGGAGTCATCGTGCGACGAATCGTGCTGCTGGGACTGGTGCTGGCCGGCCTGACCGCGCCCACGGCGGTTGCCGTGAGCAACCACTCCGCGGACGGGCGGGAGCTGACCGCCGCCCGGACACCGGGCCAGGCGTCGTACGACGTCCGCCTGACCGCGAACGCGACCGGCGTGACCTGGACCGGGCGGGAGAAGATCTCGTTCACCAACACCGGCGACAGCCCGCTGCGCGAGGTCTACCTGCGGCTCTGGGGCAACACCTGGGATGGCTGCAAGGCGCCGGTCAAGCTCAGCCGCTTCGAGGGCGGCACCGCGGCAGCGCCGACGGTGAACTGCACAGCGCAGAAGATCACACTGACGAAGCCCCTCCGGCCGGGCCAGCGTTCAGCCGTCGCCTTCGACCTCACGTTGACCGCGCCTCAACGCGCCGAGCGCTTCGGCCGCTCGGGCAAGTACAGCTTCTTCGGCAACGCGCTGCCGGTGCTCGCGGTCCGCGACCAGGCCGGCTGGCACCTCGAGCCCGACGTCGGCATCGGCGAGAGCTACTACACGCTCGCCGCCGACTTCACCGTCCGCCTCGACCACCCGGCCGGGCTGGCCGTGCCCGCGACCGGCACATCCACGACCTCGCGCGGTACGACGATCTCGAAAGCCAAGCAGGTCAGGGATTTCGCCTGGGCCGCCGGGCCCTTCAAACAAGCGACGACCAAGTCGCCGGGCGGCATCACCATCCGCACCGCCTGGACCGACGTCGTCACCGCCGCAGCGGTCAAGGACGCCCAGACCCGAGCGGCCGCGGCGATCGACGACTTCGGCCGCCGCTTCGGCACCTACCCGTACGGCGAGGTCGACCTGGTCCTGAACGACAACTGGGAGTCCTTCTACGGCATGGAGTACCCCGGTTTCGTGCTGCTGATCGCGCCGCCGAACGAGGAGGGCCCGGTCGTCCACGAGCTCGCCCACCAGTGGTTCTACGGCATCGTCGGCAACAACGAGTACGCCGATCCGTGGCTGGACGAGTCGTTCGCGGTCTACGCCAGCTACATCCACACCGGCGACAACCAGCCCGACTGCTGGCCCGGGCGGCTCGACCACCTGATCACCAGCGACATGGGCCACTGGAAGACGGTCCCCGGCTGGTCGGCGTACGTCTACTCGTACGGCGCGTGCATGCTGCACGACCTCGAGCGCACCCTGGGCACCAAGCCGATGGCGGCCATGCTCAAGGCGTACACGAAGGCCAACTGGTACGGCGTCGCGACGCCGCGGGCGTTCAAGGCTGCGGCCCAGGCGGCGACCACGAAGGACCTCACTCAGTTCTGGAAGGACCACGCGATCGGGTAGCCGGTGTGGTGTTCCCCGGAGCGAGGGGTTATCTTGATGTCGAGATAGATGTCTTGACGTCAAGATAATTGGAGTGCGCATGCGGCGGATCAAGGTGCAGAACCCGGTCGTCGAGCTCGACGGGGACGAGATGACCCGGATCATCTGGCGGTTCGTGAAGGAGCGGCTGATCCACCCGTACCTGGACGTGGACCTGGCCTACTACGACCTCGGGATCGAGCACCGGGACGCCACCGGCGACCAGGTGACGATCGACGCCGCCGAGGCGATCAAGCGGTACGGCGCCGGTGTGAAGTGCGCGACGATCACGCCGGACGAGGCGCGGGTGGCCGAGTTCGGGCTGCGCGAGATGTGGGCCTCGCCGAACGGGACGATCCGGAACCTGCTCGGCGGCGTGGTGTTCCGGGAGCCGATCATCATCCGGAACGTGCCGCGGCTGGTGCCGGGCTGGACCAAGCCGATCGTGATCGGCCGGCACGCGCACGGCGACCAGTACAAGGCGGCCAACTTCACCGTGCCCGGCGCGGGCGAGCTGACCATCACGTTCACGCCCGAGGACGGCTCGGAGCCGATCCAGCACGTGGTCGCGAACTACGGCCCCGACGGCGGGGTCGCGCTGGGCATGTACAACTTCCACAAGTCGATCGAGGACTTCGCCCGGGCGTCGTTCGCGTACGGGCTGCGGCGTGACTACCCGGTCTACCTGTCCACGAAGAACACCGTGCTCAAGGCGTACGACGGTGCCTTCAAGGACATCTTCGAAGCGGTCTACGAGAGCGAGTTCAAGGCCGAGTTCGAGCGCCGCGGGCTGACCTACCAGCACCGGCTGATCGACGACATGGTCGCGTCGTCGCTGCGCTGGGAGGGCGGGTACGTCTGGGCCTGCAAGAACTACGACGGCGACGTACAGTCCGACACGGTCGCGCAGGGGTTCGGCTCGCTCGGGCTGATGACGTCGGTGCTGATGACGCCCGACGGCAAGACCGTCGAGGCCGAGGCCGCGCACGGGACGGTCACCCGGCACTACCGCCGGCACCAGCGCGGCGAGCCGACCTCGACGAACCCGATCGCGTCGATCTTCGCCTGGACCGGCGGGCTCAAGCACCGCGGCGCGCTCGACGGTACGCCGGAGGTCAACGGCTTCGCCGAGACCCTTGAGCAGGTCTGCGTCCGCACGGTCGAGCAGGGCCAGATGACCAAGGACCTGGCCCGGCTGATCGGGCCCGACCAGGAGTGGCTGACCACCGAGCAGTTCCTGCAGGCGCTCGACGAGAACCTGCAGAAGGAGATCGCGCAGCGCTAAAGCAGCGTGATCAGGGTGTACAGCGCCGGGGCGCTGAACATCACCAGCAGCAGCCAGGCCACCATCCGGTGGCCTGGTTTGGCCCGGTCGAGCGACGAGGCGAACGCCAGTACGGCGCCCTCCTCGGTGTGCCGGCTCAGCCCCATCCGCTTGGCCTCACCAGGACGGTTGTCGGGCCGCTCGTCGGCCAGCGCGTCCGGTGGAATCCCGAACAGCGCAGGCCGGGCCGGTTCCAGATCGTCGCGCTCCCCGGACATCCGGCCTCCCACGGTTCGGTGGAAGCCTGAGCCGGCGGGTCAGATCGTTGCCGACTCAAGCACCTTGCCCCATGGTCTCACTTAGTCGAAGTCGACGACCCAGGCGACACGATTGGACTCTCCGATGCTGCCCAGGCAGAGCAGCGCGTCGCAGTACTTGTGACTGGCTCGGCCGACTCCCAGTTCGGTGAGCCCGCAGTTGAAGATCGTGCCGCCGCGCTCGGCTTTGAGCTTGTCGTACGCCGACTTGGCGCTCATGTCGTTGCCCCCCGCAGCGGCGTAGCTGTTCCCGCCGTCCGAGACCTGCCCGTTCCGCGCCCGGGTCTCGGCGTCGGAGCCGGCGCCGTCCGACAGCCCGTTGTTCCGGCGCAGGGGAGCGCAGCCGCGCTCCTGCCGGGCGTTGTCGACCAGGCTGAACAGTTCGACCTCTGCGGAGCTCATGTTGCCGTCGTCCTCGGGCTGCTCCGGCGTGCTCGGGTCGTCCGTGGGGGTCCGCGTCGGGGTCTTCGTCGGGCGCGGGTTCTCGGTCTCGTGGCTCGGCGGCGGCGCCGTGGTCGTCCCGGAGCTCGGCGGGTCCGTCGGGCCGCCCGTGGGCCCGTCCGTCGGCGCCCCGGTCGGCGTCACCGTCGGCCCGCCCCCCGGCGTACCGGGTGTCTCTCCCGGCGTCGGCGTCTCCCCAGGCGTCGGCGTCTGACCCGGCGTGGGCGGAGTCGACGGCGCGGCAGTCGGCGGCGCATCTGTCGTGTCCACCACAGGATCGGTCGAAGCCGTGATGTACGTGTCGTCGTCGCGGGTGACGTACGGGACGGACGCGTCGGCCTGGTCGCTCTGCGGCTGGTGCAGGAGGATCCAGGAGATCGGGGTGATCACCAGGATCACGGATGCGATGGCGATCAGCGGACGGCGGACCCGCGACGGTTGCGGGGCGGCCCTTCTGCTGCGCCGGCGCCGAGCGGTGGCTCCGGGCTCTGACATTACCTGCGTGTTCCCTTCACGGTCGCCCCCAAGACGTGCCTCATTCGTCTCACCGGGGCGCCTGTGAGGGGCGCCCAGTGAAGTGCAAGGACGGATCTACCCGCTGCGTTCGCCGGCCAAGCGGCCGGCGGCTGTTGCTGTTCGACAAACTGCACCCGCGCCACGGTGGGCCTGCCACAAAACATTGTCCTGACAAACTCGCCGACGCGTGTCGCGCTCGACAAGCGCCGGATCAGTTGCCGATCCGGCCGACGCCGGATCAGCTGCTGACCCGGCCGAAGTCCTGGACCCAGCTGCCCGGGCCCCACTGCTGCTTGACCTGGCCGTCGTCGTACCCGATGCCGATCCGGTTGAACTTGCAGTTCAGGATGTTGGCCCGGTGCCCGTCGCTGTTCATCCAGGCGGCGAACACGCGCTGCGCGGTGTCGTAGCCGGCGGCGATGTTCTCGCCCCAGCTGTTGCCGTGGAAGCCGGCGGCGGAGATCCGGTCGCCCGGGCCCTGGCCGTCGGGGTTGGTGTGGTCCATGTAGTGCCGGCGGACCATGTCGGACGCGTGCCGGCCGGCGGCCTCGACCAGGCTGTCGTCGAGCTGCAGGGGGCGGCAGCCCTGGTTGCGGCGCGCGGCGTTGGTCAGGTCGAGCACCTCGCGCTCGATCGAGCTGGTGCCACCACCGTCCGACGGGGGCGGCGGCGGGTCGTCCGGCGTCGACTGGGTCGTCGTCGGCGGCCGCGGGGTCTTGGTCGTCGTCTTGGTGACCGACGGCTTCGGCTTCAGCGTCTCGCCGGTCGCGGTCGGCTTACCGGTCGGGTCGACCGTCACCGTGACGACGCCGCCCGGGGTGCTGACGGTGCTGCCCGGCGTACCGGGGGTGCTCGACGTGGTGGTCGACTCCGCCGAGCCCAGCACCGGCGTACCGGTCGGGGCGATCGTGGTGGTGACGCCGTTCGGCAGGGTCTTGGTGACGGTGACCAGCGGCTTGCCGGGCTGGTCCGGTCCGGAGGTGTCGTCGACGGCGGCGGGGCCGGAGTTGTCCTCGGAGACGTTCAGGACCTTGGTCCCGTCGGCGACGTCCGAGCCGTCGCGGTGCGACATCAGGTAGACCACGGGTCCGATGGCCAGCAACACCGACAGGGCACTCACGACCGGGCCGATCAGGCCTCGGCTGCGTTTGCGCGCTGCTCTTCTGCTCCGGTGTCGCCCAGGGGTTGGCGAGTCCGTCATGGGTGGGCGAATCCTCTTCGTATCGTTCGTACCGAGTCCGTCGTTCCCCGCGGTGCAGTGCCAGGCCCCCCTGGTTACCGAACAGTGACCTTAACCGATCAGCAAGGCCACTGTTACAAGCGTTCGAACCTTCTTAACGCACCCTGTACTTTCTGCGTCAGCCACCGAAGTCCTGGACCCACGAACCGTTGCCCCAGTCGGGCTTGACCTGGCCGCTGTCGTAGCCGATGCCGATCATCGTGTAGCTGCAGTTGAGCATGTTCTTGCGGTGGCCCTCGCTGTTCATCCAGCCCTTCACCACCGCGGCCGCGGAGCTGTAGCCGACGGCGATGTTCTCGGCCATCGAGCCGCCCTTGAAGCCGGCCGACTTCATCCGGTCGAACGGGCTGCGGCCGTCCTGGCTGTTGTGGTCGAAGTAGTGGTTGTCGACCATGTCGGCGGCGTGGTCCTCGGCCGCGCGGGCCAGTGCGCTGTTCGTCCGCAGCGGTCCGCAACCGGCCTTCTGGCGCTCGCTGTTGGTGAGCTGCAGGACCTGCGTCTCCATCGAGCCGCCGGTCGGCGCCGGCTTCGTCGTGGTCGGCTTCGGGGTGCTGGTGTGGCTCGGCCGCGGCGACGGCTTGGTCGGCCGGGTGCTCGGCTTCGGCGTACGCGTGGTGCCGCGGCTCGGCGCGGTGGTCGACCGGGTCGGCGTCGGCGTCGCGCTGGGTGTCTTCGACGGCGTCTTGCTCGGCGTCGCGGAAGGCGAAGGGGTGGGCGTCGGGCTCGGCGGAGGCGTGAGCTCCTCGATGTCCGTGGGCGGGGTGTCGGTGACGACGGTCAGCGGCTCGTCCTGGCTGGTCGGGGCGGTTCCACCGTCGCGGGTGAAGTACCACCCGCCACCGGCGACCAGTCCGAGGACGACGAGTGCCGCGAGCACAGGTCCGGCGACTCCTCGTCGTTTCGCGCGCCGGCGACCTTGGTGATCCGGGAATTCGTCGTACTGAGTGTTGGACACCCGAGGCAACGTAGCGGAGATCGTCAGCGCCGACGAGCCCTTGTGACGAAGGACGTTCGGGCTCTTACAGACCTTTGACGTACTACCGTTCAGGCCTGGTCCACTATCTCGGGAGCGCGATCATGCACGTTGTCGTCGGAGCGGGCCCGGTCGGTACGGCGGTCGCGCGGCTGCTGCTCGACCGAGGCGAGCAGGTGAAGCTCGTGACCCGCCGGGGGAGCGGACCCGAACACCCAGCACTCACCAAGGTCGCCGCGGACGCCTCCGACCCGGCGGCGCTGAGCGCGATCGCCGACGGCGCGAGCACGTTACTGAGTTGTGGCGGTCCGCCTTACCCGCAATGGATCCCGGACTGGCCGAAGCTCGGTACGTCGCTGATCGCCGCGGCCGAGAAGACCGGCGCGCTGCTCGTCACCACCGGCAACCTCTACCCGTACGGCGCCCCCGACGGCCCGATGCGCGAGCAGGATCCCGACCGGCCGAACTCGACCAAAGGCGAGGTCCGCGCGAAGGTCTGGGCCGAAGCGCTCGCGGCGCATCGAGCCGGCCGAATCCGTACGGCGGAAGTCCGCGGCTCGGACTACCTGGGCGCGGGCGCGGTGTCGTTCTTCACCGTCGGCGTGCTGCCCGGCGTGCTCGAGGGCCGGCGGGTCGCCGTACCGGCGGACATCGACGCGGCGCACAGCTGGACCGCGGTCGACGACGTCGCGCGAACGCTGATCGCGGTCGCCGACGACGAGAACGCGTGGGGCCGGACGTGGTTGGTGCCGACCGCACCGCCGGTGTCGATCCGCGATCTCGCGGCGGACGCGGCCCGGATGGTGGGCTTGCCTGCGGCGCGCGTGACGGAGATGCCTGCGGCGGTGCTGTGGCTCGGCGGGCTGTTCAACCCACAGGCCAAGGAGATCCGCGAGCTGCAGTACCAGTTCCGCGAGCCGTTCGTCGTCGATTCGACGCAAGCCGAGGAGGCCTTCGGCCTGCGACCCACGCCGACCGAAGACGCTCTTCAGGCAACCATCGAGGCAGCACGCGGAGGCAACTAGCAGCGAGGCTGTGGACAACCCCCGCAGCTCGGATGCCGACGCTTGTACGCTCAGTGCAGAAGGAAGGAGCGCGCAGGCAGAGCGCACTCAGCAGCGGGCGATGACGATGTCGGCGACGACCTTCCAGCCCAGGCTGCGGTAGAGGCGCAGGCCGTCGATCGACGCGATCAGGATGCCGCGTTTGGCGCCCTGGGCTGCGGCGGTCTCGACCAGGGACGCCATCACGGCGCTGCCGAGGCCGCGGCGGCGGTGCTGGGGGTCGGTCTCGATCCGGTCGGCGACGGCGTCCTCGCCGACCACCGCCATCCGGCCGCTCGACACCACGCCGCCGTGCACGGTGGCCCGGCAGACGATCAGGTCGGACTCGAGCTCGGTGTGCAGCGCGTACCGGTCGTTGAGTTGCAGCGCCGGTTGCTCGGACAGCTGGATGGTCATCAGCCAGTCCTGTTCGCGCTGCACCTCCAGCCCGAGCTCCTCGAACTGGTCGACGCGGGCTTCCCGGTCGTCGGTGGCCAGCGTGATCCAGCCGGCCCCGCGACCACCGGGCGCGGCGAGCGCCAGCTCGGCCGCCCGTTCGACCCGCTCCGGTTTGTCGTCCGCGTCGAGCACGACGTACTCCATGGCGCGGTTGTCCTCACCCGCGCGCACGGTCAAGATCCCGTCGTTGTCGTCCTCGACCTTGGTCCAGCCCCGCGACACCGACCACCCCGCCTGCCAGCGGCGGACGAGCTCCTCACGATCTCTCACCTGTCGATTCAAGCAGCCCGAGCGCCGGACGGCGAGGGGAACGGTGTCGCCAGTCGAACAAATCCGCCTCACACTGTGGACGACTCGCTCATTCCGCGACGTTTTCCAAGAGTTTCCGGTAATCAGGATGTTCGGTCGCGAGCAGGTCGAAGGAGATCAGGTCGTCGTACGAACCGTCCCGTCGCGGGCTGGCCGCGCGTTGCAGCCCGGTCCGGACGAAACCGTTGACCTCGGCCACGTGCGCCGACGCGGCGTTCGGCGCCGCGGCGTACAGCACCAGCCGCCGTCGCCCGAGCCCGCCGTCGTCGAGCGGGGTGAACGCGTGCCGGACCGCCAGCCCGACCGCGGCCGACATCACCCCACGCCCACGCGCGTCAGGGTGCGCCCAGTAGCCGATCTCGCCGACCGTCGGGTCGATCCGCCCGCGCAGGTCGAACGCGCTGATGTTGCCGAGCAGCTCGTCGGTCTCCGGGTCGGCGATCGCCCACGAGACGCCGTCGCCGTCGGCGGCCCACGCGATCCGGCCCTCGATGAACGTGTGCGCGTCCTCCAACGTGTACGGCGAAGGCAGACCGGCCAACCACGTAGCCGTCCGCTCGTCGTTGCACGCGGCCATCACCCGCTCCGCGTCCTGAGGCCCGAGCGGGCGCAGCCGCACTCCGTTGCCCTCGACCACCGGGATCGGCCACCAGCGCCCCTGCGGTTCGAGCTCGTCGTCGCGGGTCACCGACGCGACCCACTCGTCCCGCCGTACGCCGCGCTGCAGGCCTTCCTGCGGCAGCGTCACCAGCGAGCGGAAACCTGCCTTCCATGCGACCCGGCGCGAACCCCAGTTGCCGACGTACGCGCGCCAGATCACCCGCTGCAACCCGAGCTGGTCGAAGGCGTGGCGGACCGCGAGCTTGACCGCGCGGGTCATCACGCCGTTGCCGCGGGCCCACGGCGAGACCGCGAACCCGATCTCGCCGACGCCGCCCTCGCGGTCGCGCAGGTCGACGGTGCCGGCGTACCGGCCGTCGTACTCGATCGCCCACGCGTACGACGATCCGTCGGCCCAGCCCGCCGGGATCTGCTCGGTCAGGTAACCGACCGCGTGCTCCTGCAGGTACGGCACCGGGATGGTCGTCCAGCGCTGCATCTCCGGGTCCTGGCAGGTCTCGTACGCCGGGCCGATGTCGGCCGTCGTATGGGCGCGCAACGTGACGAGGGAGTCGGTGAGCACCGGGACGTCGTCGGGGAATCGCATACCCGAAGCGTGACCCGCACGACGCCGGGCAGGCAACGCCATTTCGGTCCAGAAGCACGGAAACCAACACTTTCCCACTGCGCGCCGGCGGCGCAGACCGTAGTCTGTGCCTGTGAACGCTGCCGGAAACGCCGAACCGACCCGCGGCCGGGGCGGTCAGCTGGCTGCCCAGCGCCAGGCCACGATCGTTGCCGAGGTCAACAGCCGGGGCGCGGTCACGGTCGCCGAGCTGGTCGACCGGTTCGGCGTCTCGGACATGACGATCCGCCGCGACCTGGACGCGCTCGACTCCAGCGGCCTGCTGCACAAGGTGCACGGCGGCGCGACGTCGGTCGGGTTGCGCAGCGCGCACGAGCCCGGGTTCGACGCGAAGCTGACGCAGGAGTCGGGGGCCAAGCAAGCGATCGCCGCGGAGGCGGCCCGTCGCGTCCAGCCGGACAGCGCGATCGGCATCGGCGCCGGTACGACGACGTACGCGCTCGCCCGTCAGCTGCTGCGCGTGGAGAACCTGACCGTCGTGACGAACTCGGCGCGGATCGCCGACGTGTTCCACGGCAACGGCCGCTCGGACCGGACCGTCGTGCTGATCGGTGGCATCCGGACGCCGTCGGACGCGCTGGTCGGCCCGATCGCCACCGCCGCGCTGCAGTCGTTGCACCTGGACGTGCTGTTCCTCGGCGCCCACGGCGTCGACGCCGAGCACGGACTCAGTACGCCGAACCTGATGGAGGCCGAGACCAACCGGTCGTTCATCGCTGCCAGCCGCGAGGTCGTGCTGGTGGCCGACCACACCAAGTGGGGCACGGTCGGCCTGAGCACGTTCGCGACCTGGAACGACCTCGACGTCGTCGTCACCGACACCGGCCTCAGCCCGGCGGCCCGCAAGTCCATGCGGGACACCGGCTGCGAACTGGTGCTGGCCGGCGCCTAGAGCTTGGAGGCTCCCGGCGACGGGGTGGCGGCCAGCGAGGTCGGAGCGTGGAAGCCGTGCTCCTCGAAGGCCTTCTCGATCGCGGCGAAGGTCTCGTCCGCCTTGGCGGTCTCGACCAGCGCGATGATGCAGCCGCCGAAGCCACCGCCGGTCATCCGCGCACCGACAGCGCCCGCAGCCAGCGCGGTGTCGACGGCGACGTCCAGCTCGGGCACGGTGATCTCGAAGTCGTCCCGCAGCGACGCGTGTGACGCGGTGAACAGCGGTCCGACGTCGCGCAGCCGCCCGGCGTGCATCAACGCGACCGCCTGCTCGACGCGGTCGATCTCGGTCACGACGTGTCGCACCCGGCGCCGGTCCACATCGTCGGTCAGCTTCCCGAGTGCCTCGTCCAGGTCAGCCAGGCCGATCGACCGCAACGCCGGTACGCCGAGCGCCGCGGCCGCGTTCTCGCAGCTCTTGCGCCGGGCGGCGTACTCGCCGTCGACGTGCCGGTGCGGCGCCTTCACGTCGATCACCAGCAGCGTCAGCCCGTCGGCCTCGGGGTCGAACGGGATCTGCTCGGTCGACATCGCCCGGATGTCGAAGTACAGCGCGTGCCCGGCGGTGCAGCACATCGACGCCATCTGGTCCATCAGCCCGACCGGCGCCCCGACGTACTGGTTCTCCGCTTTCTGCGCGAGCCGCGCGAGCTCGGCCGGGTCGACCTCGATGCCGCGCAGGCCGAGCAGCGCGACGCCGGTCGCGCAGAGCAGCGCGGCCGACGACGACAGCCCGGCACCGGTCGGGAGGTCGGAGTCGAAGAGCAGGTTGGCGCCGCCGATCTCGTAGCCGGCCTCGCGCAGCACCCAGGCCATGCCCGCCGGGTACGTCGCCCAGTCGCCGACCGATCCCGGCGCGAGCGAGTCGAGCGCGAACTCGGTCACCCCCTTCTGCCCGTTCGACGAGACCGCGACGACGCCGTCCTCGCGCGCGGACGCGGTCACCGAGATCTGGTTCGGGAGCGCGATCGGCAGCACCAGGCCGTCGTTGTAGTCGGTGTGCTCACCGATCAGGTTCACCCGGCCGGGCGCCCGCCAGGCGCCGTCGGGCGTGCCACCGAAGACCTCTGCGAAGCTGCTCATGCGCCGACCTTACGGAGGGTCTCGGCCACATCCTCCGGACGGGTGTCGGAGATGAAGGCGCCCATCCCGGACTCCGAGCCGGCCAGGTACTTGATCTTGTCCGCGGCCCGGCGGATCGACAGCAGTTCCAGGTGCAGGTAGCCGAGCTCGCGGTCGACCCGGACCGGAGCGGCGTGCCAGGCGGCGATGTAGGGCAGGCGGTCGTCGTACAGGCCGTCGAAGCGGCGCAGGACGTCGAGGTAGAGCTGGACGAAGTCGTCGCGCTCGGTCTCGGTCAGCTCGCTGATGTCGGCGACCTGGCGGTGCGGGTAGAGGTGCACCTCGACGGGCCAGCGGGCGGCCTCGGGGACGAAGGCGGTCCAGGTGCCGTTCTCGGCGACGACCCGGGTGCCCTCCTTGCGCTCGGCGGCCAGGATGTCGGCGAACAGGTTGCCGCCGGTGGTGTCGAAGTGCTCGCGGGCGCGGGCCATCAGCGTCCGGATCCGCGGTGGCAGGAACGGGTAGGCGTAGATCTGCCCGTGCGGGTGGCTCAGGGTGACGCCGATCTCACGGCCCCGGTTCTCGAACGGGAAGACGTACTCGACGTCGTCGCGGGCGCTCAGCTCGGCGACCCGGTCGGCCCAGGCCTCGACGACCAGGCGGGCCTGGCCGGGCGACAGGTCGGTGAACGACTTGTCGTGGTCGCTGGTGAAGCAGACCACCTCGGTCCGGCCGGGGCCGGCGAACGACGGGAACCGGTTCGCGAAGACGGCCACGTTGTAGTCGTGGTCGGGGATCTCGGTCGGGTTGTCCGGCGTACTGGCGTCCAGCGGGCACTGGTCGGCCGGCGGCAGGTAGGTCCGGGTGTTGCGGTGGGTGGCGAAGGTGATCACGTCGCCGGTCAGCGGATCGGTCCGCAGCTCGACCTGCGGCGCCGGTGCGGCCAGGTCGCGGGTGTCGGCCAGCGGCACCCGGGCGGGGGCGTCGGCGGGGTCGTAGTAGATCAGGTCCCGGCCGTCGGACAGCTTGGTGTCAGTGCGGCGCGCGCCACGCATCGTCATACGAATCATCATAAACCAACAGAATTGAACATGCATCGTGAGACCCGGCGCCGCTACTCTTGATCGATGGACGTCGCCCTACTCCCGCGTCCTCTCCTGTCTGCCCGGAGAGGACGCTAGGAACTCCCAGCCCATGAACGAGACCCTGCTCAACATCGTTTTGATCTTCGTCTTCGTGCTGATCGGTGGCGTCTTCGCCGCCGCCGAGATGGCCCTGGTCTCCCTGCGGGAGAGCCAGCTCAAGTCGATCGCCACCCGAGGCCGCCGCGGCGAGACCGTCGCCCGGGTGGCGCAGAACCCGAACCGCTTCCTGTCCGCCGTGCAGATCGGCGTCACCCTGATGGGCTTCCTGTCCGCCGCCTTCGGTGGCGCGACCCTGGCCGACGGGCTGTCGCCGCACCTGCAGGACATCGGCCTGCCGGAGTCCGTCGCGGACACCGTCGCGCTGGTCCTGATCACGGTGGCCATCTCCTACGTGTCGATCGTGATCGGGGAGCTGGCGGCCAAACGGCTCGCGCTGCAGCGCGCCGAGACGTTCGCGCTCGGCCTGGCCCCGCTGGTCGACCGGATCGCCTCGGCCGTCCGGCCGGTGATCTGGCTGCTGTCGAAGTCGACCGACCTGGTCGTCCGCGCCCTCGGCGGCGACCCGAACGCCAACCGTGAGGTGATGACCGACGAGGAGTTGCGTGACCTCGTGTCGGGGCACGAGTCGCTCGGCGAGGAGGAGCGCCGGATCGTCGACGACGTCTTCGAGGCCGGCGGCCGGCAGTTGCGCGAGCTGATGCTGCCGCGCACCGAGGTGGACTTCGTCGACGCCGAGATGCCGGCGTACAAGGCGGTCAAGTTCGCCGCCGAACGGCCGCACTCGCGCTACCCGGTGATGAACGGCTCGGCCGACGACATCGTCGGGTTCGTGCACGTGCGCGACCTGTTCGACCCGGCGGTCGCGTCCCGGTCGGTCCGGGTCGGCGATCTCGCGCGCGACGTGCTGATGCTGCCGGACACCGCGAAGCTGCTGCCGACGCTGACCGAGATGCGCCGCCGCTCGACGCACCTGGCGATCGTGCTCGACGAGTACGGCGGCACCGCCGGCATCGTCACGCTCGAGGACCTGGTCGAGGAGCTGATCGGTGACATCAAGGACGAGTACGACGAGGAGGCGGGCGAGACCACCCGCCTGCGCAGCGGTGACGTCGAGGTCGACGGCCTGCTGAACCTCGACGACTTCGCCGACGAGACCGGGGTCGAGCTGCCGGACGGCCCGTACGAGACGGTCGCCGGCTTCCTCGCCGCCCAGCTCGGCCGGGTGCCCGCGGTCGGCGACGAGGGTTCGGTCGACGGCTACAACATCACCGTCACCGAGATGGACGGCCGCCGGGTCGCTCGCGTCCGCGTGCACCGGGTCGCCGTCGAGGACGCCGGCTAGACGAGGGCGGGGGCTGGTGCCTTCTGCTCCAGGACGTTGCTCCTGGCCAGGACCACCAGCCCTCCCACGGTGAAGCCGAGACCCTGGAAGATCAGCACCGGGATGATGCCGACGACCTCGCCGAGCACGCCGGAGGCAACGATCCCGACCAGCACGGCCAGACCCTCGGCGGCGAACAGTGCGCCGAAGACGCGGCCGCGCGAGGCGTCGTCGGTGAGCCGCTGCACCACCGTCATCGACGCGGCGACCACGAACGCGCCGGGCAGGCCGACCGCGATCATCAGCACGTACGCGGGCGTCAATCCCTTGTAGAACAAGGGGTAGCAGAACAGCGCCAGGTCGATCAGCCCGAACAGCACCGCGCCGATGCCCCAGAGTTTCGCCGCCGCGAAGCGTGCGCCGACCGCCGCGGCGACCAGCCCGCCGGCGATCCCGCCGACCGCCTGCGCCGACACGATCAACCCGTACGCCGTACCGTCGCCGCCCAGCTCGGCGCTCACGAACGGCGCGAACAGCGTGCTCATCGCGCCCTCGCCGACGCCGGTGACCAGGCCGAAGACGAACACGATCCGCATCGCCTTGCTGCTCAGGCAGATCCGCAGCCCGTCGACCCACTCGGCCTTCAGCCGCTGCACCGCGCCCGACGTCCGCTCCCGGACGACGGCGACCGCCCGGTGCTTCACGCCGATCAGCAAGCCCATGGCCAGCAGGTAGGTCGCCGCATCGACCGCTGCGAGCAGCGGCATCCCGCCGGCAGCCGCCAGTACGCCGCCGAGCGCTGCGCCGGTCAGCCGGGCGATGTCGTTGCTCTGGCTGTTCAACGCGTTGGCGGTGACCAGCTGCTGCTGGTCGACCAGGTGGGGGACCAGCGACTGCTCAGCGGGCCGGAAGAACTGCTGCAGACAGCTCTGCGCGAGCACGATCACGTAGATCACCCAGAGGCCGCTCTCGTCCTTGACGAGGAGCAAGGGGAGTAGCACGAGCGCGTGCAGCAGGTTGACCACGATCATCGTGCGCCGGCGGTCCCAGCGGTCGACGAACACTCCCGCCAGCGAGCCCAGCACGACCAGTGGCACGAACGACGCCAGCAGCAGCCCGCCGGACGCCAGGGTCGAGCCGGTGAGCGTGTACACGTGGAAGGCGAGGCCGGTCCGCAGTACCCAGTCGCCGGTGAGGGAGATGAGTCCGGCGCTCAGCACGAGCCGGTAGTCCCGGCGGCGGGCCAGAACTGCCCACAGGTTTCTCATGCGTCCTCCTCGGTCGCCGGGGACTCCTCCGGGAGCACGCTGACGATGCGGGTGATGTCGATCAATCGGCTGCCGGGCGGCCGGGTGGACTTGTCGTCGATCGGCCGCTCGTCGACGTACCGCTGGATCAGCGCGGCCACCTGTTCCTCCAGCTCGGCCAGCTCGTCGCCGGTGAGGTAGACGGAGCTGTGCCCGATGCCGGAGTTCTCGACGAGCACCTCCGCCTCCTGCGGCCGCCGCTGTTGCCAGTCGACCAGGTTGCTCACTGCGCGCTCGGCGATCAGCTGCTCCAGTACGTCGGCAGCTGCCGCACCTTCCGTCGTGAGCCGCGCGCCGCGCCACGTCTGCGAGGTGGAGACGAGTCGCCACGGGCGCTCGCGGTTGTCCTTGCCCTGGGCGGGCTCGACGAAGTCGTACTTCGCCAGCTGCCGGAGGTGGTGCGAGGCGAGCGCCTGGCTGATCCCCAGCTTCCGGGCCGCGTCCGCTGCGGTCAGCGGGCCTTCGCGGCCGAGCAGCGCCTGCAGGTCGAGGCGCACCGGGTGGGCCATCGCGCGGATGGCGAGGGGGTCGTCCAGCAACCTGCGGCGGCGCGGGTCCTGCTCGGATTCCAAAGACATGCTTGGAATATGCGGCAGGTTTCGGCGGATGTCAAGCTGTTGCTTGGAATAGCCCTACGGCTTCTTCGGGTTCTTGCCCTTCGACTTGCCCTGACCGGGCTTGCCGGGTTTGCCCGGCTTGGTGTGCCCGGGCGGCTCGGGCGGTCGCGGCGCGACCACCGTGGGTCTGCCGGTGGTGCTCGCTTTCCGCTCGGTGGTGATCGTCGTCGTGCTCACGGTCGGCCTGGTTGTCGGCGGCACGGTCGGGGTGGTCCGCGGGGTCGAGGGCGGCGTGAGGTAGGTCGTCTCGGGAAGCCGCTGGTCGCGGTGGTCCAGTACGACGGCCGTCCCGACCCCGGCGAGGACGGCGAGCGCGGCGCCGGCACCGATCAGCCGCCGCCGCGACCACCTGGCCGACTCGCGCAGCCGGCTCGCCGCGACGGCGGATCCGTCGTCAGTCCGCCTCCCGGTCGACCTGTCTTCCGCGCGGTTACTCCCCACCGCGGGGACCGCCCCCGAACCGCCGGTCCGCCGGGCCGCGCCGCCGGTCTGCCGGGCCGAACCGCCGGTCAGTCGGGCCGCCCCGCCGGTCAGTCGGGCCGAACCGTCGGTCAGCCGGGCCGTCACGCCGGACAGCGAGGTCGCGGTGGCGGCGACCTCGCCGGCGGTCGGCCGGTCGGCGGGGTCCTTCGCCAGCATGCTCAGCAGCAGTTCCTCGAACGGCCCGGCCAGCTGCGGCCGCAGGTCGCTCGGCGGGGTGGGCTCGGTCGTGACGTGCTGGTACATCACGCTCGCGGGCTGGTCGCCCTGGAACGGCGGGTGTCCGGTCACCAACTGGTACAGCACGCAGCCGAGCGCGTACACGTCCGACGCCTTGCCCGCCGGAAGACCCTGTGCGCGCTCCGGCGCCAGGTAGTGGATCGACCCGAGGATCTGCCCGGTCGCGGTCAGCGTCGTCGTGGTGTCGGTGAGGAACCGCGCGATCCCGAAGTCACTGACCTTGACCGTTCCGTCGGCCGTGATCAACAGGTTCTGCGGCTTCACGTCCCGGTGCACGATGTCGTTGCGGTGCGCGGCGGCCAGCCCGGCCGCACTCTGCCGGATCACGGCGAGCGCACGATCGGCCCCGAACGGGCCCCGCAACCGCAGCTCCACCGCGACGGTCCGCCCTTCGACGAGCTCCATCGCCAGGAAGAACCCGTCCTCGTACGGGCCGAAGTCGAACGCCGCGACCACGTGCGGATCGGACAACGCCGCTGCCGCCCGGGCCTCCCGGTGGAACCGCTCGGCCATCTCCGGCTCGCGCCGCGCGGGCAGCAGCAACTTGAGCGCGACCTCCCGCCCGAGCAACTCGTCGGTCGCCCGGAACACCTCACCCATGCCACCGCGCCCGAGCGGATCCCCCACCCGGTAGCGCCCCGCCACCACCTCACCCGGCCTCATCCGCGCCCAGGTACCCACCGACCGGCCCGCGTAGTCAGCCCCCGCCCGGCGAAGCGTGGCCATCGGGCCGCGCCCGCTCGCCCTCGCGCCCGCTCGCCCTCGCGCCCGCTCACCCTCGCGCCCGCTCACCCTCGCGCCCGCTCGCCCCGGCTCGCGCCGCCCCGCCCTCGCGCCCGCCCCGCCCTCGCGCCGCCCCGCCCGCTCGCTCTCGCGCCCCGCTCGCGCCGCCCCGCCCGCGCTCAGTCCAGCGGGTACGCCGTCGGCGCGTCCGCCCGGTCGCGCAGCCAGTCCAGCGCAGACTCCGCGTGCCGCAGGATCGAGATGTGGCTGTCCGCGCCGTATTGGTCGAGCTCGGCGCACGGAATGTGTGTCGCCAGCCAGTCGCCGTGCGCGGGCGGGATGATCCGGTCGATCCCGCCGTGCAGCAGCAGCGCCGGCGCGGTGATGTCGGTCGGGTCGCACTCCCACGGCAGCAGGTACGACACGTCGTCGTCGATCGCGCCGTACGGTCCCGCGGTCAGCGCCGCCGGTCCCGCGACCTCGCCGAGCCACGACCACGGCCCGTCGAAGAGCGCCAGGTCGACAGCAGCGAACTCCGGGTCGTAGTCGTCCCCGTCGACCGCAGCCCGCGCCTCGCGCCCGCTCCGCGCGGCCTGCAGCGCGGTGACCCCCGACGGGATCATCCCGCCGAACCAGTCCAGCCCCGGTACGCCGTACGGCGCGATCCCGGCCAGGCTCACGACCGCCTGGACCCGCTCACCGAGCACCGCCGCGCACCCCAGCGCGTACGAACCGCCCCCGGAGTACCCCATCGTCGCGAACCGCCCGAGCCCGAGCGCGTCCGCGACCGCTTCGACGTCGTGCGCCACCGACCGCATCGTGCGGCCCGGTGCGACCGTCGACCCGCCGTACCCGGGCCGGTCGAACGAGACCCAGCGCAGCCCCAGCCACTCCGACGCCTCGAGCAGCGGCACCGGCGGGACGCCGAGGTTGGGGGTGCCGTGGTGCCAGACCACCGGGACCCGGCGCTCGTCGCCCGGGTGCGTGTCGTACACCCGCAGCACCCGTCCGCCGGGCAGTCGCAACTCGCTCCGTTCCATCACCGCACGTCCGTTCCTCTCGGGTCCTCTTCGGACGGTACGTCGCGATCGTGCCCGCCGGCTCGACATTTCGGCTCTGGCTGCCCGAAGAGGCGAAATGTCGACGACTGTCGCGCGCCTCCGACCTCTGCTGCGAAGATCCGTTCCGACGAGAGGAAGTCCCGTGAAGTACCTGCTGCTGATCCACAGCAACCCCAAGACCTGGGGTCACCCGTCGTTCCTGCACACCGAGGAGGGCATCGCGCTGCCGCGCGCGGCCCGCGATGCGCTCGCCAAGCAGCTCGACGACCTGCTCACCGAGCTCGACACCTCCGGCGAGCTGGTCTCCGCCAGCCCGTTGGAGGCGCCGGCCAAGGGCAAGGTGGTCCGGGTCCGCGAGGGCGTCCGCGCGACCACCGACGGCCCGTACTCCGAGGCGAAGGAGCAACTCGCCGGCGTCTTCATCGTCGACGTCGCCTCCCCGGCCCGGGCCGAGGAGATCGCCGCCCGCATCCCCGAGGCGGAGTTCTCCGCGGTCGAGGTCCGCCTCATCTCCGCCGACTAGCAGCAGCCGGCCCCGGACCGGAAGGTCCGGGGCCGGCTCTCATCCGTGGATCAGCGGGTGACCAGCCGGTTCACCGTGGAGATCTCGTCGGACAGCTTCAGCCGCAGCTGGTCGTCGACCGACTTGAGAACGGCGGTCCGCTCGGCCCGGTGCCCGCCGAGGTAACCGTCGACCGGACCACGGACCGGGAACACCTTGTCCTCACCCGGCAGCGGCACCGACGGGCACAGACTGTTGTCGCTCTTCGACCCGAACAGCAGATACGTGTTCACGACCCCGTCGACACACGGGTTCCCCTGTAACCCGTACTGCCCGTGGAACGCCGCGTCGTCGACCCGCAGCACGTCCACACCCGGCGCCTTGCGCACCGCGCTCATCGCCTGCTCGTACGACGTCTGCGGGTCGAACTCACCCTGCACGACCAGGACCTGGTCGCGCACCGACTTCGGCAGCTGGGGCAGCGTCTGCTCCGGCGCGTCCGACCACGGGCCGCACACCTCGCTCAGTCCGTACTGCCACCCGTACGCCGGGTACTTCAGCCCCTGCAGGTCACTCAGCGACTTGTACCACTGCGTCGACTTCGTCACCTGGTCGTTGCACGCGACGGCGTACCGCGTGATCGGCACCTGCTGGTAGTCCGGGACCTCCTGCCCGAGGCCGGCCTTCACCACCGCCGCCGTGGTCAGCTTCGCGGTGACGACCCCGAAGCGGTCCCGCGACACCGCGTCGACCTTGCCGCGCAGCCCGGCCGGCAGCGCACCGAGTTTCTTCACGCCGGCTGTGTCGCCGTCGATCACCAGCGTGAGAACCAGGGCCCGGAGCAACCAGTTCAGCTCGCTGCCGTTCCCGATCAGCAGTGCGTCGTACGCGTCCGGGCTGACGCCCAGACCACTCGCCTTGGCCCGGCCTCGTTCGATCGCCGCCTTCGCCTGCCGGGTGGTGGTCCCGAACACGTCGGGCAGGTTGCGGGTCAGCCACGGCAGGTAGACCTGCTCGGCCTGCCGCTGGCCCATCCGCGGGAAGTCCTCGAAGTCGGCCTGCAGCCGGCCCTGGAAGTCGACGCTCGAGTCGAGCACCATCCGGCCGGTGCTCGCGGGGAAGAGCGACGCGTACTTCGCGCCCAGCCAGGTGCCGTAGGAGTAGCCGACGTAGTTCAGTTTCGTTGCCCCAAGCAACTGCCGGAGCAGGTCCATGTCGTGCGCGGTCTGCCAGGTCGTGATGTACGGCGCCTCGGCGACGCTCTGGCAGGCCTCGGCGATCGCCTTCGGGGCCTGCTGGTGGTCGGCGATGCTCTGCCGCGAGCGGTCCCGCGCGTCGAGCGGGCCCTCGGGCAGACGACCGGTCGGCACCTGGCAGGTGATGCCGAGCCCGGCCGGCCCGGCCGCTCCCTGCTGTCCGGTACCGCGCGGGTCCATGCCCAGTACGTCGTACTGCGCGTTCAGCGTCGGCTGCAGCTTGGCGAGATCGGCGGCCAGCCCGGTGCCCTGGCCGCCGGGCCCGCCCGGGTTGGTCAGCACGACCCCCTGGTAGTCGTCCTTGGCGCCGGTCGCGGCGACCCGGCTGACCGAGACCTGGAGGTCCTTGCCGGCGTCGGGAGCGGCCCAGTCCCGGGGAACGGTCAGCTGGGCGCACTGCACCGGCACCTCGGCCTTGAAGGCGCAGGTGCCCCAGGCAAGCTTCTGACCGGTGTACTTCGACAGGTCCGGCTCGCCGGCCGCACCCGCGGACGTCAAGGGGACCAGGACGGCGACCACCGACAACGACGCCGCGACGGCGAGACCTGTGCGTAGGCGTTTCATGCCCTTCCTTCCTCACGATGGATTCGTCCGCCGGAGCCGGGGGCGGTCGGCGGCACCTCGACGCTAGGGCGGGCCCGAGTACGGGGTGCACCACCGATCGGCCGGTTCCTGATCGCCGTCTAGTCCTTTCGGCCAGGTCCGACTCCAGCCGTCGGGCCGACGCGCGGTGTCCCGGCGGCACGGCATGCTGGAGCCATGACGACCGCTGCCGCGTCCCCGGAGCCCACGGCGCGATCTTCCTCCCGGTACCGCCGTACACCGCTGATGGTCGAGATCGTCGGGCTCGCGCTGGTCACCGTCGCCGACCTGGTCATCACCCTGGTGACTCCGAGACCCGAGTCCGGCCTGCTCGCCGTCCCGTTCACCGCGATCACCCCGGCGATCGGCACCGGCGCGGCCGTGGTCGCGGTCCTGCGCCGCAGGTTCGGCCGGATCGCCGTACTGACGACGGTGGTTGCGGCGGCGTCGCTCCTGGTGAGCGTGGCCAGCGGCATGGCGGCACTGGCCGGTGCCCGCGTCCCGGCACAACCCGCGCTGACCGAAGCCGTCGCACTCGCACTGCTCTGTGGCGCGGTCTGCCACCAGTTGCCGACCCGCCGCATCGTCCCGCTGGTGGTTCTCGCCGGCGTTGCGGCCACCGTTGCCGCGCCCCTGCGCTTCGGTTTCGGCTCCCCGTGGGCGCTGACCGCGATTCCTGCGGCACTCCTGTGGGGCGGAAGCGTCGCCGTCGGCCTGCTCCTCCGCGACGCGGAGGCCGCCTACACGACCCGCCTCCGCACGGCCCGCGAAACCGAACGCCTCGCCCTGGCCCGCGAGCTGCACGACTTCGTCGCGCACCACGTCAGCGGGATCGTCGTCCTCGCCCAGGCCGCCCACCTGTTGTCGACCCGATCGGACTCGACGCCGACCACGCCCCCGGAAGGGCCACCGCCTCAGCGCTCAGCAGCGCCTCCGCCCAAGCAGACGGCCCCTGCTGCGACCTCCGCTCTGGACGTCTCCCCGGCTCCGGGGGCGGGGACGCCTGCGGGGGAGGTGTTCGCGGAGATCGAGCGGGCCGGTGGCGAGGCGTTGCAGGCGATGCGGCGGCTGGTGGGGATGCTTCGTGAGGACAGCGGCGAGCAGGCTGCCGGCGGTCGGGGTGTGCTACCGGCCGAGCTGGCGGACGCCTGCGGTGCCGACCCGCGGGTGCGGCTGACCGTCCCGGCCGAGCTCGCGTCCCTGTCGTTGCCCCCGGCACTGATCGTCGCGGCGCACCGGATCGTTCTCGAAGCGGTGACGAACGCCCGCCGGTACGCCGTACCGGGGACTCCGATCGACGTCACCGCCCGGCTCGCCCGGAAGGGACTCACCGCTGGGCTCGAGCTCGAGATCGGCAACGCCGTCCCGCCCGGAGCGGCCCGCGGTGAGGGCTTCGGTGTGCTCGGGATGACCGAACGGGCCCAGGCCGTCGGCGGGTCCCTCGCCGCTGGGCTGTCGGCGGACTCCCGGCGCTGGCTGGTCCGCGTGACGCTTCCGATCGACCCGGCACCCGAGCAGCTGTCCCGGTGAACCCGTCGATCCGGCCCGGCTCGCCGGCCCCGTCCAGCAAGCCGGCCCCGCCGACCGCGCCCGTCGCACCGAAACCCCCAGCGCTAGGCTGCCGGCCGAGAGCGGATCTCCGCGACCGGCTCGTCGGAGGCCGGCCCGCCGGGCGTCGCACCACCGAGACGAGGAGCTGGTGAAGGTGCGGGTGCTGCTGGCCGACGACCAAGCGATGGTGCGGACCGGCTTCCGGCTGATCCTGACCTCCGAACCCGGTGTCGAGGTGGTCGGCGAGGCGGCCGACGGGGAGGAAGCGGTCCGGCTCGCCCGCGAGCTGCGGCCCGACGTCGTCCTGATGGACATCCGGATGCCGCTGATCGACGGCATCCAGGCGACCAGGCTGCTCGCCGGTCCGGGCGTCGCCGAGCCGTTGCGGGTGGTCGTGGTGACGACGTACGACGTCGACGAGAACGTCTACGCCGCGCTGCGCGCCGGGGCCTGCGGGTTCCTGGTGAAGGACGCCGGTCCGCGCCTGCTGCTCGAGGCGGTCCGGGCGGCCGCCGACGGCGAGTCGATCGTCTCCCCGTCGGTCACCGCCCGGTTGCTCGAACGCTTCACCGAGGCCGCCGCGCCGGCCGCGCCGGGCGCCCATCCGCTGACCGAGCGCGAGCTCGACGTGGTCCGGGCGGCGGCGCGGGGCCGGACGAACAGCGAGATCACCGATGAGCTGGTGCTGTCACTGTCCACGGTCAAGTCGCACCTGGCCAACGCCCAGCGGAAGCTCGGGCTCCGCAACCGCACCGAGCTCGCTGTCTGGGCCTGGGAGAACCGGCTGGTCGGCTGACCAGAACCGCACCACCACGGTCCGCGCGAGCAGGTCGCCGAGGCGCTGCCGGTACGGCGTACAGAGCATCACCACGAAGCCGACGATCCCCCAGAACAGACCGTCGACGGTCCACAGCAGGTACCGGACGCCGAACTGTTTCCAGCTCGGCAGGGTTCCCTCCAGCGTCACGGTCCGCAGGCCGGTCACCAGCATCCCGACCGTCCGCCCGCCGTTGTGCAGGGGCAGGAGGATGTCGTTGCCGATCTGGAGCAGACCGATCGAGCCGACGAACGTGAAGGCCGCCAGCCGGAGCAGCCAGGGCCCGTGCCCGCCCAGCTTCGTCGCGCTCCACAGGGTCAGCGCGGCGATCAGTACGGACAGCACGAACACCAGCAGGACGTCGATCCCCCACTGAAGGCATCGCCGGGGAACCACTCGGGTCGACGCGGGCGTGAGAGCAGTCACCTGGTGATCATCGCACCGATCCCGCGGGGTGGTTCAAACAGTTGAGTTTCGCGGAGCGACCAGCCTGGTGTGGTTCTCCCGCGTCGCCAGCGCCGGGTCCAGCGCCCCCAGCGCCAGCCAGGTGGCGCCCCCGACGCCGTCGTGCGCTGTCAGCACCTCGCCGTCGAAGTGGTCCCGGATGCTCTGCCGCAACAACTTTCCGACCGGGGACGACTCGCCGGCAACGCTTCCGGTGAGCACCAGAGGCCCGTTGTCCGACGTTGTCCTCAGCCGGCTGACCGTTTCTGTGAGCAGTTCGGCTGCGCGTTTCACCAGGGCGTGCGCGGTCTTGTCGTTCTGGTCGTACGCCGCCACCACCGTGCGCGCCAGTTCGGCCAGCAGGACCGGCGGACGCGAGTTCACGGTCCGGATCAGGTCGTCACGGAGCAGGTCGTAGCCTTCACGCTCCGCGACGTCGCCCGGATCCCAGCCCGGTAGCACCGCCTGGACGACGGCCTCGCCGAGCCCGCCGATCGGCTCGCCCTGGTCGATCGCGCGCAACAGGCTGCGCATCGCCTCGCGGCCGAGCCAGAAGCCCGAGCCGTCGTCGCCGAGCAGCCAGCCGTGGCCGTCGGCGGTCCGGACCAGCCGGTGGTCGCGGACCAGGCCGGCCGCGCTGCCGGTGCCCGCGATCAGCACGGCGCCGTCGGCTTCCGGCGTACCGGAGGCGAACGCGACCTCCAGATCGCCGATGTAGCGCGGTACGCAGACCAGGCCGGCGCCCGACCAGGCGGCGTCGAACTGTGCCGCGACCTCCGGCTTGGACAGCGCCGAACCGCCCGCCGCGCCGATCACCGCGGCCCGCACGGAGGCCGGATCGAGGCCGGTCAGCGCCTGCCGGATCGCCTGCCCGAAGTTCGCCGCGGCGCTCGCGGGGTGGCTGGTCGGATTTCCGCCCGCGGCAGCCCCGCGACCGACTACGTTGCCGTTGTGGTCCGCGATCACGATCCGGGTGGAGGTCCCGCCGAGGTCGCCGCCTAGGACCAGTGTGGTGTCAGGTCGCAGGACCACTGGGTCCTGTGGTTCCGGGAGAGCGTGCTCGACGGACATAGGCGGTGCTCCAAACTGCTCAATCAGAGCCGTTAATGGACAATAACGTGCAAGGTCACGCAACGGTCCCGATCTGGAGGGAAGAGTGAGATGAGCCTTGACTTTAGCTGCCAGGTGAGAAAAGTTCTGTCCAGCAAACCGCAAACTTGCGCACTTGTCGGCACCAGGTGTGTCGCGGCGAACACATTAGTGGAGGGGCGGGGCCTCTGATGGCCAGTACGACGGACGGCAGCACCGGCGCGCACGCGGGATCGGGCAACGACACCGGCGGCGTCAGTGCGCAGTCGTATGTTCACACGCTGACACCGATCCTGGCCGCGGTCACCGAGCAGATCGACGGCCCGATCCAGGACGCGGCGGAGCTGTTCGTCAGCTCGCTGCGCAACGACGGCGTCATCCAGGCCTTCGGGTCCGGGCACTCCGAGGCGCTCGCGATGGAGATCGCCGGCCGGGCCGGCGGCCTGATCGCGACCAACCGGCTCGCGCTGCGCGACCTGGTCCTGATCGGCGGCGAGCCGATCGAGGTGCTGCGCAGCGGCGAGCTCGAGCGCGACCCGTCGATCTCGCGCCGGCTGTACGAACTGAGCGCCGCGCAGAAGAACGACCTGTTCGTGATCGCCTCCAACTCCGGCGTGAACGGCTCGATCGTCGAGCTGGCCAGCGTCGTGAAGGAGCACGGTCACCCCCTGATCGCGATCACGTCGCTGCAGCACACGGCCGGCGTCGAATCGCGGCACCCGTCGGGCAAGAAGCTGATCGACTTCGCCGACGTGGTGCTCGACAACCACGCGCCGTACGGCGACTCGGTGCTCGAACTGCCAGGTTTCGGCAAGGTCTGCGCCGTGTCGTCCATCACCGCGGCGCTGATCGCGCAGATGCTGGTCGCAGAGGTGCTGCGCCGGCTCGCCGAAGCAGGTGTCACCCCTCCGGTCTACCTGTCCGCGAACATTCCCGGCGGCGACGACCACAACCACGCCCTGGAAGCAAAGTACGCCGGCCGGATCCGTCGTACTGCCTGAAACACTCTCGGAAGGCGGGACCATGAGTACTCCCAACAAACTGTCGCGGCGGCTGTTCCTGCAGCGCGCGGCGGTCGGCACCCTGCTGGCCACCGGTGGCAGCACGCTTCTGGCCGCCTGCGCCGGCAGCGGCAGTGACGACAGCGGTTCCACCGGTGGTGGCGAGAAGTCCGCCGACAACCCGTTCGGGATGGCGGACAAGGCGACCGTCGACGCGGTCATCTTCAACGGTGGTTACGGCTACGACTACGTGCAGTTCGCGGCCGACATCGCGCAGAAGAAGTTCGCCGGCTCGACCTTCAAGGTCGCGCCGTCCACCCAGATCGCGCAGCAGCTGCAGCCGCGCTTCGTCGGTGGCAACCCGCCGGACCTGATCGACAACTCCGGCGCGAACCAGATCGGCTTCAACACGATCCTGGACCAGCTGTCGACGCTGGACGACGTCTTCGAGGCCAACAACTACGAGGGCACCAAGATCGCCGACACCCTGTACCCGGGGGCCAAGAACCCGGGCACGTACGACGGCAAATTCGTCGCGATGAACTACGTGCTCACGCTGTACGGCATCTGGTACTCCGACAGCCTGTTCCAGGAGAACGGCTGGACCCCGCCGAAGACCTACGACGAGCTGCTCGACCTGGGCGCCAAGGCCAAGGCCAAGGGCAAGTACCTGTTCGTCTGGGGCAAGGAAGCCGCCACCTACTACCACACGATGGCCGTCGACGGCGCCATCAAGGAGGGTGGCGACGAGGTCCGGCTGGCGCTGGAGAACCTCAAGGAGAACTGCTGGTCGATGCCGCAGTTCCAGGGCATCTTCAAGGCCCTGGAGACGATGGTCAAGAACGGGTACTTCGTGCCCGGTGGCGCCGGCACCCAGTTCACCGCCGCGCAGGCCAAGTGGAGCAACGACCAGCAGGCCATCCTCTACCCCTCGGGCTCGTGGATCGAGAACGAGATGAAGAAGGCCACCAAGGCGGGCTTCAACATGAAGGGCGTCCCGGAGCCGACCCTGACCGCCAGCCCGAAGCTGCCCTACGAGTCGCTGCGCAGCGCGGCCGGTGAGCCGTTCATCGTCCCGGCCAAGGGCAAGAACGTTGCCGGCGGCAAGGAGCTGCTGCGGGCGATGCTGTCCAAGGAGGCGGCGACCAACTTCGCCAAGACCCGGCTCGCGCCGACCATCGTCAAGGGCCTGGTGCCCGCCGACGGCTTCGGCTCGACCGCGCTGCAGTCGCAGACCCAGATGCTGGACGCCGCCGGCACCAACGTCTTCGACTACCAGGTCTTCGGCCTGTACGGCATGAACACCGACCAGCTGGTGGTCTGGAACTCGTTCCTGTCCGGCCAGCTGGACGCGGCGGGCCTGACCAAGGGCCTGCAGCAGATCACCGACAAGGTACGGAACGACAGCTCCGTCAAGAAGATCCCGGTCACCAAGTGACCGTGCAGCAAGAGGCCGTGCCGGGAGGCGGACCCAAGCGGTCCGCCCCCCGGCGCCGCCGGCCGCTGACCTTCGACCGGGTCAGCTTCATGGTCGTGTTCCTCGGCCTGCCGCTGGCGGTGTTCGTGATCTTCGTGGTCTCGCCGTTCGTGCAGGCGCTGTGGTACTCGCTGACCGACTGGTCGGGGTTCAGCTCGGGGATGAACTTCGTCGGCTTCGACAACTACGTCCGGCTGTTCCACGACGACATCTTCCTGAAGGCCGTGCGCAACAACGTGCTGCTGGCGGTCGTCGTACCGCTGGTGACGATCGTGCTGTCGCTGACCCTGGCCACGCTGGTGACGATCGGCGGCTCCGGCACCGGGACCGTCCGCGGACTGAAGAACGCCGGTTTCTACCGGATCGTCTCGTTCTTCCCGTACGTGATCCCGGCGATCGTGATCGGCCTGATCTGGGCCCAGGTGTTCACCCCGAGCTCGGGCATCCTGGACGCGGTCCTGAACAAGATCGGGTTGCACGGGTTCGAGAACTTCGCCTGGCTCGGCGATGCCCGGACAGCGATGCCGGCCTCGATGTTCGTGATGATCTGGGGCGGCGTCGGGTTCTACATGGTGCTGTTCATCGCCGCCATCCGGGGGATCGACCCCGAGGTGTTCGAGGCGGCCCGGATCGACGGCGCCGGCCGGTTCCGCAGCGCGGTGTCCATCACCGTGCCGCTGATCCGCGACAACGTGCAGACGGCCTACGTCTACCTCGGGATCGCCGCGCTGGACGCGTTCGTCTACATGCAGGCGCTGAACCCGGGCGGTGGACCGCAGAACTCGACCCTGGTGATGCCGCAGCAGCTGTTCACGACGGCCTTCACCAAGGGGCAGTTCGGGTACTCGACAGCGATGGGTGTGGTCCTGGCCGCGGTGACGATGCTGTTCGCGCTGCTGGTCTTCACCGTGAACGCCCTGACCGGCGGACGTGAGCCGAAGAAGAAGGTACGCCGATGACGACAACCACCGCCGACCGGGCCGTGGTGTCCGACACCCCGGCCCCCCGCAAGCAGGCTCCGGAAGGCCGCGGCGTGGCCGTCACGGCCCACGTCGCGCTGATCCTGTGGTCGCTGCTGGTCATCCTGCCGCTGCTGTGGACCGTGCTGTCGTCGTTCAAGACGACGCAGGAGGTCCTCGGGAACCCGCTGTCGCTGCCCAGCTCGCTGCGGTTCGAGAACTACGTCAACGCCTGGACGACGGCCGGGATCGGCCGCTACTTCGCGAACACCGTGATCGTCGTCGGCAGCGCGCTGGTGCTGGTGATGATCCTCGGCGCGATGTGCGCGTACGTGCTGGCCCGGTTCACCTTCCCTGGCAACCGGCTGATCTACTACAGCATGCTGGCCGGGCTGACCTTCCCGGTCTTCCTGGCGATCGTGCCGCTGTTCTTCGTGCTGAAGAACCTCTCGCTGCTGAACACGTTGCCCGGGCTGATCGCCACGTACGTCGCGTTCGCGCTGCCGTTCACGGTGTTCTTCCTGCACAGCTTCTTCAAGGCGCTGCCGCACGAGATCTACGAGGCGGCGCAGATCGACGGCGCCGGCGAGTGGCGGACGTTCTTCTCGGTGATGCTGCCGATGGCCAAGCCGGGTATGGCCTCGGTCGCGATCTTCAACTTCCTCGGCCTGTGGAACCAGTTCCTGCTCCCGGTCGCGCTGAACACCGACTCGAACAACTACGTGCTCTCCCAGGGCATGGCGTCGTTCGCGTCGCAGGCCGGCTACGCGGTCGACTTCGGTGCGCTGTTCGCGGCCGTGGTGATCACGGTGGCGCCGGTGCTGGTCGTCTACATCATCTTCCAGCGTCAGCTGCAGGTCTCGGTCACCGCCGGGGGCGTGAAGTAGCCTGCGGGCGTGCTGAAACGGCGTACGGTCTTGCAGGGCGCTCTCGCGAGCGCCCTGCTTGCTGGTTGTAGCTCCGAGAAGCCCACCGGTCCGGCGCGGACCAAGGACAACCCGTTCGGGGTGGTCGCCGACAGGCCGGTCGAGGTCGTCGTCTCCGAGGAGTACGGCGGCTTCGGCGCTCCGCAGTACCGGGCCAAGTACCAGCAGGCGACGGTCACCGTGACGCCCACCAAGCAGCTGCGGGACCTGCTGCAGTCGCGGTTCGCAGCTGGGAGCCCGCCGGACGTCGTACTGAACACTGGTGACAAGGCGTTGACTGTCAGCCGCTTGGTCGCCGACGGGCAGCTGACCGACCTCGGGCCGTTGCTGGCCGCCCCCTCCTGGGAGAACAAGGACGCGAAGGTCCAGGACGTCGTACTGCCCGGCCTGCTCGACTCCGGCCGGTACGACGGCTCGCTGCGCTCGCTGAACTACCTGGTCGACGTCTACGGCCTCTGGTACTCCGCCCGCCTCTTCCAGCAGCGCGGCTGGGACCTGCCGCGCACCTGGCCCGAGCTGCTGGCGCTGGGCGCCGAGATGCGCGCCGCCGGGCTCGGCCCGTTCACGTACGCCGGGGTGCACCCGTACTACGTGTTCGAGGCGGTGCTGACGCTCGCCGTGAAGACCGGCGGCCACGACGTCGCCAAACGGATCGACAACCTCGAGGACGGCGCCTGGAAGGACCCGAGCGTCACCCGCGCGATCACCGCCTTCGGCGAGCTGGCCCGGCGCGGGCTGATCGCGACCGGGACGTCCGAGCTCGACCACACCGGCTCGCAGACCCGGCTGATGCAGTCGAAGGCCGGTCTGCTGCCGTGCGGGAACTGGCTGGAGAACGAGATGAAGCCGGTGATCCCGGACGGCTTCGGGCTGACCGTGTTCGGGCTGCCGCCGCTGGACGGGTCGCCGGCGCTGCCGCGCGGCGTGCACGTCGAGCCTGGGTCGCCGCTGCTGGTGCCGGCCAAGGGGCCGAACGAGCCCGGTGGCGTCGAGTACCTGCGGGCGATGCTGTCACGCGAGGTCGCCGGGCAGGTGACCAAGGAGACCAACCGGCTGACCGTCGTACGGGGTGCTGCCGACGGCCAGGAGATCGGTACGGCGTTGCGCTCGGCGCGTGACCTGCTGACGGCGGCGGGGGACCAGGCGATCCGCTGGTACTTCGCGGACTGGTACCCGACGCTCGGGACGACGGCCGGGCAGCTGACCGGGCAGTTCCTCGCGGGTGCGTTCCGTGTCGACGAGTGGACCGCGCGTGTGCAGGCCGCGGCGGACAAGGTGAAGCAGGACAGCGCGATCACGAAGTACCACCGGGATTGAGTAAGGTAAGACAAACCTAATCCCTTGTGAGGTAGTGATGCGCTCGATCCTCCGGCCGCTGGCGTTGCTGGCTGTCGTTCCGTTCGTCCTGACCGCCTGCGGCTCCGGTGCCGAGGAACCGGCCGCGTCCGGCGAGGGCAGCTCGGCCGGCTCCGAGGCGGGCGCGTTCCCGGTCTCGATCAAGAACAAGTTCGGCACCGCCGAGATCAAGGCCGCGCCGCAGCGGGTCGTCTCGGTCGGGCTGATCGAGCAGGACGCGCTGCTCGCGCTGGACGTCGTACCGGTCGGCACCACCGAGTGGTTCGGCGAGAAGCCCGGCGCGCTGTTCCCGTGGGCCAAGGACAAGCTCGGCGACCGGCCGCTGCCGACCGTGCTGAAGGACAAGGACGGGATCCAGTTCGAGCAGATCGCCGCGCTCCGGCCGGACCTGATCATCGGGCTGTACTCCGGGATCACCGCCGACGACTACAAGAAGCTGACCGCGATCGCGCCCACGGTCGCCCAGCCGCCCGGCCTGCCGGACTACGGCGTCGCCTGGCAGGACGCGGCCCGCACCGTCGGCCAGGCGGTCGGCAAGCCGAAGCAGGCCGACGAGCTGGTCAAGGGCATCGAGGACCGGTTCGCGAAGGTCCGCTCCGAGCACCCCGAGTTCCAGGGCAAGCCGGCGCTGATGGCGACGCCGTACGAGGGCTACTTCATCTACGGCAGCCAGGACCCACGCTCCGGCCTGCTCACCGACCTCGGCTTCACCCTCCCGAGCGGCCTGGACAGCCTGATCGGCGACAAGTTCGGCGCCAACATCAGCGCCGAGCGGATCAAGCTCCTCGACCAGCAGGCGCTGGTCTGGTTCCCCACCAAGGGCGGCACCGCGAAGCTCCAGGCCGACCCGCTGTACAAGAACCTCCCGGTCCGCACCCAGGGCCGCGACATCTTCGTCGAGGAGAACTTCGACGACCCCCTGTACGGCGCGACGAGCTTCGTCTCGGTCCTGAGCTTGCCGATCGTCCTCGACCAACTGGTCCCCAAGCTCAAGGCCGCCGTCGACGGCGACCCGGCGACCACGGCCTAAGGCCAGATGACCTCGTCGAGGAAGTTCTCGACGGCGGTGGCGACTTCACCCAGCACAGCGGTGGAGGCGGCGAGCGGGCCCGGGACGTACATGCCGTGGTCCGCTCCTGGCACCTCCAGCACGTACGGCGTGAGCTGGCGCGCCAAGTCGCCGTCCCACAGCGGGTCGGCGGTGCCGCCGACGAGCAGGAACGGGGAGCGGGAGCGCTCCAGCGCTGCGCGCACCTGGGGGTAGGTCAGCAGGGGCGTCAGCCAGACCGCTGGGTGGCCGCGTTCGGCGGCCAGGGCTGCTGCGTGGGTGCCGAGGGACTTGCCGACCAGCAGCAGGCCTGACCCCGCGGCGCCGAGCGGTAGGTGTGGGGAGACCTGGCCGATCACCCAGGCCTCCAGCTGGGCCTCGGTGAGCTCCAGGGCCTTCTCCCGGTCCTTCCACTCCACCGGGTGGAGGGTGGCGCCCCGGCGTTCGGCCGCGTCGGCGCTGAACATCAGCAGAGGCGCGTGCGGGCCGTACTGGCCGCCGGGAACGATCACCGCGTGCCGTGAGGTCATAGCTCGGAGTCTATGACCCGTCAGGGTTCCGGTATGAGGAATCCGACACCGTCCCCGGGTACGGGACCGACCCGGGACGGTGTCAGAATCGGGGTATGTCTGCAGCCGTCGTCCCCTCCGCGATGCCCTGATGGCGACGATCGGTGTCGCGATTCCGATCGCCGAACCCTTCGGCTCGGAGCTGCAGAAGTACCGGGCCGACTTCGGGGACCCGATGGCCTCCTCGATCCCGACCCACGTCACGCTGCTGCCGCCGACCGAGGTGGCCGACGAGGACCTGCCGCGGATCGACGAGCACCTGCGCGAGCTGGCCGCCCGGTTCCCGAGCTTCCGGATCCGGCTGCGCGGCACCGGTACCTTCCGGCCGATCTCGCCGGTGGTCTTCGTGATGGTCGCCGAGGGCATCTCGTCCTGCGAGGTGCTGCAGTCCCAGGTCCGCTCCGGGCCGCTCACGGTCGACCTGCGGTTCCCGTACCACCCGCACGTCACGGTCGCCCACGACCTCGACAAGGAGTCGCTGGACCGGGCCTACGAGACGCTCACCGACTACGACTGCGCGTTCGACGTCGCGGCCTTCAGCCGGTACGAGCACGGCGCCGACGGCGTCTGGCGCCCGCAGCGCGCCTTCCCGCTCAAGGGCTGAGGCACCTGCCAGGCTGTACGGCGTACGGGCTGGTGGTCGGGGTACAGGAGAGCAATGGGCGTCAAGGAACGGGGCAAGGCGGTCTGGGCGCGGTTCAGCCGCACGCAGCTGTGGCGGGCCTGGAAGCGGTACGGCGACCGCCGCGGCAACCGGTTGGCCGGGGCAACGAGCTTCTTCGGCTTCCTGTCGATGTTCCCGCTGATCGTGCTGGCCGCGGCCGTCGTCGGCAAGCTGCTGCCGCCGAGCGCCATCGACGTGATGAAGAAGGCGCTGGCCAAGAACCTGCCCGGGATCGGCGACCAGATCGACATCGACTCGCTGATCGCCAACGCCGGCACCATCGGGCTGATCTCCGGCGTCTCGCTGCTGCTCACCGGGCTGGGCTGGATCGACTCGTTGCGCGCCTCGATCCGGTCCATGCACGAGCTCGACGACCAGCCCGGGAACGCGGTCAAGCTGAAGGTCGAGGACCTCGGCGCCCTGATCGGTCTCGGCCTGATCGGCATCCTGGCCACGCTCGCCTCGTCGGTGCTGTCCGGGCTGTCGAAGAGGATCGTCGGCTGGGTCGACCTGGACGGCACCTGGCTGGCCGACTGGGGGCTCGGCACGATCAGCGTCGTGGTCGGGATCGCGGCCGGCGCGGTGCTGTTCCTGTACCTGCAGACCGCGATGCCGCGGATCATCCTGCCCCGCAAGGTCGCGCTGATCGCCGCACTGGCCGGCGGGGTCGTGTTCTTCGCGGCGCAGAGGCTCGGCAACGCGTACGTGAAGAACGTGATCGGCAACAACGCGGCGTACGGCGCGCTCGCGCTGCCGCTGGCGCTGCTGGTCTGGATCTACCTGATGACCCGGGTGATCATGCTGATCGCGGCCTGGACGAAGGAAGCCACGCTCGACCACCGCTGGCACACCGGTGAGGCGGAGGAAGCGGCCCGCGCCGCGATGCCGTTCGAGACCGAGCAGCCGGTGCCGCGGCGGCGGACGAACGGTTCGACGAACCCGGAGCCGGACGAGAACGGGCTACTCCCGGGGCCGCCCGGGAAGAAGTTCAAGGTCGTCCCGATTCCGGCCCGCAAGGCCGACTCGGTCGCTGTCGCCGCCGGAGCGCTGCTCGGCGTCACCGCTACAGCTATCACCGTCCAGCTCGCCAGAGCAGCTCGTTCTCTGAGGCGTTAGTGCCTTCGGGCCTTGCTCTTGCGGTTGTGGACGCGGAGCGCTCGGGGCCTGCGCAGGAAGAGCGCGAGGAGCAGGAACAGCGGGGCGGCGTACGCCCAGGACGGGACCCGCAGCGCGAGCGTCTGCACGGCCAGGCCGGGCATCGTGACCGCGCGGGTGCGCTTCGGCAACGGCGTACCGGCGGCGGACTTCTTCGAGATGTTCGGCCCGGTCTTCGCTGCCGCCGCCGGCTTGACCAGCGTGCCGATCGGGCTCAGCGCGGTGTAGTGGTCGAACGACCAGTCGAGCAGCTTGGTCGCGTCCTCGGTGATGCCGTGCGGTGAGTTCATCAGCGTGACGACCAGGGTGTGCCCGTTGCGGCGGGCTGCCCCGATGAACGTGTTGCGGGCCAGCGTCGTGTAGCCGGTCTTGACCCCGAGCGCGCCGTCGTAGTTGAACAGCAGCTTGTTCTGGTTCGCGACCTGGTACGTCCCGGCCTTGGCGAGCGGGAAGTTCGTGTACTTCGTCGACGCGTACTTCGCGAAGTCCGGCCGCCCCAGCCCGGCCTGCGCGAACAGCGCCAGGTCGTACGCCGACGACACCTGCCCGTCGGAGTCCAACCCGGTCGGGTCCGTCACGTGCGTGTCGAGGGCGCCGATCTCGGCGGCCTTCTTGTTCATCCGCTCGATCGTCGCGGCCGTCCCGCCGGCGTCGTGCTCGGCCAGCGCGTGCACCGCGTCGTTGCCCGACGCCAGGAACATGCCCTGGAACAGCAGGTCCACGGAGTACCGCAGGCCGGGGTACACGCCGACCTTGCTGCCCTCGATGCCCGCGTCGCCGTCCGACCCGACCACCACGTCGGCCTTGTTCAGCCGCGGCAGCAGCACCAGCGCGGTCAGCGTCTTGAGCGTGCTCGCCGGGCGCAGCTTGGCGTGCGGCGCCTTGGCGGCGAGCACGGTCCCGGTGTCGAGGTCGGCGACGACGTACGAGCCTGCCTGCACCGCCGGCGGCTTGGCGCCCGCCGTGACGACCGTGGCGTCCGCGGTCAGCTGGGCGCCGCCGACCGGGCTCCGGGAGCCCTGGGCGGCGGCAGTCGCTGTGAGCGGGCCGGCCACCAGCATCACGGTGGTCGCGCACGCCGTCAGGAGCACACGCATCGGCGGCACTCTAGACAACCTCCAGTCCAAACACCACGCGGACAACCTGCCGGGGCCGGTCCCTGCCAGGGCAGAGGACCGGACCACGGTTCAGGTGGTATCAGGCGCGGTACGCCGTCCACATGCTGCTGATCCGGGAGCTCTGGCCCGGGGTGAACTGGTTGTAGCAGGAGTCGTAGGAGTAGTCCATGTAGTTGTGGATCGGGTCGTTGCCCGGCAGCGAGCAGGAGTTCCGGCCGGTCGGGCAGCCGCTGCTCGCGCTGCCCTGGGCCGGGGTGTCGGCGACGGAGTCGTTCGTCGACGTACAGCCGCCCTGGAAGGTGTGGTAGAGCCCGAACCAGTGCCCGGCCTCGTGCGTCGCGGTCTTGCCGAGGTTGAAGTTCGTCGAGGAGCCGCCGGGCAGCGAGCTGTACTGCACCCGGATGCCGTCGATCGACGGGTTGCTCGAGTAGTCCCACGGGAAGGTCGCGATCCCGAGGTAGGAGAAGTTGACCAGCCAGATGTTGAGCGCGTTCTTGCCGCCCTTGCGGGTCTGCGACCGGTACGTCGTGCTCTGGCCGTCGCGGTGCCAGGTGTTGTTGTTGTACCGGTAGGTCCCGGCCAGCGAGAAGGTGAACCCGGTGTTCGCCGCCGCGCTGGACTCGCCGCCGGCGAAGTTCTGGTTCATCTCGGCGATCTGCTGGGTGATCTGCGCGTTGGTCACGTCACCGGCGCCGGTGCTGCTGCGCATGACGTGGACGTACACCGGCACGTTCGCCGCGGCCAGCTTCCCGGGCGCCGGCGCGAGCCCCCGGGCCCGCTTGGCCGCGACCAGCTCCGCGGTCCGCGCGTCGATGGCCTTCTGCTCGGCGACACTCAGCTCCCGGTGGTCGGCCTCCTGACCACCACGCGCCGACGTCGACTCCGCCGGACTGAAACACGGGTTCCCGGTGACGTCGGCCGGCAACTTCGCGTTCGCCTGACCACCGAGCGGACTGAACGCGAGCGCAGCACCAGCCAGCAGTACGGCGAACGCGCGGGGACGGTTGACGAAAGATCGCATGACGCGCTCCTCCAGATCGGGCCACTTGGGCGGTGCGGCCGAATCACCCGATTTTCAGCACGGTTCCGCGGTTTCCGAAGACCCACCAGTGCCACGGCAGTACTGCGCCGTGCGTCAGGAAGTGGAAGCAGCCGAAGAAAACAGCACTCGCATTGCGACCGAACTCGCTGACCGGAATCGGACATCCGCCCGATCTTCCTTGGAAACAAGGCCTTTCGGGCGAAAAGTGTCCGTGGCGTTCGGCAGACTGCCGGTATGACGTACTGCGACGAGCGACCCCCGTGGTCCATGGCCGGCAGCGAGATGCTGCTGGCGCTCGACGACGTCCAAGCGTGCGTCGACCGGCTCCAGAGCTACCGCCTGCGGCTCCTGGCCGCCTTGGACGCCGGCGGCCACGCCGCCGAGATCGGTGCCCGAGACACCGTCCAGCTGATCGCCGTACGCCATCGGCTGGACCCGATCGAGGTTCGCAGAGATCTTCGACTGGCGACAGCTCTGCCGAGGTACGCGGAGGTCGCGGCGGCTCTGCACCGGCGGGCAGCTGACGAGGCGGGTGCGCTCCGGCGCGCAGTTCGTCAGCCGGTTCCGCTGCCTGCGGACACGCCGGACGCATCGGGCACGCCGGATGCATCGGACGCGCCGGGTGCAGTGACACTGGTCGATCAGCTTGCGACACCGGCCGGTTTGTTCGCGGGCGGAACTGCCGTTTCGCCTCCTGATTTGGGTGCCGCATCCACCGAACTGCAGGCATCCGCGGGTGCCGAGCCATGCACCGAAGCTCCTGTGCTGCGTCCGGCGCAGGCTGAGGCGATCGTCACGGCCCTGGAGCGGATCCCCAGCACTGCTCAGATCCCGGTCGAGGACCTGCAGGTCGCCGAGCGTGAGTTGGTGAAGGCCGCCCAGGTCCTGTGCCCGGCCGAGCTACGCAAACTGGGCAAACGGGTTCGGGACACTCTCGACACCGACGGCCCCGAACCGGCCGAGCACCGGGCGCTGGCCGCGGAGACCCTGTGGCTCAAGCGCGGCGACCAGGGGACCGAGTTCGGCGGCTACCTCGCCGGCGACAACGCCGAACTCCTCCACACGCTGATCTTCGCCGGTGCCAAACCCCACCAGACCGCAGACGGCGCCCGCGATCCCCGCAGCCGCGGCAAGCGACAGGCCGACGCGCTGACCGCCGTTCTCACCACGGCCGCCGCGACCGGCGCCGCCGCCCCGGCCCACGGAGACATCAAGCCCCACGTCACCGTCACCGTCGACCTGAACGACCTGTCCGCAAGCACCGGCGTCGGCACCCTCGCCTCCGGCGCGACCCTGTCCACCGGTGCGATCCGTCGCCTGGCCTGCGACGCCGGTGTCATCCCGCTCGTTCTCGGCTCGACCTCGGAGCCCCTGGACGTCGGCACCGAGCACCGCTTCGTCACCCGCGCGATCCGCCACACCCTGAACGCCCGCGACAAAGGCTGCGTCATCTGCCAGGCCCCACCGGCGATGTGCGAGGCCCACCACGTCACCCACTGGGCGAACGGCGGCCCAACAGCCCTCACCAACCTGGCCCTGCTGTGCAAGGCCCACCACATCGACGTCCACCAGGGCCACTGGACCATCACAGTCGACCAAGGGCACCCGACGGTAACCCGCCCCACCTGGGCCACCCCGAACCAACCTCCGTAGCCTACGTCCGCCCGTGCACGTGCCCCCTGCGCGGCGGCGCTGGCGTTCGCGCGTGTCCGCCCGTGCGTGTGGCGCGTGCGCGGTGTGCTGCCGCCTGACCAGCGCATGCGCGGTGCAGTGTCGCTCGGCCCACGTCTGGCCGTACGACCTTGCGCCTGACGCCCGCGCTCTGCAGTGACGTCCGGCGAGACGCCTGTGCGGTGTGCCGGCGCGCGGCTCGCGTCCGCTAGTGCGAGCGTGCGCGTGACGCTTGCGCGTTGCATTGACGCGCGGCGAGGACTGCGCGGCGTGATGCCCGGTCGGTGTCGGTGCCTTGTGCTGACGCTTGGCCGGCGCGTACGTGGTGCACTGACGCCCGGTGAGCGCGTGCGCGCTGTGTTGCCGCATGGCTCGCGTCCGCCCGTGTGCGTGAGGCGTGCGCGGCGTGCTGCCGCTCGGCCCCCCGTCCGCCCGTACGACCGTGCGCATGAAGACCGCGCGGTGCAGTGACTCCTGGCCAGCGCCTGCGTGTTTCCTGCCGCTCGGCTCGCGTTCGCCGGTACGACTGTGCGCCTGGCGCCCGCGCGGTGCGCTCCGCCGGCTCGCGTCCGCTAGTGCGAGCTTGCGCGTGACGCTCGCGCGGTGCACTGACGCCCGGCGAGCACTGCGGGGCGTGCTGCCGCTCGACTCGCGTCTGCCGTGCGTTCTTGCGCCTGACTCCTGCGTGGTGCTGTGACGTCCGACGAAGCATGTGCGGTGTGCCGGCGCGCGGCTCGCGTCCGCCCGTGCGAGCTTGCGCGTGGTGTTTTGAGCGGTGTGCCGATGTCTGGCGAGCGCCTGTGCGGTGTGCTGGCGCTTGGCTGGCGTCCGCTCGTACGAGACCGTGCGCGTGAGGCCCGCGCGGTGCACTGACGCCCGGCGACCACTGCGCGGCGTGATGCCCGGCGAGTGTCTGCGCGGTGTGCTGGATACCCGGCCAGCGCCGGTGCGTGCGCTGATGCAAGCCTGCGCCTGTGCTGATTCTCGGCCTGAGCCTGCGCTTGGTGTGGGTCTGCGCTCGGCCTGAGCCTGCGGCCGGCTTCGGCTGGGCCTGCGCCTGAGCCCGGCCTGCGTCCTATGCCACCGACGCCTCACGCCGTACTTGCTGTTGATCCGGCTCCGGCCTGCGCAAGCGGTTGGCTGAGGTCGAGCGAGGGATGTCACTACCTGCAACAACCTGGCCGGGGCGGCTGTCGGGGGTCGAGGCTGAAGGCGGACACACACCCCTCTCGAGAGCGAGCCCTCCCATGAACGTTCTTCGTCCGGTCGCCGCGGCGGCGCTTGCTGGTCTTGCTGTGGTGACCACCGGTCAAGGGCCGGCCGCGGCCGCTGTGCAGTTCGCGCCGGACACGATCCCGAAGCTGTGTGCTTTCGCGACGATCATCGACCCGGACTGCAACGAGTTCGCGCAGGGGACGATCAACTGGGGCAACCGCACCGCCACCATCACGATCAAGGTCGGGGACAAGTCCAGCGGCGGGACCACCCGGGTGTTCTTCGACGCCTTCGCCGGGTCGACGAAGGTGGACAGCGACGTCCGCTCGGCGGGCGGCGTCACCGTCACCCACACCCCGTTCGTGATCGGCGACCCGAACCGGCCCGGTGGCATCAACCGGATCCGTACCCAGGTCTGCTACTTCAACGCCTCCAACCAGCGCGTCTCCTGCAGCACCCAGTGGAACGACATCCGCGACTGACATCGGCCGCTGGACGACAACATCGAGTGGGGTCTGTAGCCGCTGGCTGAGGCTCCGCGCCGGTCTGCCGCAGGCTCGACTGCGGCAGATCCGGCGTCAGAGGTGGGGGATCTTGGCGTAGTGCCCGCCGTCCTGGCGCTTCCAGTACGTTCCGCCGTGGAGATCGGCCCACACCCGAGCACGTGCTTCGGCCAGTACCGGGTCGCCCAGGAAGTTGTAGTCGGTGAAGCCGGGTTTCACGTAAGCCGTCACATCGTCGTACTTGACCGTCCAGGTGCCGTTGGCCGGTTGCTGGGACACCGAGCGAATCGGGCCTAGGCTCATGGTGTTGTTCTCCCTAGCGCGGCTACTGCAGCTCCGACTCCGCCTGTTGGATGGCGGCGAACTCCTCCTCGGGGGCTGAGGCGACCAGGTGGTGGCGGCTATAGAGCCAGAAGTAGGCGATGGCGGCGAGGAAGATCGCGGCGGTGATGGCGGCGGCGAGCTTGTCGACGAAGAAGGTGGCTACGACGGCGATCACCGCGAGGGTGAGGGCGATGCCGGTGGTGACGGTGCCGCCGGGGGTGCGGTAGGGGCGGGGGAGGTTCGGCTCGCGGACTCGCAGGACGATGTGGGACAGGGTCATCAGGACGTAGGAGACCGTGGCGCCGAAGACCGCGATGTTGATCAGGAGGGCGCCGTCCTGGGTGATCGCGGCGAGCAGGAAGCCGATGGCGCCGGGGACCAGCAGGGCCAGGTACGGCGTCTTGCGCTTGCCGGTGACGGACAGGAAGCGCGGCAGGTAGCCGGCCCGGGAGAGGGCGAAGAGCTGGCGGGAGTAGGCGTACACGATGGAGAAGAAGCTCGCCACCAAGCCCGCCAGACCGACGTAGTTGACGAAGTCGGCGGCCCAGGGGTCACCGCCCAACGCCGTACGAAGTGCCAACGGCAGCGGGTTGTCCGAGTCGGCGACGACCGAGGATCCCGCGCCGCCGGCGGTGAAGACGAGCATCAGCGCGGCGAAGACGAGCAGGATGCCCATCGCGGTGATGATGCCGCGCGGCATGTCGCGGACCGGATCGCGCGCCTCCTCGGCGGCCAGCGGGACGCCCTCGACGGCCAGGAAGAACCAGATCCCGTACACCAGCGCCGCCAGCACCCCGGCGTACCCGAACGGAATGAACTCACTCGCCCCCGCGGCGTCGTTCGGCACGATGTCGAAGAGCTTGTCGGCGTCGAACTGCGGGACCATCGCGATCACGAACACCACCAGCGCGACCACCGCAACGGCGGTGATACCGAGAGTCAGCCGCAGCGCCTCGCCGACGCCGTACAGGTGGATGCCGATGAAGATCACGTAGCAGCCCAGATACACCGGCCAGCTCGAGGTCAGCCCGAACAACCCGAGCGCCTCGATGTACCCGCCGATGAAGGTCGCGATCGCGGCCGGCGCGATCGCGTACTCGATCAGGATCGCCGTACCGGTCGCGAATCCGCCCAGCGGCCCGAGCGCCCGCCGGGCGAACCCGTACCCCGCACCCGCGACCGGGATCGCCGACGCCAGCTCGGCCAGCCCGAACACCATGCAGGTGTACATCGTGGCCATCAGCACGGTCGCGATCAGCAGGCCGCCCCAGCCGCCCTCGGCCAGCCCGAAGTTCCAGCCGGCGAAGTCGCCGGAGATGACGTAGGCGACCCCGAGCCCGGCCAGCAGCACCCAGCCGGCCGCGCCCCGGCGCAGCTGGCGTTGCTCCAGGTACTCCTTGCCCACCTGCTGGTAGTCGACGCGCGAGGTCTTCCGGCTCATCGTGGCTCCAATGGTCTACGGGCATACCACTAGGAATGGCCACGAGGTTCCTCGCGCCGACCGGCACTGTCAAGGGATCGCGCGCATTGACATCGGCCCGGTCGCTTGCGTCAATGGACTGACCGCAGACCAATAGAACCCGGGAGAGACCGTGGCCCCAACCGGCAAGCTGACCGTGCAGCAACTGCGGGACCTGGTGGCCGAGGGGGCGGTGGACACGGTCCTGGTCGCGATCACCGACATGCAGGGCCGGTTGCAGGGCAAACGCTGCGGCGCGCGCTACTTCCTGGAGGAGGTGCTGCAGCACGGCACCGAGGGCTGCAACTACCTGCTCGCCGTCGACGTCGACATGAACACCGTCGACGGCTACGAGATGTCGTCCTGGGAGCGCGGGTACGGCGACCTCCTGATGGCGCCCGACCTCGACACGCTCCGGCTGCTGCCCTGGCTGGAGGGCACGGCGCTGGTGCTCTGCGACGTGCAGTGGCTCGACGGCCGGCCGATGCCGGCCAGCCCGCGGCAGATCCTGAAGGCGCAGCTCGACCGGCTCGCCGAGCGCGGGCTGTCGGCGTACGTGGGGACCGAGCTCGAGTTCATCGTGTTCAACGACACGTTCGAGCAGGCCTGGTCCAAGACCTACAAGGACCTCGATCCGGCCAACCAGTACAACGTCGACTACTCGCTGCTCGGCACCGCGCGGATCGAGCCGCTGCTGCGCGACATCCGGAACGCGATGGAGGGTGCGGGCCTGTACGTCGAGTCGGCCAAGGGCGAGTGCAACCTCGGTCAGCAGGAGATCGCCTTCCGCTACGACGAGGCGCTGAAGACCTGCGACAACCACTCGATCTACAAGACCGGCGCGAAGGAGATCGCGGTCAAGCACGGCAAGAGCCTCACGTTCATGGCCAAGTACGACGAACGCGAGGGCAACTCGTGCCACATCCACCTGTCCTTCCGCAGCACCGACGGCGACCCGGTGCTCGCCGGGGACCGTGAGCACGGCTTCAGCCAGCTGATGGAGCAGTTCATCGCCGGGCAGCTCGCCTGCCTGCCCGAGCTGACCTACCTGCTCGCGCCGAACATCAACTCGTACAAGCGTTTCCAGCCCGGCAGCTTCGCGCCGACCGCCGTCGCCTGGGGTCTCGACAACCGCACCTGCGCGCTCCGCGTCGTCGGCCACGGCCAGTCGCTGCGCGTCGAGAACCGCCTGCCCGGCGGCGACGTGAACCCGTACCTGGCCGTCGCGGCGCTGATCGCGTCCGGCCTGTACGGCATCGAGAACGAGCTGGAGCTCGAGCCGCTGCTGGCCGGGAACGCTTACACCAGCGACAAACCGCACGTCCCGACGACGCTGCGCGAGGCCGCGGCGCTGTTCGGCGGGTCGAAGATCGCCCGCGAGGCGTTCGGCGACGAGATGGTCGACCACTACCAGAACGCGGCCCGGGTGGAGCTGGACGCGTACGACGCCGCCGTCACCGACTGGGAGCGCGTCCGTGGCTTCGAACGGCTCTGAGCGGCCGCGGATCGGCATCACGACGTACCTCGAACCGACCATCTGGGGAGTCTGGGAACGTGATGCCGCACTGCTCCCGCGCGTCTACCTGGACTCCGTCGTGGCCGCGGGCGGCGTCCCGCTGCTGCTCCCGCCGGTCGGCACCGACCCGTCGATCCTCGATCTCCTCGACGGACTGGTGATCGCGGGCGGTTGCGACGTCGACCCCACGTCGTACGGCGCTGTGCCGCACTCGGAGACGGTCGACACCCGGCCCGGCCGCGACGACCACGAGGCTGTGCTGATCCGAGCGGCGCTGGAGAAGGATCTCCCGCTGCTCGCGATCTGCCGCGGCCTACAGATGCTGAACGTCACGCTCGGCGGCACGCTGCATCAGCACCTGCCGGAGGCGGTCGGTCACGACGAGCACCGCCCGTCACCCGCGATCTTCGGGCGGACGGATGTGAAGATCGATCCCGGTTCGCTGACCGCGGAGCTGTTCGGCGACCGCACCACCGTCCACTGCTACCACCACCAGGCCCTGGACGTCGTCGCCGAAAGCCTGCACGTCACCGCGCGCGCCGGTGACGGCACGGTCGAGGCGGCCGAGGTGACCGGCCACGGCTTCGCGCTCGGCGTGCAGTGGCACCCCGAGGAGAACCCCGACGACCTGCGGCTGTTCAGAGCGCTGGTCGCCGAAGCATCGAGGAGACGAACCACGTGACGTACGACGTGATCAACCCGGCCACCGAGAAGGTGGTCCGGACGGTCGAGCTGGCGTCGGTCGAGCAGACCGACGCCGCGATCGCCCGCGCGGCCGCGGCGTTCACCAGCTGGCGCGCGGTCGCGCCGGCCGATCGCGGCCGGTTGCTGCGCCGGTTCGCGGACGCGGTCGACGCCGACCTGGAGAACCTGGCCGCGCTGGAGGTCGAGAACGCCGGCCACACGATCGGCAACGCGCGCTGGGAGGCGGGCAACGTCCGCGACGTCCTGCACTACTACGCGGCCGCTCCCGAACGGCTCTTCGGGAGGCAGATTCCCGTTGCCGGAGGCATCGACCTGACGGTGGCCGAGCCGCTCGGCGTGGTCGGGGTGATCGTGCCGTGGAACTTCCCGATGCCGATCGCCGGCTGGGGCTTCGCGCCGGCGCTTGCCGCGGGCAACACCGTCGTCCTGAAGCCGGCCGAGCTGACGCCGCTGACGGCGCTCCGGCTCGGCGAGCTCGCGCTGGAGGCGGGGATCCCGCCGGGCGTGCTGGAGATCGTGCCCGGCGCGGGCGCGGTGGTCGGGCAGCGGTTCGTCACGCATCCCGCGGTCCGCAAGGTGGTCTTCACCGGTTCGACCGGCGTCGGCAAGCAGGTGATGGCCGGGTGCGCGGACCAGGTCAAGCGGGTGACGCTGGAGCTCGGCGGCAAGTCCGCGAACGTGGTGTTCGCCGACGCCGACCTGGACAAGGCCGCGGCGCAGGCGCCGTACGGGGTGTTCGACAACGCCGGGCAGGACTGCTGCGCGCGGTCGCGGATCCTGGTCGAGCGGTCGGTGCACGACCGGTTCCTGGAGTTGCTGGAGCCCGCGGTGCAGGGCGTGCGGGTGGGCGATCCGAGCGACGCAGCGACGGAGATGGGTCCGCTGATCTCCGCGCGGCAGCTCGAGCGGGTGGCGTCGTACGTCGACGAGGCGGCGGTTGCCTTCCGCGGCTCGGCGCCCGACGGGCCGGGGTACTGGTTCCCGCCGACCGTGCTGACTGGGCTCGCCGATGACGCGCCCGCGCTGACCGAGGAGATCTTCGGGCCGGTCGTCGTGGTGGTCCCGTTCGAGGACGAGGCGGACGCGATCCGGCGCGCCAACGACTCGGCGTACGGGCTGTCGGGCTCGATCTGGACCCGGGACGTCGGCCGCGCGCTGCGGGTCAGCCGCGGGATCGAGGCCGGCAACCTGTCGGTCAACTCGCACTCGTCGGTGCGCTACTCGACGCCGTTCGGCGGCTTCAAGCAGTCCGGGCTCGGTCGCGAGCTCGGTCCGGACGCGCTGGCCGCGTTCACCGAGACCAAGAACATCTTCATCGCAGCAGATTGATCGGGAGGACTGACCCATGACCGAAGTCAACGCACACCGCCTGGAGGGCCGCGTCGCGGTCGTCACCGGCGGCGCGAGCGGCATCGGCCTGGCGAGCGTACGACGGCTCGCGGCCGAGGGCGCCAACATCGTGATCGGCGACCTCGACCCGGTGGCCGGCAAGACCGCCGCCGACGAGGTGGGCGGGCTGTTCGTCCCGACCGACGTCACCGACGCGGCCGCGGTGGACAACCTGTTCCAGCAGGCCTTCGACACCTACGGGTCGGTCGACATCGCCTTCAACAACGCGGGGATCTCGCCGCCCGAGGACGCCTCGATCCTGGACACCGGGCTGGAGGCGTGGCGCAAGGTGCAGGAGGTGAACCTGACCTCGGTCTACCTGTGCTGCAAGGCCGCGATCCCCTACATGCAGCGCCAGGGCAAGGGCTCGATCATCAACACCGCATCGTTCGTCGCGGTGATGGGCGCGGCGACCTCGCAGATCTCGTACTCCGCGTCGAAGGGCGGCGTGCTGGCGATGAGCCGCGAGCTGGGGGTCGAGTTCGCCCGGCAGGGGATCCGGGTGAACGCTCTGTGCCCCGGGCCGGTGAACACGCCGCTGCTGCAGGAGCTGTTCGCGGCCGACCCCGAGCGCGCGCAGCGGCGCCTGGTGCACGTCCCGATGGGCCGCTTCGGCGAGCCGGAGGAGATCGCCGCCGCGGTCGCGTTCCTGGCCTCCGACGACTCGTCGTTCGTCACCGCCAACACGTTCCTGGTCGACGGCGGCATCTCGGGCTCCTACGTCACCCCGCTCTGAGCCGTCCTTGAAGCACCGGCCGGCCACAGATCGTGGCTGAGCGCTGCTCGAAGTCAGGGGATCTAGGGTGGGGGTCCGACGGGGAGAGGTGGCGAGGTGGTCGAGGAGGCGCGCGCTGGGGAAGCGCTGTTCCGGCCGGTGCGGACCGGCAACCCGTTCGAGGAGACTGTCGAGCGGCTGCTGCAGTCGATCAAGCTCGGTGTCGTCGCGCCGGGCGAGCGGCTGCCGTCCGAACGCGACCTCGCCGCGCGGCTGAACGTCTCCCGCGTCACCCTGCGGGAGGCGATCCGCGCGCTCACCGAGGCAGGGTACGTCGAGTCCCGCCGCGGCCGGTACGGCGGGACGTTCGTCAACACCCGCCTGCCCCGCCCGCGGCGGGTCGGCGCGAAGAAGCTCGTCCGGGAGCTCGGTGACGGGCTCGAAGACGCTCTCGTCCTTCGCTCCGCTCTGGAGGTGGGTGCGGCTGACGCGGCCGCGTCCCGGTCTCTCAGCGGCGAGGAGCAGGACCACCTCACCCGCTGCCTGGCCGACACCGCGGCGGCCAAGCTGACCGACTACCGGCGGATGGACTCGCGGCTGCACCTCGCGATCGCCGAGGTCAGCGGCTCGCCGTCGCTGACCTCCGCGGTCGCCGACGTCCGGATGCGCCTGAACGCGCTGCTCGACGCGATCCCGCTGCTGGAGCGCAACATCGTGCACTCCGACGAGCAGCACCAGCAGGTCGTCGACGCGATCCTGGCCGGCGACCCGGCGGCGGCCCGGGACGCGATGCGGCTGCACCTGGCCGGGACCGCCGCGCTGCTGCGGGCTTTTCTCGGATGACGAGGGTGGGCGGCGGAACAGGAAATTTTGGCGTGCTCCCGGGCGACACGCCGGACGTTTGTGCAGCGCCGAACGGGGTCAGGCGTGAACAGATGGGTAACGAGGGGATGGCGTCCGGATATCCGTGTGTGACACTCGCCGTGTCCAGTGGCACTCGACTGTGATGTCCGCGAATGTAATCCTTCGGGGAGAATGTTGATCGATGACTGACGACGAGCTGGTCGGGCGCGCCGGACTGGTCGAGCGTGCGCGGACGCAGCTCGAGACCAGTGGCTCCGTGCTGCTCTACGGCCCGACCGGTATCGGCAAGTCCGCGCTCGGCCGGGCGCTGGTCGCCGACCGGGCCCGCTCCGGCTGGCGGGTGCTGAGCGCCGCGCCGTCCCAGAGCGAGGCCGGCCTGCCGTACGTCACGCTCCTGGACCTGCTGTCCAACCAGCTCGAGCTGGCCTGGCAGGTGCTGCCCGACCACCTGCGGCAGCCGCTGGAGGTCGCGCTGCTCAAGGCCAGCGCACCGGACACCGTCCGGGACGAGCTGGCTGTGCGGCTGGCCGTGCTGCACGTACTGCGCCGCCTGGCGGCGTCCGGGCCGGTGCTGCTCGTTGTCGACGACATCCAGTGGGTCGACCCGTCCAGTCTCGAAGTGCTGACCTTCTGCGCCCGGCGGCTGACCGATGGCGTGCACATGCTCGCCACCGAGCAGGTAGCCGACGGCGATCTCCCGGTGATGGCCGAGGCCTGCCCGGAGCCGGTGCTGCAGCTGGAGGTCCCGCCGCTGGTTGAGCCCGACGTACTGGCGTTGCTGCGCAATCGCCTGTCCAGCCCGCTTCCGGTGCGGACCGCGCGGCGAATCTACGCCGCCAGCGCGGGCAACCCGTTCATGGCGCTCGAGCTGGGCCGCGCCGTACTGCGACACCCGCAGGGCGTCTCGCCGAACGACCCGCTCCCGGTGTCATCGCGGCTGAAGACCCTGCTCGGTGACCGGCTGGCCGATCTCAGCCCGGCGACGCACGAGCTGCTGCTGCACGCCGCCTCCTCACCGCGACCGACCACGTCGCAGCTGGCCGCGTCGATCGGCCGCCCGGTCGACCTGGAGCTCGCTGAGGCCGAGGCGCTCGGGCTGATCGACGTGTCCTCGGAGAGGCTCCGGTTCAACCACCCGCTGCTCCGCGAGTTCGTGTACGCCGAAGCAACGTCCGCCGCGCGCAGGCAGGCGCACGCCCGGCTGGCCGCGGTCGTCGAGGAGCCGGTCGAGAACGCCACTCACCGGGCCCTGGCCACCCAGGAGGCCGACGCGGACCTCGCCGCCGCGCTGGAGGAGGCGGGGACGACTGCAGGCGCTCGTGGGGCGCTGGGCGCCGCCGCGACGCTCTGGCGGCTCGCTGCCGACAGGACCCCGGCGGACTCGCCGGACGACCGGGCGCGACGACTGACTCGCGCTGCTGACGACGCGGCGGCTGCTGGACACCTGGTGGAGTCGGCGGAGATGGCGCGGCTCGCCGTACAGGCTGCCAGCCACGCCGAGGTGAAGGTGCCGGCGCTGCTGCTGCTCGTCGACGCCGCCTGGCCGGAGCGAGAGCACCGGATCGAGCTGCTCGCCGAGGCCTTCGAGGCCGCCCAGGGCAACGACCGGCTCGAGGCGCAGGTTCGGATCATGCGCAGCCACAGCGCGTACTTCGACCGGCGGCTCGACGACGCCCGCGAGGACGCGCGAGTCGCCGAGGAGCTGGCCCGTCGCTGCGGCGACACCGAGGCGCTGGTCGACGCGCTGAGCGCGGCGCACCCGGTCGAGGTCGCGGTCGGCGGCGGGCAGACGTCGGACCGGCTGCTGGGGATGGCCGGTGAGCTGGCGATCGGGCTGCCGCTGACCAAGAGCGTCGTGCACGCGCGGCAGATGGCGGCGATGCGGGAATTGTTCCGCGGCAACAACGCGGCCGCGATCGAAGGCATCAGCACGCTCGTCGAGGAGGTCCGGGTCGGCGGCGCGGTGCGCTGGCTGGCCGGGATCCTGATCTCGGCGACCGCGATCTACGAGCGCAGCGGCCGCGGTGCCGACGCGCTCGCGGCCGGGCACGAGTGCCTGCAGCTGATGCAGGACCTGGGCGACGAGCCCGAGGTCGGCATGGTGATCGCCGCCCGCGCCGAGTGGGCCGGCGGGACCGCGACGATGGCGCGCGAGATGGCCGAGGCGTCGCTCGAGGCGGTGCGCGTGATCGGGAACGACGAGTGGACCGGGCCGGCGCTGTCGGCGGTCGGGCTGGTCGGCGTACTGGTCGGGGATCCGCAGCGGGCGGTCGAGGCGTTCGACGCGATCGCCGAGTCGGGTGAGGCGGCGATGCCGTACGACCCGGCCGTGATCCCGTGGCACGCGGACTACGCCGAGGCGCTGGTCGCCTCCGGCCGGCTGGACGACGCGGCGGCGCTGATCGCCGACATCCGGGACCGCGCGGACACGCTCGACCGGGACGTGGTCCGGGTCGGGCTGGCGCGCTCCGAGGCGCTGCTGATCGCCAAGCAGGGCGATCCGGCGGCGGCGCTCGACCTGCTGGAGAAGACGATCGCGACCGCGGGGGACCGGGTCTACCCGCTGGACCTGGCGCGCTGCGAGCTGACCCGCGGGCGGGTCGCGCGGCAGGCGCGGCGGCGTTCGGTCGCGCGGACGGCGTTCCTGGACGCGATCGAGCAGTTCGAGCAGTACGGCGCGCCGGCCTGGCGCGAGGTCGCGGAGACCGAGCTCGCGCGGCTCGACGTACCGAGTCGTAGTCGTCAGCCGTCGGAGCTGACCGACAACGAGCTGCAGATTGTGGCGATGGTCCGGGACGGATCGACCAACCGGGAGATCGCGGCCGCGCTGTACCTGAGCGTGAAGGCGGTCGAGTCGCAGCTCACCCGGCTCTATCGGCGCTTCGGCGTCGCGAACCGGACGCAGCTGCTCCGGACCGTCGACCGCGGGGGAACCGACCTCGCGCAGAGGTAAACCCTTGAAGTGACCCGCCGGTAGCTTCTTTTGCTTGCTCTGGAGTCACTCGGTCGCGCAGGGTCGAACTCACGTGGAGAGCTCGCCCCTCGCGGGGCGGCCGAGTGAGGCGCGGCCGCCCCCTACGTGCACACTGGCAGGGTGAAACTGGAACGCAAGCACGCACTCGTCCTGCTCGCCATCGCGGTCTGGAACGTGGTCACCTACGTGACCTTCATCAAGAACCTCGCGGCGACCGAGGGCCGGCCGACCGGGTACTACGTGGCGCACACGGTGCTGATCGTGGTGAACCTGGGGATCGCCGGGCTGCTCGGGACCTGGGGTGTTCGGGCGTACAAGGCGGCGAAGGCGGAGTCGCCTGCGAAGGTCGACGCGCTGTAGCTCGCGGACGTCGTACGGCTGCGGGCGCGAGCTGGGCGAGCCGTCAGGGCTTGGCGAAGGCGCTCGGCGTGACACCGAGCATCCGGCGGAAGTGCCGCGTCAGGTGCGCCTGGTCGTAGAACCCGGCCAGCGTCGCGACCTCAGCAGCCGGCCGGCCCTCCAGCAGGTAGCGGCGAGCCAGGTCGACGCGGCGCCCGGTCAGGTAGCGGTGCGGCGGCATGCCGTACTCGCGGCTGAACGCCCTGACCAGGTGCGCGGGGTGCGCGTGCACCAGCTTCGAGGCCTCGTCGAGAGAGACACCAGTCGGCAGCCGCGCGTCCAGGAGGTCCCTGAGGTCGCTGGCGACACCTGGGTCCTTCAGCCGAGCCGGCGGAGTCTGGCGGCGCAGGTACTGCCGTAGCCGCTCCTCGATCAGCGTCAGCCGGCTCTCCGCCTCCAGCGGCTCCTGCCCGACAGCCAGTACGCCGTGCAGCTGCTCGATGCGCCGCCGGAGTACCGGGTCGAGCAACTCCGGCTGGTCGACAGCAGCTCCGGTCAGATCGGTGCCGAGGCGGTCGGGCTCCAGGTACAGCACCCGCTTCCGGAACCCCTCCGGCCGCACCGACCGCCCGTCGTGCGGCACGTTCGGCGGCAGCAGCGACACCTGCGTCCGGCTCTGGTCGTGCTCGCGATGGTCCAGGTCGTACCGCACGACGCCTTCGTCGACGAGCAGCACGGTCCAGGCGTCGTGCGTGTGGCTCGGGTAGGCGTGCGACGGGAAGTAGGCGTGCAGCACCTCGACGACACCGTTCAGTCCCGGTCGCCAGGCTCGTACCTGCGCCCTCGCGCTCACCCTTCAGAACACTACGCTGGCCTGCTGACGCAGCACGAGCAGAGGTAGCCCGGCTCCGCCGGGGAGGCCAGCCGCAGCGTCGCCTCCGGGCGCGGGCGGAGAGCGGCGTAGGACCAACTGTTCCGGCCGCGGCTGCGTCAATCAAGTACCGGCCACCGATCGAGGGTCTGCACTCGAGAAGCGTGGACGGATGACGACGTCCGAGGAAAAGGGTGGGTAACGGGTGAAGGTGTACATCAGCGCGGACATGGAAGGCATCACCGGCCTGGTCGACGCCGAGGACGTCCAGCCCCCCGGCCGCGACTACGAACGCGGCCGCGCCCTGATGACCGAGGACGTGAACGCCGCCGTCCGCGGCGCCTACGCCGCCGGCGCGACGTACGTGCTGGTCAACGACGCCCACGGCCCCATGCGCAACCTCCTCCCCGACCTGCTCGACCCCCGTGCCCTCCTGATCAAGGGCCGCCCGAAACCGATGGGCATGATCGAGGGCCTGACCCCCGACTTCGACGCCGTCGTCTGCATCGGCTTCCACTCCCGAGCCGGCACCCTCGGCGTCCTCAGCCACAGCTTCATGGGCCACGAAATCGAAGACATCTGGCTCGACGACCGCCCGTGCGGCGAAATCGGCCTCCTCCACGCGACCGCGACGTCGTACGGCGTCCCGCTGGCAGCCCTCACCGGCGACAACACGGCGTGCATCGAAGCCACCCAGTGGGACCCGGCGATCCACACCTACCCGGTGAAACAAGCCAAAGACCGCTTCGCCGCCCAACTCGTCCCGGTTGCAGACTCCCGGTCAGGCATCGAACAGACCATCCGAACAGCCCTCACCACTCTCCCTACCGGGCCCGCCCCCGCCCCCGCCGCCGCGGAGGGTAATCACCCGGGCCCCTCCAAGCCCGTCCACCAGCTCACGGTCCGCTGGCAGTCCGCCTCAGTTGCTTCCCACCTCGAAGCCGTCCCAGGCGTCCACAAAACCGACGACCGCACCGTCACCACCGAAGGCGAAATGCCCCACCTCTACCGCCTCTTCAACCTGTACTTGCGCGTGGCCACAGCAGTCACAAGCAATCCGCCGTACTGCTGAGGAAGCCGTCGAGCTCTTCGTCAACGCTCCGCAGTTCGAAGTCGCGGACGATGATCGGTCCGCCTTCCAGATGGCGTATCCGCTGGCAGCGCCTACCCGGCGGAGGCGAACGCGCGTGTTGCATACGAGGATCGCAGTGGGTCATGCTGACGGACAACTCCGAGGACGCTGTGGTGGCGGAGATGAGACGGCAGCTGCGAGCGGGCGCGGAGGACCTGGCGACAGTCCCAGCGAGCCGGAGGACGACTTGCTGATGGCGCTCGCGTTCAGTGCGACGTTCGCTGTGAGTTCGGTGCAAGCGATCCGCGCGAACCGGTGCTGCACCTCGGCCTCTACCTCCCCGTAGCCACAGCACTCACCTCGAACCCGCTGTACTGCTGACCTCGAGCCGGTGGATGTCGCAGTAGTCGACGTCGTCCAGGCCCGTCACCGACTGGATCAGCATGTTGTGCGTGACGGCGATGAACGGCGTCGAGCCGGCCTGCCGCCGCAATGCGGCGACCGCCCGGGATCGCAGTGCGGACAACGGCTCCCACCGGCGCGTCTCGCCCGGTGGCCACTCGCCCTCACATCGGTGAAGGTCCTCGCTGAGCGCCTGGATGTCCGTGTAGTCCCGCCAGGACTGTGTCGAGTCGGGCTGCCATTCGCGGAGGTCTAGTTCAACAGCAGTGACCGGCAGCCCGGTCTCTGCGGCGATCAGCGTTGCGGTGTGCATCGCCCGAGTCAACGGCGAACTGACGATGCGATCCGCCTCCGAGGAGCGGAGTGACCGGCCGGCAGCCTTCGCCTGCTCAACACCGCGCGGCGTGAGCGGCGCGAGATCTCGCATGGTTCCCCACCACCCTTCGTCGTCGATCTGTGCTGAACCGGCTTCGCCGTGCCGGACGAGGTAGACGTGATTCATGCAAGGAACGTACAAGCCTCGGAGGCGGCTGGGCGGGGAGATTGGGGGCTGTGGATGACGAGATCAGATTCGATACCAAGATCGCCGTGCTCCTGCGGGACGACCTGGCGACCTGGCAGCGGTTGAACGTGACGGCGTTCTTGGTGTCCGGGTTGGCCAAGGCGGAGCCGGAGTTGTTGGGGTTGCCGTACGTCGACGCGGACGGGACCGAGTACCTGCCGATGTTCCGGCAGCCGGTGCTGGTGTTCGAGGGGGCGAAGGAGCAGATGGCGGTGTCGCACGGGCGGGTGCTCGGGCGGGGGATCCTGCACTCGGTGTTCACCGCGGATCTGTTTGCTACGGGCAACGACCGGGACAACCGGGCGGCGGTGAAGGCGGTGGCGCGGGACCAGCTCGACCTGGTCGGGATCGCGGTGCACGGGCCGAAGAACGCGGTGGACAAGATCCTGAAGGGCGCACGCATGCACCCGTGAGGCGCCCCGGAGAGGTGCAACTCTCCGGGGCGCCACGCGGGGTTACCGCGGAGTGTGGATCGTGGTTTCGCCTGACCGGGTCAGGCTCTGGCCGGTCACGTGGATCGCCAGCGTCGAGCCGTGCAGCAACGGGACCTGCACGAACGCCTGCATCCTCCCGGCGCTAGAAGCGCGGCCGTGCGCGACGGGCAGGATGCCCATCCACACGGTCCACGGCTCGTTCGGCGCGAGGCCCGCGGCGGTCACCGACACCGTGCTGCCCGTGGGCGCCGGCGAAGGCGCGGCGTCGACCGAGAAGGTCGAGCCGCCACGGACCGGCCCCAGGTCAGCAGAGGTGAGCGGCGTCGCGAGCAGCGACCGTACGGCGAGGTACTGGATGTCCGGCCTGACCACCTCGTAGAACGCGGTCGCCCACAGCGGCTGACCGGCCGGAACGTTCAGTGTGCGCGACACCGGCGCCTTCTCCTCCGGGCTGTACACGACCGGGATGTCCTCGGCGTACAGCTCCTTCGGCCCGGTGTAGGTGTCCGTGCCCTGCCCGACCAGCAGCGAGAACAGCCCGCTGTACCCCGCCGGACGGTTCGTGAGCGTCAGCTGCAGTTGCTGCCCACTCCCGCGGCGGAACGTCGCCCAGAACGGCTCTGCCATAGCAGGCCGACCAGTGAGCCGGCTCTTGTCCAGGTTCCGGTACGTCGCCACAGCAGCGCCGTCGAGCACCAGGTCGAGCCGGTCCACCCCGGTCACGTCGTACGAGCGCGCCAGCGCCTGTTCCGGGTCCGCCTGCAGCGTCGCGAAGATGACGTCGCCGCTGGTCAGCTTGTAGCGCAGGGTCGGGAAGACCGTCCGCTCGCCGTGGTTGACGAAGCTCACCTTCGCCTTCCCCTCGGACTTGGCGATCGAAGCAGAGCTCGCCGCTCCGGCCACGGGAGTCCAGCTGACCGTCTTGCTCTGGCCGGCCCGCCCGTGGTCGAGCTGAACGGTCAGAGTCGCCGTGAGCTTCTCAGCGCGGGTCTCCACGCGTGCGGACGACCAGTCGATCGCCGGGAACGTCCCGCTGTCGACAGGCATCGTCTGGTCCAGGTACACGCTCGTGCGGCCCTTGATGGTGACCCGCACCGAGCCCTTGCCGCTCAGCGCACCCACCAGCGCGACGAACGGGTTTCCGTCGAACGCCTGCCGGTCGTCACCAGCCAGCCCACGCAGCACCACCGGAGTCACGGTCAGCGTGTCCCGCACCGTCTTCCCACCAGCACGCACCTCCACCGTCACCTGCCCAGCGGCCAGCCCAGTCGGCAGGGTGACCAGCTGGCCGACCCGTCCGTCCTCGCTGGTCCGCCCGCTGCCGAGCACCTTCCCCTTCACCAGGATCTGGTAGCTACTACCCGGCGCCAGCCCACTGGCGACCACAGCCACCGGACGACCGGCCAGCGCGTACTCCGGCTTCACCGTCGCCTGCGCACCCGACCCGCCACCAGGCGGTCCGGTCCGCGGGTCGCTGGTCACCACCACGTACGACGTACGCCCGCTGTCGCCGAAGCTCACCCGGCCCAGGTACTGCCCGCCGGGCTCCAACCCCTTCCAGGACAGCGCAACCGGCGTACGGCTACCGATCTCCAGCGACACGGTGGACGGGTCTGCCTTGAACGACCCCGCTGACTCGTTCAGCGCGAAGCCGGTCAGGCTGAACCCCAGCGGACCGCTCCCCGCGTAGAAGCTGACCTCCACGACGTACAGCCCGTCGCGGGGGTCGTCCAGGTCCAGCTGCTCACCAGCGGACGGCGTAGCGGCCCGGGCGACCAGCTGCTTGTCGCCGTACTCGTTGAACCGGTACACCGACAGATCCAGGTCAGCACCAGGCGTCTGAGTGCTCAGCACGAAGCGGGCGTGTGTAGTACCGGCAGGGACCTCCACTACCTGGCTCTGCGGAGCTGAGCCGACGGTGCCCGAGCCAGCCACGCTCTGCCCGCGGCTGAGCCCAGTCACAGCCAGCGGCACCTCCTGTACGTCGCCACCAGCGACAGTCAGCGTCGTGCTGCCGGTACTACCTGTGCCAGTCACCTCAGCAGGAGTCACCAGCGCAACAGGTCGCACAGCAACAGCACTGCGCACGGTCTGGTCGCCGCTGCGCCACGTCAGCAGCCCGGTCGCGTACTCGTCGAGCGGCGCGGTCGTCCGGGTGAACGTCACCTGGAAGCTCTTCGACTGCCCGGCCGCGGTGAAGCTCAGCGTCGACGGCTCCACGACCGTCGTGACACCAGGGATCGAGACCGGGTCGGCCACGAACGTCCCCGGCGCGGTCGACGTCACCGTCCGGGTGACGGTCTGCCGACCGGCCAGCGCGCCGACGCCGATCGACGCCAGGTTCAGGTCCGACGGGTCCGGAGCCGAGGCATCGCCGTGGATCGCAGCAATGTACGCCGCCCAGTCGTCAGGACCGTTCAAGTACAGCAGTCCCGGCTTCAGATACCGCGTCGGATCGACCTGACCGTTGCCTTCAGCAAACACATCGCCGGCGGCGGCGCCGGCCGTCGGCCGGGTCGTCGTCATCAGCGCCGACTTGATCTCGGCAGGCGTCGCAGCCGGGTGCAGCCCGAGGTACAGCGCGGCCAGGCCGGCAATGTGCGGCGACGCCATCGACGTCCCCGACAGGAACGCGTACTCCGGCCGCTCCCCGGACGCGTTCGCCGCGGCAGCGAGGATCCCGACACCCGGCGCCGCCAGGTCCGGCTTGATCAGGTCGCCGCCGTCCGCGGTCACCGGACCGCGCGAGGAGAACCCGGCGATCTGCGGCGCCGCCGGCTCGGGCAGGTGCATCGGGTTCCCGTTGACGAGCGTTGCGGTCGCATCGGCGCCGGCCGCGAAAGCCGTCAGTACGTCGTACGCATCGGCATCGACCTGCACGGTCGGCAGCGTGTGCGCGTCGAGATCGACCGAGTCGGGCGTCGGGTTCACCAGCACCATCCCGAGGCCTCCGGCCCGCTTCACCTCGGCCGACTTCGCCAGCCGGTCGACGATCCCGCGCTCGCACAGCACCAGCTTCCCCGCGACCTTCGCCGGGTCGAGCGTCCCGGCTCCGCACATCGACGGCTGCGAAGCGGTCGCCGTACCGGACGCCGAGGCCGCGACCAGCGAACCGCTGACCGGTGCGCTCGGCAACGAAACCGAGGCGCCGAGCAGGTCCGTTCCGTTGCCGAGCCGCACGGTCGCGGTCCAGGTCGGGATCGTGCTCGCCGCGGCGGTCGTGATCCACGGCGACGCGTTGTCGATCGTCGAACTGCCCGGACCGGCGTTGCCGCCGGCCGCGGCGACGAAGATCCCGCTCGCGGCCGCGTTCCGGAACGCCTCGTCGACCACCGAGTCGGTGCTCTCGGCACCTGAGGCCATCCCGATCGAGTAGTTGATCACGTCGACGTTGTCGGCTACCGCCGCGTCGATCGCGGCGAGCAGGTCACCGGTCGCACAGCCGTCGTCGTCCGGCCCGGCGATCGGCCCGCTCCAGCACGCCTTGTACGCCGCGACCTTCGCCGCCGGCGAGACACCGGAGATCCGGCCCATCGGTACGCCGCCGAGGTCGGCCTCGACGTCGTGCGCACCGGCCGCGGTGCTGCTGGTGTGCGAGCCGTGCTCGTTGCCGTCGCGCGGCGACAGGTACTCGCCGGTCTCCGGGGTGCCGATGTTGCCGGCGCCGAAGTTGGCGACGAAGTAGCGCGCCGAGATCAGCTTGGTGGTGCAGTTGGCGGCGGTGAACTGGACGCCCGTCGTACAGGCTCCCGTGAAGGTGCCGCCGTCGGCCTTGCGGTAGGTGATCGTGCTGCCGTCCAGGTACGGCTCCGCGCCCGCGGTCGTGCCGAGCGGGGCTCCGGCGAACGCGGGGTTCTCGGGCGCGATGCCGGTGTCGACGACGCCGACCACGACGCCCTGCCCGGCCTTGCCGACGCCGCCGTTGGTCGCCCAGACTCCGGCGTCGCCGCTCAGGCCGAGGTAGTCGGTGGAGGGGGCCGCGAGGGGTTTGCGCAGGACGTCCTCGACGACGGACTTGACCGACGGGTCGGTGCGAAGCTGCTCGGCCTGTACGGCGGACAGCTTGCTGGTGAACCCGTTGAGGGCCGCCGAGTACGACGAGATGACGCTGCTGCCGACGGAGGCCGCGGCGGTCTGCTGGCGGGCGCGGAGGTAGTCGCGGTACGCCTTGACCGGGGCGGAGTTGGCCTTGAGGCCCTCGCCCTGCCGGGGAGCGGTGCGGGCTTTGCCCGCGACACCGCCGACGTACGAGGCGGCTGCTGGGTCGCGCAGCGTGACGATGTAGCGCTTGGGGACGGAGGTGTCAGGAGCCGCAGCCGACTGATGAGCCGGGGGAGCGGCGGCGGCTGGAGGCGCTGACACGACGGCGGTACCAAGGACCGCGAGGGTCGTCAGTACCGCAAGTGACGCACGGGGCATGGGGGCGGTCCTTCGGCAGGGGAAGCTCACCCTTCAGTGAGCGGTCACAAAGTTGTAGCCCTGCGATCCCCGTCGCCTCAACGAAGTCTGCTGACCAGTCTGGCCATGGCACCCACACGCCACGGCGCCCGGGAACCCCGCGGTTCCCGGGCGCGCGTGACACAGCGTCAGCAGACGAACTGGAAGCTCTCCGCGTCGTTGTCGAAGCCGACCTGCTCCAGGTTCGGGTAGTTCGTGTTCGCGGCCAGGTCCACCGAGCGCCCGGCGAAGTTGTCGTCGGCGTACAGCCGGATCTTGCAGGCCGTCTCGTTGCGCACCGACGAGATCTCGTTGTCGCCGTCCCACCCGTCGATGTCGCACCCGTCCGGGCAGTTGTCCGGCGTCGCGGTGACGTACTGGCTGCCGGTGTAGTCCGGGTCCTCCCACATCCGCACGTTCCCCGCGGCCGGCGCGTCCTCGGTCGCGTTCGCCGGGCTGACCATCCCGAACCCCGCGACGGCGAGCCCACCGGCCAGGATGACTGCTACACGCTTGCGGTACATGTCACTCCTTCTGTCAACGAATCCTGCGGAACACCTCCAGCAAAGGCGCCCCCGGTGTCACTCCGCTGTCAGCTGACTGTCGACATGCGCCTGAGATGTTCATGTCGCTCATCCGCAACATTCCATTGGTGCCCACAGCAACAAAACGGCCGGCGCCCTGTCTCGGGGCACCGGCCGTGAAACTCTCTGTTTTTCAGAACCTGTGAGCCGCCACAAACGCCGCAACAGCCAGCGCGAGCGCCGCCGCCCCCACTGCAACTTCGGCCACCCACCGCCGCCGCAACCGCAGCCAGCGCCGCCGCGGCCCGTCGAGAACGGCGTAAACCGCCGCGTACGGCGCGGCCGGCTGATCGACAGAAACCTGCGGAGCCTCGAACATGGTCACCACGGGAAGCACCTTCCCCATCAACTTGCTGCGGGCGACATGTCTGTACCCAACAAGACATAGTCACCAGGAGTCGCCCAGGTAAACCTCACAAACGTGCAACGGTCGCCCACGGCGGCGCCTGAGCCTCGCGCCACCCGCCCGCGCGGACACCCACCACTCACCAACCACCCGATTCGCCACCCGCCGACGCTCCGCTGAGCGTGAACCATCCCTGAATCCCGACGTTAGTGAGTGCTGGACGTCCGCCCAACACCTCTGACCGCCGATCAACCACCACCGTCCAGAGCCCAGCCCACGCTGACCAGCCAGCCCACCGCAGCCGCGCCGGAGCCGAGAGCTGATCAGCCCAGTGCCCGCCCAGACCCGGCGCGGGCATCTCGCGCCGCCCGACCGCGTCGACACCCACCACTGACCAACCACCTGCGTCCCCGCCTGATGACGCTCCGCTGAGCGTGAAACACCCTGCGATCCCGGCGTTGGTCAGTGCTGGGTGTCGCCCGACCGGTGACCGCCGCTCAACCGCCGCCGCCAACAGCCCCGACCCCGCCAGTGCCGGTCCCTCGGCGCCAGCCGAAGCGGGCATCTCGCGCCACCCGACCGCGTCGACGCCCACCACCGTCCAACTACCCGCTTAGCGGCGCGCCGATGACCCTCTGAGCGTGAAGCCGCGCTCCAATCCGACGTTGGTGGGTGGTGGCCGTCGCCCTCATCCCGGCGTAGACCGTCCAGTGTCAGTCCACACAGGGGCCAGCCGCCGGCTAGAGCCGGGAGCCGGACAGCTCAGCCCAACGCGGCGTCCGCAGCATGCCCGAAGGGGCCGGGCGAGGGGTGCAGGTACCAGCCGCCGCCGGCGGCTCGCCTTCGGCTGGAACGACGAGCGTTTCGGTCGGTGCACAGCTGGGTGCGGTAGCTACCTCGCTGCCGACCGGGTGCAGGTACGTGCGATCGTCAGCGGCCGACCGCCTCCTGTCGTCCGATGGAACGGTGGGCGCGGTGATTGGCTAACGGCTGGATCCGGCGGCTCCTTTACCCACCCGAGAGGTACACGCACCAGCCGGCTTAAGCAATCCGCCGCCCCTACCGTCCGATGGAACGGCAAGCGCGGCGGCTGTTGCGCGGCTGGATGCTCTCACACCCGCCGGAAGATCAGCGCTCGCTTCACTTCCTGGATCGCCTTCGTGACCTCGATACCCCGCGGGCAAGCGTCGGTGCAGTTGAACGTCGTGCGGCAGCGCCACACGCCTTCCTTGTCGTTCAGGATTTCCAGGCGCTGCTCGGTGCCCTCGTCGCGGCTGTCGAAGATGAAGCGGTGCGCGCCGACGATCGCCTGGGGGCCGAAGTACTGGCCGTCGGACCAGAAGACCGGGCAGGAGGTCGTGCAGGCCGCGCAGAGGATGCACTTGGTGGTGTCGTCGAAACGGTCCCGGTCGGCCTGGGACTGGATGCGCTCGCGGGTCGGCTCGTGCCCGCTGGTGACCAGGAACGGCATCACCGAGCGGTACGCGTCGAAGAAGGGCTCCATGTCGACGACGAGGTCCTTGAGGACCGCGAGCCCCTTGATCGGCTCGACGGTGATTTCCTTGTCGGGGTTCAGGTCCTTGATCAGGGTCTTGCAGGCGAGCCGGTTGCGGCCGTTGATCCGCATCGCGTCCGAGCCGCAGACGCCGTGCGCGCAGGAGCGGCGGAAGGTGAGGGTGCCGTCCTGCTCCCACTTGATCTTGTGCAGCGCGTCGAGCACCCGGTCCGTCGGCTGCAGGGTGACCGAGTAGGTGATCCACTCGGACTCCTCGGTGACCTCCGGGTTGTACCGGAGGATCTTGACCTTGACGTCCATCAGTACTTGCGCTCCATCGGCTTGTAGCGAGTCTGGACGACCGGCTTGTAGTCCAGCCTGATGTTGGTGTTGCCGTCGGCATCGACCTCGCGGTAGGCCATCGTGTGCCGCATGAAGTTCACGTCGTCGCGCTTGTCGTAGTCCTCGCGGAAGTGCCCGCCGCGCGACTCCTTGCGCTCCAGCGCCGACACGACCAGCACCTCGGCCAGGTCGATCAGGAAGCCCAGCTCGACGGCTTCGAGCAGATCGGTGTTGAACCGCTTGCCCTTGTCCTGTACGGCGACGTTCGCGAACCGCGTCTTCAGCGCCTCGATGTCGACCAGCGCCTGCTTCAGCGAGCCTTCGGTCCGGTACACCTGCGCGTTCAGGTCCATCGTCGCCTGCAGGTCGGACCGGATCGCGGCCACCCGCTCGGAGCCGGTCGCGTCCCGCAGCCCTTCGACCAGGTCGACGACGAACTGCTCCGGCGCCTCCGGCAGCTCCTCGAACTCGGCCGTCGCGGCGTACTCCGCGGCCGCGATCCCCGCGCGCCGCCCGAAGACGTTGATGTCGAGCAGCGAGTTCGTGCCGAGCCGGTTGGCGCCGTGCACGGACACGCAGGCGACCTCGCCGGCGGCGTACAGGCCGGGGATGACGTCGTCGTTGTTGGCCAGCGCCTCGCCGCGGATGTTGGTCGGGATGCCGCCCATCGCGTAGTGCGCGGTCGGGAAGACCGGGATCTGCTCGGTGTACGGCTCGACGCCGAGGTAGGTCCGGGCGAACTCGGTGATGTCGGGCAGCTTCGCGTCGATGTGCGCGGGCTCGAGGTGGGTCAGGTCGAGCATCACGTACGCACCGTCCGGCCCGCAGCCGCGGCCTTCGCGGACTTCGTTGGCCATCGCGCGGGCGACCATGTCGCGCGGCGCGAGGTCCTTCACGGTCGGCGCGTAGCGCTCCATGAACCGCTCGTTGTCCTTGTTGCGCAGGATTCCGCCCTCACCGCGGGCGGCCTCCGACAGCAGTACGCCGAGGCCGGCCAGACCGGTCGGGTGGAACTGGAAGAACTCCATGTCCTCCAGCGGCAGCCCCTTGCGCCACACGATGCCCATGCCGTCGCCGGTGAGCGTGTGCGCGTTGGACGTCGTCCGGAAGACCTTGCCGAAGCCGCCGGAGGCGAAGATGACCGACTTGGCCGAGAAGATGTGCAGCTCACCGGTGGCCAGCTCGTAGGCCACGACACCGGTCGAGCGGCCGCCGACCATCAGCAGGTCGAGCACGTAGAACTCGTTGAAGAACTCGACGTTCTGCTTGATGCACTGCTGGTACAGCGTCTGCAGGATCATGTGGCCGGTGCGGTCCGCCGCGAAGCAGGACCGGCGTACGACGGCCTCGCCGTGGTTGCGGGTGTGGCCGCCGAAGAAGCGCTGGTCGATCTTGCCCTCGGCCGTCCGGTTGAACGGCAGGCCCATCTTCTCCAGGTCGAGGACGGCGTCGACGGCCTCACGGCACATCACCTCGGCGGCGTCCTGGTCGACCAGGAAGTCACCGCCCTTGACGGTGTCGAAGGTGTGCCACTCCCAGTTGTCCTCCTCGACGTTGGCCAGCGCGGCGCACATGCCGCCCTGGGCCGCGCCGGTGTGCGACCGGGTCGGGTAGAGCTTGGTGAGGACGGCGGTCCGGGTGCGCTTGCTGGACTCCAGCGCGGCCCGCATCCCGGCGCCGCCGGCGCCCACGATCACTACGTCGTACTGATGCCGTTGCATCTGAGAACTGTCCTTACTTGCAGACCGACAGCGTGCTGTGCGGGTCCAGGCAGGGGTCGAAGGTGAAGATGACCAGGGTGCCGAGCACCACGATCACGATCGAGGCGGTGATCAGCAGGGCCTTCAGCCAGAACCTGGTCTGGTCCTTCTCGGCGTAGTCGTTGATGATCGTGCGCATCCCGTTGGTGCCGTGCAGCATCGCCAGCCACAGCATCAGCAGGTCCCAGACCTGCCACAGCGGGTTGGCCCACTTGCCGGCCACGAAACCGAAGTCGAGCGCGTTGATGCCGTCGCCGAGCATCAGGTTGGTGAACAGGTGGCCGAGCACCAGCACGACCAGGGCCAGGCCGGACAGCCGCATGAACAGCCAGCCGTACAGCTCGAAGTTGGTCTGGCCGGAGCGGTTGCGGCCGCCGCCCTTGAGCGAGCGGGCCCGGCTGGAGGAGCGGGGCTGGGCGATGTCGGTCATCTCAGCCTCCGAAGACGTGCGTCAGGTGCCGGATCACGAACGGCACGAACAGGACCACCCAGACGACGCCGACGCCGATCATCAGCTGGCGCTGGTAGCGCGGGCCCTTGGCCCAGAAGTCGACCAGGATCAGCCGGACGCCGTTGAAGGCGTGGAACAGGATCGCGGCGACCAGCCCGACCTCCATCAGGCCGACGATCGGGTTCTTGTAGGTGCCGATCACCTCGTTGTACGCCTCCGGGGAGACCCGGACCAGCGCGGTGTCGAGCACGTGCACCAGCAGGAAGAAGAAGATCCCGACGCCGGTGATCCGGTGCGCCACCCACGACCACATGCCCTCGCGGCCGCGGTACAGGGTGCCGGCTGGTTTGCTGGGCAAACCGATCCTCCGATCGGACGACAGACCGAGAGCCGGGGGACGCGACTCCGGGGGCGGGGGACTCAGCTGCGGCCGCGATCGGCTCGGCCCGGAAGGGAACCAGACCGTTTCTGATGCTATCGCTGTGCCGAACCCTTTCCCGACGGTCCTCATGTGACATCGATCTCCCGGGTGTCGCGGGTAGTGATCGGGCTCACTGAGTCGGGTGATCTCGCCCGATCTGCCCAGCAGATCCCACCGCGATTGGCCCTCTCCCGTTGCCCTTTGCGCGCCTAGTGTCGGCAGCGGGACACCGAGAAGAGGGGACGGACGATGAACTTCTGGATCTGTGCGACCTGCGCGGTCGAGCACAGCGAGCAGGTCGAGGTGTGCGCGATCTGCGCCGACGAGCGGCAGTGGGTGCCGGCCGACGGCCAGCACTGGACGACGCTGGAGGAGCTGGCCGCGGCGGGGTACACGGTGAAGCTCAAGGAGGTCGAGCCCGGGCTGCACGGGATCACCTCGGAGCCCGGCGCGGGGATCGGGCAGCAGTCGATGCTGGTCAGCACGAGCGAGGGGAACCTGCTCTGGGACCCGATCGGGTTCCTGGACGACGCGGCCGTCGAGGCGGTGGCGGCGCTCGGTGAGGTGAAGGCGATCATCGCCAGCCACCCGCACATGTTCGGCGTCCAAGTGGAGTGGAGCAAGCGGCTGGGCGGCGTACCGGTGTACGTGTCCGAGGCGGACGCCGAGTGGGTCGCACGGCAGGACCCGGTGATCCAGACGTGGTCGGGCACGCTCGACCTGCTGCCGGGCGTCACGCTGATCCAGCCGGGCGGTCACTTCCCCGGCAGCGCGGTCGTGCACTGGGCAGAGGGGGCCGAGGGCAAGGGTGTGATCCTTGCCGGGGACACCGTGTTCGCGAACCCGGACCGTACGTCGGTGAGCTTCATGCGCTCGTACCCGAACCGGATCCCGCTGTCCGGCGCGGTCGTGGACCGGGTCGCGAAGGCGCTCGACGGGTTCGCCTACGACCGGCTGTACGGGAACTTCGGCGGTTCGATCCCGGTGAACGCCAAGCAGGTCGTCCGGTTCTCCGCGGACCGGCACGCTGCGTGGGTCCGCGGAGACTTCGACCACCTGACCTGAGGTCGCGTCGGCTCAGGCCGCCAGGCGGTCCTGCGTGAGTTGGGTGTGCAGTTTGAGCATGTGCTGAACGCACGAGTCCCAGTCGTAGAGCTCGGCCCGCGCCCGGGCCGCGGCTCTGCGGCCGGGGACCGTGATCAGTTCCTGTACGGCGTCCGCGAGCGCCCGCGGATCAGCCGGCGCCCAGCGGCCGCAGGTCTCGTCGACCAGCTCGCGGGCGCCGCCGGTGTTCGCGGTGACCACCGGCGTACCGGCGGCAAGCGCTTCGAGCACAGCCAGGCCGAAGGTCTCGCCGGGGCAGACCGACAGTGCGATGTCCGCCTCGGCGAGGTGCCGGGCGAGCGTCGTACGGCCGTCGACGTAGCCGTGGAAGTGGATCGGCGCGTTGCCGGCGATCGCGATCAGCTCGTCGAGGTGCGGGCCGGAGCCGTACACGTCCATCCGCAGCGGTACGCCGCGACGGTGCAGCTCCGCGGCGGTCGCGACGGCGAGGTGCGGGCTCTTCTCGCGCGAGAGGCGGCCGGCGTGAACGAGTTTGAGCAGCCCGTCGTCGACCGGTTCGGCGCGCGAGGGGTGGAAGGTCTCCAGGTCTACGCCGAGCGGGATCCGGATCAACGGGGTGGTGACCTCGTCGAACTCGGCGGCGGCGTACCGGCTGGTGACCACCACCGCGTCGTACGTGCGGCTGAGGAGTTTGTAGAGGGCTCCGACCGTCGCGGCGACTCCCAGTTGCCGCCCGGTCCTGAGCGACAGCATCGCGTCGAGGCGCTCGTGGCTGAACAGCACCGAGCCGATGTCGTTCTTCTTCGCCCAGCGCGCGACCGGGAGCAGCGTCGACTTGTCGGAGATCTCGACCGTGGTCGGCTCGAAGCGCTCCAGCGTCTCGATCACCCGCCACGGGTCGGTGATCAGCCGGTAGCCGCCGCCGACCTTCGGCGCCTTCATCTTCACGATCGTGCCGTGCTCGGTCCGGGTCACGCTGTCGCGCTCGCCCGGGGTGATCAGGATGCGTTCGGCGCCGGCCTCGACGTAGCCCTGCCCGAGGTGCTCGATCGCGGTCCGCATCCCGCCGGAGGTCGGGCCGACGAAGTTCGCCAGCTGGGCGATCCGCAGGCCGGTGCGCGGCTGTTCGCCGTACGGCGTGAGCAGGGTCATGCGGCCCGCCGGACCCGCGTCGGGGCGTGCTCGGCCAGGACTTCCGCGTAGTGCCGGTCGACCAGGTCGTCGACCACCGCCGGCCAGGTCCGCGTCTGCACCCGCCGCAGGCCGTGCGCCGCCATCGACGCCCGCGCGTCCGGGTTGTCGAGCACGAACGCGACCGCGTCCTTCAGCGACCCGGGCTGTCCCGGCTCGAACAGCAGCCCGTTCTCGCCCGGGTGGATCAGATCCAGCGGACCGCCCGCGGCCGGCCCGACCACAGCCACCCCTGAGGCCTGCGCCTCCTGGATCGTCTGGCAGAACGTCTCGTGCTCACCGGTGTGCACGAACACGTCCAGCCCGGCGAAGATCGACGCCAGCTCGGCCCCTCGGCGCATCCCGAGGAAGGTTGCTTGCGGCAACTTCTGCTCGAGTGAGGCCCGGTCCGGCCCGTCGCCCACGACCACCACCTGGCAGTCGAGCTCGGCCAGCTCCGCGAGCCGTCGTACCTTCTTCTCCGCGGCCAGGCGCCCGACGTACCCGACGATCGGCTTGCCCTCGGGAGAGATCTCGCGCCGCCAGGCCTCGTCGCGATGGCCCGGATCGAACAGATCGAGGTTCACGCCGCGGCCCCAGTGCTGAACCCGCGGTACGCCGGCCTGCACCAGCTGCGCCATCGCCGCCGACGACGGCGCCAGCGTCCGGTCGACCCGCGAGTGCGTCCGCCGCAGCCACGCCCACACGGCCCGGTCGGTCTTCGCGAACCACGGGTACTGCCGCGCGAACCCGGCGATGTCGGTCTGGAAGATCGCCACCGTCGGCAGCCCGAGCCGCCGCGCGGCCCGCAGCCCGTACGCGCCCAGGATGAACGGCGACGCCAGATGCACCAGCTCCGGCCGGAACTCGGCCATCGCCCGCTCGATCCCCGGGTCGGGCAACCCGACCGGGAACTCCTTGTACCCCGGGATCCCGAAGCTCCGTGCCCGGAGCACCCGCACCCCGTGGTAGGTGTCCGGCCCCGGGCCGGCGGCAATGATCAGCAGCTCGTGCCCGCGCTCGAGCAACCGGTCGGCGACATGACGAACCGTGTTCGCCACGCCATTGATCTGCGGCAGGAAGGACTCAGCGACCATCACGATGCGCACGCCTCGAAGGTTCCCGCCCGCCGGTGAACCCTCGGCGACGCCTCCGTGACCGAAGCCCGATCCCCTGGCGACGCTGTCCCGGCCACGGGGTGACCACTCGGTAACCACCAAACGATCGCCGGTTGCTGCGAGCCGAACACCGGGCGTCACCGAGCGGTCGCGGTACGCCGCCGAGTGGTTGTCGGTGGGGCTCTCTAGGCTCAGGCGACGCACCCACCGCCAACCCCGAGGAACCGTCGTGACCGAAGGCCTCCGTGCTCTGCTTCCCGCTGATCTTCCCGCAGGTCAGCTGATCGGGTTGACCGACGACGCTCCGCTCTACTGGCTCAGCGAGGGGCCGGTCGACCTGGAGCTCTACCGCCGCCTGGTCGTCGACCATGCTCCTACGGGGCTCTGGCCGGTCATCGCCGAGGCTCTCGACCACGACGTCAGGCTGCCGTGGTTCGACCCGAGCGGGCTGACGCCTGAGTCGGTGGCAGCGGTCGACAGCCACGACCCCGCCGGAGTCCTGCAGGCCTTCTGGGCGGAGGTGGTCGAGGACGACGAGGAGTCCGCGGAGGCTCTCGATCCGTTCGGGATCAGCTTTCCCGGCCTCGCTGCTCCCGGAGCACCGACCGAATCACCCGAGGACCTCGCGATCTGGCTGGCCACCGACGAGCAGCCGTTGCCCACGTCGCGACTGCTTCTCACGAAGGCCGCCCGCACCGCCGACCTGCTCGCCGTGGTCGGCTGGAACGGGCCGCTCAACCACTCCAACGAGATCGCTCCGCTGGCGGCGGTCCTGCGCAGCTGGGAGGACCGGTTCGGTGCGCGGGTCGTGAAGGTGGGCTTCGACACCCTCGATGTCAGCGTGGCCGCCCCGCCCACCTCCGAGGCCCACGCTCTCCAGGTGGCCGCGGAGCACTTCGCGTTCTGTCCGGACAACATCGACCAGGGCGCGGGGTCCCTCCGCGAGTACGCCGAAGCGATCCAGGACGCCAACAGTTGGTCCTTCTGGTGGGACTGAGACCCCGCTCACCCTGCGTGCTCGATCTCACCACGTACGGCGTACCAGTCCGCGTACTGGGCGGCTTACCGTAAGGGGATGAGCCATCAGACCGAGTCCGGGTCGGACTTCAAGGCTGTGTATGGGCCGCTCGACGGGTTCGATCCGGCGGAGAAGCTCGGAGAGCCGGGGGAGTACCCGTTCACGCGGGGGGTCTACCCGACCATGTACACGCAGCGGCCCTGGACGATGCGGCAGTACGCCGGGTTCGGGACGGCCAAGGAGTCGAATCAGCGGTATCACCAGCTGATCGATGCGGGGACCATGGGGTTGTCGGTGGCCTTCGATCTGCCTACGCAGATGGGGTACGACTCCGATGCCGAGCTGGCGCACGGGGAGGTCGGCAAGGTCGGGGTGGCGATCGACTCGATCGATGACATGCGGATCTTGTTCGACAGGATTCCGCTGGATCAGGTGTCGACGTCGATGACGATCAACGCGCCGGGGTCCGTGCTGCTGTTGCTCTACCAGTTGGTTGCCGAGGAGCAGGGGGTCAGTGGCGACAAGCTGACGGGGACGATTCAGAACGACGTGCTCAAGGAGTACATCGCGCGGGGGACCTACATCTACCCGCCGAAGGAGTCGCTGCGGCTGATCAGTGACATCTTCGGGTACTGCCAGGCCGAGTTGCCGCGGTGGAACACGATCTCGATCTCCGGGTACCACATGGCCGAGGCGGGAGCGACGCCCGCGCAGGAGATCGCGTTCACGCTGGCGGACGGGATCGAGTACGTGCGGGCCGCCGTTGCCGCCGGGCTCGATGTCGACGCGTTCGCGCCGCGGTTGTCGTTCTTTTTCGTCGCGCGGACCACGCTGCTGGAGGAGGTGGCGAAGTTCCGGGCGGCGCGGCGGATCTGGGCGCAGGTGATGCGGGACGAGTTCGGGGCGAAGAACCCGAAGTCGCTGATGCTGCGGTTCCACACGCAGACCGCGGGGGTGCAGCTGACGGCGCAGCAGCCTGAGGTCAACCTCGTGCGGGTCGCCGTGCAGGGGCTGGCCGCCGTACTGGGTGGCACGCAGTCCTTGCACACCAACTCGTACGACGAGGCGATCGCGCTCCCCACCGAGAAGGCGGCGCGGCTGGCGCTGCGGACGCAGCAGGTGCTCGCGTACGAGACCGACGTGACCGCGACCGTCGACCCGTTCGCCGGCTCGTACGTCGTGGAGGCGCTGACCGACGAGGTCGAGGCCGCGGCGCGGGAGCTGATGGAGCAGGTCGAGGAGTACGGCGGCGCGGTGGCGGCGATCGAGAAAGGCTTCCAGAAGCAGGAGATCGAGCGGTCGGCGTACAAGATCGCGCTGGAGATCGACAGCGGCGAGCGGGTCGTTGTCGGACTCAACAAGTTCCAGGCCGCCGAGGAGGAGCCGTACGAGCCGCTCCGCGTCGACCCGGCGATCGAGGCGCAGCAGGTCGCGCGGCTGGCGACGCTGCGCGCCGAGCGCGACCAGACGGCCGTCGACAAGGCGCTCGCCGAGCTGCAGAACGCTGCCCGGGGCAACGACAACTGCCTGTACCCGATGAAGGAGGCGCTGAAGGCCCGCGCAACGGTCGGCGAGGTCTGCAACGCGCTGCGCGAAGTGTGGGGCGTTTACGTCCCCACCGACGCCTTCTAGTCCAACAGCGCCGAGGACACCAGGATCTTCGTCCCCAAGTCGATCGCGTCCTCGGACGGATCGAAGCCCGGCGTGTGCAGATCAGCAGCGCTGTCCTGACCAACCGGTCGCACCCCGAGCCGCGCCATCGCCCCCGGCACGTGCTCGAGGTACCACGCGAAGTCCTCGCCGCCCAGGCTCTGATCGGTCTGCGCAAGAGCATCCGAATCCAACGTCTGCTCGACAGCAGACCGGAACACCTCAATAGCCGCAGCGTCGTTCATCACCGGCGGAACGCCATGCGTGACCTCGGTGTCCACCTGTACGCCGTACGGCGCGACCAGCTGCTCCGCGAGCCCCGGGATCAGCTCGGCGGCCAGCCGCCACGCGTTCACGTCGAGGCAGCGCAGCGTGCCCTCGGCCTCGCCGCGGGCCGGGATCGCGTTCGCGGCCGAGCCGGACGTGATCCGGCCCCAGACCAGCGACATTCCCGCCCGCGGGTCGACGCGCCGCGACAGCGCAGCCGGGAGCTCGGTGACGAGCGTCGCCAGCGCGTAGACCAGGTCCCCGGTCAGGTGCGGCCGCGACGTGTGCCCGCCGGGCCCGGTCAGCCGAACCAGGATCCGGTCAGCCGCCGCAGTCAGCGCGCCGACGCGCAGCCCGACCTGGCCGACCTGCAGCCGCGGGTCGCAGTGCAGCCCGTAGATCCGCCGTACGCCGTCCAGGCCGCCGGCAGCGATCACACCCAACGCGCCGCCGGGCATCACCTCCTCGGCGGGCTGGAAGATCAGCCGCACCCGCCGGTCGAGCAGACCGTCGCGCGCCATCCCGGCCAGCACCAGCGCGGCGCCGACCAGCGCCGACGTGTGGATGTCGTGCCCGCAGGCGTGCGCGACGCCGTCGATCGTGGAACGCCAGGGATTCGGTACGCCGTCCGGCACCGGCAGCGCGTCGATGTCCGCGCGCAGCGCCACGCAGGTGTCACCCGAGCCGATGTCGCAGATCAGCCCGGTCCCGGTCGGCAGCACCTGCGGGGACAGGCCGGCGTCGACAAGTCGTTGCCTGATCACCTCGGTCGTGCGCACCTCGTGCCAGCCGAGCTCCGGGTGCGCGTGGAGGTCCCGCCGCAGCGCGACGGCCTCCTCCCGCACCCCCTCGACGCGAGCCCCGACCTCGGACAGCAACAGGTGGCGCGAGTTTCCCATCGGGCGATCATCTCACCCGGTGACGACCGGCCCGCGAGGGCCGCCATCGCGGCTACCCAGCGTGACCGATTCTGATCGCGCCGAGACGGCGTGGAGGCGCTCGGTGACAGCGAACCTGCGCTCCGTGACCGATCGGGAGAAGTTGCGGAGTTGTGACGAAAGTGCCGGTCACTTTCCGGTATCGAGGCCGTCTTGACGTTCAAAGAATGTGGGAGCGGCCCCTATAGTCTGCGGATGCGGCCCGCTGGGGAAGGCGTGCCGCGCAACAGGCAATCGGTTCGACGAAGGAGACGTCCGGTGAAGAAGTACGTGCGGGGACTGGCGATCGTGGGCGCGGTGACGCTCGCCGTCGCCGCGTGTGGCAGCAAGCCGACCGAGGACTCGGCCGGCGGCAGCGCCAACAAGGACTTCAAGGCCTGCATGGTCTCCGACTCGGGTGGGTTCGACGACAAGTCGTTCAACCAGACCTCGTACGCCGGCCTCCAGGCCGCGGTCAAGGAGAAGGGGCTGACCGAGGTCAAGGCCGAGTCGAAGTCGGACAACGACTACCCGACCAACATGACCGCGATGGTCCAGGCCGGCTGCAAGGTCATCGTCGCGGTCGGGTTCAAGCTCGAGGACGCCACCGACAAGGCGGCCGCGGCCAACCCCGACATCAAGTTCGCGATCGTCGACTCGGCCCCGGCCAAGCCGATCGCCAACGTCAAGCCGCTCGGCTTCAACACCGCGCAGTCCAGCTTCCAGGCCGGCTACCTGGCCGCCGCGATGTCCACCTCGGGCAAGGTCGGCACCTTCGGCGGCATCAAGATCCCGCCGGTGACCATCTTCATGGACGGCTTCGCCGAGGGCGTGCGCTACTACAACCAGGCCAAGGGCAAGAACGTCCAGGTGCTGGGCTGGGACGACGCCAAGCAGTCCGGTCTGTTCACCGGTGACTTCGAGGACAAGGCCAAGGGCCAGAACACCGCGCAGAACCTGATCACCCAGGGCGCCGACATCATCTTCCCGGTGGCCGGCCCGTCCGGTCTGGGCGGTCTGCAGGCGGCCAAGGCCAGCAACGGCAAGGTGAACGCGATCTGGGTCGACACCGACGGCTGCGAGAGCGCCGCGGAGTACTGCTCGGTGCTGATCACCAGCGTCAAGAAGGGCATGGACGTCGCCGTCCAGGACGCGGTCACCTCGGTGGTCGACAACAAGTTCGACAACAGCCAGTTCATCGGCACCCTGGACAACGGCGGTACGTCGCTGGCGCCGTTCCACGAGTTCGACAGCAAGGTCCCGGCCGAGCTGAAGACCGAGCTGGAGACGCTGAAGGCCGACATCATCAGCGGCAAGGTCCCGGTCGCGTCGAAGGCCCAGCCGAAGGCCTCCTGACCGACGGCTGTACCACGTAGTACGGTGCGAGCCAGGAAGGCGGAACCCCCACCGGGGTCGCCTTCCTGGCTCGCCGTCTGAGGAGAGGCTGCCCGCATGCATCTCGAGCTGTCCGGCCTGACCAAGAGCTTCGGCTCGCTGGTCGCCAACGACCACATCGACCTGGTCATCGAACCGGGTGAGATCCACTGCCTGCTCGGTGAGAACGGGGCCGGCAAGTCGACCCTGATGAACATGCTCTACGGGCTGCTGCAGCCCGACTCCGGCGAGATCGTGATCGACGGCCAGAAGGTCGCGATCACCTCGCCCAGCGACGCGATCAGCCACGGCATCGGCATGGTGCACCAGCACTTCATGCTGGTCCCGGTGTTCACCGTCGCCGAGAACATCATGCTCGGCCGCGAGAACACCCGGGCGGCCGGCGTCCTGGACCGCAAGAAGGCGCACGCGCTGGTCAGCGAGCTGTCCGACCGGTACGGCTTCGAGGTGGACCCCGAGGCGCTGGTCGAGGACATCCCGGTCGGTGTGCAGCAGCGGGTCGAGATCATCAAGGCGCTCACCAACGACGCCCGGGTGCTGATCCTGGACGAGCCCACCGCGGTGCTCACCCCGGCCGAGATCGACGAGCTGATCACGGTGATGCGCCAGCTCAAGGAGAACGGCACCTCGATCGTCTTCATCACCCACAAGCTCAAGGAGGTCAAGGCGATCGCGGACAAGATCACCGTGATCCGCCGGGGCAAGGTGGTCGGCAGCGCCGAGCCGTCGGCGTCCGAGGAGGAGCTGGCCGAGCTGATGGTCGGCCGCGCGGTCGACCTGGTGGTCGACAAGGAGCCGGCCCAGCCGGGCGAACCGGTGCTCACCATCGAAGGCCTGACCGTGATCGACGAGCGGGGGTTCACCGCCGTCGACGCGGTCGACCTGCAGGTCCGGGCCGGTGAGATCCTCGCCGTGGCCGGTGTCCAGGGCAACGGCCAGACCGAGCTGGCCGAGGCGCTGCTCGGGCTGACCCCGATCGCGGCCGGCAAGATCTCCGTGGACGGTGTCGACCTGACCGGCCGCAGCACCCGGGACCGGCTCGACGCCGGGATCGGCTACGTGCCCGAGGACCGCGGTCACGACGGTTTCGTCGGGCCGTTCACGGTCGCCGAGAACCTGGTCCTCGACCTGTTCCGCAACGAGCCGTTCGGTCGCGGGCTGTCGCTGCGCACCGACGAGATCGAGAAGAACGCGCACGCCCGGATCGAGGAGTTCGACATCCGCACCCAGGGCGCGGACCTGCCGGTCTCGTCGCTGTCCGGCGGCAACCAGCAGAAGGTCGTGCTGGCCCGGGAGCTGTCCCGGCCGCTGAAGCTGCTGGTCGCCTCGCAGCCGACCCGCGGGGTCGACGTCGGCTCGATCGAGTTCCTGCACACCCGGATCGTGCGCGAGCGCGACCAGGGGACGGCGGTGCTGATCGTGTCCACCGAGCTGGACGAGATCGCCGCGCTGGCCGACCGGGTCGCGGTGATGTACCGCGGCAAGGTGGTCGGCGTCGTACCGTCCGACACGCCCCGCGACGAGCTGGGCCTGATGATGGCCGGCGCCAGCAAACGTGAGGCCGAGGCCGAGGCGACCGAGCACCCGACGACGTTGGGAACCATCTAGATGAGCAACGACACGGCCACCGAGCCGGAGCAGACGCCGGCGCCCGCGAGCCCGGTGAAGGAGCCCGCGACCAGCGGGCTGCCGTCCTGGGCGGTCCAGGGCCTGGTCTCGCTGAGCGCGATCGTGCTGGCGCTGGTCGTCGGCGCGATCCTGATCATCGTCGGCGACGACGAGGTGAAGGCCGCCGTCGGGTACTTCGGTGCCGCGCCGCTGGACACCCTGTCGGCCGCCGCGACCGCGGTCGGCGAGGCGTACAAGGCGCTCGCGGTCGGTGCGCTCGGCGGGATGAACCCGATCGCCGAGTCGCTGACCCAGGCGACGCCGCTGATCTGCGGCGGCCTCGCGGTCTCGCTGGCGTTCCGGACCGGTCTGTTCAACATCGGCGCCCAGGGACAGCTGATCATCGGCGCGATCCTGGCGGCGTACGTCGGTTTCGCCTGGCACCTGCCGCCGGTCCTGCACCTGGTGCTGGCGATCGTGGCCGGCCTGATCGGCGGCGCGGTCTGGGGCGGTGTCGTCGGGTTGCTCAAGGCCCGGACCGGCGCGCACGAGGTGATCGTCACGATCATGCTCAACTACGTCGCGATCTACCTGCTGCAGTGGTTGCTGACGACAACGGCCTTCAAGCGGCCCGGCCGCGAGGACCCGATCAGCCCGATCGTCGACGCGAACGCGCAGTACCCGCAGATGGGCGACACCCGGCTGCACGTCGGGTTCCTGCTCGCGCTGCTGGCCGCGGTCTTCGTCTGGTGGCTGCTGAACCGCTCGACGATCGGCTTCGAGCTGCGCGCGGTCGGCGCCAACGCCGACGCCTCCCGGACGGCGGGCATGTCGGTCGGCCGGGCGTACCTGGTCGCGATGGTCGTGGCCGGCGCGCTGGCCGGTCTGGCCGGCACCCAGCAGGTGCTCGGCACCGACCTGCCGCTGACCGACGGCGTCGCCGCGTCGATCGGCTTCGACGCGATCACCGTGGCGCTGCTCGGCCGCGGTACGCCGCTCGGCACGGTCCTGGCCGGCCTGCTCTTCGGCGCGCTGAACGCCGGCGGCCTGCAGATGCAGCTGCAGACCCAGACCCCGCTGACCCTGACCACCGTCCTGCAGGCCGTGATCGTGCTGTTCGTCGCGGCCCCGGCACTGGTCCGCTCGGTCTTCCGCTTCCTGCCCAAGGAACGCGGGATCGGCGCCGTCCTCGCGAAAGGCTGGAACGGATGAGCTCCTCTGTGCAGGACGTGGTGCGCGACCCCGCGCCCGCCGCGATCGAGGCTCCGGCCGACCGGATCCGGCGGCTGCGCGTCGGCGGCCTGATGGTCGTCTTCGCGCTGATCGGCTTCGGGCTGGCGATCTTCACCAACGGCGGCAAGGCCACCTTCCAGCTGGTCTCGGGCGACCTGCAGAACAACCTGCTCGGCGTACCGGCCCAGCCGGTGGCGATCTTCCTGGGCGTGCTCGGACTGGTTGCCGCGGGCGCCTACATCGTCCGGCGGGTGCCGCAGAAGTACTCCGGCTGGCTCGCGGTCGTGCTGGGGATCTGCTTCATCGGCGCGTTCCTGTGCTGGGCGGCCGCGGGCAAGACGTTCCCGCTGGCGAACCAGTTCCAGGGCACGCTGAACTTCGCGACCCCGCTGGTCCTCGGCGCGCTCGCCGGTGTGCTGTGCGAGCGGGCCGGTGTCATCAACATCGCGATCGAGGGCCAGTTCCTGGTCGGCGCGTTCACCGCGGCCGTCGTGTCCAGTACGACGGGCAGCGCGGTGGCGGCGCTGGTCGCGGCCGCGGTGAGCGGCGTACTGATGGCCTGGCTGCTGGCGATCTTCTCGATCAAGTACCTGGTGAACCAGGTCGTGCTCGGCGTCGTGCTGGTGGTGTTCGCCTCCGGTATCACCGGGTACCTGTTCGACCAGTTCCTGCAGGAGGACGCCGAGAACCTGAACACCCCGACGGTGCTCTCGGCGCTGAAGATCCCGGGGCTCGGTGACATCCCGTTCATCGGGCCGATCCTGTTCAACCAGACGATCCTGGTCTACCTGACCTATCTCGCGGTCGCCGTCGTCACGTTCGTGCTCTTCCAGACCCGCTGGGGCCTGCGGGTGCGCGCGGTCGGCGAGCACCCGAAGGCTGCTGACACGGTCGGCATCCGGGTCAAGCGGGTCCGGTACTCCGCTGTGCTGTGGGCGGGGGTGCTGGCGGGGCTCGGTGGTGCGTTCTTCACCGTCGGGTACGCCGGGTCGTTCTCCAAGGAGATGACCGCGGGCAACGGCTTCATCGCGCTGGCCGCGCTGATCATGGGCCGCTGGCACCCGATCGGCGCGATGGTCGCGGCGCTGTTCTTCGGCTTCGCGACCCAGCTGCAGTCGCAGCTGCAGATCATCCAGACCCCGATCCCGGGCGAGCTGCTGCTGATGGCGCCGTACCTGGCGACGGTGATCGCGGTGGCCGGGCTGGTCGGGCGAGTGCGAGCACCGAAGGCCGATGGTGAGCCCTACGTCACCGAGTGAGAACGTCGACTGGGTTGCCCTGCGTGCGGCCGCTGTGCAAGCGATGCGGCGGGCGTACGCGCCGTACTCCGGGTACGCCGTGGGTGCGGCCGCCTTGGTCGACGACGGCCGGATCGTTGCCGGGTGCAACGTCGAGAACGCGTCGTACGGGCTGACGCTCTGTGCCGAGTGCGGCGTGGTCTCCGAGTTGCACTCGAGCGGCGGCGGACGGCTCGTCGCCTTCACCTGTGTCGACCACAACGAGGAGCTGCTGACCCCCTGCGGGCGATGCCGGCAGCTCCTGCACGAGCACGGCGGGCCGAACCTGCTGCTCGAGTCGAAGACCGGTAGCCGGCCGCTGAGCGAGCTGCTGCCGGAGGCCTTCGGGCCGGAGAACCTGGAGGAATGATGTCGTTCGACGCCGTGGACGTGATCCGGACCAAGCGTGATCGCGGGGAGCTGAGCGACGGGCAGATCGACTGGGTGATCGACGCCTACACCCGCGGCGCGGTCGCCGACGAGCAGATGTCCTCGCTGGCGATGGCGATCCTGCTGAACGGGATGACCCGCCGCGAGATCGCCCGCTGGACCGCCGCGATGATCGCCTCCGGTGAGCGGATGGACTTCGCGAAGCTGTCCCGGCCGACCGCCGACAAGCACTCCACCGGCGGCGTCGGCGACAAGATCACGTTGCCGCTGGCCCCCTTGGTCGCGGCCTGCGGCGTCGCCGTACCGCAGCTGTCCGGGCGCGGCCTCGGCCACACCGGCGGGACGCTCGACAAGCTGGAGTCGATCCCGGGCTGGCGCGCGGCGCTGTCGAACGCCGAGCTGATGAACCAGCTCGAGGACGTCGGCGCGGTGATCTGCGCGGCGGGCGACGGGCTCGCGCCGGCCGACAAGAAGCTGTACGCGCTGCGCGACGTGACCGGGACCGTCGAGGCGATCCCGCTGATCGCCAGCTCGATCATGAGCAAGAAGATCGCCGAGGGGACCGGTGCGCTGGTGCTCGACGTGAAGGTCGGTACGGGCGCGTTCATGAAGGACCTCGCGGATGCGCGCGAGCTGGCCGAGACGATGGTTGCCCTGGGCACGGATGCCGGGGTGAAGACGGTCGCGCTGCTGACCGACATGTCGACACCGCTCGGGCTGACCGCGGGCAACGCGCTCGAGGTGCGCGAGTCGCTGGAGGTGCTCGCTGGTGGCGGCCCGGCGGATGTCGTCGAGCTGACCGTCGCGTTGGCGGCGGAGATGCTCGCGGCTGCTGGTGTGACGGATGTCGACCCGGCGGAGAAGCTGCGCGACGGTACGGCCATGGACGTGTGGCGCCGGATGATCGCGGCCCAGGACGGCGACCCGGACGCCGAGCTGCCGGTGGCGCCGGAGCAGCACGTGGTGAAGGCGGAGTCGACCGGCGTACTGAGCCGCCTGGACGCCCTGGCCGTCGGCGTCGCAGCCTGGCGTCTGGGCGCGGGCCGGGCGCGCAAGGAAGACCCGGTCTCCCCGGTCGCCGGGATCGAGCTGCACGCCAAGCCGGGCGACGAGGTGACCGCGGGCCAGCCGCTGCTCACGCTGCACGCCGACGACCCTGCACGCTTCGAGCGCGCGCTCGAGTCGCTGGTCGATGCGGTGGAGATCGGTACGCCGTACGAAGCGCAGCCGTTGATCATCGACCGCATCACCGGCTGATCGCTGGGGGCTGGTCGCCGCTGCCCCGCCGGATCACGTGGTGGGAACGTCCCACCGCTGCCGGCGAGGGAAGGCGAAGTAGGGCGCCGGTCGCGTGAGTCGCGGCGAGGGAAGGCGGAGTAGGGCGCGCAAAACAGTCGGTGGGGTCCGGCAGAGTGGGGTGCATGACGGGTTCTGCGCATCAGTTGACCGCGGCCGCGCCGTTCGACTTCGGGTTGTCGTTGCGGTTCGTGGGGGGATTCTCGCCGACCGCGGGGGAGCAGCGGATCGGTGATGGGCGGTTGGTGAAGGCGCTGCGGGTCGCCGGGGAGACGGTGCTGGCGGAGGTCTCGGCGGGCGGTGTCGGGGTGGACGTCAGGCTGCGTGGTGCGCGCTATGACGCGGCGGTTGACGCGGCGTTGGATCGGGTGCGGTTCTACCTCAGTCTGGACGACGAGCTGGAGGAGTTCTACGCGCTCGCGGACGATGACTTCAAGGTCGTGGTGGAGCGGCTGTACGGGTACCACCAGGTGAAGTTCAGCTCGCCGTGGGAGAACGTCGCGTGGGCGATCCTTTCGCAGCGTACGCCGAGAAGCGTTGCGGTGCAGGCGAAAGCGGCGTTGATCCGGCGCGCCGGGACGGTGATCGAGGTCGATGGCGGCGAGTATCCGGCGTTCCCCGACGCCGAGCAGGTGGCGGGGATCGGCGATCTCGCCGAGGTGATCGGGAACGTCCGGAAGGCCGGTTACCTGCAGGGTGCTGCGCGGCGCTGGTTGGAGCTGTCCGAGCTGGAGCTGCGGACCGCGCCGTACGACGACGCCAAGGAGCAGCTGCTGGCGTTGCCCGGGATCGGGCCGTGGTCGGCGACCTTCGTGATGATCCGCGGGCTCGGCCGGACCGACGAGGTGCCGACCGAGAAGGAGTTCCTCCGCGCGGCCGCGCGGGTGTACGGGCGAGCCGTCGACGAGGCGGACGTCATCCAGCTCGCCGAACGCTACGGCCCATGGCGCGGGTACTGGGCGCACTACCTGCGCGCCTCCGGATGAGCAGCCCACCGGCGATCATCAGCCAGACCGGTACGCCGTACGCGGTCACCCGCTCCATGCCGCCGACGCCCAGCCCGAGCCCGTGGCCGCCGAAGTGCAGGACCATCGCGACCAGGCCGAGGAGGCCGAGCGTGACGCCGTACCAGCGGGCTCGGCTGATCGCGCTGCCGGGGCGAAGCGCCCCGGCGAGGAGGAGGGCGAGGTTCCCGGCCAGGAAGATCACGACCGCGCCGCCGAGGACGTGCAGGTCCTCGTTGACGTCGGCCGGGGCCAGGCCGGCGATCGCCCAGCCGACACCTGTTGCCGCGAGCAACACTCGGGTCAGCGTCGAGACGACGCCGCGCGGCCAGGCGGCGCGGGTCAGAACGACGCCGCCGACGATCAGCAGGCCGCCGAGGACGAACGACGCGTTCATCAGGCCGTGCAGCGGTGAGCAGACGGACCGGCCGCCGAAGTCGCCGCAGTGGACGTTGCCGAGGTCGCTGATGTTGTTGTCCGCCCAGCTGTACGGCGTGGTCCAGGCGAGCTGGACGACGATCATCACGACGAAGAACTGCAGGGCGCCGGCCAGCCAGGCGATCGCGCCGATTCTTGGGTTCATGCCTCGACGCTAGAGAGCGGCAACGCTCGGGGACATCGCCTGCGCACCCGGGCGACGGTAGCGAGGACGCGACTCAGCCGGACTTGGTGGTGAGGCGTTTGTACTGCTGCTTCGCCAGGGTGCTCACCAGGGTGGTGTCGGGCTGGAGGTTGCCGGTGATCGGGCCGGTCTGGCGGACGGTGATCTGGGCGAGCAGGTTGCCGGTGACGAAGGAGGCCTGGGCGACCGCCTCGGCCTCGTCGGGGACGCCGTTGGGGCCGACGCGGCGGCCGGTGCGGATGTCGGGCACGCCCGCGACGGAGAACTTGGCGGTGAAGGTCTCCTGGCTCCAGAAGCCGGTCCGCAGGTCCTGGGCCTTGCGCTTCGAGCCGGTCCGGAACAGGCGGATCGTGTACTGCTTCTGGCGGTCCGGGCTGACCCGCACCGCCTGGTAGCCGTCGGTGAAGCTCGCGTTGAGCAGCAGTGCGCGGTCCTCGGCCGGGACGCCGGAGATGGTCGCGACGAACGACGGCAGCGTGAACGGCCCGCTCGGCTCGCGCCCGTCGGCGCCGTACCCGCCCGGTACGACGATCAGCCCGGCCAGCGCGCTCTTCGGCGCGGCCGGCGTCGGCGGCGCGCTCGGAGCCGGCGGTGCGGCGGCGTTGTTGCTGCCGGCCTCGGCGGTGACGGCGCCCGCGTCACCGCCCGCGCACCCGGGTAACGCCAGCACGGCGCAGACGACCAGTACGGCCACGCCCGGCGCAGTCCGCCTCACAACTCCTCCGCCAGTTCAGGGGATCCTCGTAGGAACCCCACCAGACGAAGGTGAACGCCAAGCAACCACCGGACGACGAAACCCGCCGTGACCGGCGTGTCACACGCTGATCGAGCCGAACGAGTGGAAAGCCGCGCAGGGGTGTGCGGTCGCGGGGGCGCCGGGTCACGGAATCGCGGGGTGCCCGGCTGGGGCGCGGGGTTGCCGGGGCGCGGCGCCGCCGCCTTCGCGGCCGGTCAGCGACTCGCGAGGGCGAACCCCGCGTTGTTCACAGCCCGGCGAACCCGCCCGATCGCCGGGTTCTGCCGGGTCGGGTGCACCCGGTTGGTCAGCAGTACGACGTACGCCCCGCGCTCCGGGTCCACCCACAGCGACGTCCCGGTGAAGCCGAGGTGCCCGTAACCGCGCGGCCCGATCAGGTCCCCGGCGACCGAGTCGACCGGGTCGACGCCCTGCCAGCCCAGCGTGCGCCGGAGCGTCAGGTGATCGGTCCGCGGCGCGATCATCGCGGCGTACCCGGCCTCCGACAGCACCCGACCGGCAGCGCCGCACCCCCGTGCGCACAGCGTCCGGCCGAGGGCTTCCAGATCCGCGAGCGTGCCGAACAGCCCGGCGTGCCCGGCCGGTGCACCGAGCACCACCGCGTTCTCGTCGTGGACCTCGCCCTGCACGACCCGGCCGCGCCACGGATCGTCCTCGGTCGCCACCGCTGGCGCACGATCCGGTACGCCGTACGCAGCGCCGAGCATCCCCGCCGGCCGCGTCACCCGCTCGGCGACCAGCACGTCGAGCGTCGCCTCGGCCGCCGCCTCGGCGATCAGCCCGAGCAGGATGAACCCCTGCGAGCTGTACGCGACCTGCGCGCCGGGCGGCCCCAGCAGTGGCAGCGAGCGAATCGCGGCCAGCAGCTCCTCCCGCGTCCGCGCCCATCGCCAGAGCGGTTGCTGCCCAGGGATCCCCGACGTGTGCGCGAGCAGCTCGCGGATCCGGATCCCGGCCTTGTCCGTCCCGGCGTACTCCGGCAGGTGGTCGGCGATCGTGTCGTCCAGCGTGAGCACACCGTCCTCGACCAGCGAGAGCACGGCCATCGCCACGATCGGTTTCGTGACGGACGCCAAGTCCCAGCGGCTGTCCTCGGTCACCCCAGCCGACCCCCAGGCCGTCGTACCGAGCAACCCCCGGCTGAATGTCTCGGAAGCCGACCCCACCGACCACGCAGCCGCCGAGAACACCCTGCGCCGCCGCGCCTCGGTGAGCAGCTCCTCGATCACCGGCATCACTTGACCAGGTCGCCTTCGCGCGCGTTCAGCGCGGCGTAGTGCGCCAGCTTCTCCTCGTCCACGCTCACCCCGAGCCCGGGACCGTCCGGCACCGTCAACCGCCCGTCCTGCAACGGAATCGGGTCGATGATGTCGTCGTCGTGCAGGTAGTACATGCTGTCGATCGCCCGGTTCAGCACCGGCGTGGACGCGACCACCGCCAGGTGGGCCGCGGTCGCGATGCCGAGCTCACCGCCGCTGTGCAGGTTCATCCCGAGCCCGAAGGTCTCGCAGTGCGCGGCCAGGTCCTTGGTGGCCTTGATCCCGCCCCACTTGTAGACGTCGCCGTGGATCACGTCGACCGCGCCGAGCCGCATCGCCGGCGCGAAGTCCTCGAAGGCGACCACGCACATGTTCGTGCAGAGCGGGATCCGGATCTTCTCCCGCACCTGGGCCATCCCGTCGATGCCCCAGCACGGGTCCTCCAGGTACTCCAGGTCCAGCTCCTCCAGCCGCAGCCCGGCCCGGATCGACTCCGGCACGCTCCAGGCGGCGTTCGGGTCGACCCGCAGCTCGGCCTCGGGCAGCGCGCTGCGCAACGCCTGCATGATCCGTACGTCGCCGTCGACGTCCTTGGTGCCCTTCAGCTTCACCGCGGTGAAGCCGCCCTCGGCGACCACCTTCGCGGCGAACTCGGCGAGCGCGCCGGGCAGGTCGGCGTCGCTCGCGCCGGGCGCGTCCGCGCGGGTGATCAGCGCGGTGATCGGGACGGTGTCGCGGACCCGGCCGCCGATCAGGTCGGTCAGCGGGCGGCCGGTGATCTTGCCCATCAGGTCCCAGCAGGCGACGTCGAGACCGGCCAGGGCGGCGTACCCGATGTAGCCGTAGAAGAACGGGACCATCCGGTGGGTGGCGTGGAACTCCTCCAGCGCGAACGGGCTCTTGCCGATCAGCGACGCGGCCAGCTGCTCGGTCAGCCGCGCGACCGGCGCGCCCCACATCGTCTCGCCCCAGCCGACGTGCCCGTCGTCGGTGGTGATCCGGACGACGGTCCGGGTCTCGCCGGTCTTGGTCTCGAACGAGCTGCGGAACGGACTGGTCAGCGGCAGGTTGACGACCTGGACGTCGATGCCGGTGATGATCATGCCTGAGGACCTCTTTCGGTCAGTGGATGGGAAGTGGTGGCTTCGTCGAGCCCGCGCAGGGCGGCGACCAGCCCGGCCACGCGGCGGCCGAGCAGCAGCCGCCCGGTCTCGGCCGTCGCCTCCGCGGCGTCGTCAGTGACCCCGCCGACGCGCGGCCACTCGCCGTACCGCTCGACGGTGAGCCCGGGCGCCGGGCTCTGGTTGAACAGCGGCGGCGGATCAGCAGGCTGGAAGGGGCGATCGTCGGCGACGAGCTCCGGATGGACGGCCAGCATCAGCGACGTCTCGAACCACCCGGCGTGACCCGGCGTGCGTTCCGGCCGCTCAACCGCCGCCGCCTCCGCCGTCGTATCGGCGCTCAACGTCCAGTACGAGCAGGCAGCCGCCGTCCCCTCCGCCTGCAGCGAGTGCGCCTTCACCGCCAGCCGGACCAGCTCGTCGTTACCGCCGTGCCCGTTGACGATCACGATCCGCCGGAACCCGCTCTGCGCGAGCGACGCCAGCACATCAGCCAGTACGTCGGACAACGTCGCCGGGCGCAGACTCACCGCCGCCGCGAACAGGTGATGCGGGCTGTGCCCGAAGGTCATCGTCGGCAGCCGGACCCACGTCGTACTGTCGTCAGCCAGCTGCTCCAGCGCCCGGTCGAGAACCGCCTCCACCAGCAGGAAATCGGTCCCGAGCGGCAGGTGGTCGCCGTGCTGCTCGACCGCACCGATCGGCAGGACGGCGACAGCGCCGTCGGCGGCCAGGGTCCGGACGACTCCGCGGGTGAGCGTGGCCAGGTGTCGTACAGTCATCGCAACGATCTCCGATCGGACGGACCCGAGGTCGGGCGCCGACCCGGGCCCGAGTGCTCAGGCAGGATGGAACGATGGTCGATCTGCCCCGCGGCAACCGGCACTTGCAGCCGGTCGGCGCCGAGAACGCGGCGATCGACCGCGGCGACAGTGCGACGGTCGGCGAGACCCTGATCGGCAGCGTCGAGCTGCTGGCCGGGTCGGTGCGGGTGGCGCTGGTGAGTTCGGCGGGCCGGATCGTACGGCGTGCCGAGCAGCAGTTCCCGGCGACCGACGACCCCGGCGTACTGCGGGCGGCTCTGCAGGACACGGTGGAAGGCTGCTTGGCCGGCAGCGACCCGTGCGGTGTCGGAGTGGCCAGTGCCGGTCTCGTCGACCACACCACCGGGGTGCTGCGGCGGATCGACGACCGGCCGGGCTTCACCGGCTACCCGATCGCCGCGTCGCTGAACCGGCTGCTCGGCTGCCCGGTGTTCGTGGATCACCGGGCCCGCCTGCAGGTGCTCGGCGACCGCTGGTTCGGTCAGGGCGCCGGGCGGGCGTCGTTCGCCTCGGTCGCGACCGGGGACACGCTCGGCGTCGGGCTGCTGTACGAGGGGCAGGTGATCGCGCCGCTCGGTGGCCGCAGCGGCGCGCACATCACGGTCGCGGTCGGCGGCCGGCGCTGCTCGTGCGGGAACCTCGGGTGCTGGAAGACGATCGCCACCTCGACCTGGTTGCGGCAGGAGGCGACGGTCCGCGGACTCGGCGAGATCACCGGCGTGGGCGATCTGATCGCCGCCGCCCGCGAGAACACGGGAGCGCGCCGCCTGATGGCCGAGTACGCCGACAACCTCGCCGTCGGGCTGTCCTCGGTGCAGCACCTGCTCGCGCCCGGGCTCTACATCGTGCACGGCGACGCGGCAGTCGGCGGCGGCGAGTTCCTCGGCCGGATCGAGGAACGGCTGCGCGCGGTCAGCGACTGGGCCGAGTTCGCCGAGCGCCCGCGCGTCGTCGCCGCGGACACCGCCGCGGACGACGTCGCGCTGCTCGGCGGCGCCGGTCTGGTGCTGTCCCGTCTCTCCGGCCAGTAAGCGCGCGCCATCAGAGGGGTCGCCGCGCGACCCGGCCGCGCTCACGCGACGTCCAGCGCTCGTCGTCGCCGTGCCCTCCGCGGGTCAGGCTCCAGCACGGCGTCCAGCAGCGCCCGCGTGTACGGATCGGACGGGCTGTCGAACACCGTTGCCACCGGACCGCTCTCGACCACTGCTCCACCGCGCATCACCGCGACCCGGTCGGCGAGCTTCCGCACCACCGCCAGGTTGTGCGACACGAACACGTAGCTCAGGTTGAACTCCCGCTGCAGCGACGACAGCAGGTCCAGCACCTGAGCCTGCACCGACACGTCCAGCGCGCTCGTCGGCTCGTCCAGCACGATCACCTCGGGCCGCAACGCCAGCGCCCGCGCGATCGAGATCCGTTGCCTCTGGCCACCGGAGAACTCGTGCGGGTACCGGGAGGCGACGTCCGTCTCCAGCCCGACGGCGGTCAGCAGGGAGGCGACCTGTGCCTCCCGCTCGGCCCGCCCACGCCGCCCACGAAGCTCCGGCTCGTGCGTCACCAGCGGCTCGGCCACGATGTCCACCACGCGCATCCGCGGGTTCATGCTGGAGAACGGATCCTGCAGCACGACCTGCAGATCCCGTCGCAACGCCCGGAGCTCGCCCGGCGGCAGCGCGAAGAGGTCCCGACCGCCGACCTCGACGCGACCGGACGTCGGCGGCAGCAGCCCGAGCATCATCCGGGCCAGCGTGGTCTTGCCCGAGCCGGACTCACCGACCACCGCGAGCGTCTCGCCGGCCCGCAGCTCGACCGAAACGTTGTCTACGGCAACGACTGGCGCGCGGCCGCGGACGTCGTACTCCTTGCACAGCTGGGAAGTGCTGAGCAGTACCCGCTGTTCGGTCATGCCGGGGTCTCCTCGCGCAGTCGGGGTGTGGCGGCCAGCAACTGCTGGGTGTAGGGGTGCTGCGGATCGGTCAGGATCGAGAGCACGTCGCCGCTCTCGACCACCTCGCCGGCCCGCATCACCAGGACGTCGTCGGCCATGTTCGCCACCACGCCGAGGTCGTGCGTGATCAGCAGCAGCGCCATCTGCCGCTCCTGCTGCAGCTCGGCCAGTACGTCGAGGATCTGCGCCTGGACCGTCACGTCCAGCGCGGTCGTCGGCTCGTCGGCGATCAGCAGCCGCGGCCCGGCGACCAGTGCCATCGCGATCATCGCGCGCTGCCGCAGCCCGCCGGAGAGCTGGTGCGGGTACTGCGCGGCGCGGCGTTCGGGGTCGTCGATCCCCGCGGACTCCAGAGCGGCGATCACCTCGGCGCGGTACCGGGAACCGCGGCCGCCGCGGTGCCGGCTGAGCACCTCGGCGATCTGCGCGCCGATCCGGCGGACCGGGTTGAGGCTGGACATCGGGTCCTGGAAGACCATCGCGATCTGCTCGCCGCGGACCTTGCGCAGCTCGGGTTCGGGCAGCTCGAGGAGGTCCTGGCCGTCGTACAGGATCTTGCCGGACGGGTACGCCGCGGGCGGCTCGGGGTTGAGCCGCAGGACGCTGCAGGCGGTGGCCGACTTGCCGCTGCCGGACTCGCCGACGATGGCCAGCGTCCGGCCGGCCCGCAGCTCGAAGGAGACGCCGCGGACCGCGTGCACGGTCCGGCCGGGCAGGGCGAAGTCGACGCGCAGGTCGTCGACGGACAGGATCGGTGCGCTCACAGCTTCGCCTCCGGCTCGACGGTCGGGTTCGGTGCGCTCATCGGCGGTACGCCCTCGGATCGACGGCGTCGCGGATCGCGTCGCCGGTGATGTTGATGGACAGCGCGGTCAGCATCAGCGCCAGGCCCGGGAAGACCGCGATCCACCACGACGTCCCGAGGTAGAGCTGGCCGTCGGCCAGCATCGAGCCCCAGGTCGGGATCTCGGCCGGGACGCCGAGGCCGAGGAAGCTCAGCGCCGACTCGACCACGATCGCCGAGGCGACGTTCAGCGCGGCGATCGTGATCAGCGGCGCGAACACGTTCGGCAGCAGGTGCCGGCGCATGATCGTGGCCGGCCCGACCCCGATCGCGCGGGCCTCCAGGACGAAGTCGCGTTCGCGCAGCGACAGCACGCTGGACCGGGTGACGCGGGCGTACGAGACCCAGTTGGTGACGCCGAGCACGATGATCACCACCCACAGGCCGTTGCCCAGGAACGCGACCACGGCCAGCGCGAGCAGGATCGACGGGAACGCGAGCTGGACGTCGGCCAGCCGCATCAGCACCCGGTCGGCCCAGCCGCCGCGGTACCCGGCCACGATCCCGATCACCGCGCCGATCGTGCCGGAGATCAGCGCGACCGCGAGCCCGACGAACAGCGAGATGCGGGCGCCGTAGATCAGCCGGCTGAGCACGTCACGACCGAGGTTGTCGGTGCCCAGCAGGTGGGCGCTGCCCGGCGGGCTCAGCCGGGTCAGCAGGTCCTGGGCGTTGGGATCGTCGGGCGCGACCACCGGCGCCAGGATCGCGCACAGCACGACCAGGGCCAGCAGGATCAGCGCCGGCAGGGCCAGCCGGCCCCGGAGTACGCGAACGATCATCGGCCGAGCCTCACTCTCGGGTCGAGCAGCGTGTAGGACAGGTCGACGAGCAGGTTCACCACGACGAAGACCAGCGCGAAGAACAGCACCGCGCCCTGCACGAGCGGGAAGTCGCGGTTGGCGATCGCCTCGACCGTGAGCCGGCCGATCCCGGGCCAGGAGAAGACCTGCTCGGTCAGGATCGCGCCGCCCAGCAGGGATCCGAGCTCCAGCCCGACCACCGTGACGACCGGGAGCGAGGCGTTGCGCAGCCCGTGGCCGAGCACGACCTGGCCGCGGGTGAGGCCCTTCGCGGTCGCCGTACGGATGTAGTCGGCGGACAGTTCCTCGGCGAGCGAGGTGCGCAGGACCCGGGCGACCACCGCGATCGAGTAGATCGACAGGGTGACGGTCGGCAGGACGAGATGGGCGATGCTGCCGTACCCGGCGGCCGGCAACGCGTGCAGCCGGACCGCGAACAGCAGGATGAAGACGATGCCCACCCAGAACGCCGGGGTGGACTGCCCGATCAGGACGATCCCGCTGATGATCGTGTCGGTGATCCGCCCGCGGTGGACGCTGGCCAGGATGCCCGCCGGCAACGAGATCAGCAGCGACAGGACGAGCGCCGAGACGGCCAGCAGGGCGGTGGCCGGGAGGCGTTCGCCGATCAGAGACACGACCGGCTGGTCGAAGAAGATCGACCGGCCGAGGTCGCCCTGGACGAGGCCGCCGAGGTAGTCGACGTACTGGGCGAACAGGGACTGGTTGAGGCCGAGCTCGGCAGCGAGCTGGTCGGCCTGCTCCTTGGTGGCGTCCGGCGGCAGCAGCAGCGCCAGCGGGTCGCCGGAGATCCGGACCAGCAGGAACGCCACGGTCGCGACCACGAGCAGCACGATCAGCGACGAGACGATCTTGCCGAGCACGGTCCGGCCGAGGCTGAGTGTCCGGTTCCGGCCGGTACGGCGTACGGCCGGAGCCGTCGAGGCGATCAGGTCAGTCATCGCGCACCGCGCTCTGCAGGGCGAGGTGGCCGATCACGTTCGGCGTCCAGCGCACCCGGTCGTTCGAGATCACGATGGTGTCGGCTTGGTAGAGGAACACGAAGGGGGCCTCCTGGGAGAGCAGGCGCTGCAGGGAGCTGAAGGCCTTCTGCCGGTCGGCCGGGCGGATCGAGTTCTCCTCCTGGTCGATCAACCGGTCGGCCTGCGGGTTCGACCAGCGGCTCTGCCGGCGGCCGGTACGGACGTTGGACTGCACCGGGCTGGAGCCGTCGAGCGTCCAGCCGGTGGTGGCGGCCAGGTACATCGGGCCGAGCGCCTTGCGGTTGTCGCTGGTGAGTCGCTTCGAGTACGTCGACGGGTCGAGCAGCGAGACCTTCGCCTGGATGCCGACCTTGGTCAGCAGCCCGGAGATCGCCTGCGCGGTGGTTGCGTCGGTGCTGGACGCGGTGAGCGTGGTGGACAGCCCGTTCGGGTGACCGGCCTGGGTCAGCAGCCCGCGGGCCAGGTCGAGGTCCCGCCGGTACGGCGCGATCGCGGGATCGAATCCGAACGACTCCCGCGGGATCATCGTCGGCACCTCGCGGCCGTGGCCGTTCAGCGTCGCCTTGACCAGCAGCGGGACGTCCATCGCGTGGTTGAGCGCCCGGCGTACGCGGACGTCGGAGAAGGCCGGGTCGGTGGTGTCCAGCGACAGGTACGACATCCGGAGCCCGGGGAACGAGCTGACCCGGACGCCCTTGTAGCCCTCGAGCTGCAGGGCCGCGTCCGGGACGAGCCCGGTGACGAGGTCGACCTCGTCGCTCTGCAGCGCGGCCAGCGCGGAGGCCGGGTTCTGGATGGTCTGGATCTCCAGCTCGTCGTACGCCGGTCTGCTCTCCCAGTGCTTGTCGTACGCTCGCATCCGGATGCCGACGCCGCGCTTCCAGCTCTCGAACCGGAACGGGCCGGTGCCGACCGGCGCGGCGGCGAACTTCTCGTCGCCGACATCGGCCAGGTACTTCGGCGGGACCATCACGCCGCCGAACAGCGAGAGCTTGGCCGGCAGTACCGGGTCGGGCTGGTCGAGGACGAAGTCGACGGTGTAGTCGTCGACGACGCGGACGCCGGTGACGTAGCGCAGCTCGACGATCGGCGACTGGGTCTTGGGGTCGAGCAGCCGCTCGATGCTGAACTTCACGGTCTTGGCGTCGAACACCTCACCGTTGTGGAAGGTGACCCCGCGGCGCAGCACGAACCGCCAGTGGTGGTCGTCGACCGGTGTCCAGCTCGTCGCCAGGCGGGGGACCAGCTGGTTGTGGACGTCCCGCGCGGTGAGCGTGTCGAACAGGTTGATCAGGACGTTCATCGTCGTCATCCCGCCCTGCTTCTGCGGGTCGAGCGTCGTCGGGTCGACCGATTGCGACACCCGGATCCGGCGCCCGGAACCGGCCGGCTCGGCCGTCCCGCAGCCGGCCAGCAGCGAGGGCATACCGAGCAGCGGGACGCCGACGGCGGCGGTGGTCAGCAGCCGCCGGCGGGTCAGGGGTGGTTGGAGGTTCCTCAACGCCGCAATCCTCCTCATAAATGAAACTTCGGTTTCATCTGACGAAACGCTGGTTGCTTACAATAACCTGTGATCATGACGAGCGACAGTGGTTCGGTGGAATCGCCGCGGGCAGCGGCGGTCAAGGTGCTGGATGTGCTGGTGGCGCTGTCCGAGCACGGCGGCAGCCACCGGATCGTGGACCTCGCGGCCCGGACCGACCTGCCCAAGGCCACTGTCTACCGGTTGCTGCAGCACCTGGTCGGCCAGGGGTTCGCCGTCGCCGAACCCGACAGCACGTACCGGATCGGGCCGCGCTTCCTCGGCATCGCCGCGGCGACGCTCGCCGATGCGCCGTGGCGCAAGGTCGTTCGCGCGGCCTTGGAGTCACTGCGGACGTCGACCGGGCTCAGCGCGCACTTCGCGCAGCCGTACGGCGATCAACTGGTGGTGGTCGATGCGGCCGAGTCGCTGGACCCGTTCGGGATCCCGGTGCGGCCCGGCCTGACGACTGCGATGGAGCAGACGGCGTTCGGGCAGGCGATCTTCTCTCGCGCGGCGGATGCCGTCGTACGGCTCGATGGTGGTCAACTGCGGTCGGTGGCTGCGCCGGTGTTCCACCGCAACGGCGAGGTGCTGGGTGCGCTGGGGGTTGCGGGGACGGAGTTCACGCTGGCTGATCAGGCGTCGGAGCGGATTCGGGCGTTGGTGCAGTCGGCTGCGGCGGATGCGTCGGCGGTGCTGACGGCGCCGTCCTTCGGGCATCGGACTGCTTGAGGGTCAGCTGGTCCTGGCGGTGGCGAGCAGGTCGGCGATGCGGCGGCGGGCGGCCTTCGGGTGCAGCGGTTCGCAGCCGGCGTCGAGGCAGCGTTTGACGACTCGGGGATCGTCCTTCAGCAACAGCAATCCGCGTCTGAGCAGCGTGAACGGGGGTTTGCGGTGCTCGCGCAGGTCGCGCTGGAAGCGGCGCAGGAACGTGACGATCCGGTGGTGCCGCACGCAGATCGCGGCCGCCAGCAGCCCGCGGGTCTTCAGCTCGCCGACGACCTGGTCGGCAAAGATGCCCTCGGCAACGATCAGCGGCTGCCCGGCGGTGCTCAGCCGGTGGTGCCCGACCGTCGCGTTCGCCCGGATGTCGTACGCCGGCAGCTCGGCTGTCCCGTTCGCGCACAGCGCTTCCAGCGCGTCGACCGCGCGCCCGGCGTCCCAGGAGGCGGGGTCGTCCCAGTCGACGATCCCGAGCGGCGACCGCGGCATCGCCGCGTCGTCCCCGTCCCGGTAGAAGTCGTCGAGCCGGACGACGGGCAACCCGACCAGCTCGGCCAGATGGGACTTCCCGGTCCCGGACGGCCCGGCCAGCAGGACTACACGCGCACTCACGCGGGCTATTCTCCGCCATCGGGAACTCCCGGGTAACACCAGGCATCCAATGTGCGATGAAACCGGCAGTACCAAGTTCTGACGAGCGGAGCCGCAAGTGCCGAACCGGTTGACCCGCCCAGGGGTCCTTGCGTACGCCGTGGTCGGCCTGCTGGTCGGCAGCAACGCGGTCTGGATGCCGACCGTCGACGGTGTCTGGAGCGGCGACCGCGCGTGGGCGGCGGTGATCCTCGAGGTGATCGTCGTCGCGGCCGCCGGGCTGTTCCTGGTGGCCGCCGTCGCGCGCACGCCGTTGTTCGGTGACGGCCCGCACCTGTTGACGAAGTACGGATGGTTCGTGCTGCTCGGCCTGGCGGTGATCGCACTGGCAGTCGTCTGGGTGAGTGGTGTGGAGGACTTCGGCCTGTGGCCGACCTTCCCGGCGGCGCTGGTTCCGGTCGGTGTCAGCGGGCTGGAGAGTGCGTACTTCAAGGGCCAGGAAGAACGCCGCGCTGCTCGTACGAAGTAGCAGATCTCCTTCACCGGCACCCGTCTGCTCATCTGAGCGGGCGGGTGCTCTCGTGTGCCCCGAACCCTTGACACCTCTCCGCGCAAACGCTTCACTCTAGTTTGAGCAACGCCCTGCTCAGATGAGCGAGTCCCCGGATGTGAAGGAGCAGCTCGTGCTGGAACAGCGGAAGCGGGTGGGGGCGGCCGCGCTCGCCCTCGTCCTGGTGACGACGGCCGGTGGGTGCGCCGGCTGGGGTGGTGGGGCCGGTGGCGGCGGTGCGGACAGCATCAACGTGCTGATGGTGAACAACCCGCAGATGGTCGACCTGCAGAAGCTCACCGCCGACAACTTCACCAAGCAGACCGGGATCAAGGTCAACTACACCGTGCTGCCCGAGAACGACGTCCGGGACAAGATCAGCCAGGAGTTCTCCAGCCAGGCCGGCCAGTACGACGTGGCCTCGCTGAGCAACTTCGAGATCCCGATCTACGCGACCAGCAAGTGGATCGCGCCGCTGTCGGACTACATCGCCAACGACCCGAACTTCAACCAGGACGACGTCCTGAAGCCGATGACCGAGTCGCTGAGCGGCGCCGACGGCAAGGTGTACGGCGAACCGTTCTACGGCGAGTCGTCGTTCCTGATGTACCGCAAGGACATCCTGGAGTCCAAGGGTGTGACGATGCCCGCGAAGCCGACCTGGCAGCAGGTCGCGGACATCGCGGCGAAGGTCGACAACGCGCAGCCGGGGATGCGCGGGATCTGCCTGCGCGGCCAGCCGGGCTGGGGCCAGCTGTTCGCGCCGCTGACGACCGTCGTGAACACCTTCGGCGGCACCTGGTTCACCGACGACTGGCAGGCCAAGGTCAACGCCCCGGAGTTCACCGAGGCGACCAAGTTCTACGTCGACCTGGTCCGCAACCACGGCGAGCTCGGCGCCCCGCAGGCCGGCTTCACCGAGTGCCTGAACAACCTCGTCCAGGGCAACGTCGCGATGTGGTACGACGCGACCTCGGCCGCCGGTTCGCTCGAGGCGCCCAACTCACCGGTCAAGGGCAAGATGGGCTACGCCCCGGCGCCGGTCGTGAAGACCGACAGCTCCGGCTGGCTGTACGCGTGGTCCTGGAGCATCCAGGAGGCCAGCAAGAAGAAGGACAACGCCTGGAAGTTCATCTCCTGGGCGTCCAGCAAGCAGTACGAGGAGCTGGTCGGCAAGGAGCTCGGCTGGTCCCGCGTCCCGGCGGGCAAGCGCGCGTCGACGTACACCAACCCGGAGTACGTGAAGGAGGCGGGCGCGTTCGCCGAGCCGACCAAGCAGGCGATCGAGGCGGCCGACCCGCGCAACCCGGGCGTGCAGCCGCGGCCGGCGATCGGGATCCAGTTCGTCGACATCCCCGAGTTCCCCGACCTCGGGACGCAGGTCAGCCAGGACGTCAGCTCGGCGATCGCCGGCCGGATGAGCGTCGACGAGGCGCTGAAACGCGGCCAGGAGCTCGCCGACGACGTGGCGGAGCGCTACCGCTCCCGAGAAGCGAAGTGAGGAAGCCGTCATGAGTGTCGACACCGAGGCACGCACCAGCGGCCGGCACGCCGCCAACAAGCCGCCGGGCGGCCAGTCCACGATGCTGCGCAAGACCGGCGACTGGGCCCGCCGGGCACCGTTGCTGCCGGCCCTGATCTTCATGATCGTGGTGACCCAGCTGCCGTTCGTGGTCACGATCATCACCTCGTTCATGGACTGGAACGCCTACTACCCCGACGAGCGCGGCTTCGCCGGGATCGACAACTTCCGCCGCGTGCTCACCGACGCCAACACCCGGCAGGCGATCCTGGTGACGATCCTGCTGACCGCGGCCGTCGTGCTGATCAGCCTGGTCCTCGGGCTCGTGATCGCGCTGCTGCTGGACCGGAGGTTCCGCGGCCGCGGGATCGTCCGGACGATGATGATCACGCCGTTCCTGGTGGTACCGGTCGCGGCCGCGCTGCTGTGGAAGCACGCGCTCTACAACCCGGAGTACGGGCTGTTCAACGGCCTGCTGACCTGGATCTTCGGCGACAACGCGCCGCAGCCGGACTGGATCAGCAACCAGCCGCTGTGGTCGGTGATCTTCGCGCTGGTCTGGCAGTGGACGCCGTTCATGATGCTGATCCTGCTGGCCGGGCTGCAGAGCCGGCCGCTGGACGTGATCGAGGCGGCCGGGATCGACGGCGCCAGCCAGTGGGACATCTTCCGGTACATGACGCTGCCGCACCTGCGCCAGTACCTCGAACTGAGCGCGCTGCTCGGCTCGATCTACGTCGTGCAGAACTTCGACGCGGTCTTCACCATCACCTCCGGCGGGCTCGGGACGGCGAACCTGCCGTACACGATCTACCAGACCTTCTACACCGCGCACGACTACGGCCGGGCCTCGGCCGCGGGCGTGATCGTGGTGATCGGCACGATCATCATCGCGACGTTCGCCCTGCGGTCGGTCTCGTCGCTGTTCAAGGAGGAGGGCCGATGAGCAACACCGTGACGATCGTGACCGGCAAGCGCAACCGCGGTGGCGGGATCGTGCTCAGCGGCCTGGCCTGGATCGTCGGCACGCTGTTCGTGCTGCCGGTGCTGTGGATGGCGCTGACCTCGTTCCACGCCGAGGAGGACGCGGCCAAGAACCCGCCCGACATCGCCGCGCCGCTCACGCTGGACGGCTACCGGTCGTTCTTCGACAGCGGCCCGTGGCCGTCGATCGCGAACTCGCTGACCGCGAGCATCCTGTCCACGGTCCTGGTCATCCTGCTCGCCTTCCCGGCGGCGTACGCGCTGTCGATCAAGCCGGTCAGGAAGTGGACCGACGTGATGTTCTTCTTCCTGTCCACCAAGATGCTGCCGGTGGTGGCCGGGCTGCTGCCGATCTACCTGTTCGCGCAGTTCACCGGGCTGCTGGACAACATCTGGCTGCTGATCGTGCTCTACACCTCGATGAACCTGCCGATCGCGGTCTGGATGCTGCGCAGCTTCCTGGCCGAGGTGCCGGTGGAGATCCTCGAGGCGGCCTCGGTGGACGGCGCCGGACTGCTCCGGACGTTGCGCTCCGTGGTCGCTCCGGTGGTGACGCCGGGGATCGCGTCGGCGGCGCTGATCTGCTTCATCTTCAGCTGGAACGAGCTGCTCTTCGCCCGGGTCCTGACAGGTACGGTGGCCCAGACCGCACCGGTGTTCCTGACCGGCTTCGTCACCAGTCAGGGGCTGTTCCTGGCCAAGGTCTGCGCGGCCTCGCTGGTGGTGTCGCTGCCCGTCCTGATCGCCGGCTTCGCCGCCCAGGACAAGCTGGTCCAGGGCCTGTCGCTGGGAGCCGTCAAGTGACCTTGCAGAAGCTCAGTTCCGCCGCGTTGTCCGCGCTCGACCCGCAGGTCGGCGTCCCGGCGTACGACCGTACGGCGGTCCGCCCGGGCATCGTGCACTTCGGGGTCGGCGGGTTCCACCGGGCGCACCAGGCGATGTACCTGGATCGACTGATGGGCGAGGGCAAGGCGCTGGACTGGGGGATCTGCGGGGTCGGCGTGCTGCCGCAGGACCGGCGGATGGCCGACGTGATGGCCGCGCAGGACTGCCTGTACACGCTGGTGGTCAAGCACCCGGACGGGACGCTGGAGCCGCGGGTGATCGGCTCGATCGTCGACTACCTGTTCGCCCCGGACGACCCGGAGGCGGTGCTGGCCCGGATGACCGACCCGGCGACCCGGATCGTGTCGCTGACCATCACCGAGGGTGGGTACCACGTCAACCAGGTGACCGGTGAGCTCGACGCGTCCGACCCGGGACTGGCCGCGGACCTGGTACCGGGTGCCACTCCTGGTACGGCGTTCGGCCTGATCGTCGAGGCACTGGCTCGGCACCGGGCGGCGGGGACCAAGCCGTTCACGGTGATGTCCTGCGACAACATCCCGGGCAACGGGCACGTCGCGAAGAAGATGCTGACCGCGTTCGCCCGGCTCCGTGACCCCGAGCTGGCCGACTGGATCGCTGCTGAGGTGCGGTTCCCGAACTGCATGGTCGACCGGATCACGCCGGTCACCGCCGACGAGGACCGCGCGGCGCTGGCCGAGCGGTTCGGGATCGAGGACGGCTGGCCGGTGGTGTGCGAGCCGTTCACGCAGTGGGTGCTGGAGGACGACTTCGGCGGTGAGCGGCCGGCGTACGAGGAGGTCGGGGTGCAGGTGGTGGAGGACGTCGAGCCGTACGAGCTGATGAAGCTGCGGCTGCTCAACGCCAGCCACCAGGCGCTCTGCTACCTGGGCTACCTGGCCGGCTACCGGTACGCGCACGAGGTGTGCCAGGACAAGCTGTTCGTCGACTTCCTGCTCGGCTACATGACCGAGGAGGGGCAGCCGACGCTGCCCGACGTACCAGGGGTGGACCTGGAGCAGTACAAGCACCAGCTGATCGAGCGGTTCGCCAACCCGGAGGTGCGGGACACGCTCGCGCGGCTGTGCGCGGAGAGCTCCGACCGGATCCCGAAGTGGCTGGTGCCGGTCATCCGCGAGCAGCTTGCCGCCGGCCGCGGTGTCGAGCGGTCGGCGCTGGTGGTGGCCTCCTGGGCCCGGTACGCCGAGGGCGTGGACGAGCAGGGCCAGCCGATCGAGGTGGTCGACCGGCTGCGCGACAAGCTCGTCGAGCGCGCCCAGCACAACCAGGAGGACCCGCTGGTGTTCGTCTCCGACAGGGACCTGTTCGGCGACCTGGTGGACGACGAGCGCTTCGTCACGGCGTACAAGGCGTCGCTGGCGTCGCTGCACGAGCGGGGCGCTCGGGCGACGCTGGAGGATCTGGCCGGATGAGCGGGGAGGGGGGCGAGGACGACGACGAGCTGCTGGCCGACGTAGCCCGGCGGTACTACCTGGACAACACCTCCAAGGTGGACATCGCCAAACAGTTCGACCTGAGCCGGTTCAAGATCGCCCGGCTGCTGGAGGCGGCCCGGGAGCGGGGGATCGTGCAGATCCAGATCAAGAGCCCGTCGCCGGTGGACCGGGTGCTGTCCGAGCAGCTGGCGACAGCGCTGGGCATCCCGCGCTGTGTGGCGACTACCGCTACTGGATCGGCCGAACAGGTTCGGGCGCAGGTAGCGGAGGTTGCTGCCCGGGCGGTGATGCAGCTGGTCCGTGCGGGCGACCTGCTCGGGCTGACGTGGAGCCGGGCAGTGGACGCCATGGTCGACCACTTCGACGCGCTGCCGTCCTGCACGGTGATCCAGATGGCCGGGTCGCTGCATTCGCCAGCTGGTGGCGGTACGACGGTTGACCTGGCCCGGCGGGCTGCAGAGCTTGCCGGCGGTACGGCGTACGCGGTGCATGCGCCGCTCGTCGTGGACGACGTCGCCGCCGTGACCGCGCTGCGCCGCCAGCCGGGCATCGCTGACACGCTCGCGATGGCTGACGGGCTGGACATCTCCGTGGTGGCGATCGGTGCTTGGCGCTCCGGTTGCTCCACGGTGTGGGACGCAGTGTCGGAATCGGTACGCGATGCAGGGGTTGCAGGCGGCGCCGTGGCCGAGGTGAGTGGGCATCTGCTGGACGTGGACGGCAAACTGGTCGCGTCACCGCTGGAGCAGATGATCATCGCGGTGTCGATCGACCAGTTGCGTCGCCCAGCTGAGCGGGTCGCACTGGCGGCCGGCGCGCACCGGGCTCCCGCGGTCGTCGCAGCGGTCCGGTCGGGACTGGTCAGCACGCTGGTGACCACCACCGACCTGGCCCGTGAGGTACTCCGCCTGTTGCCTGCCGCCGAGAGGAACTCCGTCTGATGACACAGCCGCAACTGGTCGCCGGTGTCGACTGCTCCACCCAGGCCACCAAGGTCGTGGTCTGCGACGCCGGGACCGGAGAGGTGCTGCGCGAAGGGCGTGCGCCGCACCCCGACGCCACCCAGGTCGACCCCGCCGAGTGGCTCCAGGCCTGGCGGACCGCGTCGGACGGCCTGCTGGACGGCGTACAGGCGCTGTCGGTCGGTGGGCAGCAGCACGGGATGGTGCTGCTGGATGAGGATGGCGCGACCGTGCACCCGGCCGTGCTGTGGAACGACACCAGCTCGGCTGACGCCACTGCTGAGCTGGTGACCGAGCTGGGCGGTGCTGAGGCGTGGGCCGAGGCGATCGGGTCGCTGCCGGTGCCCAGCTTCACGGTGACGAAGCTGCGCTGGGTGCAGTCCGCCGCGCCGGAGGCTGCGGCGCGTGCTGCTGCCGTGGCGCTGCCGCACGACTGGCTGACGCACCAGCTCGCCGCTGGTCGGTCGGGGATCGCTGACCTCACCACTGATCGCGGCGACGCCTCAGGCACTGGCTGGTGGTCGCCGGCGACCAACTCGTACCGGCCCGACCTGGTTGAGCGCGCCTTCGGGCGGTCGCTCCAGCTGCCGCGGGTCGCTGGGCCTCGGGAGGTGGTCGGGGAGACCGCCTCTGGTGCTCAGATCGCTGCTGGGACTGGTGACAACATGGCTGCCGCGCTGGGCCTCGACCTGCAGCCCGGTGACGTTGCTGTCTCTCTCGGCACCAGCGGCACGGCTTTCGCCACCAGTACGACGCCAACCGCTGACCCCAGCGGCTTCGTCGCAGGCTTCGCCGACGCGACCGGCGGCTACCTGCCGCTGGTCTGCACGCTCAACGCTGCCCGAGTCATGTCAGCCACCGCGTCGCTCCTCGGCATGGAGCTGTCCGAGCTGGACGAGGCGGCGCTCAACTCCTCGGGCAGCAACGGCCTGGTCCTCCTCCCGTACCTGGACGGCGAGCGCACCCCTGATCTCCCGCACTCCACCGGCCTGCTCTACGGCCTTACCCGCGCAACCATGCAGCCCGCGACGATGGCCCGCGCCGCCGTCGAAGGCATGCTGTGCGGCCTGGCGGATGCTGTCGACGCGCTGCGGGCGCAGGGGCTTCCGGTCGAGCGGGTGCTGCTGCTGGGTGGCGCGGCGCGCTCCCGCGCCGTACAGGCTCTGGCGCCGGCGCTGCTGGGTGCACCGGTCGTGCTGCCGGAGCCCGGTGAGTACGTCGCGCTGGGCGCGGCCCGCCAGGCGGCGTGGGCGCTATCCGGCGCCGACACCCCACCCACCTGGTCAGTTGCCGTCGGCAAGCCCGAGTCCTCGATCCTCACCGCGGCCGAGGCCGCCGACATCCGCTCCCGCTACGCCACCGTCCTCCACGGCACCCGCCCGCTGCTCACCCACCCATAGGGAACTCCCGCTGCGGTTGCGGCGTCCCACCTCGCACCATGAGCCGCCGCAAACCCCACGAGGTCCGCCGAGCCAAAGCCGCCCGGCGGACCCGCCGCGTCGCCGCCCAGCGGGCCCGCCGGCCCCAGGGCCCCCGCCGTTGGCACTGGGACCCCGACGGTCTGATCACCCTCGCGTTCGCCTTCGCGGTGCTCGCCTTCGGGCTCTGGGTCGGTCGCGACACCTACTACCTCCAGCAGCGCGGCGAGATCGTCCCGGCGACCGTGCTCTCGATCGGGTCCGGCAAGTCCCCCGAGATCGAGGTTCGCTACGTCACCAAGGCCGGCCAGACCGTCGAGGACGGCACCCGCAACTACGACGAGGCCGCCACCGGCGGGACCATCGACGTGATCTACGACCCGCAGGATCCCAAACGCATGCAGGCCGCCGACTACGGCTTCGACTACGTCCTCCCCGGCCTCACCGGTGCCCTCGGCATCGGCCTGCTCGTCTACGCCACCACCCAGTTCTACCGCCGCGGCCGGCACTCGTGAGCGACTGGCAGACCCGGTACGAAGGTGCCGCCATGGTGCTGCTCGCCGTGGTCTGTGGTGTGGCCGGCGGGTTCGAGGCCGACGATCTCCGGGCGCTGCGCGAGCGCGGCGAGGTCGTGCCGGCCGTTGTGCTGGACAAGTCCGGCGGCAGGACCGAGCACATCACCGTCCGCTACGTCACCAAGTCCGGACAGACGATCGAGGGCGACACCTCCAACTTTCTCGACGCCGAGGTCGGGCAGACCGTGGACGTCGTCTACGACCGGACCGACCCGCACCGCATGCAGGCCGCGGACTGGGGAACCGACTACACGATGCCGATCCTGTGGGCGGTCGGGTTCGCGATCTTCCTGGCGGTCGGAGCCCGGCTGCTCTGGTCGGCGCGCTGAGAACCCTTTGCACGTAGCTGCAAAGGTGTAACGAACGGGCCCTCGGCAACGATAGCTCGGTGAGGCGCGCGTGGGCGGGTCCGAACACCTGCTGGGGGAAGCGTGCGGTCGTTGATGCGTTCTGTGGTGGCACTCGCGGTGGGCGCGACAGCGCTCGGAGCCGGGGTGCCGGCCCACGCGACGGCGGAGGCGGTGCCTTCGGTGCCGTCGGGTGTCGCAGCCGTGGGGACGTTCACCGGGGTGGAGCTTCGGTGGCAGCGGCCTGCCGAAGCCGAAGGGGTGACGGGCTTCGTCGTCCGTCGTTCGGTGAACGGAACCGAGACCAGCTACCCGACCTGGGGCACCAGCACCCTGACCGGTGAGGTCGCCTGGTCGCAGGTCGAACGGATCGAGGGCGCGACCTACTCGGTCGCCGCGGTGAGTGAGGAGGGCGAAGGTCCGGCCAGTACGCCGATCGCGCCCGCACCCACCCGGGAAGTGATCGGCCTGACCAACACCGTCCGGCTGGAGACCGGGAACACCCGGACGTACGCGGCGCAGGTCGGCGTCCCGGGCGGCACCGAGGTCCTGCCGCTGGCCGTCGACGGACCGACACACGTGATCGGCCACGAGATCGCGCCGTCGCCCGACGGACGGGAGATCGCCTTCGCCAGGGGGCAGGAGAGCCTGTGGCGGGTGCGGACCGACGTCCCGGGGGCAGTCCCGGTGCAACTGGTCGGCGGTTCCACCGGGATCATTCGGATGGCCTGGTCGCCGGACGGTACCCGGATCGCCTACGAGCGTCTGCAGCCGGACAGCAGTTCCTGCGTCGACATGGTCGCGGCGACCGGTGGTACGCCGGTCCGGATCGGGTGTCACCTGCTGATGCCGACCTGGCTGCCGGACAACCAGACCATCCTCGTGAAAGACCAGTTCCAGGGACTCCTGCAGCGCGTCCAGGCACGGGCGAACGGCGCGGTGCTGAGCAGCATCGCCGGGACCGAGCAGGCCACCTACCCGGCCGTCTCGCCTGACGGGCGCTGGATCGCGTACGCCGTCGGCGCAGCCCCGGCCGTGATCCCGATCGCCGGTGGTACGCCCAAGCTCGGCGCCGCCGGGGCCCTGAAACTGAACTCGGTCGCCTGGTCGCCGGACGCGACCAAGCTGCTGCTGAACCAGTCGGTGCCTCACGGTGGCAACGCGCTGCACGTCGTTCCGGTCGATGCGACCGGCCGGCCGGGCACTGCCGTCACGGTGTTCCAGCGGCCCTGGGACGAAATGCTCGGGACGGCGTTCTGGCAGGGCCCGCGCGTCGCGATCAAGCCGACCGCGACCATCAACGGCCCGAGCCTCAGCATCCCGTTCGACACCGCCGGGATGGCCTCGCCGACGGTCACCTGCCAGCTCGACAGCGGGCCCGCGACGGCGTGCACCTCGCCGTACACGAAGACCGGGGTGGCCTCCGGCACCCACGTCTTCCAGGTCCGCGCGGTCGAGCCGGGTGGGCGGGCGACGGTGGCGATCCGGTACCTGAACGTCGACGCGCTGGCGCCGACCGTCGCGTTCACCTCGGGGGCCTTCGAGCTGACCAAGGCGGCCTCGGTCAGCCTCCAGTACGCCGCGACCGACTCCAGTGGCGTCGGCTCGTACGACGTCCGCTACCGGACCGCGACGTACCTGGGGAACTTCGGGGCCTACGTCAACGCCGCTGCCGCGACCAAGGCGACCTCGATCACGCTGAATGTTGCTGCAGGCAATGAATACTGCGTGTCGGTGCGGGCGCGCGACGTCTTCGGCACGGTGTCGGGCTGGACCGCCGAGCGGTGCTTCTCGCGGCCGATGGACGACCGCGCGCTGACCGCGTCGGCGGGATGGTCGCGCGGTGCGAACGGCGTCTACTACCTGGGCACGGTGACCAGCGGCGGTGCGAAGGGCATCTCGCTGACCCGTACGGTGCAGGCCAAGCGGCTGTACCTGGTCGCGACCCGCTGCCAGACCTGCGGCACGCTGCAGGTCTACTACGGCGGCAAGTCGGTGGGCACGGTGAACCTGAACAAGGCGACCACCGAGTACCAGGCTGTGATCGCGCTGCCGACGCCGGCGACGTTTCTGTCGGGGACGGTCCAGCTGACCACTCGGGACGTGTCGATGACCAACCAGATCGACGGGCTGGCAGTACGCCGTACCTGAAGTCAGCCGGCAGTGGCTCGGATGTGGTCGGCCAGTGCGTCCGTTGCCCGGCGGGAGGCTGGGCGGCGGGTGCCGTGGGCCAGCAGGTGGCGGCGTAGCGACCAGGGGTCGGTCAGTGGGCAGATGTCGAGCTCCGGGCTCGCTGTGACGGCCCGGCGCGGGGTGATGGCCAGCCCGGCGCCGGACGTCGCCAGCGCGATCAAGGTGTGCAGGTCGGGGACCAGCGTGCGGTAGCGGGGGACGGGTGCGTTCGCTGGGAGGTGGCGGTCGATCCACTGGCGCAGCGACGAGTCCAGGGAGACGCCGACCATCGGGTGCTCGGCCGCCTCGCGGTACGTCATCCCGGTGCGCCCGCTGAGGATGCCGCCGGCCTGGCCGATCACCACCAGGTGGTCCTCGCTGAGCGGTTCGAGCCGGAGGTCGGTGTCCTCGGCCTCGTCGTGCAGCACGATTCCCAGGTCGGCCTCGCCGTCGGCGAGCATCCGCAGGCTCTCCGGCGTCCGCTGCTCCGACACGGAGACGTCGTACTCGGGGTAGGCCCGCAGGAACGTGGTCAGCGCGAGCGGGACGATCCGGTGCATCCCGGACGCACCAGCAACCAGTACGACGGGCCGCCGCGGGGCAGCGGTGTAGCTGGCGATCGCGTTGTCCAGCCGGACGGTCTCGGCGAGCACGGCCTCCGCATGGCGAGCGAGTGAGCTCCCCGCCGGGGTCGGCCGGACGCCTCTGCGTTCCCGGATCAACAGAGGCAGACCGGCCTGCGCCTCCAGCGCGCGGACGCGGGCGCTGGCCGACGGGAGGCTCAGGTGTATCCGCCGGGCGCCTGCGGTGATGGAGCCTTCGGCGACGACGTGGACGAAGAGGCGGAGATCGTCGAGGTCGTAGCGCATGAGCTCAGCCTAAGGCAGCAGCAGAGGCTGGCTGCGGGAATCGCGCATTGTGCCGGTTGGCGGCAGCGTCGATGCTCGAGAGATGGAAGAGGCCGTCGCTCGCGTCGCGTTGTCGTACGACGCGTGCCAGCTCGCGGAGACCGCCGGCGCTGCGGTCCCTGCTGGCGGTGAAGAGCTCGTCGCCGCCCGTGCGGTGCTGCAGGCGGCTGACCGGTACGTGGAGTCGGTGGTGGCGCTGGCCAGGCTCCGGGGGAGCAGTTGGCAGCAGATCGCCGCCGCTCTCGGGCGGTCGGAGGACGCCGTACGGCGTGCGTCCCGCCCGGAGGCCGGCGACTGGTGGCGTGAGCACCTGCTGGACGATCCAGCGGAAGCAGCCTGTGACCTCGACGACTGGGTGAGCCGTCACCTCGACTGCGACCCAGGACCCGCACCCGTCTCTGGTGTGCTACCGGCAACCGTCTGACCACCCCGGTCCCGCAGTCTGACGATTGAATTATGTTCCCGGGGAAATAAATGTAGGGTGACTGCCATGGCGAAGCAGGAGCTCAGTGACGGATGGGTGCTCGAGGCGGTCGAGCCGGGGCGGGTTCCGGAGGAGATCCGGGAGGCGCTGCCGGTGGCGGCCGCGGTGCCGGGGACGGTGACGACCGACCTGCTGGCGGCCGGGCTGGTGCCGGATCCGTACCTCGACGAGAACGAGCAGCGGCTGGACTGGATCGGCCGGCAGGCCTGGCGGTACCGCTGCCGGTTCACGGCCGCGACGGCCGCCCACAGCGACCTGGTCTTCGACGGGCTCGACACCCTCGCGCGGATCGAGCTCAACGGCCACGAGATCGCCAGTACGGCGAACATGCACCGCCGGTACCGGTTCGACGTCACCGGCCTGCTGCTGGACGGCGACAACGAGCTCGTCGTCGAGTTCGCCTCGCCCTGGGGCCCGTCCGAGCAGGCGTACGCCGACGGCTGGCCGGACGTCTACTCGCCGCACACCCACATCCGGAAGATGGCCTGCAACTTCGGCTGGGACTGGGGACCGGTGCTGGTCACCTCCGGGATCTGGCGGTCGGTGCGCCTGGAGCAGTGGGCGGATGCGCGGCTCGGCGCCGTCCGGCCGCAGGTGACGGTTGCCGACGGCAAGGGGCAGGTGATCGTCGACGTCGAGGTCGTCGGGGCCGACCAGGCCGTGACGGCGCGCGTCGCCGGCGTGGAGGCCACCGCCCACACAGCCAACGGCACAGCGCACCTGGAGCTGACCGTCGCCGATCCCGAGCTGTGGTGGCCGGTCGGGTACGGCGAGCAGCCGCTCTACGAGCTGGAGGTCGAGCTGGCCCATGGCGTGGACACCTGGACCCGGAAGATCGGCTTCCGCAGCCTCGAGGTCGACACGGTCCCGGATGCCGACGGCATCCCGTTCGTCTTCGTCGTCAACGGCCGGCCGATCCCGGTCCGCGGCGTGAACTGGATCCCCGACGACTGCTTCCTGCCGCGCGTCGACCGGGCCCGGATCGACCGCCGGCTCGACCAGGCGCTGCGGGCGAACGTGAACCTGGTCCGGGTCTGGGGTGGCGGCGTCTACGAGAGCGACGAGTTCTACCAGGCCTGCGACGAGACCGGTCTGCTGGTCTGGCAGGACTTCCTGTTCGCGGTCGCGCCGTACCCCGAGACGCCCGAGATGATGGCCGAGATCGATGCCGAGGCCCGCGACAATGTCGAGCGGCTGATGAGCCACCCGAGTCTCGCGCTGTGGAACGGCAACAACGAGAACTGGCTCGGCTGGGGTTTCGAGGACTGGGACTGGAAGGGCCGCGTCGCCGGTCGCGGCTGGGGCAGCACGTACTACCTGGAGACGCTGCCGACGGCGGTGGCCGACGTCGACCCGGCGCGCTACTACTGGCCGGGCAGCCCGTACTCCGGCAGTCCCGAGGCGTTCTACAACGACTCGTCGAAGGGGCTCGTGCATCTCTGGGACGCGTGGAACGAGAAGGACTACGCGGTCTACCGCGACTACCCGGCGCGGTTCGTCGCCGAGTTCGGCTGGCAGGGGCCGATGACGATGTCGACGCTGACCCGCGCGGTCCACGACGACGTCCTCGCGCCGGACTCGCCCGCGATGCTCAACCACCAGAAGGCCGGCGACGGCAACGGCAAGCTCGAGCGCGGGCTGGCTCCGCACTTCGACCTGCCGGAGCGGTTCGACGACTGGCACTGGGCGATGCAGCTCAACCAGGCGCGCGCCTTCCAGCTCGGCATCGAGTACTTCCGTTCGCTGCAGCCGCTGAACATGGGGGCGATCATCTGGCAGCTCAACGACTGCTGGCCGGTCGTGTCCTGGGCGGTCGTCGACGGCGACGAGCGGCTGAAGCCGGCCTGGTACGCCCTCCGGAGCTCGTACCGCCCGCGGCTGCTCACCTTCCAGCCCGGCCCCGACGGCCTGGCCGTGGTCACCGTGGACGACTCCGGTGCGGACTGGGCGACCGACGTCCGGGTACGGCGGATCGACCGCGACGGCACTGTCCTCGCCGAGCAGTCGGTCAAGCTCTCGACCGACGGCCTGGCGGCTGCGCGAGCGCTGGTCGAGGTGGCCGAGCCGGGCGACCCGATGCGCGAGCTGCTGGTGGCGGAGACGTCCGAGGGCGACCGTGCGTTCTGGTACTTCGTGGAGGACAAGGACTTCGCGTACCAGCCGGCCGAGCTCGACATCGCCACCGCGGACGTCGACGACGCGGTGGACGTGACCGTCACCGCGCGGACGTTCGTGCGGGACCTCGCCGTACTGGCGGACCGGGTGGCACCGGCGGCCGAGGCCGACCAGATGCTGGTGACGCTGCTGCCGGGTGAGTCCGCGGTGATCCGGGTCCGCGGGGTGGCACGGGCCGAGCTGGAGCCCGCACTGACCTACCCGGTCGTCAGGTCGGCCAACGACCTGGTCGCCAAGGACTAGGGCGCGTCGCCCAGGTTGCCGGCCCGGAACGTGCTCGGGCTGACTCCGTTGACCGCGTGGAACTGGCGGGAGAAGTACAGCGGATCGGTGTAGCCGACCGCGGTGGCGATCTCACCGACCGACAGGCCGGTGGTGATCAGCAGCTCCCGCGCCCGCGCGTTCCGCAGCCGGCGCAGGTACTCGATCACGCCCATCCCGGTGGACTGCTTGAACAACGCGGAGAAGTGCGACGTGCTCAGCCCGGCCAGCCGGGCGAGCTCGGCGACGCTCTGCCGGGTCGCCAGGTGCTGCCGCAGATGCTGCTGCACCAGCTCGATCCGGTCGTGACTCGGCGCCTGGCCGAGCAGCCGGTCGGCGGTCAGCTGGGCCAGCAGGTGCCACGCGGCGCCGGCCGCCGGGATCAGGCTGCCCGTGGTCTCGTCGCGCTCCAGGCTGGACAGAATCCGGTCGACGAGCCCTGACGCGGTGTACACGTCGCGGAGCTTCAGTGTGAGGGCCTGTTCCGGGCCGCGGACGGCGTCGACCAGCGCGGCGGCGTCCGTACCGCAGACGTGCAGCCACCAGATCGACCACGGGTCGTGCTCGTCGGCCTGGTAGCTGTGCGGCATTCCTTCGGGGATGACCGCCGCCTCTCCCGCCGAGACCCGGGCCGTGACTCCGTCGGCCGAGATCTGGCCGGAGCCCTCGGTGCAGATGATGACGATCGACTCCGGCGTACCGTCCGGGCGGCTGCGGCCGTGCCCGGCGGCACGTGGGAAGTACCCCACGTCGGTGACCAGCAGGCGTTCGGTGATCGGCTCGGAGCGCATCCGCCGGACCAGCGGCCGCGGCAGCACCTGGATGCGCTGGCCGGGGAAGCCGTCGGGGATGAGCACCCCGCCAGCTTATTCAGCCGGTCAGGTGCGCGGTGAGCAGCTCGGCACCGCCGGCGAAGGCGGTCAGCCGGAAGGCGCTGAGATCGTCGTGCGGCACGGAGACGTGATCGACGAGCGGCTCGTCCGGAGTGAGATCGGCGAGCCACTGCCGCTCGACCCGCCCTGCGGTCGCGTCGATCAGCTGCAGCCGTACGCCGGGCAGCGGCGCTGCCACCGCGAGACCGACCGCAAGGCTGCCGCCGTCCGCGGAGAAGTGCATCGCCGCGGTGGCCGTCGCCCGGTGCGCGACACCGATCCGGCGGATCGGGTACGACGGGCCGTCCGCCAGCTCGACCCAGCCGGTCTGCAGCGTGGCGTCGTACGTGCTGAGGTGCTCGTCGCCCTCGAAGGTGACCAGCGGGTCGGCCGGGACCAGCCGTAGCCGCGGCGGCCGCTGATGCTCGTCCAGCCGCGTCGACGCGGGCGCCGGAGCGCTGGAAGGGGCCATGTCTCGCACGTTAGGAACCCGCCGCGGGGCCGGGAATGGAGCGACAGCGGAACTGTATGGACATTTCTACGATCCCTCCGGCCGGGTCGGCGGGCCCCGGCTTGACAACCACGCGCCGTTCAGGCAATTTTTTGACCGAGCAAAATAATAGATGATGGGCAGGTAGATGGCGACACTCGATCAGCGGCGTGGATCACCGGCGCACCGGTACGACGCGCGACTCGCGTGGATCCTGATCGCCCCGGCGGTGCTGGGGTTCGTGGTCTTCGCGGCGTACCCGACGCTGCGCGGCATCTACCTGAGCTTCACCAGCTTCAAGGTGCTGACCCCGGCCCGCTGGACCGGCCTGGCCAACCTGCGGCACCTGGCGCACGACGAGATGTTCTGGAAGTCGCTGCTGGTGACGGTGTACTTCGTCGTGCTGGCGGTGGTGATCGGGTTGTTCTTCTCGGTGCTCACCGCGGTCGTGCTGCACCGGCTCGGCGCCTCGACGGTCGTCCGCGGGCTGATCATCCTGCCGTTCCTGGTCTCCGGCGTCGTGGCCGGCACGGTCTGGTCCTGGATGCTCGACCCGCAGTTGGGCATCGTGAACCTCGCGCTGACCAAGCTGATCGACCACCCGATCCTGTTCCTCGGCTCGCACGGCTGGGCGGTCCCGACGGTCGCGTTCATCAGCGTCTGGAAGTCGATGGGCTACAACGCGATCATCATCTTCGCCGGGCTGCAGACGATCCCGCCGTCGGTCTACGAGGCCGGGCGGCTCGACGGTGCCGGTGAGCTCGGGATGCTGCGGTACTTGACCCTGCCGCTGCTGCGGCCGATCCTCGCGCTGGTCGCGGTGCTCACCGTGATCGGCTCGTTCCAGGTCTTCGACATCGTCCAGGTGACCACCAAGGGCGGTCCGGCCGGCGCGACCAACATGCTGCAGATCTACATCTACGACAAGGCGTTCGGGCAGTTCGACTTCGGCTACGCGGCGACGATGTCGCTGGCGCTGTTCGTCATCCTGCTCGCCATCACGTTCGTCCAGCTGCGGCTGCTGCGGGCCAACGAGTCGGACACGAACTAGGAGCCGTTGGCCATGACCTCGCAGACCTCACGCCGCCGCCTTCCGGTCGGCCGCACCTTCGCCTGGCTGTACGTCGCGCTGGTGCTGCTGGTGACGATCTTCCCGTTCTACTGGATGCTGCGCACGGCGCTGTCCAACAACCTGAACCTGATCACCGACCCGTCGTCACCGCTCCCGGTGGGCTTCACCTGGGGTGCGTTCGGCCGGGTCCTGGGCTTCTCCTCGCGCGCCGAGGCGCTGGCCCAGGGCGGCTCCGGCGCGGCGATCGACCTCGGCCGCTCGGTGCTGAACTCGGTCGTCTACGCGGCGGCCTCGACCGCGCTGATCGTGTTCTTCTCGGTGCTCGCGGCGTACGCCTTCGCCCGGCTGCGGTGGCGCGGCCGGGACGCGGTGTTCGCGGTCCTGCTGACGGCGCTGATGATCCCCGGCATCCTGACCCTGCTGCCGAACTACGTGCTGATCAAGGACCTCGGGCTGCTGAACACCTTCGGCGGGATGATCCTGCCCGGGGCGCTGTTCTCGGCGTTCAACATCTTCTTCCTGCGGCAGTTCATGATCGGGCTCAGCACCGAGGTCGAGGAGGCCGCGATCATCGACGGCGCCGGGCCGGTGCGGATCCTGTTCCGGATCATCCTGCCGATGTCGTCCGGCCCGGTCACGACGCTGTCGATCCTCGGCTTCATCGGCCTGTGGAACGACTACTTCTGGCCGCTGCTGGTCACCACCGACGACAGCGTCCGGCCGCTGACCGTGGCGCTCGCCGTCTTCAAGCAGGCCTCACCCCAGTCGATGCCCGACTGGGCCGGCCTGATGGCCGCCACCTTGGTGTCCGCGCTGCCGATGCTGGTGTTGTTCATGGTCTTCGGCCGCCGGATCGTCAACTCCATCCAGTTCGGCGGCATCAAGTAACACCACCTTCACCCCTGGAGAACCACATGAAATCCACACGCTGGGTGGCCGTCGCCGCGGCTGTCGTCCTCACCGCGGGTCTCGCGGCCTGCTCGTCCTCGGACGACTCGGCCGGCGGCAACGCAACGGTCAACTGGTGGACCTGGGACCCGGTCCAGGCCGAGGCCTACCAGCAGTGCGTGCCGGACTTCCAGGCCCAGAACCCGGGCGTCGAGGTGAAGATCTCGCAGTACAGCACCGACGACTACTTCACCAAGCTGACCGCCGGGTTCGTCGGTGGCAACGCGCCGGACGGGTTCATGAACAGCGTCCAGTACTTCCCGTCGTACGTCGACCAGGGCCAGCTCGAGCCGCTCGACGACCACGTCGCCAAGGACGGCTTCGACCTGAAGGGCATCACGATCGGCACCGACGCCTGGAAGGGCAAGGACGGCAAGCTGTACGGGCTGCCGATGGACTGGGCCACCTCGGGCATCTACTACAACAAGGCGCTGCTGGCCAAGGCCGGGATCACCGAGGCGCAGGTGCAGTCGATGACCTTCGACCCGAGCGACGGCGGTACGGCGGAGAAGATCGCCGCGCACCTGACCGTCGACAGGAACGGCGTCCGCGGCGATGCGCCCGGGTTCGACAAGGAGCACGTGGCGGTCTACGGGATCGGCATGCTGGCCGCCAACGACTTCCGCGGGCAGACGTCGTGGTTCCCGTTCGCGGCGGCGACCGGCTGGACGATGGCCGAGCCGGAGTCGTGGCCGACGCAGTTCCAGTACAGCGACCCGCGGTTCGTGAGCACGATGCGCTGGGTCACCTCGATGGTCGCCAAGGGGTACTCGCCCAAGCTCGGCACCTTCACCGTGTCCGACAGCGAGCAACTCGGCAGCGGCAAGGTCGCGATGACCGTGGGAGGATCCTGGGAGGCGGCCACGTTCGCCAAGCTGCCGGGGCTGAAGACGGGCATCGCGCCGTCGCCGCTCGGCAAGGACGGGAAGACCCGCGGGGCCTTCGGCAACGCCAACGGTAATGTCGTGTGGGCCAAGGGCAAGAACAAGGAGGCTACCTGGAAGTGGATCGCTTACCAGGAGTCGGAGGCCTGCCAGACCAAGGCCGCCGCGTACAACGCCTCGTTCTTCCCGTCCAACGGCAAGGCGATGGACGCGCTGACCGCGTCCGAGCAGGCCAAGGGCGTGGACCTGAGCGTCTTCACCGCGATGGAGAAGGCCGGCCAGATCCAGCTGTCGAAACCGTTCAGCAACGGCACCGCGGTCGAGTCGACGCTGAAGCCGCTGTTCGAGTCGTACTTCACCAGCAACGCCGGCGACGACTTCTGGACCAAGGTGACCGACAAGACCAAGGAGACGCTGGCCGCGCAGGGCTGACGGGACCGACGGGGCGGACCGGGTGACGGCCAAAGAGGTGCGCAAACCGCTCGCGCTGGACTCGCCGACGGCGGTGAACGTGCTGGTCCGGATCCTGACCCGGGGCCCGATCGCGCGGATCGACGTCACCCGGCAGCTGCAGCTGTCGCCCGCGTCGGTGACGAAGGCCGTGACCACGTTGATGGATCACGGCCTCGTCACCCTCGCCGAGGACCGGACGGTCGCGCCGGCCGCGCCCGGCCGGCCCGCCCGCGCGCTGCGGGTGGTGCCGGAGAGCCTGCTGGCGCTGGGGATCGCGGTCCAGCCCGGCCGGCTGGTGGCGACCCTGACCAGCCTGCGCGCCGGCGTTCTGCACCGGACGGAGTACGGCCTGCCGGGCTCCACGCCGGAGACCGTCGCCGTGGCCGTCGGCCGGCTGGTCCGCGGCCTGCGGACCTCGCTCGGGGACGCGATGGCGAACGTCGGCGGCATCGGCGTCGTCCTCGACGGGGTCGTCGGGGACGAACGGGTCCGGTCCGGGCAGCTCGGGTGGCGCGACGTGGCCTTTCCGCAGCGGTTGCGGTCGGAGCTGCCGGACGACGTGGTCGTGGTGGCGAACGACGTCCACGCGCTGGCCCAGGCCGAGGAGTGGTTCGGGTCGGCGATCGGGATGCCGACCTTCGCCGTGGTGTCGGTCGGCGACCGGGTCCGGAGCGCGTTGTTCGCCAACGGTGGTGTCGTCGGCGGGCCGTCCGGCGATGGCGCCCTCGGCCGGATGGTGGTCGGCTCCGCCGAGCTGGACGACGTGGCGTCGACCAGCGCGATCCTCGCTGCCGTCCGGACCGCGGTCGGTGATCCCCGGCTCGGCCGGGACGACGCGCTGGCCCTCGCCCGGGACAGCGACCCGCGGGTGACCGCCGCCTTGACCGCGGCCGGTACGGCGCTGGGCGAGGCTGCCGGTGCGGTTGCCGCCTTGGCCGGTCCGGAGCTCGTGCTCGTCACCGGCGACTTCGTCACCGACAGCGTCGAGCTGCACGCGGCGCTCCGGGCGGCCTTCGCGCACCGGGTCGAGAGGCTCGGCTACAGCTGCGCGCTCGTGGTCCGTTCGCAGGGGCCGGAGGACTTCGCCCGGGCCGGATCGGCCGCCGTACTCCGGCACCTGATCCAGCACGGACTGGTTAGCCGGGTCTGACCGGGTACTTCCGCAAGCGACCGTTTGACCAGGCCACCTTCCGGCTACCAGAAGGCCGGAAGGGAGTACGACGATGACTGAGCAGCAGGTGGCCCTGGTGAAGCTGGGCTCGACGGACCTGGTTCTGGCCGATCCGGCCGACGACATCCGCGGCCGGACCGTTGTCGACGCGGCCGGGGAGAAGATCGGCAAGGTCGACGGGTTGTTCCTCGACCACGACGAGGCGAAGGTACGGCTGCTCGAGGTGGTCGACGGCGGATTCCTCGGGCTCGGCAAGGAGTCCCGGCTGATCCCGGTCGAGCTCGTCGGGTCGGTCGACGAGGACCAGGTGGTGATCGACCGCGACCAGCAGAAGGTCGTCGGCGGCCCGGGCTACGACCCGGAGCTGACCGACTCGCCGGACTACTTCACCGGCGTCTACGAATACTACGAGATCGGGCCGTTCTGGGCGCCCGGCTCGATCTACCGGCAGCCGCCGTACCAGCGCTGACACAGGCCTCGGCCCGCCGCGTGGCATGGAAGTCGCGGCGGGCCGAGGTGTTCAGTGAATCAGTCGATCAGGCCACGCACGATCGTGGTCATCCGGTCGACCGGGATCGCGAAACCGATCCCGATGTTGCCCGAGCGGCTCGACGTACCGAGCGTCGCGATGGCCGTGTTCACGCCGACCACCTGACCGGCCGCGTTGACCAGCGGGCCGCCGGAGTTGCCCGGGTTGATCGCCGCGTCGGTCTGGATCGCGGTCTGCCGCGCGCCGCTGTCGCCGAACCGGGCCTGCCGGTTCACCGCGCTGACGATCCCGGCCGTCACCGTGCCCTCCAGCCCGAGCGGCGACCCGACGGCGAGCACGGGGTCGCCGACCTTCAGTTCCGCGGACCGGCCGAGCGGGAGCGACCGCAGTCCCGAGCCCGACGCGTTCCCGGAGACCTGCAGCACCGCCAGGTCGTTGTCGGCGTCGACGCCGATGATCTCGGTGTCCAGCGTCCGCCCGTTCGACAGCACGATCGAGACATCGCGGGCTCCTTCCACCACGTGCGCGTTGGTCACCACGTGGCCCTCGGCATCGATCGCGAAACCGGAACCGGTGGCCCGGCCGGCCCGGACCGACACCACCCCGGGCAGCACGCTCGCGGCGGCCGAGGCGATCGACCCACCACCCGTGGCGGCCGACGGAGCCGATGCCTGCGGCAACTGTGTGGTCGCGGCCGGCGGGTTGTCGTCACCCCAGTTCCCGGTCACCGCCCCGGCCAGCCCACCGGCCAGGATCGACAGCGCGATCCCGGCGGCGAGCGTGCGGCCGGTACGCCGTACGCGAGCAGGTGGGACCGTCACCCCGGCCTGAGGTGCCGCAGCCGGAGAGGGGGGAGCCGGCGGGGCGGAGACCGGGGTGACGGGGAACGGGACGCCGGACTCGACCGGAGGCGGCGGTACGGCGGGCGGCGGGCCGGGCTGGTAGTGCGGTCCGCGGAACGGATGACCCAGGTGAGGACTCACAAGTGCTCCTTGATGCTCACGGGAGCCGCGAGAACCACAGCAGCGACGCCAGCCCGGCCAGCAGCGCCGCGGCCAGGGCGATTCCCGCCACCAGGTTGGTGATCTCGCGTTCCTCGGTGGTCCAGCCGATCGACGACTGGAGGTCGGAGTAGACGTCGCGCAGCTCCTGGTCGCTCTCGGCGGCGTAGAAGGAACCGCTGGTCGCCTCGGCCAGTCCCTGCAGGGACTCGGTGTCGGCGGGGACCGGCACCGGCCGGCCTTCGAGGTCGATGGTGCCGTCCGGGGTGCCGTACGCGATCGTCGAGACCGGTACGCCGGCCTGCGTCGCCTCCTGGGCGGCTTCGTCGATCGGGCGCCCGGCGGTGTTGCCGCCGTCGGACAGCAGCACGATCCGGGCCGGCGGCAGGTCGTCGGCGGCCTGGCTGTCCAGCGAGCGGACCGCCTGCAGGCTGGTCAGGACGGCCTCGCCGATCGCCGTGCTGTCGGTCAGCGTCAGCTGCCCGATCGCGTCGACGGTGGCCTGGTGGTTCGTGCTCGGCGGCGCGACCACGGTCGCGGTCCGCGCGAACGAGACCAGGCCGACGTTGAACTGCTCGGGCAGGTCGCGGACGAACTGCGTCGCGGCCTCCTTGGCGACCGAGAACCGGTCGGGGGAGACGTCGGTGGCGGCCATCGAGTTGCTGACGTCCATCGCGACCACGACGGTCGCGCGTTCGCGCGGGACGCGGACGTCGGTCACAGGTCGGGCGATCGCGATCGTCAGCACGACGATCGCGGCCAGGAAGGCGAACGCCGGCGCGTGCCGCCGCCAGCCGGGGCGCTTCGGCGCGACCTTGTCCAGCATCGGCAGCGTCGCGAAGCGCACGGCGTACCGGCTGCGGCGGCGCTGGGCGACCACGTACGCGACGACCAGCGCCGCGGCGACCAGCAGCAGCCACAGCCACAGGGGTTGCTCGAATCTCATCGGGTACCGGTCCTCCCTCGAGGGGTACGGCGGGCAGCGGCCCGCTTGCGGGCGGAGGCGAAGGCGGCGACGTCGCGCACCCAGTCGGTGTCGGTGCGCAGAACGAGGTGCGCGGCACCGGACGCGCGGATCGCCTGCGTGGTCAGCTCCCGGTGCTGCTGCATCGCGTCGGCGTACCGGCGTCGCAGCCGCTTGCTGGAGGTCTGGATCTCGCGCCGCTGCCCGGTTTCCGGGTCGACGACCGTCAGCAGCCCGACCTCGGGGAGCTCCAGCTCCCGGGGGTCGAGCACCTCGACGGCGATCACCTCGTGCCGCGCGCCCAGCCGCCTCAGGGCGTCACCCCAGTCGGTGCTGTGGAAATCGGAGACGACCACCCGCAGCCCAGGCCGGCGGTGTTCCCGGTCGAACTTGATGATCGCCGTGGCCAGGTCCGTCGCCGGGTGCTCACCTGGCGCTGCGCGGGGCAGCGAGAGCAGCGCACGGAACGTCCGCCGCAGAGCAGCGGTACCGCCGGCCGCCGGCAGCCGGTGCAAGTTGTTGCCCAGAGCAACTCGTACGCCGAGCGTGTTACCGGGCCGGTCGGCCAGCAGACCGACCGCCCCGACCACCGCGATCGCGAGGTCGCGCTTCTCACTCAGCGCCGTCCCGAAGTCCATGCTGGCCGACGCGTCGATCAGCGCCCAGGTCTCCAGCTCGCGCTCGGCCAGCGGCGCCCGGACGTGCGGTTCGAGCGAGCGGGCGGTGACGTTCCAGTCCATCCGGCGGACGTCGTCCTGCCCGGCTTGGTACGGCCGCGCCTCGTTCGGCTCGCTGCCCGGACCGCTGCGCAGCCCGGTGATCTCGCCGTGCACGAAGCCTTCCAGCTTCCGCTTCACCGACAGCTCCAGCGACCGCAGCGCCCGCTCCCGCCCGGCCAGCAGGTCGGGAGCAGGCTGCGGTGATCGGCTGGTCATGCCGCGCCACTCACGTCGTACCCAGGCGCACTGTTGATCCCGGGCCCGTCGTCGGCCGGTACGACGTGCGGCTGCTCGACCGCGTGCAGCACCCGCGACACCACCGCGCGCGGGTCGACCCCGTCCGCGAGCGCGTCAAAGGTCAGCACCAGCCGGTGCGCCATCACGTCGTGCGCGACGTCGTACACGTCGGCCGGCAGGACGTAGTCGCGCCCGCGCAGCAGCGCCAGCGCCCGCCCGGCCGCGACCAGCCCGAGGGTCGCCCGCGGGCTCACCCCGAACTCCAGCACGCCGCCGAGATCGTTGATCCCGTACTGCTGCGGCTGCCGGGTCGCGTGCACCAGCCGTACGACGTACTCCGCGACGGCGTTGTGCACGAAGACGTCCTCGGTGGCCTCCTGCAGTTCACGGACCATGTCGGGCGTCAGTACGGCGTTGGCGTGCGGCCGGTGCGAGCTCATCCGCTGCAGGATCGTGAGCTCCTCCAGCGGCGTCGGGTAGTCGACGGTGATCTTCAGCAGGAACCGGTCCCGCTGCGCCTCGGGCAGCGCGTAGACGCCCTCGGACTCGATCGGGTTCTGGGTGGCCAGCACCAGGAACGGCTCGGGCAGCGGGTAGCTGACGCCGCCGATGCTGACCTGCTGCTCGGCCATCGCCTCCAGCAGCGCCGACTGGACCTTGGCCGGGGCCCGGTTGATCTCGTCGGCCAGCACCAGGTGCGCGAAGATCGGACCGAGCTCGGTGTCGAACCCCTCCGCCGACGGCCGCCAGATCCGGGTTCCGACGATGTCACCGGGGACCAGGTCGGGGGTGAACTGCAGCCGGGCGAACCGGCCGCCGATCACCTCCGCCAGGGTCCGGACGGCGAGCGTCTTCGCGACGCCGGGAACACCTTCGAGCAGGCAGTGACCGCGGGCCAGCAGGCCCACCATCATCCGCTCCACCAGGTGGTCCTGCCCGACCACGACCCGCTTCACCTCGAAGAGGGCCCGCTCGAGTACTGCGGTCATGCGTTGCCCTGGGGGTTCGCCTGCTCAGGCTGGCTCTGCTCGGGCTGCGAGGGCTGGGCCTGGCCCTGGCCCTGGCCGCTCTTCTCGGGGCAGTCGCGCCCGTCGCGCGGCTGGGCGCTGTTGCCCTGGCCGGTGCTCGGGGACGGGCTGGTGGCGCCGTCCTCGACGGTCACGTACCCCTGCGACGGCGCCGGGTCGTTGCCGGCGGCGTACGCGAAACCACCGACGCCGAGGGCCGCGACGGCGACCGCGCTGCCGAGCAGGACACGCTTTCCGGGGAAGTTCATCTGGCACTCCTTAGATCGGATCGTGCGACCAATTCATCACCCGGCCACGAAAACGACCGGAAAGCGGAGCGAAAGCGCACCGAAAGCGCATCCCTGAGCACGCCACGACCGCCGCTACGGTTGGGTTGTGCGACTACTGGTGGTGGAGGACGAAGAAGGCCTGGTCAGCGCGCTGCGCTCGGGACTCGGCCGGGCCGGCTACGCCGTCGACACGGCGCTGACCGGCGCCGAGGCGGTCGAGAAGCTTGCGACTACGGCGTACGACCTGGCGATCCTGGACATCACGCTGCCGGACACCAACGGCCTCGACCTGTGCCGGGCGGTCCGCCGGGGCGAGATCGAGGTCGCGTCCGGGCGTGAGCTGCGGGTGCTGATGCTGACCGCGCGCGCCTCGCTGGCCGACCGGGTCCGCGGCCTCGACGAGGGCGCCGACGACTACCTGACCAAGCCGTTCGCGCTGGTCGAGCTGCTGGCGCGGATCCGCGCGCTGCTGCGGCGCGACGTGACGAACGGGTCGACCCAGTTGCACGTCGGCGACCTCGTGCTGGACTCGGCGCGGCACCTGGCGACCAGGGCCGGCCGGGAGCTTCCGCTGACGCTCAAGGAGTTCGGCGTACTGCGGTACCTGATGTCCCGGCCGGGGCACGTCGTGTCGGCCGAGGAGTTGCTCGAGCACGTCTGGGACGAGAATGCCGACCCGTTCACGCAGAGCGTGCGCGTGACCGTCGGGACGCTGCGGCGCAAGCTCACCCAGGAGGGCGAGGATCCCTTGCTGGAAACGGTGATCGGCCGGGGCTACCGGCTCAGAGGTGAGACATGAAGATTCCGCAGTCGCTGCCCAGCTGGGCGCAGACGATCCGGTTCCGGCTCACGGTGACGTACTCCGCGGTGCTGATCGCGCTGTCGGCGCTGCTGCTCGGCGGCCTGTACTTCGCGCTGTCGGCGTACCTGGATCCCAAGCCGCTGGACCCGATCACGGTCAAGAAGGTCACCTACGAGCACAACGGGGAGATCAAGCTCAAGCCTGGCTACACCGTCCAGGCGGCCGAGATCTCCAGCATCCAGTCGGCGGTGAACTACCAGACCCTGCAGACGATGCGGAACTACTCCGCGGCGGGGATGGGCGTGCTGTTCCTGGTCAGCCTCGGGACCGGGTGGTGGCTGTCGGGGCGCGCGCTGCGGCCGGTCCGGGCGATCACCGCGACCGCGCAGGACATCTCGGCGACCGACCTGTCCCGCCGGATCGCGCTGGACGGGCCGCGCGACGAGCTGCGCAACCTGGCCGACACGGTCGACGACATGCTGGTCCGGCTGGAGTCGGCGTTCGTCGCGCAACGGCAGCTCGTCGACGACGCGTCGCACGAGCTGCGCAACCCGCTCGCGGTGATCCAGGCCAACGTCGATGCCGTTCTCGCGCACGACGACACGCCTCCGGAGGACCGCGCGCAGGCGACCGCGATCGTCTCCCGGGCGATCCAGCGGATGACCCGGCTGGTCGAGGACCTGCTGGCGTCCGCGCGGCGCTCGTCGCCGGCGTTCGTCGACGCCGACGTGGATCTGGCCGGGATCGCGGGGGAGGCCGCCGAGGAGTACGCGCTGCTCGCCGCGGACCGCGAGATCCGGCTCGTCCGACGGCTGTCGCCGGGGCCGATCGCTGCCGGTGACGCGTCCGCGTTGCGACGGGCGGTCGACAACCTGCTCTCGAACGCCGTACGGCTGGCTCGGGGTGGGAGTGAGCTCGTCCTGGCTGTCGGGAGCCGCAACGGATGGGCGTGGATCGCGGTTCGCGACGAGGGGCCGGGGATCGCCGAGGAGGATGCCGACCGGGTCTTCGACCGGTTCTTCCGGTCGGGTCAGCGGCAGGCGCCGGCGACCGTTCCGTCGACGGGTCAGCGCCGGGCCGGGCTCGGGCTGGCGATCGTGCGGCAGATCGTCGAGTCGCACGGGGGATCGGTCTCGCTGTACTCCGAGGTGGGGGTCGGCAGCACGTTCGTGCTGTGGCTGCCGGAACGCTCGCTGACCAACGACACCCGGCGGGCGCCGACGCCGCCGGCGGACGAGGATCCGCTGGGGCCGCGCGCCTGAAGTACTGGGCTGCGCGCCTGAAGCAGGCGTTTGCCTGTGGACGAACCTCTCCCCGGAGAAGGCGATCCGGCTTAGGCTTTGGGCTCGCCCCCAACAGAGGAGCCGTCATGCGCCGGTTCGTTGCCAGTGTTGTCGCCGTGCTCGTCGCGGCCCTGATCGGAACGTCGCTGACGCCTGCTGCCGCAGCGCCCGTGGACGACGTCGCGGCCCGGCTCGCGACCATCCCGGGCCTGCGGATCGAGAGCAGCAGCGTGGTCAGCGGGAAGCCGTTCTTCGTCCTGCGCTACACCCAGCCCGCCGACCACCGGAAACCGAACGGTGAGAAGTTCGAGCAGCGGATCACCTTGTGGCACAGGGATTTCGCCCGCCCGACCGTCCTGCACACCACCGGGTACGGCGGGGTCGGCGGCGCGTTCACCGCCGAGCCGACCCGGCTCGTCGACGGCAACCAGCTGAACGTCGAGCAGCGCTTCTTCAACTCCTCGACGCCCGCCAGCCAGGACTGGTCGAAGCTGAACATCTGGCAGGCCGCGAGCGACCACCACCGGATCGTCCAGGCGTTCAAGAAGGCCCTGTACGCCGGGAAGTGGGTCTCGACCGGTGCCTCCAAGGGCGGCATGACCTCGGTGTACCACCGCCGGTTCTACCCGAACGACGTCGACGCCACCGTCGCGTACGTCGCGCCGCAGGACGTGTTCAACAAGGCCGACACGTACGTCGCGTTCATCCAGCAGGCCGGGACGGACCCGGCGTGCAACGCGGCTCTGCGCAACATGCAGCGCAACACCCTGCTCCGCCGGCCCGCGATGCTGGCCAAGCTGAAGGAGTACGCGGCGGCGAACGGGCTGACCTACGAGAGCACCTTCGGCTCGGCCGACCGCGCACTCGAGGCCGCGGTCCTGGACACCCCGTTCGCGTTCTGGCAGTACAGCACCCAGGCGAGCTGCCCGTCCGTCCCCGGTACGGCGGCCGCGACCGACCAGCAGCTGTTCGACTTCATCGACCAGATCTCCGGCTGGTCGTTCTACTCCGACGAGGGCACGGCCGGCTTCCTGCCGTACTACTTCCAGGCCACCCAGCAGCTGAACTGGCCGGACGTCGCCTCGAAGACCACCTGGCTCAAGGGCCTCCTGCACTACCGCGAGGCGGGCGACGCGCCGGCCGCCGTACCGGACGCGATCGAACCGCGGCACGAGCCGTTCGCGATGCTCGACGTGGACCTGTGGCTGAAGACGCAGGGCCGCCGGATGCTCTTCGTGTACGGCGAGAACGACCCGTGGAGCGCGGAGAAGTTCGCGCCCGGACCGGGCACGCGGGACTCGCACTGGTACACGCAGCCCGGTGGCAACCACGGGTCGAGCATCAGCGGCCTGCCGGCCGCGCAGCGCACCGAGGCGACGTCGATCCTGCAGAAGTGGATGGGCGTCACGGCCCAGCCGGTGACCCAGCAGACGACGATCGACCCGGGCGCCCGTCAGTTCAAGCCCCGCTGACACCTGACAAGCCTCACCCACGACCTTTCAAGTACCGGCCCCCGATCGGTGGCCGGTACTTGAAAGGTCTGCCCGCAGACGACTCTCGACTGCAGGGCGGGCGTGCTGTCCGCCGGTCAGCGGATGGTGAGGCGCTGGGCGACTTCCTTGCGGGCCTGGTGGATGCGGGCCTTTACCGTGCCGAGCGGGACCTGCAACTCCTCGGCGATCTCGGCGTAGGTGAGCGCACCCAGGTCACGCAGGACCAGCGGTTGAACGAGCTGGGGATGGTTCGACTCGAGCTGTTCCAGCGCCTCCAGCAGGTCGAGGCGCGAGCCGGCGATCACCGACGTCGTGCGCGGGTCCACCGACTCCGGTAGGACCTCCGCCGACTGCTCGACCGACCGCCGCTTCAGCGTGCGGTAGGTCTGCCGCGCCTGGTTCGTGGCGACGATCGTCAGCCAGCCCGCGAACGTCCCGGTCCCCTTGAACGTGTGGATCTTGGTGGCGACCGTGAGCAGCGTGTCCTGCGCGGCCTCCTCGGCGTCCTCCCGGAACGGCAGGAACTTCGCCACCCGCCGCTGCACCTGCGGCCGGATCGCCTGCAGCAACTCCGGCAGCGCAGCCTCGTCCCCACCCGCGGCCCGCACCGCCAACGCCTCCAACTCGTCGTTCATGCTCCCCCAGGGGTGTTCGCCATGATCCTCTCTGTCACCGACAATAGTCTCGATGGATGCCATCGGGAGGTACCGCCTGCAGTCGAAGATCGGCGCGGGTGCCTTCGCGACGGTCTGGCGCGGGTACGACGACGACCTGGACGTCGACGTCGCGGTGAAGGTGCTGGCCGACAACTGGGCGTCCCGGGCCGACGTGCGTGAGCGGTTCCTGTCCGAGGCGCGGCTGATGCGGCGGATCGCCAGCGACCGCGTGGTCCGCGTCTTCGACCTCGGCGCCCTCGACGACGGCCGGCCGTACTTCGTCATGGACTACGTCGGCGGCGGGACGCTGGCCGACGTCCTGGCCGCCGGCCCGCTCGATCCCGCCGATGCGCTGTGGTGGGGCGCCGACCTCGCGCACGCGGTCGCGGCGCTGCACGACGAGGGGGTCGTGCACCGCGACATCACCCCGGCGAACCTGCTGCTGCGGCCTTCGGGCGGGAACGAGTCCGGCGGTGGGACGCACCGGATCGTGCTCGCCGACCTGGGCCTGGCCAAGCGCGCGGCCGAGGCGTCCGGGTTGACGGAGGCGGTCGGTACGCCGTCGTACATGGCGCCGGAGCAGGGACGGGGCGACGGCGGCTTCGACGAGCGGGCCGACGTGTACGCCGTCGGTGCGGTCACGTACGCGCTGCTGACCGGGCGCGCGCCGTTCGTCGCTTCGTCGATCACCGATGTCGTCGGGCGCGACCCCGATCAGGACCCGCCGAGCCTGCAGCCGCTGCTGCACGACGCCGTCGGCCAGGTCGACGAGCTGCTGAGTCGCGCGCTCGCCTACCGCGTCGGGGACCGCTGGGCTCAGGCGCACACGCTCGCCGAACGCCTGGAGGCCGAGGCCTACCGGTTGGAGCAGGAGGCGCCGCTGCTGGCGTCGCTGCGTACGACGGTCGGCCGGCAGGACGAGATCGACACAACGCTCGGTAGTCCATCTGAGGTTCCTGCTTCTGCTCGTCGACGGGGCAAGGTCCTCAGAGGTCTTCTGTTGGTGGTGCTGGTGCCGGTGGTCTTCGCGGCCGCCGCCGTGGGTGCCTGGTACCTCGCCGGGCGCTGACGCTCACTGGCTGAGACACCAGGCGCCAATCTCGCGAATGGCTGCTTAGAGTAATTACATGACTACTCTGCGGAAGTTTCTGGCTCCCGTGATGGTTATGGGACTCGTCCTGGTGCCCCTGCCCGCCTCAGCCGCGGGATCGGCGGTCAGCTACGCCTGCCGGGCCGACACCAAGTTCGGCCAGCACCAGCTCTCGCTCCGCCAGGGTGCCGAGGCCAAGGCGCCCACGGTCGTCCGGCCCGGCGCGCACTTCTACGTCGTGGTCGACCTGAAGCCCGGCTCGCTGCCCGGCGAGGTGAAGGGCTTCAAGCTGAAGGAGGTCCGCGACCTCTCGCTGCGCATCCCGATTCCCGCCAACGCGCAGTACGTGTCGGCCTGGCTCTCCGGCGGTTCCGGGCTCAACTCGACCCCGACGATCCAGGCCGCTGGTGGGGTCGCCACCCTGCGGGTCGCCGGCCCGATCGCCGGCGGGGCGTCGTACAAGCTGCCGCAGCTCACCGTGCACCTGAAGGCCGGGCGATCGGGGGTGGTCGAGACGAAGCTGCAGGGTTCGAGCTTCGACAACCCCGGGCTCGATCTGCAGGCGACGATCAAGTGGAAGTTCGTCACCATCAAGGCGCCGGTGAAGTGCTACCCCGACCCCAATCCGGCGCTCACCCGCACGGAGATCCGCTAGTACGTCACGGTGATCCGGCCCGCCGCCGGGTCCAACTCGGCCAACCCGCCGTACGGAAGCACCTGCTGCGGATCGGTGTGCCCGATGTCCAGCCCACTGACGAAGACAGCATTCGCGTTGTACGCCGCGACCGTGCTGCGCGCGACGTCGTACTGCTCCGCGACGAACACCTCCGACTCCTCGCGCGACAGCTGATGAAGGAGCTCCCAGGACTTGGGCCGCGCCCACAGCACCGCCTCGAACCGCTCCAGCAACCCGCGTTCGCCCAGGTTCCGCAGGATGCGATGAACCTGGGCCGCCGACGGCATCTCCTCACTCGTCTCCAGGAACAGCACCCCGGAGTACTGATCGTTCGGCAACATCCACCGCCCGACCGCGAGCTGCCAGTCGAGGATCTCCAAGCACCCACCCCACAGCCGACCGCTCACCGGGGTTGATGGTCCAGACCACTGCCATCCGGTCCCCGGGAACAGCTCCGGCTCGGACTCGAGCGTCGTCGCGTCACTCCAGTCGCGATCGTGATCGGTCCACCCGGCCGCGGGGGTCAGCTCGAACGCGCCGGAGGAAAAGATTGCCGCACGCAACGATCGCTCGGTGTCCGGGTGCATCGCCCCGCCGCGCCCGAGCTGCACCATCACGCTGCCGCCGTGAAACGCCGGAATCCCCAACGAGTAAAGGAAGTTCAGCAGGTTCGTGTTGTCGGAGTACCCGAAGAACGGCTTCGGATCGGCCCGGAACACCTCCGGATCGAGATGCTTCAGCACCGTGATCTGATCGTCGCCGCCGATACTCGCGAACACCGCGCGAATCGACGGATCCGCCCAGGCCGCCTGCAGATCTGCGGCCCGCTCGGCCGCGGAGCTCCCCATTCGCCGGGTGGTCGGATACTCCACCGGCTCCAGCCCGAACCCCCGAAGCCGCTCCAGCCCCAGCTCGTACGGCGCCGGAAACAGCCCCGGCAACCCGCTCGACGGAGACACCACGGCGACCCGGTCCCCGGGTTTCGGCTTCGCAGCAAAGATCATGCGCCGACCTTAAAGCGCGGTCCAGCTTCACCGCACCGCAGTTACCGGATGGACTTGTCCGGAACCCTTCCCGCGCACCGCCGCGGGGGCATAGGTTGCAGCATGGCGAGTGGCGGGTACGACCCGGCGATCTTCGAGAAGCTCTTCGCGCTGGAGGCCAACAGCTTCTGGTACCGCGGGCGCAGCGACCTGATCAACTGGGCGCTGGACAAGTACTTCCCGCACGCCCGCTCGTTCCTCGAGCTCGGCTGCGGGAACGCGTACGTGCTCGACCGGGTACGGCAGCTCCACCCCGACTGGCACCTCGTCGGCACCGAGCTGTTCGAGGAGGGCCTGGTCAACGCCCGGGTCCGGATGCCCGCCGGCGTCGAGCTGCGGCAGCTGGACGCGACGCAGAACCCGTACGAGAAGGAGTTCGACGTCGCGGGCGCGTTCGACGTGATCGAGCACGTCGAGGAGGCCCCCGCGGTGCTGAAGGGCATGTTCCACGCGGTCCGCCCCGGCGGCGGAGTCCTCATCACGGTTCCCCAGCACCAGTGGCTGTGGAGCGCCGCCGACGTCGCCGCCCACCACGTCAAGCGCTACACCCGCCGCGACCTCACCCAGGAGCTGCAGGACGCCGGCTTCGAACCGCTCAGGATCACGTCCTTCGTCTCGCTCCTCCTCCCCGCGATGATGGCCGCCCGCCTCACGAAGAAACAGTCCGCCGACGTAGAAGGCGAACTAGGCATGGCGGCCCCACTCAACGCCGTTTGCTACAAGGCGATGCAGGTAGAGAACGTGCTGATCAAAGCAGGAGTGCCGCTGCCGGCGGGCGGCTCGCTGCTAGCCGTCGCCCGCCGACCGAGCTGAGGTCACACCCCGATCGGGTGCCAGACCGTTTTCAGTTCCAGGTACTGCGTCAGACGCGACAACCCAGGCGACTCCTGCCAGTCCTCGTCTGCCGGACGGCGCACTCGCTTGAGGTTCTCGGCGGAGGCGGCTTCCAGGTCGCGGGCCTCTTCGGGGTCCTCGATGCCGCAGAGGTCGATGGCGTTGACGTCCAGGTGGGACGCGAGCCACGGGCCGATCTCCGAGGCCGAGCCGGTGAGGATGTTGACCACGCCGCCGGGTACGTCGGACGTGGCCATCACCTCGCCGAGGGTGATCGCGGGGATCGGACGCTCGTACGACGTGACGACGACCGCGGTGTTGCCGGAGACGATCGCGGGGGCGAGCACACTCGTGAGGCCCAGCAGGCTGGAGTCCTGCGGTGCCAGCAGCGCCACCACACCTGTTGCCTCGGGCACCGAGAAGTCGAAGTACGGGCCGGCCACCGGGTTGCTGGAGCCGACCACCTGGGCGAGCTTGTCGGCCCAGCCGGCGTACCAGACCCAGCGGTCGATGGCGGCGTCGACGAGCGGGCGGGCCTTGGCGACCGAGACGCCTTCGGCGGCGGCGACCTCGGCGCTGAACTGGTCGTGCCGGCCCTCCATCACCTCGGCGATCCGGTAGAGCACCTGACCGCGGTTGTACGCCGTCCGCCCGGACCAGCCGCCGAACGCCTTGCGAGCCGCGACGACCGCGTCCCGGGCGTCCTTGCGGGAGGCCTGCGAGGCGTTCGCGAGGAACTTGCCCTTGGCATCGTTCACCACGTACGACCGGCCCGACTCGCTGCGCGGGAAGGCGCCGCCGACGTACAGCTTGTAGGTCTTGCGCACGTCCAGCCGCGCGTCGGACTTAGTGGGCAAGGTAGGCCTCCAGACCGTGGCGGCCGCCCTCGCGGCCGTAGCCCGACTCCTTGTACCCGCCGAACGGCGAGGACGGGTCGAAGCGGTTGAACGTGTTCGCCCAGACCACGCCGGCGCGCAGCTGGTCGGCCATCCACAGGATCCGCGATCCCTTGTCGGTCCAGACGCCCGCGGACAGCCCGAACGGCGTGTTGTTGGCCTTCTCGACGGCCTCGGCCGGGGTGCGGAAGGTGAGCACCGACAGCACCGGCCCGAAGATCTCCTCGCGGGCGATCCGGTGCGCCTGGGAGACGCCGGTGAAGACGGTCGGCGGGAACCAGAACCCCTGCGTGGGCAGCTCGCACTCCGGCGACCAGCGCTCGGCGCCCTCGTCCTCGCCGATCTGCGACAGCTCGCGGATCCGGGCCAGCTGCTCGGCGGAGTTGATCGCGCCGATGTCGGTGTTCTTGTCCAGCGGGTCGCCGACCCGCAGCGTGCCCATCCGGCGCTTCAGCCGGGCCAGGACCTCGTCGTACACGCTCTCCTGGACCAGCAGCCGCGAACCCGCGCAGCAGACATGGCCCTGGTTGAAGAAGATGCCGTTGACGATGCCCTCGACGGTCTGGTCGATCGGCGCGTCCTCGAAGACGATGTTCGCGGCCTTGCCGCCGAGCTCCAGCGTCACCTTCTTGTCGGTGCCCGCCACCGAGCGGGCGATCGCCCGCCCGACCGCGGTCGAGCCGGTGAACGCGACCTTGTCGACACCCTCGTGCTCGACCAGCGCCTGCCCGGTCCGCCCGGCGCCGGTGATGATGTTCACCACGCCCGGCGGCAGGTCGGCCTGCTGGCAGATCTCCGCGAACGCCAGCGCCGTCAGCGGGGTCGTCTCGGCCGGCTTCAGGACGACGGTGTTGCCGGCCGCGAGCGCCGGGGCGATCTTCCAGGCCAGCATCATCAGCGGGAAGTTCCACGGGATCACCTGCGCGGCGACACCGAGCGGCCGCGGGTCCGCGCCGGCCCCGGCGTACTCGAGCTTGTCGGCCCAGCCGGCGTAGTAGAAGAAGTGTGCGGCGACCAGCGGCAGGTCGACGTCGCGGGACTCGCGGATCGGCTTGCCGTTGTCCAGCGACTCCAGCACGGCCAGCTCGCGGGACCGCTCCTGGATCAGCCGGGCGATCCGGAACAGGTACTTCGCGCGGTCGCGGCCCGCCATCGGGCCCCAGACCTTCTCGTAGGCGCGCCGGGCGGCCCGGACCGCCTTGTCGACGTCGGCCGGACCGGCCTCGCTGACCTCGGCCAGCACCTCCTCCGACGCCGGGCTGACGGTCTTGAACGGCTTGCCGTCGGTCGCCTCGGTGAAGCTTCCGTTGATGAACAACCCGTACGACGACTTGATGTCGACGATCGCGCGCGACTCCGGCGCGGGGGCGTACTCGAATCTGCTCATGCCTCAGTCCAGCGTGAAGTAGTCGGGGCCGGGGTAGTGCCCGGTGGCCAGCTTGGTGCGTTGCATCAGCAGGTCGTTCAGCAGGCTGGACGCCCCGAAGCGGAACAGCTCCGGGTCCAGCCAGTCCGGTCCGGCCGTCTCGTTGACGGTGACCAGGTACTTGATCGCGTCCTTCGCCGTCCGGATACCGCCGGCCGGCTTGACGCCGATGTGCAGCCCGGTCGCCTCGTGGTAGTCGCGGACCGCCTCCAGCATCACCAGCGTCACCGGCAGCGTCGCCGCCGGGGAGACCTTGCCGGTGGAGGTCTTGATGAAGTCGGCGCCGGCCAGCATCGCCAGCCAGGACGCCCGGCGTACGTTGTCGTAGGTGACCAGCTCGCCGGTCTCCAGGATCACCTTCAGGTGCGCGTCGCCGGCCGCGTCGCGGATCGCGGCGATCTCGTCGAAGACCAGCCCGTACCGGCCGGACAGGAACGCGCCGCGGTCGATCACCATGTCGACCTCGTCGGCCCCGGAGGCGACCGCGTCCTTGGTGTCCTGGATCTTGATCGCCAGGCTGGACCGGCCGCTCGGGAAGGCCGTCGCGACGCTGGCGACGTTGATCCCGGAGCCCTTCAGCTCGTACTTCGCGGTGGCGACCAGGTCGGGGTAGACGCAGACCGCGGCGACCTGCGGCGCGGTCGGGTCGGCCGGGTCGGGGCGGCGCGCCTTCGCGCACAGCGCCCGGACCTTGCCCGGGGTGTCCTGGCCCTCCAGCGTGGTCAGGTCGATCATCTGGATCGCCAGGTCCAGCGCGTACGCCTTCGCGGTGGTCTTGATCGACCGGGTGCTCAGCGTCGCCGCCCGCGCCTCGGCGCCGACCTGGTCGACACCCGGCAGACCGAGCAGGAACCGGCGCAACCGGTCCTCGGACGAGGTCACGTCGGCGAGGCTGTCCACCCCTGCGCCGGGGGAGCTGTCGGTAGTCGTCACCTCTCCGAGTCTAGGGCTTACCTCTGACACCTGTGTGGTCGCAGGTCTTACTCAGAATTTGTAAGTACCTGACTGCGGACGCCAGCCGTCGGGCGGGTCCTCGCCGGTCCGGCCGTCGACGGCTTCGCGGAGCAGGTCGGCGTGCCCGGTGTGCCGGCCGTACTCCTCCAACTGGTCGAACAACAGGCGGCGCAGGCTCGCGTGCCGGCCGTCCGGCCACGAGACGTGCGCGTCCTGGTCGAGCCCGCCGTTCGCGAGCGCCTCCGCGACGACCTGACGCGATCGCGCGACGGCGTCGTCCCAGAGCGCGTACAGCTGCTCGGGCGAGTCCTGCGCCGCGGTCTCGAACTCCCAGTCGTCGCCGTCCGGGGCCAGTTCCTCCCACGGCGATCCGACCTTGCCGCCCTGGAGCTTGACCCGGGTCGTGTAGTCCTCGTGCAGCGCCAGGTGCTTCAACAGCCCGCCGAGGCTCAGCGAGGACTTGCCGATCCGCTGGTTCAGGCCCTCGGAGTCCAGACCGTCGGCCTTGAAGCGGAACGTCGTCCGGAGCCGGTTCAGCGCGCCGAGCAGGTGCTCGACCTCGGTACCGGCGATCGGCGGCTCCCACGGGGTGTCGATGTCGTGTTCGCTCATGCACAGCACGCTAAGGCCGTACCCGGACGATCCCCGTCCGTGTAGCCTCCGCTCGTTCGGCTGGGCCCGAGCGGCTACCTTGTCCGGGTGAAACCGAAGGTGTCCGAGAACGAGCAGTACCTGTCCCAGTCGAACCGCATCACCGGCGTCGTGGTGATGGTGATCGGCCTGGCCGGGCTGCTCGACATCGTGCTGGAGTGGCGGACGACCGGCGGCCTGCTGGTCGCCGCGCTGATCGGCCTGCTGATGCTCGTCGCGTACGTCGGCCTGGTGCGTCCCTCGGTCACGCTGCGTCCCGACGGCCTGCTGATCCGCAACCACATCCGCGACCACCACGTCCCGTGGCACCGGATCGAGGACGCGGACGTCACCGACATCCTGCGCGTGCACACCAGCGCCGGCCGGATCCGCTGCCCCGGCGTCCAGCTGGTGATGAAGGACCTGCGCAAGAGCCGCGTCGGCAGCCGCAAGCTCGGCGCCGAGAACTCGATCAGCCGCGCCGAGTTCGTCGTCGACCGGATCGACAACCACCGCGAACGGCACGCCGCCACCGCCGAGGGCGAGGTCGTCACGACCTGGGCCGTCCCGGAGCTCGCGATCGCGGGCGTGCTGGTGGTCGTCGCGGTGATCGCCCAGATCCTCCGGTAGGAGCCGAACCGTCCCGCGTTCCGCGACCGTCGGACCGCGGTGATCGCCCAGATCCTCCGCTCACGGCCGAACCGTCGCGAGGTCCACGGCGTCGGACCTCGTGTGACTCCACGACTGACGCGGCGCCGCGTTCTGCTCTCGCTCGCGGGTCTCGGCGCGGCCGGGATCGGTGGCCTGGAGGCCGGCGTCCTCCCGGGCCGGACCCGCGTCCACACCGCCCTCGGGCTCACCGGCGACGACGGCGTGGTCCCCGACGTCCCCGCCGGGCCGGTGATCAGCGGCACCTTCGAGTCGGCGGCCCGGCGTACGACGGTCGGCTGGTCGGTCGTCTACCCGCACGGCCGGCGCCCCGGCGCCGCGCTCCCGGTCGTACTCGTCCTGCACGGGCGCGGCGGCGACCACACCTCCGCGATCAACGACCTCGGCATCGACAAGTACCTCACCGAGACCGTCCGGTCCGGTACGCCGCCGTTCGCGCTCGCGACCGTCGACGGCGGCCGCGACTCGTACTGGCACCGGCGCGCGACCGGCGAGGACCCGCAGCGGATGCTGACCGCGGAACTCCTTCCCCTGCTGGCGAAACGCGGCCTGCTCGTCGACCGGTACGGCGTCCTCGGGTGGTCGATGGGTGGGTACGGCGCACTGCTCGCGGCGCGTGAGAGCGGTCAGCCTGGCGGCGCGGATCGCGAGAACGGTCAGCAGGGCGGCGGCGATCGCGAGAGCGGGCGCCGGGTCGTCGCCGCCGGGGCGCTGAGCCCGGCCCTGTGGGCGACCGTGGGCGACACGGCGCCCGGTGCGTTCGACGGCGCCGCCGACTTCGCGGCGTACGGGATCGAGCCCGGGCACCTGGAAAACGTTGCCTTGCGCATCGATTGCGGCCGGGACGACCCGTTCGCCGGTGCCGTCCGCGACCTGCGCGGCGGCCTGACCGCGGAAGGCGGCATCCAGCCCGGCGCGCACACCGCCGGCTACTGGCGGCGGATGCTGCCCGAGCAGCTCCGCTTCCTCGGCGGACGCCTCGGCAACCGCTGACACAGCGCAGCCATCGGCTGACGTAGTGGCAGGAAGCGGACAAATGAGGGGAACTTCACGCCGGGATCCTGCGTCGGACCCCGTGTTCAGGCCGGGGTGAACCTCTGGGTGATCCAGGATGTCTCCGGTATGTCCCCCCAGTTTTCGAGAGTGGAGCGCATGAACTATCTCTCCAGCAAGAAGCTGCGCGTCCTGGCCGGCGCCGTCGCCCTGGCCAGCTGCGCGGTGCTCGCGATGCCGAACGCCCAGGCGGCGCAGTCCTCGCCGTCCGGGGCCACCGCGGTCCGGCCGACGCCGGGCGAGATCGACACCCCGCTGATCGTGCCCGACTCCGGCCGCGACGCCGGCTGGAACGCCGCCAGCGCGCTGAAGGCGGTCAAGAACAACAAGCTCTACGGCACCGGCAACATCGCGGCGTCGAAGTGCAAGCGGCCGGCCGTCGCGCTGAACAGCGAGAAGAACGTCCGGTACTTCGAGTCCGAGCTCGTCCGCTGCCTGTACGCCGCCTGGAAGCCGAACCTGTGGCGGATGGGTGCGCGCTGGGACGTCAAGCCGGCCCTGGTCGTGCACGGCTACAACACGGTCAAGACCACCTGCGGCTCGGTCACCGGCTGGGTCTCGTTCTACTGCTCCACCGGCGGCGGCACCATCTACATCCCGTGGCGCCAGCTGGTCACCTGGTACGCGCAGAACCCGACGTACACCGTCGCCTACGCGACCAACACGATCGCGCACGAGTACGGCCACCACGTCCAGAACATGACCAGCATCATGACGGCCTCGTTCTGGCGCTCGAACCACATGACGTACGACGCGGCGCTGGCCGAGAGCCGCCGCCGTGAGCTGCAGGCGTCCTGCCTCGGCTCGGCCTACATCGGCGCCAACAAGGCGTACTACCCGATGAGCGGCGGTCTGCTGACCGAGTGGAAGTACGTCGTCTCGCACTCCGGTGACATGCCGGGCGGCCCGCGTGACCACGGCTCGTGGACCAACCACAACTTCTGGTCGCTGGCCGGCTTCACCGGCAACGGCAAGAACACCCACCCGGGCAGCTGCCAGACCTGGTCGGCCCCGGCGACCCGGATCGCCTGACCACCGACGGATTCGGTTCGGTAAAGACACGTAACGAAGGCGCCCGGAGAGCGTTGGCTCTCCGGGCGCCTTCGCGTTTTGCCGACACGTGCACGATCTGCGATCGTGTGGTTACCGTGTTTCGGGTCCGCACGCCTTAGAGTCTGGGTCGAACGTCGAACGGCAGGAGTCAAGGACAGTGAACTACGACGAGTTCAACACCGAGTACACCAAGGTGCTGGACAAGATCAAGAGCGGTAAGTGCAGCTGGTCGGAGCTGTCCGGGCATGTCACCCGGCTCCGTCAGTCGACCGCGGGCATCACGGTGCCGGTCGAGCGGAGCCAGATCGACAGCGATCTCGCCGCGCTCGGTCAGATGGTCGACCTGTCGCGCCGCACCAACGACAAGGAGGACGTCTGGACGGTCACGTCCGAGGCGATCCGCCGGGCCAGCAGCCAGGAAGGCACCGTCGCCGACCGGATCGCCCGGATCGAGGCGAGCATCAACGACATCACCGCGCTGGCCAACCGCAACCCCGACGAGCGGGACGCGCTGATGCAGTCCACCAGCACGCTGCGCATCCTGCACTCGTCCCTGCAGAGCTCGCTGCGCTCCGAGCAGGCCGAGCAGGAAGCCGCCGCGGTTCGCTAGTCCCCAGGGAGTCTCCCGCCAGGTGCTCCCTGAAACTGAACACGCAAGCCGAAGGGCCCCTCTGCGAGGGGCCCTTCGGCTTGCGTGGTGGGGCGAATGAGCCGGCGCCCCGAACGCTTCGCTGCGCTCGCTCAGGCGCTGGCTGGGCCCGCGGTCCCGGACGCTTCGCTGCGCTCGCTCAGATCCCGGCGGCTGCTGCCAGGTCCTCCTTGATCGCGGCGAGCTCTTCTGCTGCTTTCGTGCGGGCTGCTGGGACATCGTCCTGTGTGACCGGGATGACGACCTCCAGGTAGCACTTGAGCTTCGGCTCGGTGCCGGACGGGCGGACGACGACGCGGGCGCCCGCGGACAGCGTGTAGCGCAGGCCGTCCGTCGGCGGCAGGTGCTCGCTGCCCTCGCTCAGATCGTCGACGCGGTCGACGGTGTGGCCGCCGAGCGACGTCGGCGGGGTCGCCCGCAGCCGGTCCATCGCGGCCGCGATCAGGCTCAGGTCCTCGACGCGCGCCGAGAGCTGATCGGTTGCGTGCAGGCCGTACTTCTTCGCGAGATCGTCCAGCAGGTCGAGCAGTGTGCGCCCGTCGGCCTTCGCGCGCGCCGCGAGCTCGAGGACGCGGACGAGGGTCGAGACGCCGTCCTTGTCCTTCACCGCGGCCGGATCGACGCAGTAGCCGAGCGCCTCCTCGTACCCGAAGACCAGCTCCGGCACCCGGCCGATCCACTTGAAGCCGGTCAGCGTGTCCTCGTAGCGCACGCCGTACGACGCCGCGATCTTGCCCAGCAGCGACGACGACACGATCGAGCACGCGGCGACCCCGTTCGGCCCGCTCGACAGCAGGAACTCGCCGAGCAGCGCCCCGAGCTCGTCACCGCGCAGCATCCGCCAGCCACCGTCGGCCGCCGGATCCGGTACGGCGACCGCGCAACGATCCGCGTCGGGGTCGTTCGCGACCGCGATGTCGGCGCCCTCGGCGCGCGCCAGCTCCAGCGCCGCGTCGATCGCGCCGGGCTCCTCCGGATTCGGGAAGGCGACGGTCGGGAAGTCCGGGTCCGGGTCGGCCTGCGTCGCGACGACGGCCGGCGCGGCGAAGCCGGCCCGGCGTACGGCGTCCTCGACGAGCAGCCGGCCGACGCCGTGCAGCGGGGTGTAGGCGACCTTGAGGTCGCGCGGCGCGTCGCCGGGGACGAGGGTGGCGATCCGGGACAGGTAGGCGTCGAGCAGGTCGTCGCCGGCGGTCTGCCAGTCGTCGCCGCGCGGCACCTCGGCCAGCGCGCCGACCGCATCGATCGCCGCGGCGATCTCGTGGTCCGCGGGCGGAACGATCTGGGAGCCGTCGCCGAGGTACACCTTGTAGCCGTTGTCCTGCGGCGGGTTGTGGGACGCGGTCACCACGACCCCCGCGACGGCCTTCAGGTGCGGGATCCCGAACGCGACGACAGGCGTCGGCGTCGGCCGGTCGAGCAGCACGGCGTCGAGCCCCGCGCCCCGGATCACCGCGGCGGTGTCCTGCGCGAACACGTCGGACTTGTGGCGCGCGTCGTACCCGATCAGCACCGGGCCGTTGGTCAGCCCGTTCGCCTTCAGGTACGCCGCCAGGCCCGCGGCGGCGCGGATCACCACCACCCGGTTCATCCGGTTCGGCCCGGCGCCCACAGCGCCGCGCAGGCCCGCCGTACCGAACTCCAGCTTCCCGGAGAACCGATCGGCCAGCTCGGCGTCGTCCCCGGCGTCCAGCAGCGCCTGGAGCTCGGCGCGGGTGTCCGCGTCGGGGTCCTCGGCCAGCCAGGCCTCGGCAGCAGTACGAATCAGAACGGCATCATTGACGGTCACCACCGCACGATACCGCCCGGTACGTCAGTGACCTGAGGACTGGCAGGGTCTCGCGCGGATGTCCGCCACGTAGTCGTCCGGGGCGCCTGCTGCCTCCGCGGCCTCGGCCAGGATGCCGAGGTAGCGGGCCGACGGGAGGCCGCCCTCGTAGGCGTTCAGGACGTACATCCAGGCCAGCTGGGTGCCGTCGAGGGTCTGGACCCGGACCTGGATCTTGCGGTAGACGCCCTGGTCGATCCACTCCCACTCGTCCAGCCGCTCGACGTCCTTCGGGCTGACGTCGTACAGGGCGACGAAGACCTGGTTGGTCGGGTCGGCCGGGTCCTCGACGACCGTGGCCATCGAACCCTCCCAGCCGAGCTCCTCGCCACCGAAGGTGAGGCGCCAGCCGACGATCCACCCGGTCCCGCGCAGCGGGGAGTACGGGCACCGATCGGCCATCAGATTCGGGTCCAGATTCGACGCAAACGCGGCGTACAGGGTCACGAGATCACAGGATACGGAACAATGGCCTCTCGTGGCGCGAGTTGTGATCATCGGTGGCGGTCCTGGCGGGTACGAAGCGGCGAGTGCGGCCGCCCAGCTGGGAGCGGAGGTGACGGTTGTCGATTCCGACGGGATCGGCGGGTCGGCCGTGCTCACCGACTGCGTCCCCAGCAAGACTCTGATCGCCACCGCGGAGGTGATGACCGAGGTGGAGGAGGCCGGCGAGCTGGGCCTGCGGGTCGACGACGGCGACGACGACCCGGCCAACTCGGTCAGCGTCGAGTTCAACCTGGTCAACAGCCGCGTCAAGGCGCTCGCCGCGGCCCAGTCGGACGGGATCGCGCGGCGGCTCGCCGACGAGAAGATCCGGCTCATCCACGGGCGCGGCAGCCTCGACGGCCCGGAGACGGTCGTGGTCGGCGACGAGCGCCTGGAGGCGGACGTCGTACTGGTCGCCACGGGGGCGCGGCCGCGGATCCTGCCTGGATCCGAGCCTGACGGGGAGCGGATCCTGACCTGGGAGCAGGTCTACGAGCTCCAGGAGCTGCCCGAGAAGCTGATCGTGGTCGGGTCGGGTGTGACCGGCGCCGAGTTCGCCAGCGCGTACGACGCGCTGGGGAGCGAGGTCGTGCTCGTGTCCTCGCGGGATCGGGTGCTGCCTGGTGAGGATGCTGATGCTGCCGCGGTCTTGGAAGACGTTTTCCGGCGGCGGGGTTTGACGGTGCTCGGGCGATCGAGGGCGGAGTCGGTGAAGCGGCAGGGCGACGGGGTCGTCGTGACGCTCACGGACGGGCGGACGGTGCATGGGTCGCATGCGCTGCTGGCGGTTGGATCGCTGCCGAACACGGAGAACATGGGACTTGTCGAGTCGGGCGTGTCGCTCGACGACGGAGGGTTCATTTCGGTGGATCGGGTGTCGCGGACCTCTAGTCGTGGGGTGTACGCGGCTGGGGACTGCACTGGGGTGCTGATGCTCGCTTCGGTCGCCGCGATGCAGGGGCGGATCGCGATGTCGCATGCGCTGGGTGATGCTGTTTCGCCGTTGGATCAGTCGACGGTTTCGTCGAACGTCTTCACCGCGCCGGAGATCGCGACGGTGGGGTTGACGCAGGCGACGCTGGACGCGGGTGGGAGTACTGCGATGGTCGCCAAGGTGCCGCTCGCGGACAACGCCCGCGCCAAGATGCAAGGCGTCCGCGACGGGTTCGTCAAGCTCTTCTGCCTTCCCAACACCGGGATCGTCGTCGGCGGGGTTGTTGTGGCGCCGCGGGCTTCGGAGCTGATTCATCCGATCTCGCTGGCTGTGGCCGGGCGGCTGACGGTTGATCAGGTGGCGCAGGCGTTCACGGTGTATCCGTCGGTTACTGGATCGATTGCTGAGGCTGCGCGGCGGTTGCATTTGAGGAACTGATCGGCTGTACGGCGGGCGGCTGTGGCTGGGGTTGTCTGTCGGCTGACCGGCTGGGGCTGGCGCGCGTAGGTCGGGTGCGGGTGGTTCGGGCCTCGCGGCGCCGGCTGCGGGTTTGCGGTCGGGTGCGGGTAGGTGCCACCTGTGTTCTTCTTGCCTACCTCCGTTGGTTGGTCAGGTACAGGCGCGCTGTTTGGGCAAGAAGTCAGCAGGCGTCACCTTGGGGTCGGCCTTCGCCCCACACACCTTTGGCTTCGGTGCCAACCGGCTGTGGCTAAGGCCGCGTCCGACTGACCGGCGGTGGCTGAGGTCGCGTTCGACCGACGGGCTGTGGCTGAGGCCGTGTTCGACCGACCGGCTGTGGTTGCGGCCGGCGGTCGACCGCGGGGCGATTGCTCACCTGCTCGCCCCGGCCTCACCCGCGTGCTCTCGCCGCCGGCACCCGCGATCGCGCCGCCTGCACGCGGTTCGCGGCCGCACTCGGCGCCTCGACCCGCACCTCGCCCCCACGGCCCCGCGCGCTCGCCCATCGGTCCGCGCCTGGCGGCCCCCCGCCCGGCGCCGTGCCCCGCGCTCACGCCCTACGCGCTCACCTCTCACGAGTTCAGGTTCCACGCGCGTACCTCCGCGCTCACCTCCCACACCCGCATGTCTCGCGTGCGCTCGCCTCTCACGCTCACTCCCGCGCGCCCGGCCTCGCGCTCACCTCCCACACGCGCAGGTCCCACGCGCGCAGGTCCTGCGTGCTCGCCTCCCTCGCGCGCACCTCCGGCGCGCCCACCTCCCGCGCGCGGCCACGCGCGCAGGCCAGGTGTGGGCATGCCCGCGTGCCTGCGGTGTGCCCACACCTTCGCGCCGGTGCGTGCGTGCAGTGCGTGCGGCGCCTGTGTGCGGCGCATGCCGCGCGTGTGTCCGGGAGCGCGCCCTGGGCCGCGGTGCTTGCGCCTGCGTCGTACGCGTTGACGTTCGAGCCCCGTGCCTTGGGCGCTCGGCTTGGACGCGCGCCTGCGCCCGGGCCGGTGAGGGGACCGGGCCGGGCGCAGGAGTGGCGGGTCAGCTCGGGGAGTTTGCCGAGTTGGGGTCGCCGGGGGTGTTTGCCGAGTTGGTGTCGTTCGGGGTGTTGGCCGAGTCGGCGGTGCCTGGGGTGTTGGCCGAGTCGGCGGTGCCTGGGGTGTTGGCTGAGTTGGTGTCGCCGGGTGTGTTGGCGGACGTGGTGCCGGCGGGGGTGTTGGCCGATGCGGTGTCGCCGGGGGTGTTGGCTGATGCGGGTTCGCCGGGGGTATTGGTGCTGGTGGTTTCGCCGGGAGTGTCGGCGGACTGGGTTGCCGGTGCGGCATCCGTGGGTTGGGTGGGGGTGGCCTGGGTGAGGGTCGGGGTGACCTTCGCCGGGTCGTTCAGGTCGGCGGGGGCGGCGTACGCCGCGGTGCCGATGCCGATGCCGGAGATGGCGGCGACGGTTCCGACTACGGCCCACTTACGCGTTGCTCGCATGGTGGTGGTTCCTTTCCATTCGGTTGGCCCGGTGGGCGGCGTCGTACCAGCTTTCGGCCAGGGCGACGCGCTGCCGGGTGGTCTGTTGCCAGCCGGGGTCCTGCACTCGGTGCGGGCCGGTGGCGAGGGAGAGGACGACCGCGGCGGTTCGCAGGCGGAGCTGGGCCGGGTCGGTCTGGTGGTCGAAGGTTTGCTGGGCGCGGGTGGCGAAGCTGTTGATCGCCTGGGCGTGCTGGGGGAGGACCTGGGCCAGGACCGACAGGTGGCCGAGCAGGCAGGCGAGGTCGTCGAGGCGGTCGCCGGGGCCGGCGGTGTCGACGTCGAGGAGGCCAACGATCGCGCCGGTGTGGTCGACGTGGAGCTGGGCCTCGTACAGGTCACCGTGGACGGGGACGGTCGGGCCGACGGGGCTCTCGGCAACGATCGACGTGGCGAGGTCGGAGGACCAGCCGGCCAGGTCGGGGACGACGTTGCCGATCGAGCGCGCGTAGTACTGGGTGCGGTCGAGCCAGGAGGTGCGGCGGGGGTTGTCGAGGAGCTCGGGTGGCAGGCGGTCGAGGAGAGTGGTGATGTCGGCCGGATTGGTTGCCGCAGCACCGGATCGCAGCGCTGATCGGAGAGTGCGGCCGGGGAGGGACTCGAGGGCGACGAGACCGTCGTCGGTCCAGCCGAGGCTGCGCGGGGAGGGGACGCCGGCGTTGGTGAGCAGGCGGTGGCGGTTGTGGAGTGCTTCGCCTTGCGCGGGCGGGACGACCTTGAGAAACAGGCGCCCGGTGGGTGTCCACGCTTCCACGACGGCCCGGCGGAGCGGGCGGTAGGAGCGGAGCTTCAGGGAGACCGGGTGGGCGCCGAGGCCGCAGCGGTCGAAGAGCGCGGAGACACCAGCAGGGTCGAGCGCGCCGCGAAGCCCAGGAAGTGAAGGGTCGTGTGCCGCCCGCCAGACACCCACGGTATGGTTGTCGTCAGCCCCGACCACCGTCGCGCCCGCGGGGATCTCACCGCCGGCGGTGGCACCGAGGATCTCCTCGGTCTCGCCGTGCGCCCAGCGGATCGTCGTACGGTACGCGACGGTGGCGGAGTCGTTGCTGTGGGCTACTTCAGTGGAGCGCCACGAGAGCAGCTCCCCGCCGGCCGCCTCGACAGCGGCGCTGAGGATCTCGCCCGCGGTCGCCCCGGTCAGGAGCTGCAACGCCTCGTGGTCTGCCATACCCAGAACACTGCCGGGCCACCATGAGCCTCCGATGAACCAATTCTGAGAAGGCTCTCATCGACGCTGTGCCCAATCCGGGTGGCCGGTTGGGATCGGTGTCGTCTTGCCGTAGATCCACGCGTTCGCGTACGCCGTCAGGTCGCGGCCCGAGACCTCGTTGGCGACGGCGATGTAGTCCTGGGTGGACGCCGACCTGTTGCGGAAGCGTTCGAAGAAGGTGTGCTCGATCGTCTTGAAGGTTTTCGGGCCGACCAGGTTGTTGAGGTCGTAGAGGAAGAAGGCGCCGCCGGTGTTGGTGCCGGCGAGGAGGTCGATCAGGTCGGCGGGGCGGCCGGGTGGGCCGTACTCCGCTCGGTGGTCGAGCTCGAAGGCGTAGACGTCCTTCATGAAGTCGTCCAGGGTGAGCTCGCCGCGGGCGGCGCGGTAGCGGCCGGTGTAGTAGACGGCGTGGCCCTCGCTGAGCCACATGTCGTCCCACTTGCGGACCGAGACGGCGTTGCCGAAGTACTGGTGGGTGAGCTCGTGGACCATCGTGCCGATGCCCTCGCCGACCGGGCCGGTCAGGTAGTCGGCGTTGAACATCGACAGGGTCGCGCTCTCCAGTGCGTAGCCGGTGACCCCGCCGACCCCCAGTACGCCGTACGTCTCGAACGGGTAGCGGCTCCCGATCTGGTCCTCCAGCCACTGCATCTGCCCCGGCACCAGCGCGACGCGCGCCTTCGCGGCGGCCGCGTGGGCGGTGTCGACGTAGCTGCGCAGCGGGAGGCCGTGCGGGCCGCGGTCGGTGGTCCGGGTGAGGTGCCCGACGGCGAGCTGCGCGACGTGCGTCGGGATCGGGTCCCGGGTGCTGAACACGTACGTCGTCCGGCCGCCGATCGTCCACTTCGCCTTCAGCGTCCCGTTCGCCGCGGCCTGGAGGGCCTTCGGGACCGTCACCCGCCAGGTCATCCGCGCCTTGTCGGCCGGGACGTCGTTCATCGGGAAGAACAGGTGCGACCGGTCGGGCTGGCCCATCAGCGAGAAGCCGGCGTCGGTGTCGGTCCAGTGGTCGAAGTGGTCATGGTCGGGGAAGGCCTTCGACTTCGGCTCCAGCGTCCGGTCGGCGACGTAGGAGATCCTGACCCGGAACGGCAGCCCGTCGCGCAGCGCGTGCCGCGGCGTGACGACCAGCTTCTCCGCCGTGTTGTCGAGCCTGAACCTGGCCGGTACGCCGTTGACGCTGACCGTGCTGACCTTCCGCGCGACCGCGTCGAGGCTGAAGCTGGACAGCCGCTGGGTCGCGTCGGCGACGATGTCGACCGAGGACGCCATCGTCGGCTGCCCGAGGTGGAAGTCGTAGGCGACGTCGTACGAGCGGACGTCGTACCCGGTGTTGCCGAGGCCCGGGAACAACCGTTCCCCGGCATCAGGTGTCGCGGTGGCCGGTGCCACCAGCACCGACAGGCTCAGCACCACCGCGCTCGCGGTGAGTGAAACTTTCCTGGCCCGGGATCTCAACAGATTCGGCATGACGGCCAGCAAAGCAAGGTGGACGTATCGTTGGCGTATCGTTTCGGCCGTGCGGGGGAACTGGCGGTGGGCGGCGGCTCTGGTCGTGGGTGTTGCCGCGTGCATCGTTCTCCCGCTGCTCTGGCGGCACGCGATGGTGGACCTGAAGGTCTATCGGCTCGGCGGCGAGACGTTGCTCGAGCACCCCAAGGCCCTGTACGACGTACGCCTCGGCGGCACCCCGCTGCCGTTCACCTACCCGCCGTTCGCGGCCGTGGTGATGGTCCCGTTCGCGCTGATGCCGTGGCCGGTGGCAACGGTGGTCTGGACGGTCGTCACGATCGTTGCCTTGGTCGCCGTCTGGCGCATCTGCATCACGTTGCCCCCGGCAGCGATGTTCGGGGTCGTTGCCGCCTCGCTGCTTCTCGAACCGGTCCGGGAGACCCTCGGCTTCGGCCAGGTCAACCTGTTGCTCTGCGCCCTGATCCTGTACGACGTCCTGAACACCAAGCACAACGGCCGCGGGATCTGGATCGGCGTCGCGGCGGGCATCAAGCTCACGCCGCTGGTCTTCCTCGGCCTCCTGGCCGTCACCCGCCAGTGGAAGGCCCTCGCCTACGCGACCGCCGGGTTCGCCGCGACCGTCCTGGTCGGCTTTGCCGTCACCCCGAAGGCGGCCACGGAGTACTGGACCTCGCTCGTCTCCGACGCGACACGGGTCGGCGGCCTGGCCTTCGCCAGCAACCAGTCCTGGAACGGTTTCCTGGTCCGCGTCCAGGGCGACCTCGACGGCGGCGGCCCGATCTGGCTCGCCCTCGCTGCGCTGACCGCGCTGGCAGGCCTGTACTTCTGCCGCGTCCTCTGGCTCCGCGGCGACCGCATCGCGGCAACGGCGGTCACCGGCCTGATCAGCCTGCTGTGCTCGCCGGTCTCCTGGAGTCACCACTGGGTCTGGTGCATCCCGCTCGGCGTCGCCCTCGTGCAACCCTTCGAAACCAGAGCAAAGGTTGCCGTCGGCATCCTCTGGACCGCGGTCTTCGCGATCGCCCCGATCTGGTGGCCGCCCAACCACGAGAACCGCGAGCTGGACTGGACGATCGGGCAACAAATAGCCGGAAACGCTTATCTGATAGCGGCGACTCTGGCTTTCGCGCTGCTCGTCGTACGAACGGTGAAAAGTTCCCGACACGCCGTGACATCAAGCTGCCAGCCGGTCTAGCCCGGTCTGACCCTCCCCGGCTGGCACCCTCGGCAGGTGAGTACGGGGATCCTGGGGGACCCGGTCAAGCGCCGCTGGTGGCTGACCGTGGCCGTTTGTGTTGCCGTCGGCATCCTTCTGCCGTTCGTCTGGGACCACACCGGCGCGGACCTGAAGGTCTACCGGCTGGGTGGTTCGATGGTGCTCGACGACCCGTCGTCGCTGTACGACGCCCGGATGCGCGACATCACGATGCCGTTCACCTACCCGCTGTTCGGCGCGCTGGTGATGGTGCCGGTGGCGGTGATGCCGTGGCCGGTGGCGTACGGCGTCTCGATCGCGGTCTCGCTGGTCGCGCTGGCGGTGATCTGGCGGCTCTGTCTGCGCCGCCTCCCGGCCGCGCAGGGCTGGGGCCTGGCCGCGCTGCTCGCGGTCACCGCCGCCTCGCTGCTGGTCGAGCCGGTCCGCGAGACGCTCTCGTACGGCCAGATCAACCTGATCCTCTGCGCCCTGATCCTGTACGACGTCCTGGAGGTCCGCCGCCGGCGCCGCGGCATCTGGCTCGGCATCGCGGCCGGGATCAAGCTCACCCCGCTCGTGTTCCTCGGCCTCCTGGTCGTGACCCGGCAGTGGCGCGCCCTCGCCCACGCGTCGGCCGCCTTCGCCGCGACCGTCCTGACGGGCTTCCTCATCGCGCCCACGGCCGCCTGGGAGTACTGGACCAAACTGCTCGCCGACACCGGCCGGATCGGCGCCCTGGCCTACGCGGGCAACCAGTCCTGGAACGGCTTCCTGATCCGCATCACCGGCGACCCCGAGGGCGGTGGCCTGGCCTGGAAGGCGCTGGTCCTGCTGACGGTCGTCGCCGGTCTCTGGCTGACCCGCGCTCTGTGGCTGCGCGGTGAGCGCCTCGGCGCGACCGCCGTCACCGGCATGATCAGTCTGCTCTGCTCGCCGGTCTCGTGGAGTCACCACTGGGTCTGGATGATCCCGCTCGGCGTCGCGCTACTCACCGGCACGCGGGTCGGACGGCGATTCCCTGTCCCGACCGCGGCGACGTGGTTCGGGCTGATGATGCTCGCGCCGATCTGGTGGGTCCCGCGCCGCGGCGACCGCGAGTTGCACTGGAACATGCTCGAGCAGGTCTTCGGCAACGCCTACCTCTGGCTCGCCCTCACCGCCGGCATCCTGCTCGCGGCCGGCCGCCGGACCGAGAAGATGCCGTCAGCAACGACCCGGCGGCAGCACATCCCCAGCTAGAACGGGAACGGCCCCCGGGGAGCGATCCCGGGGGCCGTCCGTTCAGGCCGTCGTACCGGCGAAGCTCAGAAGTCGAAACCGCCGAAGTCGCCGAAGTCGCCGCCGCCCATGTCCCCGCCGCCCATGTCGCCACCGGCGTCGTCGCCGAAGTTGAAGTCGTCGCCGCCACCGTCACCACCGTCGGCCTGACCGGCCTCGTAGCCCGCGGCGTAGTCGCCGTAGCCACCGCCGGCGAACATGCCGCCCAGCATGGTGCCGATGAACATACCGGTCATCACACCGCCGAGCGCACCGAACATGCCCTGCGCGTACGGCGCGTACGCCGGGCCGGCCTGCCAGTACGGGACCTGCTGCGGGCCGACCATCACCTTGCGGATGTCCGGGTCGGCGCCGGCGCGGACCCGCTCGGCGTCCGCGGCGCAGGCCGGGACCTCACGCGGCGCGCCACCGGCCGGGGCCCAGGTCACGTCCTCGACCGACGGGCCGTGCTGCGGGTTGAAGAAGCAGGACGGCCGGCGCTGCGGCAGCGGCTGGTCGTTCACCCGGGCGCGGACGCAGGCCATCGCGTAGCGGCCGTCCTCGAGGATCTCGATCACGTGCTTGATCTGGTCGGCCGCGGTCACCTGGCTGAGCGACTGCTTGGCCGACTCGTAGGAGTCGAGCGCGCGCTGGTAGTCCTGGCGGGCGCCCTCGCCGAGGTCCTTGCCGACCATGTCCAGGTCGAGGTCCTGCAACTCCTCGCCGAACCGGGTGATGTCCTCGTCGGCGGTCCGCTTGACCGACTCCAGCTCGGCCGAGGTCACTTCGTCACGCTGCTTGGTCTGCAGCTGGGTCCGGCGGTAGGAGCGGTAGGCCAGCACTGCGATCACGACCACCGCGATCAGCAGAATGAGTTCCATGACGTGCCTTCCTCGACGTGCCTGGAAAGAGGTACTTTCCGTCGAGCCTACCGAGTCGTACCAATTCGCCGAAAAAAGAATTGGTCACCGATCCAGATAGCGCTCCCGCATCGCCGGGCTCGCCGCCGGGCCGGCCGTGAACACGTACCGCGGCCCGGAAACCGGCTCTCCGGTGGCCCGGTCGACCAGCACCGGTTCGACCTCCTCGCCGGTCTCGGAGTCGACCAGGATCATCGTTCGCTCGGCCGGCGCGAGCCGCTCGTTGCCCCACGCGGCCAAGGTCAGGATGACCGGTCGCAGCGACTGCCCGAGCTCGGTCAGCACGTACTCGTGCCGCACCGGGCGTTCCTGGTACGGCCGGCGCTCCAGCAGCCCGTCGTCGACCAGCGCCTTGAGCCGCGTGGTCAGCATGCTCGACGAGATCTTCAGGTTGCGCTGGAACTCGTCGAAGCGGGTGAACCCGTCGAAGGCGTCGTGCAGGATCAGCAGCGTCCACCACTCGCCGACGTGCCGCGCGGTGGCCGACAGCGGGCAGGACAGATCCTCGAGCCGGAACTGGTCGCGCATCCACATCCCTCACTTCGATTTCCGAAGCCAGTCTAAGGGGGTGTCTGGTGATTCCCCGCCTACTGCGCGGCACCCGGCACGGCACCTCGGCGCACGGGAACCAAGCTCACGATGCTTCGCATCGCAGCGCTTGTCTCCCGCACGCCGAGCTACCGCACCGGGCACCTGCTCGCTACGGCGGGGAACCACCAGACACCCCCTCGGCGCGCCACGCAGGGTGACCGCAATCCCCGGGATCCGGTGACTCCTTGCGCATAATCGGTCACAGCTGCTCATCAGCGCACAGATCTGCCGGAGGCTCTCCGATGCGTATCACCACCCCCGTGCGACTGGCCCTCACCGCGGTGACCGGGCTCGCACTCCTCGTCCCGCACGTTCCCTGGAGCGACCCGGCGCCGGCCGAGGCCGCGCCGCGTTCGGCGTACGAGGTCGAGCCGTCGTACCGGGAGCTGCCGCTGGCGCAGGTCCAGGGCACGAAGATGGCCAGTACGTCGGCGCAGACGCAGCCGTTCGGCATGGTCGGCGTGACCTGGCCGGCCCGGAAGAGCTCGGCCGGCATCGTGGCCAAGGTCCGGGTCCAGCGCAACGGTGTCTGGGCGGCCTGGGAACGGCTCGAGGTCGAGGACGAGCACGGACCGGACGGTGCCGAGGGCAAGCAACGCTCCGGGACCGAGCCGACCTGGGTCGGTACGGCGGACGGAGTCGAGGCCGCGGTGACCACCACCGACGGGACGCCGGTGCCGGACGCCAAGGTGGTGCTGATCCAGCCCGGGATCCGGGCCGCGGACAACGATCCGCCGACCACGCCGGAGCAGCCGATCGAGCCGGAGGGCAGCCGTGCGCCGTACGCGATGCCGCGGATCGTCGGGCGGCCCGGCTGGGGTGCCGACGAGAAGCTGCGCTCGCACAACGGTGCCGCGTGCGCGAAGCCGAAGTACACCAGCACCGTGCAGGCCGCGTTCGTGCACCACACCGCGGACACCAACAACTACACCAGCGCGCAGGTCCCGGCGATGATCCGCGGCATGTACACGTACCACGTGAAGAGCCGCGGCTGGTGCGACCTGGGCTACAACTTCCTGGTCGACAAGTTCGGCCGGGCCTGGGAGGGCCGGTACGGCGGGATGCAGCTGCCGGTGCTCGGCGCGCACACCGGCTCGTTCAACGCGAACTCCTTCGGCGTCTCGCTGATCGGCAACTTCGAGAAGACTGCGCCGACCGCGCAGATGATGGAGATGACCGCGCGGGTGGTGGCCTGGAAGCTGGACGCGAACTACCGCTCCCCGCTGAGCACGGTGATCCTCGACGGCAGCAAGCTCGGCACCGTCTCCGGGCACCGCGACACCAAGGCGACCGCGTGCCCGGGCAAGAACCTGTACTCCAAACTCGGTTGGCTGCGGCAACGGGTGAACGCGCTGATGGGCAAGAGCATCTCGACCGAGATCTACCGGCGCGCGCAGCAGCACGGCGGTTATCGCGCGATCGGGCAACCGTTCTGGGGCGAGCACCCGACGAAGACCGGGCGGGCGACGTACTTCGGTGCCCTCGACATCTACTGGTCGGCGCGCACCGGTGCCTGGTCGGTGCGCGGCGGCTTCAAGGCGCAGTACCGGCGGATCGGGCCGGACGGGTTCCTCGGGATGCCGACCGCCGAGCAGCGCAACGGGCGGGTGAGCGGCAGCCGGCTGCAGACGTTCCGCAACGGCGCGCTGTACTGGTCGCCGAAGACCGGGATGTACCCGGTCGCCGGGCTGATCTCCCGCAAGTACGGCTCGCTCGGCGCGGAGAGCTCGCGGCTCGGGCTGCCGACCTCCGGGACGTACGCCGTCAACGGTGGCCACCAGCAACGGTTCCAGCACGGCAAGCTGACCGCCAGCACCCGCACCCAGAAGGTCTACGTCTCGTGAGGCGGGTCGTTGCCGCCGGCCTTGTATTGGCCGTGCTGCCGAGCGGGCTGGCGGTTGCCCAGGACATCGACCCGTTCGACGCCGAGGCGACCCAGACGATCACCGGCCGCGGCTTCGGCCACGGCCGCGGCATGTCGCAGTACGGCGCGCAGGGTGCGGCCCTGGCCGGGCGGAACGTCAAGCAGATCCTCGACTTCTACTACCCCGGTACGGCGGTCGGCAAGGCCACTGGCACGATCCGGGTCCGGATCACCGCCGACAGCACCGACGGCGTCCGGGTGCACTCGGTGAGCGGGCTGAAGCTGCGCGACCTGAAGACGAACACCGTCTATACGTTGCCGGTGGCAACGACCCGGAACCAGTGGTCGATCGATCCGCACGGCGAGCACGGGACGCAGGTCCGGTCGTTCGACGCGAAGAAGCGGACCTGGTCGCTGTGGCGGACGCTGTCCGGTACGGCGCAGTTCGAGGGCCCGGCGGTGATCGGGCTGGTACTGCCGAGCGGGGCGCAGGTCAAGTACCGCGGCGCGCTGCGGGCTGCCGATGTCGCCGGGGCGCACCTCGACACGATCAACGTGCTGCCGCTGGAGACCTACCTGCGGGGTGTGGTCCCGCGCGAGGCGATCACCAGCTGGCGCCCGGCCGCGCTGCAGGCGCAGTCCGTTGCCGCGCGCACCTATGCGGCGTACCACCGCAAGCGGGCCGGGAGCCGGGTGTACGACCTGTGCGACACGATCTCCTGCCAGGTGTACGGCGGGTACTCCTCGGAGAAGGCGTCCACGAACGCGGCGATCGCGGCGACGGCCGGGCAGATCCGGCTGTACCGGAACACGCCGATCATCGCGGAGTTCTCGTCCTCGAACGGCGGGGCGACGACGGCCGGGACGGTCGCGTACCAGTTGGCCAAGGCGGACAGCTGGGATGCGTACCCGGGCAACAAGAACCCGAACGTCACCTGGACGACGACGCGGACCGCCGCGCAGCTGCAGGCGGCGTTCGGCGTCGGGAAGCTGAAGGGCGTCTCGATCAGCCGGCGGACCGGGCTCGGGCCGGACGGCGGCCGGGTGACCCGGGTGGTCGCGACGGGTGCGGCCGGGACGCGGGCGTTCACCGGGGATCAGGTGCGGGCGAATCTGCATCTGAAGTCGGCTTGGTTCGTCTTCGCTGGTTGACATACCAAGTGGTGAACCCTTGACGGTCCGCGCTGCTGACGGTTAGAACGTGACATCGATGTCAGCCGCCCGTGAAGGAGTGCTCGATGCGCGGAAGAATTGGTATATCAACTAAGGTCTTCGCCGGGTTGCTGGCGGTGGCGGTGGTCGGCGCGCTGCACGCGCCCGGGGCCGAGGCCGCCCCGGCCGGCGAGCAGACCGGTGCGCAGGGCGGCGGCAGCGCGGCGGCGCGCGCCAACTCGTCGTACCAGGCGTTGAACAAGTACTTCGCGGCCGGACCGGGGCTGTTGCTCGAGGAGTACCCGAACGAGCAGCAGAACCCGTACTCCTACGTCTGGCCGTACTCGCAGGGCGCGGTCGCGGCGGAGAACCTCGCGGGCATCCCCGGCTCGGGGCGCAAGGCCGCCGCCGAGGCGGAGCGCCGGCTCGACGGGTACAAGCCGTACTGGAACGCGGGGACGACGCCGAAGGGCTACGACTCCTACCTGCGGCCGCCGCTCGGCCAGGGCGGCGACAAGTTCTACGACGACAACGAGTGGATCGGGCTGAACCTGATCCAGCACTACCAGCGCACCCACGACAAGGCGTCGCTGGCGCGGGCGAAGGAGATCTTCGCGCTCGTCGTGCACGGCTGGGACACCGACCCGGCGCACCCGTGCGCGGGCGGCGTCTACTGGACGCAGGCGCCGTGGAGCCAGGACCGCAACACGATCTCCAACGGCCCGGGCGCGGAGCTCGGCGCGCACCTGTACCTGCTGACGCGGGACCGGTCGTACCTGACCTGGGCGCAGAAGATGTACGAGTGGGCGCGCAGCTGCATGCTCGCGCCGAACGGCCTGTACTGGGACCACATCGACCTGGCCGGAACGGTCGAGAAGACCCAGTGGAGCTACAACCAGGGCGTGATGCTCGGCGCCGGAACCCTGCTCTACAAGGCGACCGGCCAGAAGCGCTACCTGACCGAGGCCAAGGCCCTCGCGAACGCGTCCCTCGCTTTCTACGGCAGCGAGGACCGCCTCTGGAAGCAGCCGACCCGCTTCAACGCGATCTGGTTCAAGAACCTGCTCATCCTCGACTCGGTCACCCACGACCCGCGCTACACCGCGGTGATGAAGGCCTACTCGGCCCGAGCCTGGTCCGAGGTCCGCGACCCCGCCACCGGCCTCTTCCACTTCGCCGACGGCCCGGTCCAGCTCCTGGAGCAGGCCGGCATGGTCCAGATCGACGCCCTCCTGGCCTGGCCCCGCGGCCGCTACGACAAGCTGGCCTGACGCCCGAAGCCGAACCCGACCAGGGTCTCCTGGGTCGGGCGAGGCCCAGGCCAGTACGCCGGCCACCCACCCGAGGAAGTCGAGCGACGACGACCGCAGGGTGACGATCCATCCGTCCTCCGTGGCTCGGTCGAACCCCACCGTTCCCCCGAGCCACGGCTCGGCGTCGGCCGGCGTACCGGACCAGCTGATCCGCGCCGGCACCGCCCCCGCCGGATCGCTGAACTCGAACCAGTCCCGCCCGTCGACGAACCGCATCGGGTCCGCGACCTTCCACCCGACCTGTACGTCGAGACGCTCCAGCTCCAGCACGCCAACCCGGTCAACAGCCTGCTGCAGCACCAGCCCCGCCGACTGCAACGGCAGCTCGACATCGGACTGGAACCCGCACTGGAAAACGAGGTTCGCCCGCTGAGGGGTGGTCCACCCGTCGACCAACCCGGCCGGATGCCACTGCAACCCCTGCGTCCGCCCGTCGAACGCCGACAACCCCAGCGCCGCCGCCTGGTTCGCGACCAGGATGAACAGATCCCGGTCCGCCCCCGCGGCGTACGCCGCCCCGGCCCACCCGTGCAGCCGCAGCTCGCCGTACGCCGTGAACGAGAACCCCGCGGGCTCGTTGCCGAGCGCCGCGGGGGTCGGTTCGGGCATCGGCGGGCTAGTTCTTCGAGTCGGTGGTCGCCGCGGTGATGCGGACCTCGGTGGCGGGGGCGCCGTCGCCCGGTGTACCGCCCTCGACCGGCTTCACGCCGGCGTTGGCGACCTTGTCGACGGCCTTCAGGCCGGCGGCGTCGAGGGTGCCGAAGGCGGTGTAGGCCGGGTCGAGGCCGGAGCCGTCGCCGTACACGATGAAGAACTGGCTGCCGTTGGTGTTCGGGCCGGAGTTGGCCATCGCGAGGGTGCCGCGGCCGTACTTCAGCTCGGGGAAGACCTCGTCCTTGAAGCTGTAGCCGGGGCCGCCGCGGCCGTCGCCGCCCGGGTCGCCGCACTGCAGGACCTGCAGGCCCTGGCCGACGGTGAGGCGGTGGCAGACCGTGTTGTCGAAGTACTTCTGGTTGACCAGGCTGACGAAGCTGTTCACCGTGCAAGGCGCCAGTGCGCTGTCCAGGGTCAGGCCGAGGTCGCCGACGCTGGTCTTCAGCGTCACCGCGGTGGTGCCGCTGGCCTTCACCTTGCCGTTGGCCGGGGCGTTCACCTTCTTCGCCGCCGGGCCGCCCTTGGTGTAGCTGCAGTCGACCTCGGCCGGCAGCGCGGTCGGCCGCTTCAGCGGCGCCGCCAGCGCGGTCGGGATCGACGCCGGCTTGTTGCCGGGCCCGGCGTCTGACGGCAGCGACGACGGGTCGGCCGACGGGGTGTCACCGGCCGCCGGGGTTTCCTTGGTGCCGGTGTTCGCGGCGATCAGTACGACGCCGACGATCACCACCACCACGGACACGATCGCCGCGATGGTGATCCCCACCATCCGCCGCTGCTTGCTCCGCTCGGCCGCCCGCTCCGCCTGCCGCTGCGCCTTCCGCGCCGCGAGCTGCTGCTGGTGGGTCTTCTTGGACATCGCACTCCTCACCTGGGAACGGGCCAACGCTGGGGGAAAGCTACAACCAAACCCTGAGAATCACCTGTCAACCCCGCGGGTCGTCCACAGTACTGAGCAGCACGTCCAGCTCCGCCGCCTCCCGCAGACCGCTGGCGCGCGCCAGCCGCAGCGCCCGTTCCCACTCCGCCCGGGCCTCCGCACCCCGGCCGAGCGCGGCCAGCGCCTCCCCGAGGTACTGCCGGGTCCGGGCCTCCATCAACAGGTTCTCGTTCCGTACGGCGACCTCCAGCGCGGCGCTCAGATGCGCAGCCGCCTCCGCCGCCTCGCCCAGCGCCAGCTCGTTGCGCCCGAGCTCCTGCAGCGTCTCCATCCGCTCCAGCTCGTCGTACTCCTCCTCGTCGACCGCCAGGCACTCCCGCAGGTAGGTGACGGCCTCGGCCGACCGCTCCGACTGCCGGTAGGCGACGCCGATCCGGTACAGGATCCAGTGCCGCGCCGCCCGCACGTCCTCCGTACGCCGGACCAGCTCCGCGGCGGTCCGGAACTGCTCGTCCTGCTCGGCGTACCGCTGCACCTCGCCGTACAGCGTGCCGAGCACCAGGTGCGCCTCGGCGATCGGGATCTCCGCGCCGAACTCCACAGCCAGCGCGAGCCCCTGCTCGGCCTGCGGAAACGCCTCCTCGTGCCGTCCGAGCCGCCCGAGGTACGCCGCCAGGTAGATCCGGCAGTGCAGCTCGTGGTTCAGGTGCCGCGATGTCGGCTCGGCGTCGAGCGCCTCTCGCATTCGCGCCGCCGCCGCCTCGAAGTCGCCGAGCTCGGCCAGTGTCGTCGCCCAGTCGTAGAAGGTCAGCGACTGCCCGACCTGGTCGCCGGCGCGGCGGATCGCCGTACCGGCGGCGTCGTACAGGGCCAGACAGTCGAGGTAGCGCCGGCGGTCGCTCAGGTACATCTCCAGCCCCATCGCGATCGAGGCGACCGGTCGTGCCGCCCGCGGTGCGTCGTCCACCGCCCGCCGGACCGCGGCGAGCAGCTCGGGGAGCTCGGTCTGCAACCAGTCGTCGATCTGCGGTACGTCAAGCCCCGCGGCGGGCTCGGCCAGCGCGGGATCAGCGAGCTCGCGGGCCAGCTTGCCGAGGCCGAACACCTGCAGCCGTCGCCGCAGACCCACTGCTTGGTACCACTCGAGAATCCTGAGCTGAGCGGCGTCGTGCTCGGCGGTGGTCAGCTCGGCGATCGCCAGCTCTCTCGCGTAGGCCCGGACGAGGTCGTGCAGGGTGTAGCGCTGCGGCCCGACCGTCTCCAGCAGGTGCAGGTCGACGAGCTTCTCCAGCACCTCCTCGACCTCCTCCGCTGCCTGCTCCACCAGCCGAGCCGCAACGAGCAGATCGAGTACGTCGCCGCGGTAGGCGCCCAGCAGCGTGAACACCGCCCTGGCCGACGGCTCCGCCTCGACCAGCCGGGCCAGCGACAGCGCCATCGTCGCCCGGACGTCCAGGTCGTCGCTGGAGAGCTGGTCGAGACGAGCCCGCTCGTCGGACAGGCGCGCGGCCAGCTGCGCCACACGGAGCCCAGCGTCGGTCGCCAGGTGCGTACCAGTGATCCGGAGCGCCAGCGGCAGGTAGCCACACAGCCGGGCCAGCTCACGCAGCGCCTCCGGCTCAGCAGACACGCGGTCCGCCCCAGCGGTCTCCGTCAACAACGCGACGGCCTCTGCCTCACCCAGTACGTCGAGCTTCAGCAACCGGCTGCCGGGCAGGCTGGTCAGCAGACGCCTGCTGGTCACCATGACCGCGCAGGTCTCCGAGCCAGGCAGTAGCGGCTTCACTTGCGCGACGTCAGCCGCGTTGTCCAGCAGCAGCAACGTACGCCGCCCAGCCAGCACGCTGCGGAACCGAGCAGCCAGCTGGTCGACCGACTCGGGCTGGTCGCTCGGCTCCGCTCCGGCCTGCTCCATCAAGCTGGCCAGTGCGTCCTCGACCGGCAGCGGTTCGTCCGGCCCGAAACCGCGCAGGTTCACCACCAGTACGCCGTCCGGGTAGTGCGCGGCCAGCTCGTGCGCCACGTGGACAGCCAGCGCGGTCTTGCCAACGCCACCCATCCCGGCGATCGCGGAGATCACCACGACGCCTGGTCCGGTGCTCCCCGCGACCAGGAGGTCGCGCAGCTGGTCGACCTGCTCCTGGCGTCCCGTGAAGTCCGGGACGCGCTCGGGCAGGCTGCGGCGGCCCGCCGCGGTGGGGCGCCGCGCGTACTCGGTCAGCTCGGCCAGGTCTTCCGGAGTGAGGCCCAGCCCTTTCGCCAGCAGCTCTACCGTCTGGGCGCGTGGATAGCGCCGACGGCCGTTCTCGAGCGTGCGGACGGCCTCGACGCTCACCCCGGCAGTGTGAGCGAGCTGCTCCTGTGTCAGGTCCGCCGCGTGGCGGTGCGCCCGGAGGACGGCGCCGAAGTCAGTCACGGCCGTCGTACGCCTCAGGGCCGCCGTTGGCGTTCACGTAGAGGGAGTAGAGCGAGGTCGTCGCGGTCAGGAACAGCCGGTTGCGCTTGGCGCCGCCGAAGCACAGGTTCGAGACGATCTCGGGGACGAGCAGCTTGCCGAGCAGCGTGGCGTCGGCGTCGTACACGTGGACGCCGTCGGCGGCCGCGCCCCAGACCCGGCCGGCGGTGTCGAGGCGGATGCCGTCGAAGGCGCCGTTGCCGCACTCGGCGAACACCTCGCCGCCGCTCAGCGCCGTACCGTCGTTGATCACGTCGAAGACCCGGATAGTGGCCTCCTCGGTGTCGGAGATGTACAGCTTCGACCCGTCGGCGGAGAAGACCAGCCCGTTCGGGCGGTTGAAGTCGTCGGCGACCTTGGTGATCGCGCCGTCCGGGGCGATCCGGTAGACGTGGCAGCCCTCGGTCTCGATCTCCGCGCGGTGTCCTTCGTAGTCGGAGTCGATCCCGTACGCCGGGTCGGTGAACCAGACCGAGCCGTCCGGCCGCACCACCACGTCGTTCGGGCTGTTCAGCCGGTGCCCTTCGTAGCCGTCGGCAAGGACCTTGACCGACCCGTCGTGCTCGGTCCGGGTGACCCGGCGGTTGCCGTGCTCACAGCTGACCAGCCGGCCCTCCTGGTCGCGGGTGTGCCCGTTGGTGTTCCCGGCCGGCTCCCGGTACGCCGAGACCTGGTACGACGTCTCGTCCCAGCGCAGGATCCGGTCGTTCGGGATGTCGCTGAACAGCACGAACCGGCCCTGCGGCGAGTAGACCGGACCCTCCAGCCAGCGCCCGCCGGTCCACAGCCGCTCGAGGTGTTTGTCACCGAGCGGCCCGTTCCACCGATCGTCGAGCTTCTCCCAGACAGCGGGAACGGTTCCGGCCAGCGGCTCGAGCAGGGACATCCGTACTCCTCACGATTCGGGTGACAGCGTCGTCACCCGAGATCGTACGGCGGCCGCGCGCCGTCCGTCGTGAGCATCCAGGACCAGACCGACGTGGTCGCGGTGACGAACAGCCGGTTCCGCTTCGGCCCGCCGAAGCACAGGTTCGACACGAGGTCGGGCAGCAGCAGCTTGCCGAGCAGCGTCCCGTCCGGGTCGAACACGTGCAGTCCTTCGTGCGTCGCCGCCCAGACCCGGCCCTCGGCGTCCAGCCGGATCCCGTCGAACATCTCGGCCGTGCAGGGCGCGAACACGTCGCCACCGGTCAGGCCGTCGTCCTTCACGTCGAAGCGGCGGATGTGCTTGCCGGGGGTGTCGACGACGTACAGCTGGGTCTCGTCTCGCGAGAAGGCCAGCCCGTTCGGGCGGAGGAAGTCGTCGGCCACGACCCTCAGCTCGCCGCCCGGCGAGATCCGGTAGACGTGGCACCCGTCGATCTCCTGCTCGGCCCGGCGGCCCTCGTAGTTCGAGGTGATGCCGTACGGCGGGTCGGTGAACCAGATCGACCCGTCGCGCTTCACGACGACGTCGTTCGGGCTGTTCAGCCGCCGGCCGTCGAGGTGGGAGGCGAGCGTGGCGAGCGAGCCGTCGTGCTCGGTGCGGACGACGCTTCGGTTGCCTTGGGAGCAGCTGATCAGGCGGCCCTGGGTGTCGAGGGTGTTGCCGTTGACGTTGCCGGACGGCTCGCGGAAGACGCTGACCTGGCCGGACTGCTCGTCCCAGCGCAGCATCCGGTCGTTGGGGATGTCGCTGAAGACGAGGCTGCGCCAGGCGGGGACGTAGACCGGGCCCTCGAGCCAGCGGCCGGCGTCGTACAGGCGTTCCAGGTACTCGTCGCCGGCGATCGTGAACCGCTCGTCGAGGCTGATGAATTCGGCTTTCATTGAATGACCTCCTGTTAGAGTTCTAGTTGACAGGATCTGGTTCGGCAAGGGGGTTTGATGACCGTAGATGATGTGGACCGGCGGCTGCTGGCGCTGCTGCAGGAGGACGCGACGCGGCCGTACGCCGTACTGGGCGAGGCGGTGGGGCTGTCGGCAGGGGCCGCGCACGAGCGGGTGCGGAAGCTGCGCGCGTCGGGGGTGATCCGGCGGACGACCGTCGACGTGGACCCGGCGGCGCTCGGGCGGGGTGTGCTGGCCTACGTGCTGCTCGACACGGACGCGTGGATGGGGGACCAGCGCGCGGCGCTGGAGGCGATCGGCGCGGTCGAGGAGGCGCACATCATCGCGGGGCCGGCGTCGGTGCTCGTCAAGGTGCGGTCGGGGACCACCGAGGAGCTCCAGCAGACGCTCCGCGCGCTCCACCAGGTGGACGGCGTGACCAGCACTCAGACAGTTGTCGTGCTGGAGTCGTTCTTCGAGCGGCCACCCGCCGTGGTGTGACGCACAACCTCCCTCCCGGTGAGTAACTTCGTCCTACACTCAGGCGACGCCGAAGGGAGCTGAGCTGTGCCAGACAGCCGCAAGATCACCAAGGTCCTGGTCGCCAACCGGGGCGAGATCGCCGTCCGGGTCGTGCGCGCCGCCGCTGACGCCGGACTGGGCAGCGTCGCCGTGTACGCCGAACCGGACCGCGACGCGCTGTTCGTCCGGCTCGCCGACGAGGCCTACTCGCTCGACGGCGCCACGCCGGCCGACTCGTACCTGAACATCGCCAAGATCCTGGACGTCGCGGCCCGCTCCGGCGCCGACGCCGTGCACCCGGGCTACGGCTTCCTGGCCGAGAACGCCGAGTTCGCCCAGGCCGTGCTGGACGCCGGGCTGATCTGGATCGGCCCGCCGCCGTCCGCGATCGACTCGCTCGGCGACAAGGTCAAGGCCCGGCACATCGCCGAGAAGGTCGGCGCCCCGCAGGTTCCCGGTACGCCGGACCCGGTCGCCAACGCTGACGAGGTGGTTGCCTTCGCGCAGGAGTTCGGGCTGCCGATCGCGATCAAGGCGGCGTACGGCGGTGGTGGCCGCGGGATGAAGGTCGCGCGCACGCTGGAGGAGGTCCCGGAGCTGTTCGAGTCCGCGACCCGCGAGGCGATCAGCGCGTTCGGCCGCGGCGAGTGCTTCGTCGAGCGGTACCTGGACAAGCCGCGGCACGTCGAGACCCAGTGCCTAGCCGATGCCCACGGCAACGTCGTGGTGGTGTCGACGCGCGACTGCTCGCTGCAGCGGCGCTACCAGAAGCTGGTCGAGGAGGCGCCCGCGCCGTTCCTGTCCGACGAGCAGCTGGCCTTGCTGTACGACTCTTCGAAGAAGATCCTCCGCGAGGCCGGGTACGTCGGTGCCGGGACGTGCGAGTTCCTGGTCGGGCAGGACGGGCTGATCTCGTTCCTCGAGGTGAACACCCGGCTGCAGGTCGAGCACCCGGTCTCCGAGGAGGTCACCGGCCTCGACCTGGTCCGCGAGATGTTCCGGATCGCCGACGGCGAGGAGCTCGGGTACGACGACCCGGAGGTCTCCGGGCACTCGATCGAGTTCCGGATCAACGCCGAGGACGGCGGCCGCGGCTTCCTGCCCGCGCCGGGGACGCTGACGCGCTGGCACCCGCCGTCGGGGCCCGGCGTACGGCTGGACGGCGGGTACGACGAGGGCGAGACGGTACCGGGCGCGTTCGACTCGCTGGTCGCGAAGCTGATCGTCACCGGACGGGACCGCACGCAGGCGCTGGAGCGGTCGCGGCGCGCGCTGAAGGAGTTCGTCGTCGAGGGGATGCCGACGGTGATCCCGTTCCACGCGGCGGTGGTCAGCGATCCCGCGTTCGTCGGCGACGACGGGTTCGCCGTCCACACGCGCTGGATCGAGACGGAGTACGACAACCAGCTCACGCCGTACGAGGGTGGTGCTGACGCTCCTGAGGCCGGCGAGCGCGAGAAGGTCACGGTCGAGGTCGGCGGCAAGCGCCTGGAGGTCGTGCTTCCTGCTGGGCTCGGCGCTTCGACTGCTGCCGCCGGCACCGCCAAGAAGAAGCCGGCCAAGCGCGCCGGCGGTGGCGGGAAGTCAGCCGCCTCGGGTGACTCGCTCACGTCGCCGATGCAGGGCACGATCGTCAAGATCGCCGTCGAGGAAGGCGCCACGGTCTCCGAGGGCGACCTGATCGTCGTCCTGGAGGCGATGAAGATGGAGCAGCCCCTGAACGCTCACAAGGCGGGCACGATCACCGGCCTGGCCGCGGAGGTCGGCGCGACGGTCGCGGCCGGCGCCGCGATCTGCGAGATCAAGGACTGACCTACTGCTCGTCCTGCCCTGCCTCGATGACGTCGTCGGGGGAGGGCGGGGCGCAGGGGTGGGTCTGCCACTCGGCGGTGGTGTGGTTCCAGTGGACCAGGAACCAGCCGTCGCGGGTCGGTGGGATCTGGACAGCGCTCAGGCGGGCGGCCATCGAGGCCGTCATCGTCGACGGGAGCTGCAGGAGCAGGCGGGACTGCTCGTCGGCGATGGTGACCGTGCCTCGGGCGCGCAGAGCTGCCTTAGCCTGCCGGCGGTGCCGGCGGGAGAGCCGGTCGCGGATCTTGGCGTAGACGTCCTCGCCGGCCTTGGTGGCGATCGCCTGGACGAACGGGAGCAGCGTCGAGCCGGCCAGCGCGCCGAGGAGCAGCTCGACGGCTCCGCGGGGGTCCTCGTCCGGCTGGGGGCGCTCTGGGTGGGCGGGCTCCGGGGTCTCGGTCACGAGGTCATCTTCCCCTGTTCGCCGGATCATGCTCCCGCGTGGACGAACGGAGCCCACACGGCCGGGCGGTTCGGGTACGCCGTACGCACTGCTTGGACGGCGGCGTGGAGCGCGGTCGCGGGATCTGTGGTGCGTTGGGCGGAGTAGTAGTGGTCGGCGACTGAGCGAGCGGTTTGGTCGCCGACCGGCCAGAGGGTGCCGATGACGTGGCGGAAGCCGGCCATCTGGAAGGCGCCGGTGATGTGGAGGGCCTCGTCGGTGAGGTCGCCGCGGGAGACACTGGTGTCGCAGGCCGACAGGTAGGCGACTTCTGCATCGTCGAGCCTGAGGCGGGCGAGGTCCGCGACGGTCAGTGGGTCGGAGGCGTGGTCGTGCAGCAGGAGCTGCCCGGTCGCGGCGTCGGCCGAGCTGACGGCGTGGCAGGCGAAGTGGGCCCAGCGGTGGTTCGGCAACGCGTCCAGTACTCGGCGGCGCGTTGCTTGGTCGTCGGCCAGTACGAGGGCGGCGGGGAAGCGGTTGGTGAGCGCGGCGGTTTCCTCGCGGACGCGGGGGAGTGGGGGTGTGCCGGGGGCTGCGGGGACGCTGACGATCAGGGGTGAGCCTGGGGTGTCCGAGGTTGTACGGCGGGCGTCGGCGAGGCTGCGGACGGTCGGGGCGTACGACGAGATGACGCGGTCGAGGACGCTCGGGCCGTTGGGTGGGCCGGCTGCGTGGAGGGGGAGGGTGGTCAGCGGGCCGGTGGGGATCCACCACAGGCGGGGGAGATCTCGCCCCGGCAGGTGCGGGCCCGCCGCGGCGAGCACTGGGTCGGTGACGACTTTCGCCAACCAGGTCAGGGTTTCCTGGACTGTTGCGTCGTCCCTCTGCAGGACCGCGATGCGGAAGGCTTCGGCGCGGGTCGTGAGTTCGGCGTGGTGCAACTCGGGAAGCTCGACGAGGGTGACTCGGCCGTTGGCGACGATCAGGGCGTCGCAGCGCAGGACGCTGGTGTTGATGATCGCTACCGGGCCCTGGGCGCCGGCGGGCAGCAGTTCCTCGATGGCCGGTGGGCGGAGGAAGGTCTCGAAACCGGCCTGCTGGCGGATGGTTTCGAGGAGTTGGTCCCACTCGTCGGAGAGCGCGTGGCGCGCCTCGCCGGAGAGGTGATCGCCGGCGGCTTGGTCGAGGAAGCCGGTGGCCGCTGGGCGATCGAGAGCCGTGCGGAGGTCCTCGAAGCGAGCGGCCGGCGCGGGATGCCGCTCGTGCAGGTCGGTGAGCTCGGTACGGGCGTCGAGGGCCTGGCTGAGGAGGACGCCGCGGCCGGTTTCCAGGAGCTCCACGGCGCGGTCCGGGCGCCCGAGGGCGATCTCGCAGGCGGCGGCGTGGCCGGCCAGGCCGGAGAAGCCTGCCAGCTGGTGCTCGCGGTCGGCGTACGGGAGACGGCGCGGGGCGGTCTGGGGGAGCAGCTCGACGGCCAGCCGGAGCGACTCGGCGGCGCCCGCGACGTCGGCGTTGTTGCTTTGGGCAAGCAAACTGAAGGCGGCGAGGGTGGCGGCCTCGATCCGGTTGTGGACGGCGGCGGTCGAGTCGGCGGCGAGTTCGCGGAGGACCGAGAGCGCCGCGGCGCCCGCTTTGCGGTCGTTGGCGATCTCGCTCTGGAACGCGAGCGCGGCGCCGTGGGAGAGCAGGGCCTCCGAGCGGCGGTAGCCGTCCGGGCCGGCCGCGACGGCTTCGGCTGTTGCGGCGACGAATTCGTCGAGCTGGCGGCGCTGCTTGGAGAGCCCGAGTCGCCCGGCCAGCCGTCCGGCAGCTCCCGCCTCTCCGTCCGCCCCCGCTCTCCCCGTACGGCGAAGGTCGGCGCGCAGCAGGCCCGACGTACGGACGAGTTGGGCTTGTTTGATGCCGGTGAGGACCGACAGGCGCTCGACCCGGTTGGGATGACCCGGCGGAGTTGTGGCGACGGCTTGCTCGGCGAGCGTCGTCGCCTCCGCGAGATCCGCGGGGCTGTGGGTCGCGTGGTAGCGGGTGATCAGGAGCACCGCGAGGTTGGACTGGAAGCGCGGGTGCAGCAGCCGGTCCGGTGGGGTCGCGGCCAGCGTCGAGCGGGCCAGGTCGATCGCGCGGTCGAGGACTGCGGGGTCGCGGGAGTGCGTCGACAGGTACTGCCTGCGCAGGGCCTCAGCCAGATTGGCGCCGGCGAAGGCGCGGGCGTCGCTGCGCGGGCGGGCGGTGTCGAGAGCCTCCTGGAAGACGGTGATCGCCTCGGCCAGAGCCGACGAGTCGCCGAGCTGGAGATGCCGGGAGAGCAGTCCCTCGCCGAGGTTGGACAGGCGGTTCGGGCGGCGCTTGTCGTCGCGATCGGTGGCGGCCAACGCGTTGCGGACGGCGGTGATCGAGTCCGCGAGATCCTGCTCGGCGCCGGTCAGCCGCCAGCGGAAGCGCAGCGCGCCCGCGAGGTTGGACTCGAAGGCCGGGCGCACACCGAAGGCGAACGCGGCAGGCACGCCCTCGTCGAGCTGAGCGGTGGCCTCCCGGAAGAGCCCGATCGCCCGATCCGCTTCGTCGACCCGACCGGATCGCTCAGCCTGCGACCAGTACGACGTACCGAGTCCGTTCAGCGCAGCGCTCCGGGTGTCCGCCTCGTCCGCAAGCTCCAGCGCCTGCTCGAACGCGCTGACGGCTGCGGACAGGTCAGTCACCCGGCCACCGGTCTCGTACGCCGCGTGCAGCCGTTCCGCCTCGCCCAGGAGCTGGGTCACCACCATCCGCTGGAGGAAGTCGTTCACCGGCGCGCGTGGTCGGTGCAGTCGGCGGGAGTGTGCGGATCCCCGTTGCCGACGTGGACCTCGGCCATCCACGACGGCCCGCCGAGCATCAGCGGCATCGCACCGAAGGGGGTGTCGATCGACGGCGGCCGCCCGAACGCGGGGCACGGCAGCATCCCACTCCGGACCGTCGACTCGTACTCGCGGTTGATCCGCTCGATCCGCCCGTCGTCGAGCCCGATCGCGGTCTCCAGCCGGTCGACCGCGATCAGGACGGCGCAGTGCGGGCACGCGTCACCGGCGACGTTGCCGCCGGTGATCCGGAACTGCTGCTTGCGGTCACCGCTCGGTGCCTCCCACTTCACCGAGACGGTGCCGCCGGCCTCGTACATCAGGTACAGGTGGGTGAGGTCGCGGCGGGACGCGATGCCCGCCGCCATCGCGTCCGCGAGTCCCCACTTGCTGACCTTCTTCGGTCCGAACAACCCCACCGGTTCCCCCTCAGAAGTTCTTCTTCACCTGGTCGATGATCGTGAACACGGCCAGCGCGCCGAACGCCAGGAACGCGAAGGCCAGGACGGCGGTGCGCACCGCGCTGATCCGGATCGGGGCCGGCAGCGCACGCGAGTTCATCCACCACAGCAGCCCGGAGTACACGAACATCATCGTGCCCGCCGTACAGGCCGAGATCACCAGCAGCACCAGCGGCTGGTCCAGCCCGGCCAGCAGCACGATGATGCCGAAGGCAACCAAACCCCAGACCAGCCAGAAGTACAGCTTGGACTCGGTCACGCTGGACTCGCGCAGGTAGCGGGCCTTGATCATGTCCGAGGCCAGCCGCGAGGTGTAGTCGACGATGCCGGCCGCGGCCGCGAACAGGCTGAACGCGCCGATCGCCCAGAACAGGTAGCCGAACCAGCCGCCGACCAGGGCCTGCAGGTTGACGCCCTCGATCTTCAGGAAGCTGATGTTGTTCTTCACCGACGCGTCACCGAACAGCGTGGCGTGCGCGAGCATCGACGTGAACATGATCGTCAGCACGGTGATCAGCACGAAGGTGAGCGCCTGCTCGAGGTTCGCGAACTTCCACCAGCGCTTCCAGCGGGCCAGGTTCTGCTCGTCGGGCGGGAAGGTGTAGCCGTTGGCGTTCGGGTCGGCTTCCTTCTCGCCGGTCACCGGCGAGGTCAGCCGGGGCACGTGCACGCCCATCCCGAAACCCTTGTCGCGGATCCAGTTGCTCTGGCACAGGTTCTGGCCGCCGCCGGCCCCGGCGTACGCGATCGCGCCCATCATCAGTGCGAAGCCGAGCTGGTCGACCGGGAACTGCGGGTTGGTGACCGCGTCGCCGAGCGCGCTGTAGGTCTTGCCGCGGATCGCGAAGATCAGCGCCAGCACGACGAGCAGGGCGACCGCCGCGATCTTGACGAAGATCAGCCGTTCCAGCATCACGTAGACGACCGGGGCCAGGGTGAGGATCAGGCCGATCACGACCAGGATGCCGATCGCGATCCAGCGTGGGTCGCCGGCGCCGAAGAGATAGGTCAGCATCGACGCCGAGCTGGTGGCCCAGCCGGGCCAGAGGTTCGCGAAGTACGTCATGATCGCGAAGAACAGGCCCCAGTGCTTGCCGTACCGGTTGAATCCGGTCAGCGCGGTCTCGCCGGTGGCCAGCGTGTAGCGCTCGATCTCCATGTTCAGGAACCACTGGATCGCGACGCCGACCACCGCGCCCCAGAGGAAGACCAGGCCGACCTGCGACGAGATGTACGGCCACAGGATGAACTCGCCGGAGGCCAGTCCGACGCCCGCGCCGACCATGCCCGGTCCGACGATCCGCCAGGTGTTCGACGGCGGCTCGGGCAGGTCGCGGACCTGCGGCGCGGGCAGGTTCTTGGTGGGCAGGTTGAAACGGTGCGGTGTTGACCTGGTGTCTGCCATGGGCTCCTCGCTCCCGGTCGACCCCCGTTCACCGGACAGTAGCGAAGGTTGCGGTCAGGGGCGACCCGACACCGCCCAGCGGTCCGATCCTGTCGCCGGGCGGTTGTCCGGTTGTCCGGATGCGGTCACGGAGGGCTGGTCCGTGGCGTCGCTCAGGGGCGGCCGGTGCCCGGTACGTCGACGCGCAGCGTGACGATCTCGCCGGTGCGCGGACCGTTGGTCAGCCGGTCGAGGTTGTCGGTGATGCTGTCGCCCGGCCGCCACTCGGCGCGGAGGATGCAGAGCGTCCGGCGATCGTCCCCGCCGAGCGCGATGGCGAACGGCGCCTTGTCCGCGGACAGCTCGACCCGCTGCAACACCTCACCACCGTCGGCAACCCGTACGACGTCGGACCCACCGGTGGCCACCCAGATCGCACCCTCGACGTCCTGACAGATCCCGTCGGGCCCGAGCCCGTCCGCGAACACCCGCCGGTTCCCCAGCCCGCCGTCGGCGGCGATGTCGAACGCGGTCAGCCGCCCGGCGAACGACTCCGAGATCACCAGTGTGGAGCCGTCCGGCGAGATCACCATCCCGTTCGGGAACTGGATGTCCTGCGCAACTTCCCGGATCTCTCCGGTCGGCGTGACCAGCTTGATGTACCCCGGTTTCGGCGCTTCCCCACCGGCGAAGTCGAAGTCCGCGCCGTTCACGTAGGCGTTGCCGCGCGCATCGACCACGATCTCGTTGGCGTGCTGCTCGGCGTACGTCGTGAAGCTCCCGTCCGCCTGCTGCCGGCGCAGCCGATCACCCGTCGTGAGCAACGACCCGTCCGGCAGCCAGTCGATCGACCAGCCCATCAGCCGCTCACTCGGCGCCGGCCACCGCTCGACCGTCCCGTCCAGGCCGACCGCGACGATCTCCTGCGCGATCCAGTTCGCGAACCACAACCGCCCGTCACGCCACCGCGGGGACTCCGGAATCCCCAGCCCACTCAGCAAGACCTCCATGACCGCCACCTCGTTCTCGTCGGTTTACCCCCTACACGAACGGCGACGGCGGAGATCGACAGTCAGAAGGACCCGTCGCCGAACTTCACGCCGTCCTCGCTGCCGTACATGTCTCGCAGGCACTCGTGCGACTCATCGAGGCCGCAGCACGGTTCGGACCCACCGTGCGCGTAGCACGCCATCGCGTCCCGGACCGGGCAGGAGTAGGCCTAGCCGCAGCAGTACTTCATTCCTGGAAGTTATCCAGCCGCCAGGTTACGAGCGTCGCGGCAGGCGGCGTTGCCAGTTGAGGGGGCCGACGGCGATGCGTTGGGTGGAGGAGCCGTCCCACTCGACGGGGAGGTGGTGGGCCAGCAGGGTGGCGCGGATCTGTTCGCCTACCGCCTGGTCCTGCTCGGCGACTCGGCCCTTCTCGGGGTCGAGGGTGCCGTAGGCGAGGAAGAGGTGGGCGGGGTCGTCGGCCAGGCGTTCGGCGTCCTGCTGGTGGAAGAAGACGTAGCCGCTGGAGGGGCGGTCGGTGGGGCGTTCGTCGTCGATCTCGGTGACGCCGCAGGTCTGGCAGCAGGTGAAGTTCATCCGGGCGACGACGCCGTTCGCGTCGAGCTCGGCGAAGGCGGCGGCGACGCGGTCGGCGTCGGTGTGCGCGGGCCAGGACGCTTCGTCGGCCAGCCGGCCGTTCCAGACGTCGTCGACGAGGGCTTCGAGCTGCTGGTCGTCGACCGGCATCTCGTCGTCGTCGCGGAACTCCCGCGCGTACTCGAGCACCTCGGCGCGGGTGAGGAAGCCGGGACGGACCCAGAGCTCGACCTGCTCGCGCAGGTCCTCGACCGCCTGCTGCCCGTCGACCGCTGAGGCAGCGGGCTGGGCCGAGGCGCTCTGCGGCACGGCGGGGGCGTTCGCGGGCGCGGCTGCAGCGTCCGCGGGCGCGTCCTCAGCCGGCCGTCGCTTGAACTTGTCGAAGATCCCCACGTCCGAAGCGTAGGCCCTCCACCTCGTCGTAGCGCCGCAGAGCCAGCGCCGCCAACCGCGGGTCAGCCCCCAGCGGCCGGCTCGCCCGTCCAGCGATCGCCGCTACTCGGTCAGCGAAGAACCCAGGAGCCAGCAAGTACGTTGCCACCGCCACCCGCCCGCTCACCCGCGCAAGCACCGACGACAACCGCTCGCCAGCCCCCGACACGTACCCCACCTCCACCGGCACCCCAAGCACCAACGAAAGCTCCGCAGCAACCACTGAGCAATCCCTCAACGCCCGCGGATCCGAAGACCCAGCAGCCGCCAGCACCACTCGATCCGCCACCGGCAACTCCCGTACCCGATCAGCCAGAATCTCCGCCACCGCAGCATCCGGCCCCAACGCCCCGGCCGCGGCCACCACCCCCGGGTACCGCGTAACTTCCCCCGCGACATCCCGGCACACGTGATACCCCGAGCTCAACAACAACGGCACCACCACCGCCCGAGCCCCGTCACCCACCACCCGATCAACCACCCCGGACAGCGCCGGATGATCCACGTCCACGAACCCCAACGACACTGGCACCTCCGTCCGCTGCCCAGCGATCTCCCGCACGAGGTCGTGCACCGCCCGAATCCCGCGCCGATCCGCGGTCCCGTGCGCCGCCGCCACCAGATCGCTCGTCCCGAGCCCACGCCCGTACGCCGTCCCGTCCGCCGCCACCAGGTCGCTCATCCGAGCCTCCGCCCGTACGCCGTCGCGTGTGCGTCCGCCAGATCGCTCGTCCCGAGCCTGTACGCCGTACCGTGCGCCGCCACCAGGTCGCTCACGCCGGCCCCACCGCCAACCGGTACCCCCGCCGTACGACGGTCCGCACCAGCTCCGGCCGCCCGACAGCAGTCCGCAGCCGATTCACCGTCACCTCCACCGCGTGCACGTCTTCCGCCCCCGGAAGCACCGCCAGCAGGTCCGGCCGCGAGACCACATCCCCACCCGCCTCCACCAACGCCGACAGCACCGCCCGAGGCCCCGGCCCCAGCGGCAGCACCACCCCGTCGAGCACCGCGGCCCCACCGCGGATCACCAGCGGCCCGAAGCTCGTCTCGATCGATCGCGCGTTCGCGTCGGTCAGCCGGTCGGTGACGCTCCGGATCAACGCCCCCAACCGGTACCGGTCCGGCACCAACGGCTCCAACCCGAGCGCGACGAACGGCGCCGAGGTCACCGGACCGACGCACCCGTTCAGCACCCGCCCGCTCCGCAGCATCCGCAGCAACGCGTCGTACTGCCCCAGCTCGGCCGCCGCATCCAGCAACGCCTGCGCGGCCGGCGCCGAGGTGTGAACGATCGCGTCCACAGCCCCGCCGACGACCTGCCCGATCAACCGCTCGACAGCGACCGGATCGGGCGCCGGCCCCCACCGGTAGACCTCCAGCCCCCGCACCGAAGCCCCGGCCTGCCGCAGCTCGTCCTGCAGCCCGGGCTCCGACAACCCGTGCAGCTGTACGACGATCTTGCGCCCCTCGACGCCCTGCTCGCGCAGCCACTCGACCACCTCGGCGGTCGTCTCCGACCGCGCCGACCAGTGCTCCACCAGGCCCGCGGCCCGGATCGCCCCGCGTGCCTTCGGCCCCCGCGCCAGGATCCGCGACTGCTCCAGCGTCCCGAGCAGATCGGCCGCGAGGCCGGCGGTGTCGGCCGCCTCGACCCAGCCGCGGAACCCCACGGCGGTCGTCACCACGACGTCGTCCGGCGGGTTCGCGATCACCCGCCGGGTCGCCTCGATCAGCGCCTGGTCGTCGGGCGCCGGCACGATCTGCAGCGTCGGCGCGTGCAGCACCTTCGCCCCGCGCCGCTCGAACGACGCGATCAGGTCGTCGGCCCGCCGGTGCGCGGTCACCGCCACCGTGCACCCGCTGAGCGGCCCCGGCTTGGCCTTCACCGAGCCCCACCAGCAGCCGGCGCCGCATCAACAGCCGGCTCAGCACCAGCCCCGGCCTCGCCCAGCCCGTCCAGCCCGACCGCGTCCAGCCCGACCGCGTCCAGCCCGGGCGCCTCCCGCCCGGCCTCCGCCGCCCCCACCAGCACCAGCCCGTCGCGCACCTCCACGGCGTACGCCGTCACCCCCACCCCCGGATCGTCCAGGCACACCCCCGTCCGCAGGTCGAAGACCTGCTTGAACATCGGTGACGCCACCGTCGGCACCTCGCCGCGGCTGCCGACGATCCCGCGGGACAGCACGTTGGCGCCGCTGAACGGGTCCTGGTTGCCCAGGGCAAACACTTCGCCGGTGTGGGTGCGGAACAGCGCGATCTGGCGCCCGTCCAGCAGCGCGGCGACGCCGCGCTCGGGCAGCAGTTCGTCGTACGAGCAGACCATCATCATCGGCGTACCTCCAGTCGGGGGCCGGCCAGCAGCACCGGCTCCAGTTTGCCTCGCTCGGCCGGCGTCGCCGGCCGGGGCTGGCTGCGTTCGACCACGTACCGCAGGTCCGCGTCCGGCTGGTCCGGCGCGTTCACGAACGACACGAACCGGGCCAGCTTCGCCGGGTCGTCGAGCGTCGCCCGCCACTCGTCGACGTAGGAGTCGACGTGCGCGGCCATCGCCGCGTCGAGATCGGCCGCGATCCCCAGGCTGTCCTCCAGTACGACGGACCGCACGTGCTCCAGCCCGCCGTCGATCTCCTGCATCCAGACGGCCGTGCGCTGCAGCCGGTCGCCGGTCCGGATGTAGTACATCAGGAACCGGTCGATGGCCTGCAGCAACTGCTCGTCGGTGAGATCGGAGGCGAGCAGCTGCGCGTGCCGCGGGGTCATGCCGCCGTTGCCGCCGACGTACAGGTTCCAGCCGGACTCGGTCGCGATCACGCCGACGTCCTTGCCGCGCGCCTCGGCGCACTCGCGCGCGCACCCGGAGACGCCGAGCTTCAGCTTGTGCGGCGACCGCAGCCCGCGGTAGCGCAGCTCCAGCGCGATCGCCATCCCGACCGAGTCCTGTACGCCGTACCGGCACCAGGTGGACCCGACGCACGACTTCACGGTCCGCAGCGCCTTGCCGTAGGCGTGCCCGGACTCGAATCCGGCCTCGACCAGCCGTGCCCAGATCGCCGGCAGCTGCTCGATCCGCGCGCCGAACAGGTCGACCCGCTGGCCGCCGGTGATCTTGGTGTACAGCCCGAAGTCGCGGGCGACCTCACCGATCGCGATCAGCCCTTCGGGGGTGACCTCGCCGCCGGGGATCCGCGGGACGACCGAGTAGGTACCGTCCTTCTGGATGTTGGCCATCACGTGGTCGTTGGTGTCCTGCAGCGTCGCGCGTTCGCCGTCGAGCACGTGGCTGCCCGGGTCGAGGCTGGCCAGGATCGACGCGACGACGGGTTTGCAGATGTCGCAGCCGCGGCCGCTGCCGTGCCGCTCGACGATCTCGCTGAACGTGCGCAGCTCCGTGACCCGGACCACGTCGAACAGCTCGGCGCGGGACAGTGCGAAGTGCTCGCAGAGCGCCTTGCTGACCTCGACACCGGCCGCGGCGAGCTCGGTGTTCAGCAGGTTCTTCACGATCGGCAGGCAGGACCCGCAGCTCGTCCCGGCCTTCGTCCGGGCGCACAGCGCCTTCAGGTCGCCGCAGCCCTCGTCCCGGACCGCGCAGCGAATGGTGCCTGCAGCAACGTTGTTGCAGGAGCAGACCGGCGCGTCGTCGGGCAGTTCCAGCTTGACCGGCTGCGCGCCTTCGGGCAGCAGGTACGACGCCGGGTCGGCGCCGAGCTCGCGGCCGACCATCGGCCGCAGCGCGGCGTACGCCGAGGCGTCGCCGACCAGGATGCCGCCGAGCAGCGTGCGCGCGTCGTCGGACAGCACGAGCTTCTTGTAGACGCCCGCGACCGGGTCGGCGTACACGATGTCGAGCGCGCCCTTGGTGGTCGCGAACGCGTCGCCGAAGCTCGCGACGTCGACCCCGAGCAGCTTCAGCTTGGTCGAGGAGTCGGCGCCCGGGAACGTCGCCGCGCCCCCGAGCAGCCGGTCGGCGACGATCTCGGCCATCGCGTAGCCGGGGGCAACGAGTCCCCAGACGCGACCCTCGATGCAGGCGACCTCGCCGATCGCCCACACGCCCGGCACGGACGTCCGGCACGAGTCGTCGACGACGACCCCGCCACGTTCGCCCACGGCGAGCCCGGCAGCCCGCGCCAGCTCGTCCCGCGGCCGTACGCCGGTCGCGAACACCACCACGTCGGCCGGCAGATCCGGGCCGTCGGCAACAGCCATCGCCCGCGCGGAACCCTGCGAGGTGGTCTTCACCCGTGTCACCTGCGTCGCGGTCTGCACCCCGACATCCAGCCCGCGGATCAACCGCGCGAGCGCGGCACCGCCGCCTTCGTCCACCTGCAGCGGCATCAACCGAGGAGCGAATTCGACAACCTCGGTGACAGCGCCAAGCGCCCGCAGAGCACCCGCTGCCTCAAGCCCGAGCAAGCCACCGCCGACGACGACCCCGTGGACCGGCCGAGCCTCGCGAGCCGCCTGCCCACCAAGTCCCAGCCGGCGCGGCACCGCCCCCTCCTCCTGCGGTTCGCGCTCTGTGCGGAGTCGCTCGACGTACGTCCGCAGCGCCGCCACGTCATCGATCGTCCGGTAGACGAAGCACCCCTGCGCATCGCTGTTCTTCACCGGCGGCACGAACGCGCTCGACCCCGTCGCCAGCACCAGCTCGTCGTACGCGATCACCTCACCCCGCGTCGTCCGCACGGTCTTCCCCGCAACATCGAGCGCCGCAACAGCAACGCCCTTCCGCAGCGTCACCGCCGGGTCGTCCCACAGCTCCGCCTCGCCCAGGCTCAGATCCTGCGGATCCCGCCCGGAGAAGTAGCTGGTCAGCGCCACCCGGTCGTACGGCAGCCGCGGCTCCTCCGCGAGCACCGTGACCTTCCACTCGACACCGCTGTCCCGCGACCGCAGCGCCTCGACCAGCCGGTGCGCGACCATGCCGCCACCGACGACCACCAGGTGTTTCGCCTGCTCGAGATCCTTCATCGTCACCCTCCTGGTCGGGCTCTCCGCGGTCTCCCCGCGCCGAAGCCGCTCGAGAAGCTCACCCACCGCGCCGGTGCAACTGCCGCACCCGGTGGTCGCTCTGGTCCGTGCCGCGATGCCGTCGACGCTGTCGGCACCGTCCTTCCATGCCGCCTCGATGACGGCCCGCGTCACCCCGTTGCACCGGCACACCGGCGCCTTCCGCCGCGGCGCTTCCGTTGCCGCAAGCAACATCTCCGGTACGACGGCCGTCCGCCGGTCCGCCAGCAGCACCAGCTCGGCCGCCACGTCCGGCGCGTTCACCGCCACCGCCGCGCGAACGACCCCGTCGACCAGCACCGCCCGCACGTACCGCCCGTCGTCCGCAAGCCGTACGACGACGGGCGCGCTCTCGCCGGCCACCGCTCGGCTGTCTTCCTCGGCGACACGGTCCCCGAGCACCAGCACATCCAGCCCACCAGCGGTCAGCCGCACCACCTCCGGCGCCAACTCCCGCGCCGGCCGCCCGTCCAGCACATCCGCCAGCACCTCAGCCTGATCCCAGGCCGCCCCCACGGTCCCGGACAGCACCCCGTCGACCTCGGCGCAGTCCCCGATCGCATGCACCAGCGGATCCGCGGTCGTCAGCGACGCATCAACGGCAATCCCACCCGCAGCGCCAATCGCCAACCCGGCGGCCGCAGCCAGCTCCACCCTCGGCCGCACCCCACACGCGGTCACCAGCAGATCCCCGAACACCACCTGCCCACTCGCCAGCTGCAGCGCCCGAAACTGCCCGTTCCGCGTCTCGGTCGCCTGCACTCGCGCCTGCAGCACCACCTCGATCCCCAGCCGCCGCACCATCCGCGTGACCAAGCGCCCCGCCGTACCGGGCACCAGCAACGTCTCGCCGTCGTGCACGAGCGTCACCGCCGCACCGCGCTCCCGCAGCGCACAAGCCGTCTCGACTCCCAGCACCCCACCGCCCAGCACCACAGCCCGCCGAGCTCCAGTCGCCTCCTCGACCACCCGCTGGGCATCCGTTGCGGTCCGCAACGTGTACCCACCCACCGCCGCAGCTCCGGTGGCAAACACCAGATGGTCGTACGGGTGCTCAGCGCCAGCGCTGTCCACTACCACCCGAGTGCCCCGGTCCACCCGCAAAGCAGCCGCGTACTCCGCACCGGCCACCAGCTCAGCCCGCCCAGCGACGTACTCGGTCAACCGATGCCGCTGGTAGTACGGCTCGTCCCCCAGCAGCGTCACCTCGTGCGACCCCAGCAGCTCGGCCAGCCGAGTCCCCGCCATCCCAGCACCGACGATCACGACCTTCACGCCGACACCTCCGCCCGGCCGACCGCCGTCGCCTCCACCGCGCACGCCTTGAACTCCGGCATCCGCGACACCGGGTCGAGCGCGTCGTTGGTCAGCTCGTTCACCCCGGGGAAGTGGAACGGCACGAAGATCGTGTCCGGCCGTACGTCGAGCGTCACCCGCGCCGGACACACCAGCGATCCCCGCGCGGTCCGCAACCGCAGCAGCCCACCGTCGACGACCCCCAACGCAGCAGCCACTCGCGGATGGACCTCCGCGAACACCTCCGGCTCCGCCTCCAGCAACTCCGGCACCCGCCGCGTCTGCGCCCCGCTCTGGTAGTGCTGCAGCAACCGCCCGGTGATCAGGTAGAGCGGCGCATCCCCGCGCAGGTCGTCGGCCACCGGCTGGTGGTCGACGGCGACGATGCGAGCGCGGCCGTCCGGCGTACCGAAGCGCTCACCGAACAGGCGCGGCGTCCCCGGGTGCCCCTCATCAGGCACCGGCCAGTACAACGCCTCGCCGGCATCCAGGCGCTTCCACGAGATCCCCGAGTAGTCCGCAACCCCACCAGCACTGGCCAGCCGCAGCTCCTCGAACACCTCCTCCGCAGCAACAGGAAACGCAGCGGAGCAGCCCAACCGCTCAGCCAACCCAGCGAACACCGCCAGGTCACTCCGCACCTCACCCGGCGCCTCGACAGCAGCCCGCCGCCGCAGCACCCGGCCCTCCAGCGACGTCATGGTGCCGTCTTCCTCGGCCCACTGCGTCACCGGGAACACCACGTCCGCCAGCAACGCCGTCTCGGACGGTACGACGTCAGCAACGACCAGCAGGTCCAGCGACGCCAGCCGTTCCCGCACCGACGCCAGCCGCGGAGCGGACACCAGCAGGTTGCTCCCGTGCACCAGCAGCGCCCGCGGCCCGTCGGCAGTCCCCAGCGCGTTGATCAGCTCAACAGCACTCTTCCCAGGCCCCGGCAACGTCGAGGGCTCAACGCCCCACACTCCAGCCACATGCGCCCGAGCAGCAGGATCAGCAATGCTCCGGTAGCCCGGCAGCTGATCCGCCTTCTGCCCGTGCTCCCGCCCGCCCTGCCCGTTGCCCTGCCCAGTGATGCAGCCGTAGCCGCTGCCAACCCGCCCAGGCAGACCGAGCGCCAGCGCCAGGTTGATGCACGCCGTGACCGTGTCAGTGCCCTTGCTGTGCTGCTCAGCCCCACGCCCGGTCAGCACGAACGCCCCAGCGCCACCATGCACAGGTGCAGCAGCAGCCAGCACCCGCGCCGCCTCCCGAATCACCCCAGCCGGTACGCCGGTCACCCGCTCGGCCCGCTCCGGCCACCAGGCCGCCGTCGACCGGTAGAGCGCCTCCGGGTCGTCAGTCCGCTCAGCCAGGTACGCCGTATCCGCCAGCCCCTCCTGCAGTACGACGTGAGTCAGCGCCAGCACCAGCGCCAGATCCGTACCAGGCGTCGCCTGCAGATGCAGCCCGCCACCGAGCTGAGCAGTAGCCGACCGCCGCGGGTCCACCACCAGAAGCCCACCCGCCTCCCGCGCAGCCTCCAGGTGCGCCACCGCCGGCGGCATCGTGTCGGCCAGGTTGCTCCCGACCAGCAGGATCGCCGCAGCGCCACCCAGATCCGTCAGCGGGAACGGCAGCCCCCGGTCGATGCCGAGCGACCGGTTCGTCGCCGCAGCCGCCGACGACATGCAGAACCGCCCGTTGTAGTCCACGTTCGCGGTCCGCAGCGCGACCCGCGCGAACTTGCCCAGCGCGTACGCCTTCTCGTTCGTCAGCCCACCACCACCGAACACCGCCACCGCGTCGTTCCCGTACGCCGCCTGCAGCGCCTTGATCCGCTCAGCAACGACATCCAGCGCGTGGTCCCAGCTCGTCTCGACCGGTACGCCGTCCACCCGCACCAGCGGCCTCGTCAGCCGGTCCGGCGTGGTCAGCACTTCCGGAGAGGTCCAGCCCTTCCGGCACAGCCCGCCACGGTTGGTGGGAAACGCCCGCGGCGTGACAGCCACCGGCGCCGGCGACAGCGTCATGGCGCACTGCAGCGCGCAGTACGGGCAGTGGGTGGCCGTCACACCCGCACCCCGCTGAGCGGTCCGCCCTTGCGCAGGTAGCACGTGTACGTGACCAGCAGGCAGACGACGTAGAAGCCGCAGAAGCAGTACAGCGCCGGGACCAGCGACCCGTACGCCCCGCTCGACATCGCGAAGCCGCGCGGCACCAGGAACCCGCCGTACGCGCCGACCGCGGAGGCGATCCCGATGCACGCCGCCGCCTCGCGCCGGGCCCGGACCAGGTCGACACTCCCGTCCACGTCCCGCGTCGTCGACCGGAACACCGCCGGGATCATCCGGTACGTCGAACCGTTGCCCGCGCCGCTGGCCACGAACAGCACCAGGAAGCTGACCAGGAACCCGGCGAAACTCCCGGCGTTCAGCGCGACGACCGCGGACAGGATGCCGGCACCCATCACCACGAACGCCGCCACGGTCACCCGGGCGCCCCCGACCACATCGGCGAGCTTGCCGCCGAACGGCCGCGCCACCGACCCGACCAGTGCGCCGAGGAAGGCCAGCTGTACGCCCGCGACCTCGGGGAACGTGGTCTTGATCAGCAGCGGGAACGCCGCCGAGAACCCGATGAACGAGCCGAACGTGCCGATGTAGAGGAACGAGATCACCCAGGTGTGCGGCCGTTTCGCCGCCGCGACCGAGGCCCGGAACGACGAGGTCGCGGCGGACAGGTTGTCCATCACCTTCCAGCCCAGCACCACCGCGAGCACGATCAGCGGCAGCCAGATCAGCCCGGCCCGCTCCAGCGACAGCCCGGCACCGATCACGATCACGGCCGGTACGACGAGCTGCACGACCGCGACGCCGAGGTTGCCGCCGGCCGCGTTCAGGCCGAGTGCGAAACCCTTGTCCCGCTCGGGGAAGAAGAAGGAGATGTTGGTCATCGAGCTGGCGAAGTTGCCGCCGCCGGCACCTGCGGTGGCGGCGACCAGCGCGAGCACCCAGAACGGCGTGTCCGGCCTGGTCACGAAGTACGCGAGACCGCAGGTGGGGATCAGCAGGAGCAACGCCGAGACGATCGTCCAGTTCCGCCCGCCGAACTTCGGTACGGCGAACGTGTAGGGCAGCCGCAGCGTGGCGCCGACCAGGCTGGGCAGCGCGACCAGCCAGAACATCTGGTCGGTGCTGTAGCCGAACCCGGCGGCCGGCAGCGACACCACGACGATGCTCCACAACTGCCACACCGAGAACCCGAGGAACTCCGCGAAGATCGACGGCCACAGGTTGCGCCGGGCCACCCGGCGTCCCTTCGCGGCCCAGAACGCGGCGTCCTCGGGGTCCCAGACGTCGATCCAGCGCCCGCGCCGCGGCGCCTCGACGGTCCCGACCACGCCCGTTCCTTCTGCCGCGCCGACCGTGTCCGGCCGTGCCTCGAGCGTCATGGTTCGTCTCCGATCGTTCGACCCCACTGATTAGGCCAGGACGCTATGACCGGGGTGTTTCCGAGCGGTCATCTCGTTGTTACGCCGCCGAAACGGCCTCCGCACACGCGCCGGTGGGGGGTGAGAGATGTGATCCCCGCGGCTGGGTACTGTGCCCGTCAGGTAGCCGGCGCGGGACCGATGAGGGGATTCACGGGTGAACCAGCACGACAGCACGGGGGACAGCGGGCACGGCTCGCACCGGGGCGAGCAGCATCACGCCGAGCACGCGGCACCCCGCAAGGGCGGCCGCTGGGCCTGGCGGGCCGCGATCGCCGCCGTACTGATCGGCTGGCTGCTCGTCGGCTCGCTCGGCGGCCCGACCGTCGGCCGGCTCAGCGAAGTCCAGGAGAACGACAACGCGAACTTCCTGCCCAAGCAGGCCGAGTCCACGCTCGTCGCCGACCAGGCGGCCAAGTTCGTCGACTCCAAAGCGCTCCCGTACTTCGTCCTGATCGAACGCGACAGCGGGATCACCCCCGAAGACGTTGCGAAAACCAACGAGTTCCTGGCCCAGGTCCCCAAGCTCGACCTCGGCAACGGCAAGACCCTCGGCGAGTACCTCGCCGCGCCGGTCAAGACGGTGATCCCGTCCGAGGACAAGAAAGCGCTGCTCGTCACCGTCGAGCTGAACGGCGACCAGGCCGACGAGGTGGTCAAGGAAGGCGAGACCGTGCTGTTCGCGGTCGCCGACAAGATGCGGGCCGAGATCAAGGACTCGCTCACGCCGACCGGTCTGCAGGTCTACGTGACCGGCCCTGGCGGCGTGTTCGCCGACTTCGTGGTCGCCTTCGGCGGCATCGACGGCATCCTGCTCGGCGTCGCGCTGGCCGTCGTGTTCATCATCCTGCTGATCGTGTACCGCAGCCCGGTGCTGCCGATCGCCGTACTGCTGACCGCGGTGTTCGGCCTCGCGCTGGCCGCGCTCGTCGTCTACCCGCTGGCCAAGGCCGACGTGATCGAGCTGAACGGGCAGAGCCAGGGCATCCTGTTCATCCTCGTCGTCGGCGCCGCCACCGACTACTCGCTGCTGCTCGTCTCCCGGTACAAGGAAGAGCTGCACGACTTCGAGAACAAGTACGAGGCGATGAAGGTCGCCTGGCGGGCCTCGATCGAACCGATCGCCGCCAGCGCCGCGACCGTCATCCTCGGTCTGCTCTGCCTGCTGCTGTCCGAGCTCGGCAGCACCAAGGGCCTCGGCCCGGTCGGTGCCATCGGCATCGCCGGCGCACTGATCTCCGCGATGACGTTCCTGCCCGCGCTGCTGCTCGCCTTCGGCCGGCGGATCTTCTGGCCGTCGATCCCGCGCGTCGACCACGTGCACGCCCGTGACCAGGTCGGCGGCCGCAAGCTCTGGGGCCGCGTCTCCGGGCTGGTCGGCCGCAGCCCGCGCAAGGTGTGGGCGCTGAGCGCGCTGGCGCTGCTGATCTGCGGTGCGTTCCTGCCGACGTTCAAGGCCTCCGGCATCTCCCAGGAGGAGCTGTTCCTGGACAAGGTCGAGTCGGTCACCGGTCAGGAGGAGCTGGCCAAGCACTTCGACGCCGGCGCCGGTACGCCGGTGCAGATCCTGACGCCGCTGGACCAGTCGGCGCAGGTCGTCCAGACCGCGATGAAGGTCGACGGCGTCGCCACCGCGTCGGCCTCGGTCGCCCCCGGGATGCCGCCGAAGGTTGTCGACGGCAAGGTTCTGGTCCAGGCCACGCTGAAGGTCGCCGCCGACTCACCCGAGGCCACGAAGGTCGTCGAGCACCTGCGCACCGAGCTGGACACGGTCAGCCCCGACATCCTGGTCGGCGGCAACACCGCGATCAACCTCGACGTCCTCGACTCCAGCAAGCGCGACCTGCGGGTGATCATCCCGACCATCCTGGCGGTCATCTTCGTCGTCCTGATGCTCTTGCTCCGCTCGGTCGCGGCCGCTCTGCTTCTGGTGGTCTGCAACGTCCTCTCGTTCGGCGCCACCGTCGGAGTCAGTGCCCTGTTCTTCAACCACGTCTTCGACTTCCCCGGCGCCGACCCGTCGATCCCGCTCTACGCGTTCGTCTTCCTGGTCGCCCTGGGCATCGACTACTCGATCTTCCTGATGACCCGCGTCCGTGAGGAGTCGATGGAGCACGGCACCAGACCCGGCATCCTGGTCGGCCTCGCCGTCACCGGCGGCGTCATCACGTCGGCCGGCGTCGTCCTCGCCGCCACCTTCTCCGCCCTGGCCGTCCTCCCCATCCTCTTCCTCGCCCAGATCGCCTTCATGGTCGCCTTCGGCGTCCTCCTCGACACCACCGTCGTCCGCTCCCTCCTCGTCCCCGCCCTCTCCCACGACATCGGCCGCAAGATCTGGTGGCCCAGCAAGCTGGCGAAGGCTTCGCAGCCGGAGTAGATCAGGTACCGCTTCAGCCAGGCGTCGAACGCCTCTTACCGGCGTCGGTCCTGCAGCTTCCGCAGGTCGGCCTGGCAGCGGGCTTCGACCTCGGCGAGGTCGGCGAGGGTTTCGTCGAGGTCGCGGCGGCGTTGTTCGAGGTCGGCGCGGCGGACGGCGATCTGGTCGAGGAGGTAGACGAGCTGGCCCTCCTCGCCGGGTTCGGCGTCGTACATGTCGACGATGGTGGCGATCTCGTCGAGGGAGAAGCCGAGGCGTTTGCCGCGCAGGATCAGGCCGAGGCGGACCCGGTCGCGGGGGTGGTAGACGCGAGTGGTGCCGCGGCGTTCGGGGGTGAGCAGGCCGCGGTCCTCGTAGAAGCGGATCGTGCGCAGGGTGACGTCGTACTCGGCGGCCAGGTCGGCGATCGACCAGGTGGAGGTGTCAGTGCTCACCCGGACATTGTGCACACCACCCACTGTGCTTTACGTTTACGTAAGCGTCAATCACAAGGAGCCTGGCATGTCGTACGAGTTGTCCGAGGAGCACCGCGAGTTCCGCGCCAGCGTGCGCGACTTCGCGCAGGCCGAGATCACGCCGTACGCCGCCGAGTGGGACCGCAAGCACCACTTCCCGGTCGAGACCGTGCAGAAGATGGGCAAGCTCGGCCTGTTCGGGCTGACCGCGCCGGAGGAGTACGGCGGTGCCGGCGCCGACTTCACCAGCCTGTGCGTCGCGATCGAGGAGATCTCCCGCGCCGACCAGTCGATGGGCATCACGCTCGAGGCGGCGGTCGGGCTCGGGATCAACCCGATCCTCACCTACGGCACCGACGAGCAGAAGCAGACCTGGCTGCCGGACCTGGTCGCCGGCCGCACGCTGGCCGGGTTCGGCCTGACCGAGCCCGAGTCCGGCTCGGACGCCGGCGCGACCAAGACCCGCGCGGTGCTCGACGGCGACGAGTGGGTGATCGACGGCAGCAAGCAGTTCATCACCAACTCCGGCTCCGCGATCACCTCGGTCGTCACCGTCACCGCCCGCACCGGCGAGCGCCCCGACGGGCGCCCGGAGATCTCCACGATCATCGTCCCGGCCGGTACGCCGGGCTTCGTCGCCGAGGCGCAGTACGACAAGCTCGGCTGGCACGCCTCGGACACGCACCCGCTGTCGTTCGCGGGTTGCCGGGTCCCCAAGGAGAACCTGCTCGGCGAGCGCGGCCGCGGCTTCGCGCAGTTCCTGGCGACCCTCGACGACGGCCGGGTCGCGATCGGCGCGGTCGCGCTGGGCTGCATCAAGGCCTGCCTGGAGATGTCGGTCCAGTACGCCGGGGAGCGCAAGACGTTCGGCGTACCGATCGGGCAGAAGCAGGGCGTGGCGTTCCAGATCTCCGACCTGAAGGTGATGGCCGACGCCGCCGAGCTGCTCGTGTACCGCGCGGCCGCGCTGAAGGACGCCGGGGCGCCGTACCAGGAGTTCAAGCAGGCCGCGGCGGTCGCGAAGCTGTACGCGAGCGAGGCCGCGGTGACCGCGACCCGGATCGCGACGCAGGTCTTCGGCGGCTACGGCTTCATGGAGGAGTACCCGGTGACGCGGTTCTACCGCGACGCCAAGATCCTCGAGATCGGTGAGGGGACGTCGGAGGTGCAGCGGATGCTGATCGCGCGGGGCCTCGGGCTCCCAGTGGAATGATGAGGACATGACCCGGGATCACTGGACAGAGGTCAAGGTCGCGCGGGAAGCGACCCTGGCACCGCCGGAGAAGGCCAAGGCCAAGCTCGACTCGCAGAACAAGCTCTACGTACGGGACCGGATCGCCCTGCTCGTCGACGAGGGCAGCTTCGTCGAGGACGCGCAGCTGGCCAACGCGCTGAACCCGGGCCTGCCCGCGGACGGCGTCGTCACCGGGCGGGCGCTGGTCGACGGGCGGCCGGCGCTGCTGGTCGCCAACGACCCGACCGTGAAGGCCGGGTCGTGGGGTGCCCGGACGGTCGAGAAGATCGTCCGGATCACCGAGATCGCGCTCCGCGACGAGCTGCCGATCTTCTGGCTGATCGACTCCGCGGGTGCCCGGATCACCGACCAGGTCGACCTGTTCCCGGGCCGGCGCGGCGCGGGCCGGATCTTCCACAACCAGGTCGCGCTGTCCGGCAAGGTGCCGCAGATCTGCTGCCTGTTCGGCCCGTCCGCGGCCGGCGGCGCCTACATCCCGGCGTTCTGCGACCTGGTGATCATGGTGGACGGCAACGCCTCGATGTACCTCGGGTCGCCGCGGATGGCCGAGATGGTCGTCGGCGAGAAGGTGACGCTGGAGGAGATGGGCGGCGCTCGGATGCACACCTCGGTGTCCGGCTGCGGCGACCTGCTGGCGAGCGACGACACCGAGGCGATCGAGCTGGCCAAGCAGTACTTCTCCTACCTGCCCGGTTCGTGGCAGGTCCGGCCGCCGTCGTACGACGCGTCCGCGCCGGGCCGCGACTTCACCCGTGACCTGGTGCCGGCCGAGGAGTCGGTCGGCTTCGACATCCACGACGTGATCGACGCGCTGCTCGACGCGGACACGTTCTTCGAGCTCAAGCCGGCGTACGCGCCGGAGCTAGTGACGGGCTTCGGGCTGCTGGCCGGTCAGGTGGTCGGGATCGTGGCGAACCAGCCGGCCGTGAAGGGCGGCGTGCTGTTCGTCGACTCCGCGGACAAGGCGGCGCGGTTCATCTGGTTGTGCGACGCGTTCAACGTGCCGCTGGTGTACCTGTGCGACGTACCGGGGTTCATGATCGGGTCCGAGGTCGAGCGGGCCGGGATCATCCGGCACGGTGCGAAGATGATCACCGCGGTGTCCGAGGCGACCGTGCCGACGGTGTCGGTGATCGTCCGGAAGGCGTACGGCGCCGGGCTGTACGCGATGTGCGGGCCGGGGTTCTCGCCGGACGCGTGCATCGCGCTGCCGACCGCGAAGATCGCGGTGATGGGCCCGGAGGCGGCGATCAACGCGGTCTACTACAACAAGATCCAGGAGATCGCCGAAGAGACCGAGCGGGTCGAGTACGTCGCCAAGCTGCGCGAGGAGTACGAGACCGACATCGACATCCTGCGGCTGGCCGCCGATCTGGTGATCGACGCGATCGTGGAGCCGGAGAACCTGCGCGAGGACCTGATCGCGCGGCTGGCGGCGGCACAGACCAAGGACCGGCACTTCAGCACCAAGCGGCACGGGGTCCCGCCGGTCTGACCGTCCGCGGTACCGGACGTGGCCGGTACTGGTCGCGAAGGTTGGATCGGGACCGGACCGGTTTTACGCTCGGAGTATGAAGGCTCCTGAGCGTGGGGCGTTGCCGTTGTGGCCGGCTGGGACGTTGGGGCGGGCCTACGGGCGGGTGACCGAGGTCGTGCAGGGACTGTCGGACGCGGACTTCGCGCGGCCGACGCGCTGCCCGGGAATGGCCGTCGGGCCGTTGCTCGTGCATCTGCTGTACGACGCGCAGCGGGCGCTCACGGCGTTCGCGTCGCCGTCGGTGCTGGATCCGGACCGGGACTTCGTGTCGTACTGGAAGGACTTCCCGCCGGGAGCGGACGGGGACTCGCGGTTCGTGCAGGTGGTCGCCTCGGCGTACGAACGGCCTTCGGTGCAGCTCGTCGCGCAGTGGCGGGAGGTGTCCGAGGCGGCGGTGCGGGCGGCGGCGCTCGGGGTCGCGGACAAGGGCAAGCGGGTCGAGACGCAGGGGCACGTGCTGGCGGCGAAGGACTTCGTCGCGACGCTGGTGCTGGAGGCAACCGTGCACCACCTGGATCTCACCGTGGACCTGGACGGCGCGCCGGAGCCTGATCCGGAGGGGCTGCAGGTGACGGCGCGGACGCTCGACGGGCTGTTCGGGCCCGAGGCGTGGGACGTGATCGGGTGGGACACGACGACGTACGTGCTGAAGGGCACCGGGCGGGAGCCGCTGAGCGCGGCGGACCGGGAGATGCTGGGGGAGTACGCCGCGCGGCTGCCGCTGCTCGGGTAGGGCCGATCGGGTAGAACGGTCGCGTGAACAACTTCGCCAGCCGTCTTCGCGCCCGTGAATCGCTCGTCGGCTACTGGGTGGTGCTGGACTCGCCGCCGTCGACCGAGCGGATCGCGAGCGTCGGGTACGACTACGTGGTGCTCGACGGGCAGCACGGGCTGCTGAGCACGCGGGGGATCCTGGACGGGTTGCTCGCGATCGACGCGGCTGCTGGCTCGACTGTTGGGCTGGTGCGGGTCGAGGCGAACAACGCGACGCCGATCGGGCGCGCGCTCGACGCCGGGGCGACCGGGGTGATCGTGCCGCTGATCGACACCGCCGAGGACGCGGCGTACGCCGTCCGGGCGGCCAAGTACCCGCCGAGCGGGATCCGGTCGTTCGGGCCGACCCGGGCCGGGCAGCGCATCGGCCCGGTTCCCGCCGAGTCCGACGCGACGACCGTCGTCCTGGCGATGATCGAGACCGCGAGCGCGCTGGCCAACGTCGAGGCGATCTGTGCGACGCCGGGGCTGGACGGGATCTACGTCGGTCCGTCCGATCTGTGCCTGGCGATCGGCGGCAAGTTCCCGGGCGACCCGGACGTCGCCGAGCCGTTCGAGGCCGCGATCAAGCGGATCGCCCAGGCTGCCGCGGCGGCTGGGGTTGCCGCCGGCATCCACACCAACGACGGGCCCTCGGCCAAGCGTCGGCTGAGCGAGGGGTACAGCTACGCGACGGTGTCGTCCGACATCGACCACCTGCACCAGGTCGCCGCGGACCACTTGGGCGTCGTCAGGGGGTGAGGCACCCGGGCGCGACCACCTGAGCGTCAGCGTCTACAGCACCGCGCTGAGCGGCAGCGGGGTCTACAGCACCCCAGCGAACGGGTCCTCCAGCGTCTGCCAGTCCAGCGTCGCCAGCTCCGACTCCGTGAGCAGGCAGGCGTCCAGGACGGACTGCAAACGCGCGGGATCCAGCCCCACACCCGTGGCGACCACCGTGCACTCGGCGAGGTGGTTGGTGTCCGACCACTCGCCGAGCGTCCCCAACGAGGCGCTGTAACCCGCCGACTCCCACCGCACCCGCTGAGTCGGCCGGTTGGCCAGCCAGACGACACCCCGACTCCGAACCACCCCGTTGACGATGTCCTCCAGAGCATCGTTCAGCCGCGCCGGATGCAGCGGCCGCGTGGAGCGCCACAACACCGTGGTCACCCCGTCGCCGCTCGGCTGGAGCCGTTCGCCGTCGGCGATCTCCCCGGCCCACGCCTCAGCAGCAGCGAAGTCGAACCGGCCCGTCCGCGCGACCGCAGCAGCCGGTACGCCGGCCGGATCCGCCGGTACGACGGTGGTGCGCGGGTTCAGGTGGAGCAGCAGGTTCTGCAGCCGCTCGGGCGCCTGGCTGCGGTGCGCGTTCGCGAGCACGCAGATGTCGGCGTACTCGATCTGGCGGGCGGTCAGCTCGGCCACGTTGCGCCGGTCCGGCGGCCCGAGGGCGAGACCGCGTTCGTCGAGGAGCTCGTCGCCGGACAGCTGCTCGACCAGCAGGACGGCGTCGACGACGCAGGTGACGGTGTCGACCTCGATCTCCGGCATCGTCGCGACCAGCGCGCTGGCGAGCGGCCGGGCCTCCATCGCGGGCGGTGTCGCGAGCACGAGGTGTTGCCAGTGGGCGCGCGCGACCAGCGTCTCCAGGAGCGGGAGCAGCGACTCGATCAGCTGGCAGGCGCCGCAGTCGTCGCCCACGGTGAACTCGCCGGAGTCGATCGGGCCGCCGGCGTCGAGCACCTGCCAGGTCAGGACGCCGCGGCTGCGCAGCTCGTCCTGGTCGACGACGATCGCCACGGTGGTCGGGTCGGTGACGGCTTGCAGGACCGGCCCGCGAAGGGTCGTCGAGAGCCCTACGAGCAAGGACAGCGGGGTCTTCCGATGGGCGGCCATGGTCCGAGTATATGAAAACGGTTTTCATCAGTCCAGAGGTTGACGCGGAAGAGTTTCCCGTCAGGGCGGGAAATTTCGCGCCTGGCCGGGAAATCGGCTGTTAACTGTTAATCCGGTCACGCTCGCCCCGCGCTTCCCCGCGGCGGCGGGCGCGGGCTAGCCTCCGAGGGGGACTCGAGGAGGCGCGGTGCCGGACCGGTCGGAGGCAGCGGACGACGACTTCGCCGGCGTGCTGCGCGCGGCGATCCGGGCGCGCGGGCTCGGCCTGGAGCGGATCCGCGACCGCCTGCGCGCCCAAGGGGTGACCGTCAGCCTCGCGACGCTCAGCTACTGGCAGTCCGGTCGCTCCCGCCCGGAGCGCCGTGACTCGCTGCTCGCCGTGGCGCTGCTGGAGTCCGTACTGGAAGTCCCGGCCGGCACCCTCTCGTCGTCGCTCGGCCCACCGCGCCGTCGCGGTCGCTGGCTGAGCACGGTCCCGTCGTCCGAGGTGGCGGCGTACTGGCCTGAGCCCGATCCGGTCGAGGACGCGGTCAGTGAGGTCGACATCCGCTGGGACGAGCGCCTGACCCGGATCAGCCAGTACGACCACGTGTACGTCGGGGCTGACGGCGGCGAGCTCTCGTACCACTCGCGCCAGGTGCTGCGCGCCGAGGCCGACGGCCCGGACCGCTGGGTCGTGATCATGCACCTCGACGAGCACGACCGCCCGCTCCCGGCGATCCGCCCGCTGCGGCACTGCCACCTCGGTCGCGTCGTCTCGCGCCCGGGCGACGGGCTGCTCGTCGCCGAGCTGCTCTTCGATCGCGCGCTCCGCAAGGGCGAGACGGTGATCACCGAGCACGAACTGGTCAACTCACCGCCGTACCCGCCGGCCGACAACTACGAGCGCAAGTTCCGGCTGCCGGTGCGCGAGTACGTGCTGGAGATCTCCTTCGAGCAGACGCCGCTGTGGTGCGAGCAGTACGCCCAGCTGGACGACGACGCCGAGCAGGTGCGGGCGGTTGAGCCCAGTTCCTCGGTGCACGGTGTGGCCCTCAACTTCGGGCCCGGCCGGTACGGTTTCCGCTTCCAGCTGTGAACTGTGGAAGCGCGTTTTGTTAAGTGTGAAAGGGATCTCGGCGATGTCGGTCGCCGGATTTCGCTCCTAGGGTCGGGCCACCCCTCCGGACGAACAAGGAGCGAATCCATGAAACGGCGCAGGACAATGGTGATCGGCGGGTCCGCGGTCGTGGGCCTGGTGGCCGGTCTGGTCGCGATCGGCGGGCCGGCCAGGGCGGCGCAGCCCTCGCCGGCCGCTCCGCAGCAGGTCAGCCCCCAGCAGGTGTCGGAGAAGTTGCCCAAGGCATCGGATCTGGCGGGGCGGTGGATCGCCGACGACGGCAGGCTGCACGTCGCGGTGACCGACGCGGCCGCCGCCGATCGCGTACGCCGGGCCGGCGCGACGCCGAAGCTGGTAGCGCGCAGCCAGGCCGACCTGGACGCTCTGCTGGCCCAGGTGGACAAGATCGCGCGGGCCGACCGGTCCGCGGGCCTGCAGAGCTGGGGGATCGACCCGGTCTCGAACAAGGTCGTGGTCAAGGCGCGCGGCGCGTACGGCGCGCTGAAAAGCCTCGGCGACGGCGTCCAGGTCGTCCGGACCACGACGAACTTCAGCCAGCAGGCGGGCGACGTGCATCCCGGCGATCCGTGGTGGCCGGGCAGTGAGAGCAACTGCTCGGTCGGCTTCCCGGCGACCGATGCCCAGGGCAACAAGCACTTCCTGACCGCCGGGCACTGCACGAACGACGCCAACCAGGCGGCGTACGGCGCGAGCGGGCAGCAGAACCGGCTCGGGACGTCGAACGTCGGCGGCAGCCGCAGCATCAACGCCCGCGAGGGCGACATGGGCGTTGTCGCGGTCACCGAGCCCGGCTGGAACATCTCCGCGGCGGTCAACACCTGGGGTCAGCCGGCGATCACCGTCACCGGTTCGGCCGAGGCGATCGTCGGCGAGACGGTCTGCCACTCCGGCAACACCGCGCCGAAGTTCGAGTGCGGCAAGGTGCGGGCGGTGAACCAGTCGATCGACTACGGCAACGTGGTGATCGACGGACTGACCACGACCGACGCCTGCTCGCAGGGCGGCGACTCCGGTGGCGCCTGGTTGCGCGGCGACAAGGCGGTCGGGCTGCACTCCGGCGGCAACTCCAGCTGCGTCGCGAACGACGACAACTCGATCTTCCAGCCGGTCAACGAGGCACTGGCCAAGTGGAACCTCACGCTGCTGGTCGGTGACGGTGGGCCGGGCGACCCGGACGACACGCAGGCGCCGACCGCGCCGGGCAACGTCCGGTCCACCGGTACGACGAGCAGCTCGGTCTCGCTCGCCTGGGACGCTGCCAGCGACAACGTCGGGGTCACGGGGTACGACGTCTACAACGGCAGCACCCTGGCGACGTCGGTCGCCGGTACGTCGGCCACGGTCAGCGGGCTCGCGGCCGACACGGCGTACTCGTTCACCGTGCAGGCGAAGGACGCTGCGGGCAACAAGTCGCCGCAGAGTGCAGCGGTGTCGGCACGGACGCAGCCGGGTAGCAGCGGCGGGCGCACGTTCAGCAACGGCACCGACTACCCGATCCGGGACTTCCAGACGGCTGTCAGCGCAGTGCGGTCGACAGCGACGGGCCGGGCGACCAGTCCGGTCAAGGTGACGGTCGAGGGCAACCACAGCTGCCTGGAGGACCTCAACATCAGCCTGGTTTCACCGAGCGGCCGCTGGTACTACCTGCAGCGCTACGGCGGCAGCACCTGCCACCCGCTGCCGAGCAGCAAGACGTACTCGGTTCCGACGACCGAGAACGCCGCAGGCACCTGGACGCTCCGCATCGGCGACAACGGGCCGGGTGACACCGGCACGCTGACGAACTGGTCGATCACGCTGTGAGTGCTCCCCGTCCACTGCTCCCGAAAGTCGGGGGCAGTGGACGGGTGAGTCTGGTAGGCAAGGGCCATGACGAACTCCATCGGGCGGTACGAGGGCGAGTGGGCCGAGCTGGTCAAGCTGCTGAACCTGGGGTTCGCGGAGCCCTGGAGCGACGCGCAGCTGCTCGCCGAGCAGAAGATGTGGGAGCCGGCGCGGAGCATCGTCGCGTCGGAGGACAAGGAGCTCACCGGGCACACCACGTCGTTCGGGATGACGATGAGCGTGCCGGGCGGTCAGCTGCCGGTCGCCGGCGTGAGCATGGTGTGCGTCAGCCCGACGCACACCCGTCGCGGCATCCTGCGCGACCTGATGCGCGCCCAGCTCACCGAGCTGCACGAGACCGGTGTCGAGCCGGTCGCCGTACTGACCGCGAGCGAGCCGGTGATCTACGGCCGCTTCGGCTACGGCCTGGGCTCGGACCACCAGCAGATCACCGTGCCGAAGGCCTCCCGGGCGCTCCGCCCGGTCGCAGGCGCCGACAAGGTCCGCGTCCGGTACGCCGACCCGGTGGAGGCCCGCCCGGTGACGACGCGGATCCACAACGACGAGGCGCTCGGGCGCCCGGGCATGTTCCACCACGACGCCCGCTGGGAGTCCTACGTCGGCGGCGAGAACGTGGTGACCAACACCAGCGGCGCCTCACCGCTGCGCTGCGTGCTGGCCTCGGTCGACGGAGAGGTGACGGGCTACGCGCACTTCCGGACCCGCCGGACCACCAAGGGCTTCGTCGACGTCTCCCGCGTGCACGCCCGCGACCTGGCCTCGCACGCCGCGCTCTGGCAGTTCCTGCTCAACCAGGATCTGCTGAGCGAGACGACGTACGAGCAGCTGCCGTCGGACGACCCACTGCTGTCCCTGCTCGTCGACCCGCGAGCGCCGAAGCCGACCACGGCGGACGGGCTGTGGGTGCGGCTGGCCGATGTCGGCAAGGCCCTGGCCGGCCGGACGTACGCCGAGGAGCTGGACGTCGTACTGGGTGTCAGCGACGACTTCCTGCCCTGGAACGCCGGGCACTGGCACCTGGTCGGCGGACCCGCTGGAGCGACCTGCGAGCAGACGGACCGGCCGGCCGACGTACTGGTCGACGTACGCGAGCTGGGCGCGGTCTACCTCGGCAAGCCGTCGCTGGAGCTGCTGGGAGCCGCCGGGCTGGTCGAGGAGCGCACCGAAGGGGCACTTGCTGCAACTTCCCGGGCATTCCTCGGAAAGCGCCTCCCCTGGCTCGACACCGGCTTCTGATTCGCGGTTAGTCTTCCGGGATGCAACCGACGCGACGCAGTGTGGTGGCAGTGGTTGCTGCCCTCGTGCTGGGAGTCGGGGCCGTGGTGCTGGTCGTGTTCGCGTCGGCCGGCGGGAGCGTGCAGCCGGTGAGCGAGAGCACCCGTACCGCGGCGCCGCGGACGCCGCCGACGTTCAACAGCAGCCAGTCGGTGGTGGCGCCGACGCCGAGCGGGCAGCCGACGCCGAAGGACATCGAGCCGATCGAGATGCCGGAGTGGCTCAAGGCGCTCTGGACGGCGCTCGTGTACGCCGCCGGGGTGCTGCTGGTGCTGTTCCTGCTGCGGGTGGTCTACCGGATCCTGCGGAAGGTCGAGCTGCCGCAGGGCGAGGACGACGACACCGACTGGGAACGGGTGAAGGTGGACCGGCTCGCTGAGGCTGTGGAGTCGGGGCTGTCGACTGTGGACTCCGGTACGGCGACCGACGCGGTGATCGCGTGCTGGGTCGCGCTGGAGGAGGCGGCCGCGTCGGCTGGTGTTGCCCGGGAGCCGTCGGAGACGCCCGCGGAGTTCACTGTGCGAGTGCTTGGTGTGGGTGGGATCTCGGAGCCGGAGCTGCTCAGGCTCGCTCAGCTGTACCGGGAGGCTCGCTACTCGACGCACGGGTCGACGGAAGAGGCTCGCACGCAGGCGAGAGCGGCGCTGCTCAGCCTGCGCGAGGAGCTGGCGGCCGCGGTGGCGGCGCGGTGAAGGAGAAGCTGCGGTCTTTCAACAGCGTGCTGCTGAGGCACCTGTTGATCTGCATCGTCGCCGCGCTGCTGGCGATCGCTGGGTTCGGGCTGGCTGGTACGGCGCCGCGTCCGATGTGGTTCGTCGGGCTGGCGCTGGCGATCGCGTTCGTGTCGGTGGCGCTCCGGCTGGTCTTCCCGCAGCTCGTCGAGACCACCTGGCCGTCGCGCTTCGACGAGAAGTGGGCCGAGCTGCGTAGCCGCAGCAACGACAACCGGACCCAGTTCCTGGCCACCTGGGTGCAGGAGTCCGGACGCGAGCGCCGCGGCGGTGAGGGGTCGCTGACGTTCGCCCGGCGGGTCCGGCCGCTGCTGCTGGAGCTGACCACCGACCGGCTGGTGCACCGGCACGGCATCGACCCGCAGCAGGAGCCCGACCGCGCCCGCGCGCTGGTCGGCGACCAGCTGTGGAACCTGATCACCGGGACCGGGCCGGGCACGGCGTCGTTCGCCGAGATCGAGCAGGCTGTCCAGACCATCGAGAAGCTGTGAGGAACCGTGACTGATCGGGAACTGAGCCCGGGCGACGTGTCGGAGCTGAGCCGGCGGGTGCTGGAGCGGGTCGGCGAGGCCGTGGTCGGCAAGGCCGAGGCGCTCGAGCTGGTGCTGGCCGGGGTCCTGGCCGGCGGGCACGTGCTGCTCGAGGACTACCCGGGCCTGGCCAAGACGCTGGCCGCGCGGTCGTTCGCGCAAGCGCTCGGGCTGGAGTTCCGGCGGGTCCAGTTCACGCCGGACCTGCTGCCCTCCGACGTCACCGGCGCCTTCGTGTACGACCAGAAGAACGGCGAGTTCGTCTTCCGGCCCGGACCGATCTTCACCGGGCTGCTGCTCGCCGACGAGATCAACCGGACGCCGCCGAAGACCCAGGCCGCGTTGCTGGAGTCGATGCAGGAGCACCAGGTCACCGTCGAGGGCCAGACCTTCCCGCTGCCGGTGCCGTTCCACGTGCTGGCCACGGCGAACCCGGTCGAGTACGAGGGCACCTACCCGTTGCCGGAGGCCCAGCTCGACCGCTTCATGCTGCGGATCGGCTTCGGCTACCCCAGCGCCGACGAGGAGTGGCAGGTGCTCCAGCGCCGGATGGCACGGCGCCAGGAGGATCAGCACGTCGAGGCGGTCACCGACGCGGCCGGTCTGCTCGCCGCACAGCGCGCTGTCGAGACAGTGACCGTCGACGACACCGTCGGCCGGTACTGCGTGGAGCTGGCCGCCGCTACCCGGCGGGACTCGCAGGTACTCGTCGGTGCGTCACCGCGTGGCTCGCTGGCGCTGCTGCTGACCGCCAGGTCGTACGCCGTGATCCAGGGCCGCGACTACGTCGTACCGGAGGACGTGAAGGCTGTCGCGGTCGCTGCGCTGGCGCACCGGATCACTGTGCGGCCGGAGCTGTGGCTGCACGAGGTGACCGGCGCGAGCGTCGTACGGGCGGTGCTGACGCAGGTGCCGGCGCCGCCGACCGTCGTGGGCGCCCGGCAGTGACCTGGCGGCCGACCCACGCGCAGATCCGGGTGGTCTGCGTAGCCGCCGGGCTGCTGCTGGTGGCGGTCGTCGCGCGTCGGCCGGACCTGGCCGTGCTCGGGATGCCGCTGGGGTTCGTCGCGGTCTGGGGACGGTTCTTCCGGCCGCGGAGCGTTCCGCAGGTGGCGACCGAGCTGGACGCGGACGTGCTGTTCGAAGGGCAGGCAACGACGTACCGCGTGCTGGTGCCGGGCGCTGTCGACCCGGACATCGACCTGGTGGTCGCGGCGGTGCCGCGAACGCAGTGGTTCCGGTACGACCCGCCGCAGGCCGCGGTGGCCGAGTCGGCGGCTGACGGGACGGTGGAGGTCGAGGTCGGCGTACGGTCCGAGCGGTGGGGGCTGCGGCGGTTGGAGCGGCCGCAGGTCATCGCCACGTCGGACCTGGGGTCGTACCGGGTGCAGTTGCCGGATGCTGCGGCGCTGACCGTGACGACGTTGCCGCTGCGGGAGGGCTTTGAGGCTGTCGACGCCGTACCGCGGCCTGCTGGTCTGGTCGGGCTGCACCGGTCGCGGCGGCCGGGTGAGGGGACCGAGCTGTCGGGAGTCCGGCCGTTCCGGACCGGCGACCGGCTACGGCGGATCAACTGGTCGGTGTCGGCGCGGACGCAGGAGCTGCACGTCACGTCGACCTGGTCCGACCGGGACACCGAGGTCGTCATCTTGCTGGACACCGGTGGTGACGTCGGGATCAGTGAGGGCATCGACGGGCGCTCCAGCAGCCTGGACACGGCTGTACGCGCTGCCGCGTCGATCGCCGAGCACTACCTGCGGCACGGCGACCGGGTGCGCCTGGTCGACACCGGTACGGCGGTCGGCGGTGTGCGCGCAGGCAGCGGGCGGGCGCACCTGCGGCGGATCCTGGACGTGCTGGTCCACGCTGACCAGAAGGGCCGGCAGCAGGACGAGCAGTCGCTCGCGCGGCGGCACCGGATTCGCGCGGACAGCCTGGTGCTGGTGCTGAGCCCGCTGCTGCGGCCCGCGGTGCTCGGGTATGTGGTGACGCTGGTGCACTCCGGGTGCACGGTGATTGCTGTGGACACGTTGCCGGACGACGTGGCGGACGTGATCGATCTGGATCAGCACGACTCGCAGGCCTGGCCGCTGGCCTGGCGGCTGCGGTTGCTGGAGCGGCGCCGCGAGCTGGACCGGCTGGGGGACTTGGGAGTGCCTACTGTGCGGTGGCGGGGTGCTGGGACGTTGGACGAGGTGCTGCGCGATGCAGCGCGCGTCGCCTCGGCGCCGAGGATGCGCTCATGAGCTGTGTCTTTGGCGTCGACTTCGTCGCCGCGGGTTTTGGGGCTTTCTCGCCCGGTCTTCCCTCGTCGGTCGGTCGCTGCGCTCCCTCCCTCCTCAGTCCAGACCGGGCGGCCCCAAAACCTTTGTGGTGCTCGTCGATTGTGGAGGGGGTGGGTTGTGAGCATCGCTGATCGGTTGACGCGCTGGCTCGGGGAGCTGCGGGCGTTCGGGCGCGGGCCTCTGGTTGCGCGGCTGCTGATCGCAGTGGGTGGGCTGATCGCCCTGCTGGTCCCGGCGCTGCAGCCGTGGGATCAGATGGACGCAGTGTCGATCGCCGCTGGTGCTTTGCTGCTGGTCTGCCTCGTGCTGCCTGACTCAGCTGCAGCGCTGCTGTTTCTGCTCGTCGTACTGGTCGGCTGGTTGTTCCGGGCGCCAGTGGAGGTCGGCTGGTCGACGGTGGTCACCGCGCTCGGCCTCCTCCTGCTCCACCTGGCATCGGCGTACGCCGCGCAGCTGCCGTCGTACGCGAAGGTCGGACGCCGCTCGCTGCGCAGGTGGTTGCTGCCGACAAGCATCGCGGTACTGCTCGCGCCGCTGGTCGCGATCGGCGCCTCCGTCGTACGCGGCGCGGGGGTGCCCGGCTCGTTGATCGTCACCGTCGCCGCGCTCGCAGCGGCGACAGCAGCGGTCTGGTTCGCCTCCGGGCAATCGGTGAACGACTAGAGGTTCTCCAGCAGGTCGGTGGCCCACGTGCAGGCGACCGGGTTCGGCCCGACGACCTGCATGGCGGCCATCACCGTCAGCAGCATGCCGGTCGCCATGAACTCCCGCGTCTCCTCCGGCGACGAGTTGGTCAGGTCGCGGACGAGCCGGTAGATCCCGCCGAAGCGCTCCCGCGACGCCTCGCCGATGGCCGGCTCCGCGCTCGCGGCGAAACCGTGCAGCAGGACCACGAGCAGCTCACGGCGTACGAGCAGCTGGTTGAACGCGTCGCCGAGCGACTCCAGGTCGGACTTGCGCTCGGCAGCCGTCCGGAACGCCTGCTCGATCTCGTCGCAGACCCGCTCCAGCGTGGCCAGGAACAGCTGCTGCTTGGTGCCGAACAGGCGGATCACGTAGGGCTGCGAGACCCCGGCCAGCCGGGCGATCTCGTCGGTCTTCGTCCCGGCGTACCCGGACTCGCCGAAGGCCGTGATGGCGGCCTGCAGCACCTCTTCGCCGCGCTCGGCCGCGGTCAGCCTGGTTCTGGTCATGCGGGTCCTCCTCTGCGTCACTTGACATGTTATCAGTCAATGCATACCTTGCTTGTTATCAGTCGATAACAACAAAGGATGCGCGCTATGACATCGACCGTCCTCGACCCCGGGGTCCGCACCGCCCGACCGCTCGGCGCGGTGCTCGCCGTGGTCGGCATTCCCGTCTTCATGGTCACGCTCGACAACCTGGTGGTGACCACGGCGCTGCCGGTCATCAAGCAGGACCTCGGCGCCTCGCTGACCGACCTGCAGTGGTTCGTGAACGCCTACACGCTGTCCTTCGCGGCGCTGCTGCTGACTGCCTCGGCGATCGGCGACCGGCTCGGTCGGCGCCGGATCTTCCTGGCCGGGCTCGCGCTGTTCACGTTCGCGTCGGCGGCCTGCGCACTGGCGACCGAGCCGTGGATGCTGATCGGCGCCCGCGCGATCCAGGGCGTCGGTGCGGCCGCGGTGATGCCGCTGTCGCTGACGCTGCTGTCGGCCGCCGTACCGGAGAAGATGCGCAGTGCCGCGATCGGGATCTGGGGTGGTATCTCCGGGCTCGGCGTCGCGGTCGGGCCGGTGGTCGGCGGCGCGGTCGTGGACGGGCTGAACTGGCAGTGGATCTTCTGGCTGAACGTCCCGATCGGCGTGCTGGCGCTGCCGTTCGTCGCCCGCGTCCTGACCGAGTCGTACGGCGGCAGCCGGCGCTTCGACGTGGCCGGGCTGGTGCTCTCGGCGGCCGGTTTGCTCGGCGTCGTGTGGGGTGTCGTCCACGGTGCTGACGACGGCTGGACGTCCGGGCCGGTGCTCGGCGCGCTGGTCGGTGGTGCCGCGCTCCTGATCGCGTTCGTGGTCTGGGAGAGCCGCACGCCGGCGCCGATGCTGCCGCTGCGGCTGTTCCGGATCCGCGCGATCAGCGTGGTCAACACGACGTCGTTCACCTTCTCGCTCGGTGTGTTCGGCGCGGTCTTCCTGCTCGCGCAGTTCTTCCAGGTCGTGCAGGGCTACTCGCCGCTCGACTCCGGGCTGCGGACGCTGCCCTGGACCGCCGCGCCGATGGTGGTCGCGCCGATCGCCGGGATGATCGTCGACCGGGTCGGAGCGCGAGTGCTGATCGCGGGTGGGCAGGCGCTGCTCGCCGTGGCGCTGGGCTGGATGGCTGTCGTCACCACGGTCGACGTCACCTACAGCGCGTACGTCGTACCGTTCGTGCTGGCCGGCGTCGGAATGGGCCTGACCTTCGCGCCGACCGCGAGCGTGGTGATGGGCGCGGCGGCCGAGAACGACCGGGGCGTGGCGTCGGGAACCAACAACACGGTCCGCGAGGTCGGCGTCGCGATGGGCGTCGCGGTGCTGGCCTCGGTCTTCGCCTCCGCCGGTGGCTACGAGTCGCCCGCCCGGTACGTCGACGGCCTGGTCCCCGCGGTCTGGGTGGGCGCCGCGGTGGTCGCGGTCGGCGCACTCGTCGCACTGCTGATCCCGGGACCGGCCAAGACCCGCTGAGTGTCCCCGCAGTACGGCAGTATGGTCCCCTCGATGTCGGGGACCATACTGTTGTCTTGTTGGGGGAGTGGGACGTGCTGAACGCGGACGACGTACGCCGGGTCGCGCTGTCGTTGCCGGAGACGGTGGAGAAGCAGCGCTGGAACCACCCGACGTTCGACGTCGCGGGGCGGATGTTCCTGACCGTGCCGGACGACCAGACCTCGTTCGCGGTCCGCTGCCCGCGGCTGGAGCGTGACGAGCTGATCGCCGCCGAGCCGGAGAAGTTCTGGGTCCCGCCGCACGAGGCCGGCTCGGCGTGGGTCCGCGCGCGGTTGTCGGCGCTCGAAGGCGCCGACGAGCTCTACGACATCGTGCTCGACTCCTGGCGCCAGACCGCGCCGGACGGGCTCGAGCCCTAGTTGTGATGTTCAGGCAGGTTGGTCAGTCGGGTGATTGGTGGAAGGTTGCCGAGGGCTGTGTGGGGCCGGTGATGGTTGTACTGGTGTAGCCATCCTGTCAGCGCGGCGCGGCGGGTGTCTTCTGAGGTGTAGAGCTTTTTGTAGGCCCATCCCTCGGACATGGTGCGGTGGAGTCGTTCGACTTTGCCGTTGGTCTGTGGCCGGTAGGGCCTGGTCTTCTTGGCGGTGATCCCCAAAGCTGTGCAGGTGTCACGCCATAGGAACGAGCGGTAGGCAGCTCCGTTGTCCGACAGCACGCGTTCGACGGTGACGCCACGTTCGGCGAACCAGGCCACGGCCCGCTGCAAGACACCGGCCGCGGTGGTGGCCTTCTCGTCGTCGTGGCATTCGGCGTAGGCGACCCGGGAGTGGTCGTCGATGACGGTGTGCACGAAGCAGGTTCCGACCTTCGGGTGGTACTTGCGGGCCTTGATCCCGGTCCGGTCCCGCGTCGCCAGCCGGTTGGAGTCGCCTTGGCTCTTGCCGACGAACCGCCATCCGCCGCCATCGGGAACGTTGCCGAACTTGGTCACATCGACATGGATCAGCTCCCCGGGCCGGGAGCGTTCATAGCGGCGTGCCGGTTCGCCGGTGACCCGGTCGATGTGCGACAGCCGGTTGAGCCGGCACCGCACCAGGACGGCGTGCACCGTCGAGGCCGGAACACCGATCCGGGCCCCGATCTGCACCGGCCCCAGCCGCTGCCGCAATCGCAACCGGACAATCTGTCGCACTCTGCGCGCCGAGGTCTTCGCATGCTGGGAGCGTCGCGCCGAGGACCGGTCAGCCATGCCGGCCAGTCCCTCGTCGCGGTAGCGCTGCGCCCACTTGTCCGCCGTGCGCCACGACACGTTGAAGAACTCAGCAGCCCGCGACGGCGGCCAACCGTCCTCAACGATCAGCCGCGCCAGCCGGAGACGATGTCTCGGCGTCAAAGCCGCGTTAACGTGACCCATGAAGGCCTCCTCGCGTGGAGAGGTTCCTAGACAGCTCCACTCCACACCCCCGGGGAGGCCTTCACCTATCTACAAACGCCGTACCCAATCCCACAACCTGCCTGGACATCACACCTAGTCCTCGGCCTTGAAGCGCGACTCCTGGAACCACAGCGAGCGGTCGACTCGGCGTTCCAGCTCCGCGACGACCTTCTGGCCGCCGCGGTAGAGGTCGCCGGACACCAGGATCACGCAACCGTCCGTCCCGAACACCACCGTCGTCCCGTCGCCGGCCCGCATCACCCCGGCGACTTCGTCCCACCGCACGCGGTGCACGCCGTCCTCCTCGCGGACCGCCAGCTCGTCCGGCGTCACCACGAGCGCCGTCTCCCGTGCCTCCCGCACGAACAGCCGCGCCATCCGCGGCGGCCGGAACTCCTCACCAGCAGGCAGCTCCTCGCCGACCGGGCACAGCGACACCTCGGTGAACCCGTGCTTGGTCCACTGCTCGACCGCCTGCTCCGCGGCGTACCCGATGGCCGTCGGCAGCGCAGCACGCAGTACGGCGGCCAGGTCGTCCGGCCTGGTCGCCCGCACCCGCTCCGGGTCGAGTGGCTCGGCCGGAGGCTCACCGAACAGCTCCCGGCGCAGCACGTTGAACTCGGCACCCAGCTCGGCATCGGTGGTCGCGCGCTCCTCCTCGAAGCGGTCCAGCGCCAGCTGCAGCTCCTCCTCGGACGGGCCGTCGGCGGCCAGATCGGTGAGGGACTCGACAACGGCCTGGGCCACCTCCTGCTCGGCGCCCTCGCGGGCCTCGGCGTACAGGACCCAGTCGGTCGTGCCGTCCTGCTGCTGCACCGCGTCGTAGTCGACCACGTAGCTGTGGCCTCCACCGTGCCGGGCACTCTCCTCGATGCGCTGCTGCAGTACGTCGGTCGCCAGCGCGGCGGTCCGGGCCGCATCGGTGTTCGGCAGCGACAGCAGCACGGCAGCGCCGGGGATGCCGATGCCGACGACCGCCGGGCCAGCGAACTGCCGGGCGGGGTAGTGCTGGTGCTGCGGGCGGCTGCCGGTGGGTAGCGGGAGCTTGAGGTCGGCAGGGATCGGCCCGGTGAGCTGCAGTACGGCGTTGTCGGCGGTGAACCAGCGCTGGGCGAACGCGGTCACCTGATCGGCAGTGAGGCCATCCGGGCCAGGCCCGTCCAACCAGTCGAGACCAGCGCCACGGGCGCCGTACCGGATGAAGTAGAGGAGAGCAGCCATCGGGTGCGTGACCCAGCCGTCCTCAGCAGCCAGTACGCCGGCCTCCACCTCCAGCCGCTCGACCGGCGGGTTGGCCAGTGCCGCACAGATGCCGGTCAGGAACTCGCCGACGCGTTCCGGCGTACCGGAGGCGACGAAGCTGGTCGCCGTGGTGTCGACGGTCGCATCGATCTGGATCGGCAGCCGGCGCACAGTGCTCATCACCAGGTGCTCCAGCGCGTGCGCGACGCCCACGGTCGGCAGCGTCTCGTCACGAGCGCCCACGGCGAAGGTCAGCGTGGCGTCGGTGGTGGTCTGCTGCTCGCGGTGGTGCAGCAGCCGGACTCCGTCGAGGTACTGCGGCATTCGGACCCTCCTGGACAAGTCGGTGCCTGAGGTTACCCACAGGCCTGCGGTAAATGACGGAGTCGCCGGTCGTGCGGCAGGTAGGGTCGGAGCCGTGACGGACGCGACCACACCGAACAGCCCGATCGACCAGGTCTCCGAGCGGTTCCTCGAGCAGTACCTCGAGCTGATGCCGACCGCGGCGACCTTCATGGGGGTCGAGGGGCACGACCACGAACTGCCCGACTACTCGCCGAACGGGTTCGACGGCCTGCTCGAGGTGCACCGGCGGGCGCTCGCCGAGGCGCGCGCTCTGCAGCCCGGCAGCCCGCGCGAGGAGGTCGCGCAGGACGCCTTCGTGGAACGGCTCGGGCTCGAGGTGGAGAACCTCGAGGCCGGCGTACCGCAGTCGCAGCTGAACGCGCTGACCTCGATCCCGGCCGAGATCCGGCAGGTGTTCGACCTGATGCCGACCGCCTCGGCCGAGGACTGGGAGCGGATCGCGATTCGGCTCAACCAGGTCGGGACGACGCTCGACGGGTTCCGCGAGACCGTGCTCGACCAGGCCGGTCAGGGCCGGGTGTCCGCCGTACGGCAGCTGAACGACCTGGCCACCCGGATCGCCAGCTGGACCGGCGCCGAGGGCGACGACTTCTTCGCCGGGCTGGCCGCGCGGGCGCCCGAGGGTCCGGTCAAGGCGTCGGTCGAGGCCGCCGCCGGGTCGGCGCGCAAGGCCTACGACCAGTTCGGCCAGTGGCTGACCGCCGAGGTGGTCCCGCAGGGCCGGGCCCGGGACGCGGTCGGCCGGGACATCTACGAGCTTGCCTCGCGCAACTTCCTCGGCGCGGCCGTCGACCTCGACGAGACCTACGCCTGGGGCTGGCAGGAGCTGGCCCGGATCGACGCCGAGATGCAGACCATCGCCGCGTCGCTGAACGGTGGCGACAAGAGCATCGCGGCAGCCGCCGAGCTGCTCGACAACGACCCGGCCCGCCAGATCCACGGCAAGGAAGCCTTCCGGGACTGGATGCAGCAGCTCGCCGACGCCGCCGTCGCCGAGCTCGGCGGCGAGCACTTCGACATCCCCGAGCAGATCCGGCGGATCGAGTGCATGATCGCGCCGACCTCCGACGGGTCGATCTACTACACCGCCCCGAGCGAGGACCTGACCACCCGGCCCGGCCGGATGTGGTGGGCGGTCCCGGCCGGGATCGAGGACTTCGCCACCTGGCGCGAGGTGACCACGGTCTACCACGAAGGCGTCCCCGGGCATCACCTGCAGGTCGCGCAGACGATGCTGCGCGGCGAGACGCTGAACCGCTGGCAGCGGATCGGCTGCTGGGTCTCCGGGCACGGCGAGGGCTGGGCCCTGTACGCCGAGCGCCTGATGGAAGAGCTGGGATACCTGGAGGAGCCGGGCGCCCGGCTCGGCATGCTCGACGCGCAGGGGTTCCGCGCGGCCCGGGTGATCGTGGACATCGGGATGCATCTCGAGCTGGAGATCCCGCGCGACAACCCGCTCGGGTTCCGGCCCGGCGAGCGGTGGAACGCTGAGCTCGGGTTCGAGTTCCTGCGCGCGTACTCGCGGATGGAGACCGAGTTCCTGCGCTCGGAGCTGAACCGGTACCTCGGCTGGCCCGGGCAGGCGCCGTCGTACAAGGTCGGTGAGCGGATCTGGCTGCAGGCGCGCGAGGAGGTGCGGGCGCGGCGCGGTGCCGCGTTCGACCTGCGTGCGTTCCACCGGGAAGCGCTGGACCTGGGCTCGATCGGCCTCGACCCGCTGCGCCGCGCGCTCGCCCGCCTGTGAACGGCTCTGGTGAACGGCCGCGGTTCGTCCTGGCGTCGCAGTCGCCGGCCCGCCTGAAGACGCTGCGCAACGCCGGCGTCGAGCCCGAGGTGATCGTCTCCGGCGTCGACGAGGACAACGTCACCGCCGAGAGCCCTGGCGAGCTGGCGCGGTTGCTGGCCTGTTTGAAGGCCCGAGCGGTCGTCGCGACCCTCGACGACCACGCGACCGTCCTCGGCTGCGACTCCGTCCTCGAGATCGACGGCATCGCCTACGGCAAGCCCGGTACGCCGGAGATCGCCCGCGAACGCCTGCGGATGATGCGCGGCCGCACCGGCGTACTGCACACCGGGCACTGCCTCTTCGACACCAACACCAAGCAGGAGCTCCGCGAGCTGGCCTCGACGGTCGTGCACTTCGCCGACTTCACCGACGAGGAGATCGACGCGTACGTCGCCACCGGCGAACCGCTCGTCGTCGCCGGCTCCTTCACCGTCGACGGCTTCGGCGGCCCGTTCGTGACGGCCATCGAAGGCGACTACCACAACGTCGTCGGTCTCTCGCTGCCGTTGCTCCGCCGCATGCTCACCGAGGTCGGCATCCCCTGGCCGTCGCTGTGGCAGGACCCCCACTTCGCGTACGACGAAGCCGAAGCCGCCATCTACGACGAAACCCGAGGCGGCGAGACAAGAGCCCGGGCGGCGGCGGAAGCAGTCAACCGCTTGATTCCTTCGGGTACTGCGCGGGTGCTGGAGCTGGCTGTCGGCACCGGGATCGTGGGCGCTGAGCTTGTTGCTCTCGGCAACCTCGTGCACGGGGTCGACCTCTCGCCCGCGATGCTCAAGCACGCTCGCTACCGGTTGCCCGGGCACGTGGCGGCAGCTGACGTCGGGCATCTCCCGGTCGCCGACCGCCGGTGTGACGCCGTGGTGGCGATCTGGCTGCTGCACCTGCTCGACGACACCGAGGGCGTGATCGCCGAGGTCGCCCGCGTCCTGCGGCCCGGCGGGGTCTTCATCACCACCACCGAGAAGTCCGAAGCCAGCCGCTACGCCGCCGGCCGCTCACCGGATGACACCCGCTCCGGCGACGCCCTCTCCCACCTGGTCGCCCGCGGCGCCGAGCACGGGCTGGTGCTCGACGGCGCGACGACCTTCGAGGGCCCGCTCCGCGGCGGGCCGGGAATCCCGGTCTACCCCTTGGTGCGCTTCCGCAAGAGCTAGCTGCAGACGTGCCCGACGGCACCGCTGAACGCCTGCGTGTGCAGGCGATCCAGCCGGTGCTCGAAGCCGGTGGTGATGCTGCTGGTGGTCAGCTCCACCACGCAGCGCACCCCGGCGTGCCGGACGTTCGTCGTACTGCGTAACGCCTGCAGCAGCTCGGTGGTCAGCTTGTCGAGCGTCGCCCGGATCTCGTTGAGGTCCGGGCGCGTCGTCGGCGCCTCCGCCGGATGCGCGGTCCAGCGCGCGAACAAGCCGCGCTGGACGACCTTGCTCGCCCCGATCTGGTCGCGGAAGAAGGTCGCCGTCTCCTCGGGGTCGATCCCGAGCTGCACGGCCGAGGCACGTGCCTGGTCGAGCACGACCTGCTCGCGCGCCGGGTCGTCGATCGGCTTGTCCGTGCCGAACTTCGAGGCGGCCACGAGGTCACCGACCTCGATCCGTTGCGCAACGAGGTCAGTCAGTTGCCCAAGGCCCGTTGCCTGCGCAGACACCCGCTCCGCAGCAGCCGAAGCCGGCGCGCCCGGCACCGCAGGAGCCAAAGCCGGCGCGCCCGGCGCTGCAGCAGCTGAAGCCGGTGCGGCGATCATCCCGCCCAGCAGCACCCCGACCGAGACCACCCCAGCAAACCGCTTCACTCGATTCCCGCCTTCGCGTCCAGCAGCTGCAACAACTCGTGCGCCGCGAGCTCGACCTTCTTGTGCCGCCATTCTGCCGCCCGGTACACGCACGCGATCAGCCCGGTCCGATGGATGCGCCGGAAATCGCCGTACACGAACGCGTGCCGAGCCTTCGTCTCCTCGTTCGCGCCGTCGGTCAGGCCGAGGTGCCAGGCGCCGTACTCGTCCCAGCCGTGCTTGGCCAGGTAGTCGTTCTGCGCCTCGGCATCTGGTTGCACCGAGCCCCAATCGCTGTCCAGCACGTACTGCCGGCCCTCGATCAGCTTGCGCGCGTACTCGACCGCTGCCGGGTTCACCTCGTACTTGGCCATGGGCCTAGTGTTGACGGCCGCGCGCCGACGCGCCACCTGGTGGCGCGCGGGTCGAGGTGGAATCCTGCTCGCATGCGATTCGACGAGTTCGCCGCCGAGCGGGCGCAGGTGGTCGGTGTGGCTGATGACATCGCCGCTTTCAAGGCGGGTGTGGAGCGGTTGCGCGGGCTGGCGGCGACGGTGGAGGACGACCCGGCGAAAGCCTTGCGATACCTGGAGGCCACCGAGCGGATGCTCCTGGAGGCGACCGCGCCGCAGAGCGAGACGGTTGCGCACGCGTTCGAGGCGATGCTGCGCGCCCGGCAGGCTCCCGCCGGTACGGCGGCCGAGCAGCGCGCCCACGTCGAGGCTGGGATCGCCGAGGTCGCCCGGATCGCGGCCGTCGCGCCGACCGACGCCGAGCGGGACGCCGCGCTGGAGATGAACGCGGCGCTGCTCAGAGTGCTGGAGCGGATCGAGCGGCAGTGATGCGCCGCGACCCGGCCAGCGAGGTCCCCGGCTTCGACGGCCTGTGGGACCGCCTCGCCGCTGACGTGGTCAGCAACTATCGCGCCGAGGCGACGCTCTGGAACGGCCGGATCGACTACCTGCCGCCCGATCGCGAGAACGACGTCAGGGGCCAGGCGACCGCGGACGGCCGGTTGCTGCTCAGCCGCCCGCTGGTCGTGGAGCCGCTCCGACGCCTGTACGCCGAGGGCCCGGGCGCGCTGTCCGACCCGAGGTTCGCGCAGACCTGCTGGCGCGCGCTCAAGACCGCCGCGCACGAGTTCGGGCATCTGACGGCGCCGGCCGATTGGACTCTCGACGACCGGATCCGCGACCTCGGCCGCGACGAGCAGGACCCCGCGGAGGAGGGTTTCATCGAGGCGCTCACCCAGGCAGAGCTGCGCGGTCTGGTCTCCCGGGTCCTGCCGCCCGAGCTCGCCGAACCGCTGGCCCGCGCTGTGGCCGCCGGGCCGGAGCCGATGCTGCCGTCGTACCCCGGCTGGACGAGCGCGGCCGGGATGTTCGCCGCGGAGCTCGCGGCGGAGTTCGAGGATCTGCGGGCTGTCGACGTACTGCGTGCAGGTGCTCGCGAGTCGGCGTCCCGCAGGCCGGAGGCGCTGGCGAACCTGATCATCACCCGAACCCAACTCCCCGCCTCCTCCAGGACCCCCGCCGCCAGGCCGCCCTCCGCGCCGACCTGGCCCGCACCCTCGCCGAGGGCTTCGCGAGCCTCACCGACATCCCCACAGCCCGAAGCGCCGGCGCCCAACGCGGCCAAGAACTAGCCGCGGTTGCCATCGAGAAAGTCCGCACGGCCGAACAGTTCTTCACCCAAATGGCGGACTTCGGCGGCCTCACGTACGACCAGGGCATAGCCCCAGCCGCCGGCCCGGCAAGCACCAAGGCCAACCAACCGAGCCCCCACCCCCGCGAGCCCAAAGGCGAACGCGGGCCGAGGAACGAGCCCGACGGCCGCAGCTGAAGCCGCCGGGCGCCGCTGGTGTTCGGGCTTGGGTGCGCGGTTACGGGTGTGCGCTTGCGCGCCACCGGCCAGGCGGCGCCCCCGCCGGTCCACGCGGCGCTCGTACCCGAGCTGCAGTCGCTCCACGTGCCGCTCGTACTCGAGCTGCAGTCGTTCCACGCGCCGCTGAAACGCCGGCCCGCGTCGCCGCTCGTGCTTTAGCTGCCGCCGCCCCACGCGCTGCAGAGGCGCCGGCTCGCACGCGGCTCGGACGCCGGCCCACGCCGCGCGCGCTCGCCCTGCGGCCGCCGCACTGCAGTCGTTCCACGCGCCGCTGAAACGCCGGCCCGCGTCGCCGCTCGTGCTTGAGCTGCCGCCGCCCCACGCGCTGCAGAGGCGCCGGCTCGCACGCGGCTCGGACGCCGGCCCACGCCGACGCTCCTCCGAGAGGTGCCGCCTGAACGCAATCATCCG